>JARGNI010000042.1 GCA_029213195.1 Verrucomicrobiales bacterium
TATCTCGGATGCGCACTGATCCTGCTCAGGCATTTATGAGATGGCTTCTAATGAAAACCTCCCCCCTCCTCCATCGCCGTTCTCACAGCCGAGGTGGTGCGACCCTTGCCGTTGTCGCCGCCATTTCACTCGCCTTACTTTCGATGTTGACCTACACGGTCATCGCGAGCCTCAACAGCTTCGAAAATCAGTCCAGTGCACAGATCAAGCAGGACTACTCGCAGAAAGAGGACGCTCTCCTGACCGCTCTCCTCCACATCGTTCCCAACAAGGCGATCGGAGCGATGCAGGAAGGCTCCATGGACAACCAGGATGACTTTACCTGGGCCACCATCTTCGACGAGGCAATTTCTGTCGCCAATGCCGAACAATCGGTCAGCCCCAATCTTCTCTCTTCTCTCAACCTCGACGACGCTATCCTTGCCAATACCGGCGACGCTCCCATCGGAGAAGCCATCGAAATCGTGAAAGCTCCCGTCCGCAGCTATGCAGATGGAGACAATCTCGTCAACGGCGGGAACTGGTGGGAATTCTACATGCTTGGCGATCCGATCGTCGGCCCCAGTGTGCCGGCCCCATTGCAAGTCAGCTACGACCACTATCTACTCGACAAGAAGTTTCCCATCATCAGCTTCGACAAGGTATACAACTATTGGTATCGAAAGGGAGTCGAGCTCCCGGCCGAGAGCTACCCGCTCTACAACATGATCACGTATCCTGATGTCAAATTTGGTTACAAGCGGCCCGGGGAACTGTTTGTGGCCAAGCGCAACTGGTGGATCTTCTCTCTGACCTTTGGTGAACTGACGGCCGCACAGACGGGAGTGCCTCCAGTCACGAAAAACTACGTGCTCTCCATCTACGAGATTCCTTCTCAACTGCCACTGTCCGCGACGTCTCTGATGAAAGTCGGCCAGTTTGCCGATGGCTCCGCCTGGGAAAAAGTTTCCGTGACCGGCGGCGTCTACGCCGATGCACTTGAAACCGAAGGAACCGTCGAGGTTTCCGGAGGATCTCTTTCCGCACGGAGTTCGGTGAATCTCAGTGAAACGACCACCGTAGACGGAGAGACGATCGAAGCGGACTTTGATCAAATGGGCAAACGTGAGGCTCGCGCGCTGGAGTCGCAATCCGACTTCTACGATGCCTCCGTAGGAGGAAATGTGGGACGAGTTGCCTTCATCCCGCTGAACTCCGGCGACAAATTTCTCCAGCGCTCCAGCGATGGCGATGCCAGCAGCCGCATCTCTCCCACAGGTTGGAAGGACTACACCCGCGGGGCAAACCAGGCCGCCATGCGCCTGGAGGTCCGGGAAATGGTGTCTGATGACAGCCAGATCCCGGTCGAAATCCGACTCCGATACCGGGATACTTCGAACAATTTCAAGAGCGCTACCTACCGGCGCGGGGAAAACTGGCCAGCAGAATTCGAAACCGGTGGCAACACCTTCCCATTTCAGACCGACCAACTTGAAAATCAGCGGAACGCTTTGGTGGTGTATTTGGATCGACTCCCCGCCCTTCTTGCCAGCTTCAGCGACGCCGCTGGGCTCGATGTCAACAATTCGATCCATATTTACCCGCAACACTGGCGCGACACGGTCATCCGTCCCAGCATTCCCTCGCTCGACTCCGACCTGGCCGTGACTTTGCGAGGAGGAAGAGACATGTCCCCGTTCTCCAAGGGGTTCTCGGTCGTGACGGACATGCGTCTCTACATCGCTGAAACGATGAACGATGTCGCAACCTCGCCACCGGCCAATTCCGGGCTCCCCGCGAATGCCGAGTTCTATCCGCCCATATCCCTCTTTGCACCCGAGAAACGATTTGGCGAATCGCTCACCATCAATCACCCAGTTACCATTCGTGGACAGCTGAGCACTCTGAAGACAAATAACAACGACACGTTCAATCCGTTGGAGTTCATCGGTGCGGACGACACTCGTGTTGCCTCGGATCTGCTCGAGGCCGATCTCATTTCCCTACGCTCCCCAGCCGAGCTCCCCCCCATCCACATGATGAACTGGATGGTGACGATCGAGGAAATTCACTAATCCTGATCGCAAAATCACTAAAGTTTTAAAAATATCTCGTAAAACCGTAACATTTTCTTGAATTATTAAAATTATTGAAATAATATTTTCTACATCATTTTTCAATGTTGCCAACTATGAGTTCTGCACACCATCTCCCTTCCATCACCATCCCGAGCGGTCTCACCATTGGTTACCGTGGAAGACGCCTCTTGGGCGGTGAAAAAGAAGTCCGTCTCGCGGTCACCGAGAACACCATCAAGCTCACCCCCGGTCGGCATCTTCTCCTGGCCAGAAACGGTCGCGGGAAAACCACTCTCCTCAAGACGGTCGCAAACATCATCCCCTCTCTTGCCGGGGCAATCGACTGCGACGGAACGGTCCAGTTCGTCGATGAAGATCTTCGCTTCGACTCGGAGCTCCGACCTCGCCAGATCTTCAAAGCCCTGTTTCAGGGTAAAAAGCGCGAGTTTGCTTTTGCCATGGCGGAGCGGATCGAGCTCGATGTCCACAAAGCCTACGGAAAACTTTCCAAGGGAAACCGTCAGAAAGTCGGTCTCATCGTCGCGGAAGCGCGAGCCCACGGAGAAGGCCCCCAGATTCTCCTCCTCGACGAGCCCTTCTCTGGTCTCGACTTCGCCGCCCGCGACAATGTCGACAAGATCTGGCGGGAGAATCAGGACGGAATCGTCCGCATGGTCTGCGTCCACCCCGATGAGCCGACCCTGAAAGCTGACAGCGCGATCCTCATTCGCCACGGAAAGCTCGAACAACTCGAAGTCAACGGCGCTCTCGACTGGATGGAAACCAAGAACGAGCTCGACTGATTCTTCACTACCTCTCTGCACATCTTTCCCCCACCTCTCTCATGGAACTCTACAAACTCACCCTCGCCTCGATCCTCACGCGAAAGACATTCGCGATCTTCGCGTTTCTCCTCATCACCCTTCCCTTCGTCCTCCCTATCATGACGCCATGGGAAACCAAGCCTTCCCTCCTGGAACCTACCCGTGCCCAGGCTGCCTGGGGTCTACTCTGGATTTCCGCCCTCGGCTGGCTTCTCTTCCAAGGCGCGACGATCGGTGACCGCTGGTCTTCGCATGGCATCCTTGAATACTTCAAAACCCTCGGAGTCTCCCGCCGAAAGCAGATGCTTCAGCTCTGGTTGAGCTGTTTCACCGTGTTCAGCGGATTCGCACTGATCACCTTCGCCATCAGCACCTTCACCGCGATGCCCGGAGACCCAGTCGAAGCCAAGCATTGGCTCCACACCAATCTCCAATATCTCCTTCTCTTCCTCCTTGTCATGGCCCCGCTATCGGTCTTCGCCATCGCCCTGGGAACGCGCATCAATGGAGCGGCTGCCTACGCCGTGTCCGTGGGACTGGGACTCTACGGCCTCTTCGGGATCGGACACCTCGAGGTCTTTCTTGCCGACAACAAGAACATCGTTCTCAATCTCGTCTACATCATTTCCCCCCACTATCACCTCGCAGACCTCACCTCTCGTCTCGTTTTCAAGCTCGGTGCCATTCCCATGGCCGAGTTGGGACAGATCATCGCCTATCTTGGCGGACTCGGTTTGCTCATGATCGGAGTTTCCTACCCACTCTACCGCGAAGGAAAATGAAACGCACTCTCCCTCCCTCCGTCGCTGCCCTCCTCTTCATCCTCCCCGGGCTCGGATTAGCCGCCCTGGGACTCTCCAGCCTGAAAGAGTCGCAGAACCTGCACACCGACCTGAATCCCTTGGCGATTCAGAAGTCGGCCTACGGCAAGCTCCTCGCCCGCCTTTCGGAAACCACGATCGACCGGGTCTGGCACCTTGGCGTCGAGCAAATCGTGCCCCATATCATCAGCGGGGACGACCACGGTGAAGAGCACGAAGCTACCGAGATGGCTTCCGCCAAGGAAGAAACGGCAAAGATGTCTCGCAAAGCCCCGGTCGAAGAAGCCAAGCTCTGGCTGAACGGGATGCGGTATGTCAAATACCACAGAACCAATCCCTACTCGCTGAATACTGGACACCTTGCCACCGTGAAGAAGGAGCTGGAGCAGATGTTGCTCAACAGCTACAAGATGGATCCTCTCCACTACGGGGCCTACAACTCGTATCACCTCTTCCTGACGACGCATTCCTACGGAGGAACTGCTGAAACCATGGCGAAAGCAAGACTCGTCGCGAAGCTGACGATCCAGGAGGCACTCAAGGAAACGGAAGATCCCGAGGCCTACCTGACAGGAGCCGCTGCCGCCTTGAATCTGTTTTTCATGGACTCGAACCGGCATCATGCCAACGGCACCTACATGTCCATCGAGGAGATTCGCAGCCATCGCGATCGAATCGATCACCTCATTACCCGTTTCGAGACCTTGCAGGATGCTACCATGGACAATGGCATCTGGGAAAACCTCTCGATAGATCGACAGATGGAAATCACGGAACGCTCTCGCTTCGCGAAAAGGTCCTTCAAGCAGTTCGATGCCATGATCGCCAGATTGGCCGCCCCGTCTCGTGGAACCATCGAAGAGGAAGTCGCCGAACTTCTCGATCTCGACTCCCTGTAGCCCTGCTCTCCATCGGGAAAGCGAGATCGATTCCCCCCCTTTTCTGAAACGCGCAACTTCGGTTGCGCGTTTTTTCGTTTTGGGTCTTATCACCCGATCTGACGAGCCGGTCGGAACGGTGGTCCGCTTCACCTCCCTTTCGGAGACAAAAAGCTCAAGCCTTCCGCCAGGCCGGAATCGGGTGTGAATGAAAGTGAAGGACACTAACGGTGTTGCCCTCTCAAATTCCATTGGATGCCAAGCACGGCACTTTCGCCCTGAGGGACCTGTAGCCGGAAGGCCAGCCCCCCGGTCTCTGCGAGGCCGGGGAGGAAGCATGATTTTTCAGAAAACGGATTTCTCCAGAGTAAGCGCTACTTCCCATACGGAAAAGCAGCCACCATCGGAAGAAGGTGGACCCGGCTGGCTAGACTCGCAGACCGTCCGCGCTCTCCCGAGCGCAGCTACACTGCAAACCAGTATTGGCGATCCTGGACGCTGTCGATCTTCCCGTCTTGTATCTCACACGCTTATGCACACCCGGCGGAATCACCTCACAGGGCCGTTCAGAAGACCCCTCGATTGACGCCCCACTAGGCCACAACCCAAAAAATACACAAAATCCAAAGAGCCTGAATTCGCTCCAAGCCTTGTATCATAAGGGTTCCCTGACAATCTCGCTGCATTAAGTTTATAATTTTTACATGTTATTATAAAATTATATTGATTATGGTTTTTATTGTTTTACAATATTCCTATCACACGACGTGAGCCGCCCAAATGGAATCGCAAAACCTGCAAGCACATGCCCAACACGTAATGAGCGAAGTCTTCGCTCAGGCGGGTGCGAACTCGATTTCCGACATCCAGATCCGGAGCGGCAACTACGTCTATTGCCACACGAAGAAAGGTCTCGAGATCATCGGCACGCTTGGCGAGCTCCCCTCTCAGATCGTCATGGCCGTGATCGAATTCCTCTATGATCGCCAGGAGTCTGGAGCTGGCGCAGATGCCGCTCGACTTCAAAACCAGGCAGCGGTGAGCGATCGCCTCATTGAGGACAAAGTCGCTGACTTCTCCTGCGATGGCTTTCCCCTTCCCGACGGAACCATTTCCGGCCGGATGCGTGTCCAGGCCCACCTCAGCACCTCCGGCCCTGGAGTCACCTGTCGTATCCTGAGCGATGAAATCGCCGAGTTGGAGACGTTGGGACTCGCCAAGGACACGACTCGTGCTCTACGGGAGTTCATGACTCGCCGCCAAGGCTTCGGTCTCGTTACCGGACAAACTGGTTCGGGTAAATCGACCACCCTTGCCGCGATTCTCGACTGGCTGCGCCAGAATCATCCTCGTCATATCGTCACGGTCGAGGATCCGATCGAGTATCGTTACTCCAAGGTTCTTTCGAAGCCGGACATGAACGGCAACTACCTCCCCTCCCCAGGTTTTACGACCCAGCAGGAAGTAGGAAAGCACGTCGGCGGTTACAAACAGGGCCTCAAGGACGCTCTTCGTAAAGCTCCCCACGTCATCCTGATCGGTGAGATTCGTGATCGGGAGACGATGGAAATTGCGATCGAGGCGGCTCAGACCGGTCACGTCGTGATTTCAACACTGCACACCAACGGTGCCGTCAAGACGCTCAGTCGTATTCTCGAATTCTTTCCCCACGAGCAGCACAAATCGCTCCTGGGACGACTCTCCGAGATTCTCATGTTCATCCTTTCGCAGGGATTGATCCCCACAGACAGCGGTCGGGTCCTGAACTACGAATTTCTCCAGAACAACAGCTCTGCGGTCCGGTCTGGAGTGGCCTCCTACGATGGAGCTGCCAAGTCCCTCGAGGACGCGATCCGCCACAGCGGAAATATCGAATGGGATGCCAATCTCAAGAACCTTTTGAACGCTGGCAAGATCAGCTACCAAGCCTTTCAGATGAACCGCATGAACGAGGAAGACGCAGATGATCTCCTCTTCATTCAACAGAAGCATGCGGGCTGAACCCACTCTTAGGATCGCCTCGATTGGGGCGTGATCAGGAAAACAACAACAACAGATAAAAAATACAAAATAATGAAACTGAATAACAACAAAAAGCAGGCGGGCCTTACCCTTATCGAGATCACGCTCGTCATCGCAGTTCTTCTTGGACTCATTTCCGTCCTCTTCATCGGTGTTTCCGCCTACAAAGAGGGTTCTAACCGTGCCAAGTGCATCCTGAACATCTCGAGCTACCAGAAGGCAGTTCGTTCTTACCAGAACCTCTACGAGATCCCATCTGCTGGCGACGACGCTGTGTATGATGTTGCTGATATCGCTGGAACTGGAAAGCTCCTCGAGACCTACCCTACTTGTCCTAGCGCAGGAACTTACACTCCTGCTTCCGACGGTGCTGATCTCTCTATCCCTGGTGTTGGAACAGCTGCACTTACCTGCAACTTCACCGGACACGAGCCTGCAAGCACTGTCGGCTGGTAATCCGGCCTCCGGTGATTCGCTCACTGGATAACCAATACTCACTCTGGCTCCGGGTTCATTCCCGGAGCCAGAATCCCTCCCAACCTCAATCTCCAACTCTTGAAGAGACGACAGTCACCACGTGCTGGCCTCTCTTCAGTAGCTGGAATCCCTCTCCCTCCGCTTTCCCGCCTCTGATTGCTCAACGCATTTGCTTCAGAAGCCGAGTTCAAGAGGAAGGGGGCTACCAAGTTACCTCCACCCCACCTCACACATGGAACTCCTCCCGACTACGGCGAATCCGTTCAAGCTTCACCGCCAAGCCAAGCGCTTTCTCAAGAGCACGAGCCGAGCCAAGAATCCGGACTGGTATTCACGCTCAAACGAGCTCGACCTCCAGTGGCACCTCTGGGTGGGGCCTCATCAGGTAGTCAGCGCGATTTTCCACCGCCCATCCAACCAGTGGTTCGAAGGGCCTTCGATCCCCGCAGTGTCTTTCGACGAAGACGATCACGGGATTCCGACCGGTTTGGACAGCGACTCACGGAATCAGCTCCACGAAGTTCTTCGCCAGATTCTCGCTACGAAGCAATTCGGAGGGAAGCCGAAATCCCTTGGAATCACTTTTCACCTCGCAGATGGAATCCGTGTCCGCGAACTCGCACCCGAGTTCGCTGCCGATACGAATTTCGATACGGTCAATGAATTGCTGGCATCTGCTCCCGACATCGCACTGGGAGATGACTCGATCGACAACACCGAGGGATCCTGGCATCTCTTCCCCCTGCTCGGAGTTCAGGAGGGTGACAAGTGGTCCGTGGGTGTCCAGGTTTCGTCCCAATACCAATTCATCGTCGACGAACTGCGTGAATATGGTGAACTTCGGAATATCCCAGTTGTGGCCGAGGTCATTTCGGCCGCGCTTGAAAGCATCGCGGCTCTTCCCCTCCTCTATCCAGAAGGAGGCTCTTTCGAGGACACGATTTCCCTGGTTCAGTTCGATGCTTTCACCCTGCTCTGTGCAACCGGTCGATCGGGAGCGATCCAGATGATCCGCCCCATCCCTCACCGGATGACGAGCACCCTCTCCCCTTCCGAGATCGCCGAACTGATCGCCAACTCGGCAGCGCTTCTCAACCTGAAAGCGCCCCAGGTCATCCTCGTCTCCATGCCCGGAATTTCCGAGGAAGAACTCCAGGAACTTTTGAGTCCCTATCTCGAAGTCAATCCAGAGGCCAAGACCCATTGCATCAACGCAAAAATGCATGCGGCAACGGAGCCAATTCCCGGCCGGCGCTTCGAGTTAGCCTTCTATTCGGCCCTTCCCTCGATGGAATCAGAGCCCACCACACCACTGGAACTGATCCGGGAGAAGTGGGCCATCCAGGATTTCTGCGGAAAAACAGCCGAGGAAATCAAGCAGATGCCTACCCGTGCCGACCTGCGACTGCTTCGAATGTCATCCATCGGGCAGAAAGTGGCCCTCGTGGCCTTGTTTGCCTTCGCAGGATGGACCGGTATGGACTTCTTCTCCAAGATGACAACGGAAGAGTGGAAGCTCCCACCTGGTGCTGCGGACGAAATGCAGCTGGAACTCATCACTCTGCAGAAGGAAAAGAACGAGTGGGAATACTGGGAGAACATTCTCGCCAAGAGATCGGAAGGCTGGACCGCGATGGAAACCCTCCTCGCTATCTTCCCGGACGACGGCGGGGTGATTCTCAACAGCGCCTCCTACACGGCAAAAGGTACGGATCCAGACACCAAGAAAAACACCCTCGGTATCACCCGCCAGTGGTCTCTCTCCGGCTACGCCAATCCCAAGGTAGCCACCAACCTTCCCTCCCTGGGAAGTAAGATCCGCGTCATCGAGATCATGAACAAGATCGCTGCCGAGACCCGCGCAGACTATCTCGCGATCGACTCGGAAACTCGGGACCTCAAGGTCAGCTTTCAGCAGAAGCAGGGTTCCATGCCTCCCACCAAGAATTTTCCGGCCAACGTGGCCCGCCACTTCCGAACCGCATTCGAGCTCGGCATCCAGCAGACCGTCTCTTCGGATGACAACCTCGCCCTTCAGACATCCCCCCTGAAAAAGAAATGAGCCTCTCCCCCCATCGCCAAGCCATCGCGATTTTCAGCATTGGTCTCCCTTCCCTTCTGTTCATCGGCCTGCTTGTCGCTGTTCTTCACGGAAGAGGGAAGCTTCACCAGAGCTACTCGGAAAAGGAGTCGAACTATCGCTCGTATCAGCAAGCCTCCACCCAGGTAAAGGATCTCGAGGCCATGCTGGCACTCGACGATCGCAGAGACAAAGTCGTTTACTGGAATGAGAAGTTAGACCGTGACTTCGTCCAAACGCTTTCGACGACTCTGAACAAGCTTCTCGGAAAATATGATGACTCTGTGCTGAAACAGACCGAAATGGCAAAGGCGACCACGGCTGCCGCCATCGGAAGCAAAAGCGACAATCCCCATACCCTCTTTCAATTGAAGTTCGAAGGAGGCTTCAAACCGATGCAACTTCTGCTCGCGGAACTCGAAGACGAGATGCCCAACCTCGTCCTCGAGAGCCTGACCATGAAAGTAAAGAATGCCCAGAAGGACGAGGATCAAAGCACTCTCCAGTTCAACGTTACCTACATGGGATGGGAGAAACCCGAAGCCTAACGCCCCCCTCCTCACATGAGAAAACTCACGTTTGCTATCGCCCTCACTATCGCGATCCCCATTCTCTCGACGTCCCAGGATGCGATCGAGACACCTGGCCCGGAAGCGGAACCTGAATCTTCGGGAATTGCTTCCTCTCTTCCGAAGTTCTCTCTTCCTTTCAATATCCCCGGCCTGTCGAAAGAAGAAGAGAGCCCAGAGGTTGCGCCCGAAGACACGGCTCCCCATGCTCTTCCAGACACAACTCCGGGATCAGCTCCGTCGCCTGAAGGAGTAGCGCTCGGCAAAGGCCCAATGCCTCCTGGGGTGGGTGGGAATAAAGAAGGAGGACTGGACTTCGTTCAGCGATCCAATTTCGTGATTTCCAAAGTCCGAAACAATTTTCGCAAGATGGATCCCTTTGGTCTCCCTATGGATCCGACCAATCCGGCCGACTCTCCTGCCCTGACGATGCAATATGAGGAGGAAGACGACATTCCCGTTCTCACGAACTCTTCCCTGAAAAGCGCTCTTGCGACCCTCCCCATCAGCGGGATTTATCCGAAGAAAAGTGTCATCGTGATCGGAGCGCGATCCTTCTCGAGAGGAGACCAGTTCGGAATGAAGCTTGAGGAACTCACGATCCGACTGCGGTTCGAAGGGCTCCGAGGGCACAAGATCTACTTCAAGGACCTTGATACGCAGGAAGTCGCTTCGGTGGACTTCAATCCGACACCAAAAGAGTTTGAGCCCATCACCTCGAATACGAGCCCTCCCCAAGGGAACGGCATTGTTCCGATGGACTCCTTATTTATAGTGAATTAAAATAATTATGGATTTTTTTGTTAACTGATGTATAATTTCCATAATCACCACCTTTATTGAAATTTAGGTGGAATTCATTTCCTCCTTCTCCCCCCCCCCCACGCAGAACAATGAAAATCAAAGAAATCAGCACCGTAGTCGTTGTGGGAATCATTTCGCTAACGGCCCTCATAGTCCTCGAAACGAGAGACGATCTGCCTGCTTCTTCGAGTGCAGTAGATGTCACCGAATCCGAGATTTCTTTCGAAGACACCAGCGCACTGCTCGAGCCTTCCCTGCCCGCACCGACAGCAGAGCCGCCCGCAGTTGCCGAAGCCAATGAAAACGGCGAGGAAGTTCCCGCACCAGTTGCTTCTCCCCTGGAAGACGTATCCGGAATGAATGACGCTCTCGTCGAAGAGGTCGAGACGGCGGGCCCTCCCACCTCCCTGGCCGGCATCGACCCCGCACTACTCGACGAAGAAGTGCCGGAAGAGACTCTTCCTCAGCCCGATCTCGACCCCACGTCCTTTGACGATACGTTTGCTGAGGCCGTCGCCTCCGCCACCGGGAGCCAGCCCACCCCACGCTCCACCACCTCACAAACGAGCGAGGATGGCGAGCCTGCTTCCATTATCGAGGAAACTCCGACCGGTTTCTGGCTTCGAGAGGCAAAATTGAACGATGTTTTCCAGCACCTCGCCCAGCTTGGAAACCACCAGTTCTTCCACAACTCGGACCTCGACGGACCTCAGTATGTGGTCACCGGTCAACTCATGGACGACGACCCCATCCGTCAAATGGAGGAGCTTGCCCTCATGTATGGCGTGACGGTCCACCGCAAGGGAAATACCGTCTATGCCCTGACCGGAGCCCAGCTCTCCCAGCTCCCTACCGAGCCCTTTCGCTATCAGCTCAAGTATCTCCGTCCGTCGGACATCGAACAGATCAAATTGATCCTTCAGCCCTTCCTCACTCCTGGTAGCGGGATCATCGAATACGAGCCGAAGACGAATACCCTTATCGTCATGGACAATGAGAGAAAGCTGGATGCCCTTGCCCTCTTCTTGACCCAGATCGATCAGCCCAAGCAACAGATCGCAATCGAGACGCGAATCTTGCGAGTCTCGAGCAACGCCACCAATCGCGTAGGTGTCGACTGGTCTTCCACGCTTGGAGAGAACGGCCTCCAGATCGATGGGGTTGCCTCTCTGAATTCGCTCTTCAATCTTCCCGATGTCGCAGTCGGAGGTGGAGCCGGAGGTGCCGTCGGAGGTGCTGGAGCCAGCACGCCGACAAGTTCCGAACTGGTTCTTTCTCCTGTAGAACTCTCTGCGGTGCTTCGCGCCCTGAATGAAGGTGGTCTCGCTCAGCAAGAATCCAGCCCGACCCTGATCACGGAAGACAACGAAGAAGGTCTCATCTCCATCATCGACCGTGTCCCCATTATCACCACGACAGTTTCCGAGACGACTTCCGGAACGAACCTTTCCGATGAGGTTCGCTACTCGATCGACAGCTCCGACCCAGTCGGTGATCCTTCCACGACTCGCGAGATCGGGGTTTCGGTCTCCGTCACCCCCACCATCCTTCCCGACAACACGATCCGGATGGCTCTGCGTCCTCGTTCCGCCCAGATCGTGGAATTCATCCAGGGAAGCAATGGCAACACCTACCCGAGGGTCAACGAGTCCACGGTCACTACGACAGCCCGGGTGCCCAACGGTCACTCGCTGCTCATCGGTGGATTCTATGAAGAGAACACCCTCGACCGGACCAACAAGGTACCGGTGCTCGGTGACATCCCTGCGGTGAACCTCCTTTTCAAATCCAAGGAGACCGTCAAGGAACACACCAGTCTTGTCTTCATCATCACTCCGAAACTCTACCGCCCCAGCAGCGTGCTCGACAACGAGATGACCATGCATGAGATCCATGACAGTCACGTTCTGCCGACAAACTACGACTACCCGAATCCGGAAGCTCCTGGCAATGGATACAAGTCGGACCTACGCAACTCGGTGAACAACATCTTCAACCGCTACGAGCCCGACGCTCCGTCCAATATCCTGAACCCGGCACATCCTTACAACCTCCCCCAGTCGAGACCCATCGAGCAGAACCCTCCGACTCCTGAGCCTCAGTTTCAGCAGAACCAGTATCAGGAAACGCCAACCGTCACGGTTCGTCCGGTGAATGAAGGCCGCCCCAAGAACCGCCTCTTCGGAAACCTATTCGGAAAGAATAAGGGAGCCAACCAGTGATCATGAGCTCGACACAAGCAACTACCACTGTGCCTGCAAATCAGACCTCTTCTCCCCTTTCTCAGACGATCGACCCTGGGACAGTGGTATCGGAAGCGAATGCGGAGTCCAGCCAGGCAACTGATCGAACATCGCGGATGCCGGCGACGGATGTGATCCGTCGCCAGATGTCCCACTGCGGAGAGTATACTTTCCAGGCGCTCAACAAGATCGGAAAGCTCAGCCCGGAAGACACCAGCAAGGTCACACAGAAATACCTGAAAGCCGTTCAGTCAGTGCCGAAAGGACAGCCTTTCCCGGATGCGATCCATTTCCTCGTCACCGAGGGCTGGCAGAAGGACGAAATCGACATTCTCAGCATGACCAAGTCCCTCCTGCGCTACACGAAGACGAAGATCTCCCATATCGCCTTTGCTCACCAGAACGAAACACCAATTGAATTCTACAACGACTACCCGGCGATCTCCGAGATCTGCCGCCTCATGTCGGCACCGATCATCCAGGTCAGTGAGAAAGACTTCTTTACCGTGACCTCGATCAATCCGTTTACCGGCACTGCGGCCGCTCGGCTGGTCCTCAATGAGATCGAAGCAGAGGTAGGGAAGAAAGCTTTCTACTTCGTCACCACAACCGACCTCAACGCGTGGAAATACACGTGTAAAAGACACTTCGGAACATGAACCTCGACGTCGGATTTCAACTCAACGAAACGATCAGCGATGCGATCGTGGACCAGTTGATCGAGTGCGATCCTTCCCTTGCGGAACGATCTCGCGAGGATATCCCAAGGACATGTACGGCTAACCGAATCCTCGCCGCCGTCGGGTCGATCACCTCGCTGCCGCTGTTCCTCAAGATCAAGGACTTCGTGGACCGCCCTTTGCTCGAGGAATCGGACCCATCCCTCCTCAACCGGGGGATGTTCGTGCCTCTCTACAAGGACACCGAACAGATCTACATCGCAGTGGCCAACCCCTGGGATCCCACCGCCGAGGATACCTTTGCTCAGCAGTACCCGGAACTGGAAGTCACCAAGATCCTGGCCCCGGTTGCGGAGATCAGTGGGGTCATCGAGACGGTGTCCCGGACGACCGGCCCTTCCCAATCCGAGCTCGATGCCATCGAGGTCGACGACCAGAACGAGGAAATCTCCGACTTCAACGTGACCGAGAAACACGATGAGCCGCTCGCCCAGCTCGTCGCGAAAATTTGCTCGGATGGGATCAAGAACCGCGCTTCGGACATTCACATCAAGTGTGACCGCGACCGTGTCCACTACAGTTACCGGATCGACGGTGACATGGGGGAAAAATATGAGATCCCCATGAAGCTCAAGGACCGGGTCGACGCCTTTCTTCTCAACCTGATGGGACTGGCACCGGAAGAGCGAGCCAAGCGCCCGGGTATCTCGGGACGTTTTACCGTGAACTACCTGCGGCGCTCGATCGACATGCGTTTCGAGCGTCACCGTACCTATCGCGGCTACCACGTCACGATGCGTATTCTGGACAAGAGTCACTTCGAAGCAAAACTCGGAGTTGGTTCGCTGGCCTTTGACGCCGCGACCCTGTTCGAGCTGGAGAAGGTCATGGCCATTCCTGCGGGAATTATCGTCATGTCAGGCCCAACCGGTTCCGGTAAGTCGACGACGCTGAATGCGATGTTGCGAGAATTGAACCGTCCAGAGGACAACATCCTGACCCTGGAAAACCCGGTCGAGGATGAAATCAACGGCGTTCTTCACTGCGATATTCGACCGGACGAATTCAAGCCGATGATTGCGAGCTTTATGCGAAGCGACCCGGACATCATTCTCATGGGTGAGGTCCGAGATCTCGATTCTGCCGAACTCGCCATCGAGGCGGCCATCACCGGTCACAAGGTCCTCACGACCATTCACACTCCGAGAGCTTCCCAGATTATTGAGCGTTTCGAACAACTCGGGATCGAGCGCTGGAAAATCGCCCAGACCCTGAAAGCCGCCTGCGCCCAGCGACTCATCAAGCTGCTCTGCCCCTACTGCAAGATCAAGAAGCCCGGTCTGACCGAACGAGAAATCAAGAAGTTCAATCTCGGTGAGGAGTGGCGCGAGCAAGCCGTCTATCAGCGTGGCAACGATGGCTGCGGTGAGTGCGGGGGACGCGGATACCTCGGCCGTACCGCGATTCTCGAGATCATTCCGATTACGCCAGAGTGGTCCGATGCCCTCTCCAAAGGGACCCTGAGTCCCTATGAACTGGAAATCGCGGTCCGAGAGCAGGGCATCCTCCCGTCCCTGAGAAAGAGCGGACTCAAGATCGTCAAAGAAGGTCGCTCCGACCTCGATGCCCTCCGAAAAGTCATCGATATGTCAGCCGGCGACTAATCTCTCCTCCGAATCCTCATGAGCAAAACCAAAACACCACCTTCTTCCGCAGCCGAGGCAGCGCTTGCTGCACGGATCAAAGAAAAATCTGGCGCGACTCAGAAACATCACGCCGAGAAGAAGCCGCTTTTCAGCTCAGGCAACCGCAAGTCGAAGCTCCCCCTCAAAGAGTTGATCAAGCTTTGTCGTGGAATGGCTTCCATGCTCAAGGCGAACATCAACACGGCAGACGCCTTGAAATACTACGGAGCCGGACACCCTTCGCCCACCGTCCGGGCCTGTCTCAAGGAGACAAGGCATCACATCGAAACTGGTATGCCCGCGTATGCCGCCTTCGAGAAAACGGAGCGATTCGACGACAAATTCGTTTCCCTGATCCGAGCCGGAACCGACTCCGGTCAGCTCTGGCAGGCTTTCGATTCGATTGCCCACCGACTCAAGAAGGAAACCGAATTCAAGAGCAAGATGAGAAAGGCCACCATGATGCCTTCCATCATCATTTTCGCCCTCATCATGCTCTTCATTGCCGCCCAGTTGAAGATCATCCCGGAGATCGAAAAGATTCTTTCAGACATCGGACAGGAGCCCGATGGCCTTTCCGGTATCCTGTTCAAACTCAGTCACATCACCAAGAAGGTGTGGGTGCCGTTTATTCTTGGTCTGCTCTCCTGCGTTTTCTCCTTTCTCTTCATCGAGAAGATTCGAAATGCGGTCACCTTCTTCATGATGGCTCGATGGCGCCTCCTGCGAAAGCTGATCATGGGGATGCGCCAACTCCTCTTTCTCGGATCGATGGACATGCTCCACTCGAACGGGATCAACCTCTCGAAAGCGGTCGAAATCTCCGCCAAGTCCCTCAAGGGAACCCCCATGTATGAGGAACTCCTCATCGCCGGACGTCGCTACCTGGAAACCGGTCTTCCTTTCTCGGATGCCATCAGGAAGTTCACCTCCTGCGATGCCCAGGTCGCTCACTTGATCTCCATTGGAGAAAGATCCTCTTCCCTCGACACCCAACTCAAACTGCTGACGAACATGTATGAGGAAGAAGTCGACCAGGTCGCGAATGAATTCGCAGCCGTGGTCAATGTCATCGTTCTCATGTCGGCAGCCCTCCTCATTACCATGGTGTTCATCGGTGCCTTCCTCCCTATCTTCCTGATGGGACCGAAGATGATGAATGGCTCTGGTATGTAATCCTCCACACCCTCCTTATCATGGCAATGCAGCAAACCAATATCGATCGCTTCCTGCGGAAGAAATACGTCTATGTAACCTACGTCTACACGAACACGCTTCCCAAGGCGCTGCCGTATGGTGTCACGGTGGATGAAACGACCGCCGAGATGGGAAGCATGTATCTCTATCGGATGACGGCCGTGACTGACGAACAGCTCAACGAACTGGCAGCCCGCCTCGAAGTGGAGAACATCACCTACACCTCCCGGATCGCGGATCAGGCAGGCATGAAGGACAAAATGTTCAATGATTCGAATCGGAGCTTTACAATGCAGATCGCGTGGTTGATATTTACAATTTCCATACTCGCCATAATTTTTTCAGGTCTGCCGGTCTACCTGTGGAAGACACTTTCTGAAAAAGAGATGCCTGAAGATGACAAAAAAGGAGCTCTCACCCCTGTCATAGAAAGGGTGGAGTTTCCGGTCTAAATTCTCCTCCCTTGATGAAACTGAACTCCCCTCCGTTCCTACAGAAAGGTTCTCGATCACGATGTCGAGGCCTCTCCATTATCGAAATCACCCTGGTCATCGGTCTGATGCTCGCCCTGGCCTCCATGGTCACCTATTCGGTCACCTCCATGACGGATTGGAAGAAAGGTCGATCAGCGGCCGAGAAGCTCAAGGGTGTCTACGTCGCTCAGAAAAGCTATCTCGCCGACCATCCGACCAAGACAGCGACCGACTTTACTTCCAGCAAGTTGATTCCCTACCTTCCGGGTCAGTCCGGCGCCATGCCCACGTCAGAATCGTTGGATGGGGACACCCTCACTCTCGACTTCATGACGATGCCCCCGACGTTCCAATTGAATGGGGACACCTACGATCCTTCCGGAAAGTTTCAGGACGGACTCTGGGATGTCGGCAAGATGTAGGACGCGAGTTCCTTCTTGAAGTCCTCTCGCTGCGACTCGGCCCACGAGGCGTCCTCTTTCAGTTCCTCAGTCATCCAGCCGAGAACCTTCTCCGAGCTCCTGAGCGCCGCCTCCGTATCGAGAAACATTGCTCTGGTGCGACGGCAGAGAACATCCGCCAGCGCCACCCCCATCTCCTCGCGGATGGCTGCTCTGATATCTGACTTCGTGTAGGGCAGATCAGGGTCGACCGGCTCAACGTCGCCATCGGATACCGACTCGTCCGGCGAACCTTTCTCGCCACCCAACAGGGTCAGGTCATGGGTCAAACAGGGTCGAGTCTCGAGCTCGCCAACCTCGATGGCGCGATCCACCGCGTCCTCGGCCATCTGTCGATACGTCGTCCATTTCCCCCCGGCCATCGTGACGAGGGCCGAATCGCTCACCGACAAATAGTGACTCCGCGAGATCTTCGAAGTCTGCTGGGAGTCCGAAGGTTTTACAAGCGGTCGAAGCCCGGCAAATGTGGAGCGAATATCCGAAAGGGTCGGTTTCTCCGCGAGATAGCGCCCCGCGTGATCGATCAAGTAGTCGACCTCCTCCTCGAGCGGACGAGGATGAAGTTCCACCGGAACATCTCCCGTATCGGTCGTCCCGAGCAACATCTTACCTTTCCACGGAATCGCGAACAGGACCCGGCCATCATCGGTACTCGGAATCATGATCGCGGTATCTCCTCCCAGGAATTTCTGATCGAGCACAATGTGGATTCCCTGGCTCGGCGCGATCAAATCGCCAACCTCCCCTTCATCCATCCTTCGCACTGAATCGGTGAACACTCCGGTCGCATTGATGACGACCTTGCCCGCGAGTCGAAAGGTTTCTCCCCCGATTTGATCAGTGGCCACCACCCCCGTAACCCGGCCCGATTCCTTGACCAATTCTTCGACGCGGACATGATTCGCCACCGCCCCGCCGTGTTCCACCGCCGTTCGCGCCATCGCGACAGCGAGACGGGCATCGTCAAACTGCCCATCCCAATACAGTGTCCCTCCATAGAGCCCCTGGGATCGGAGATTCGGAATCTGGGAAAGGGTCTCGCTCTGCGACAAGTGTCCCGTGGAGCGCACGCCAAGATCTCCCGCGAGCAGATCATAGAGAGTCAGCCCCGATCCGTAAAAGAATCGCTCATACCATCGGTAGGCAGGCACGACAAAAGGCAAGGGCTCGACCAGCCCCGGTGCGTTGCGGAGCAGGCGTCCTCTCTCGCGTAGCGACTCACGAACCAGCCCGACTTCCCCGCCCCGGAGGTAACGAACTCCACCATGAATCAACTTCGTGCTCTTCGAAGAGGTGCTTTCCGCGAAGTCCGCCTGCTCGAGGAGCGCGGTGCGATATCCCCGGGAGGCTGCGTCGACCGCGATCCCGAGTCCCGTCGCTCCGCCTCCGATGATGATGACATCCCAATCTTCAGAGGGGTCGGAAAGGCGCGCGAGGATCTCAGTTCGATTCATCGGAATTTACTATCCCGGAGATCAGGCTCTCCGCAACCGATCACCGAAGCGATGAAAAAACGTAGCGACCGCCCTCGACCGTGACGTCCGGCGGCACCCGGCGCTTCTCGAACCAATCGAACCCTTCTTTCAGGTTCGTCCAGAAATCGTGGTGCTCGCTCTCTTCCACCTCCTCGAGAGCTTTTTCCGTAAGGCGAAAAGGAAAGCTGTGAACCCGCACCACCTTCTGCCCATTCTTCATCGCAGCATCGACCAGGGTGTAGATCTGCTCGATCGACGCATCCGTCATCGCAAAGCACCCGAGCGAAACCGCTTTCCCGTGAATCATAAGAAGACTCCCCGTCCTGCCATGGAACCGGTCGTAGGCGTTGGGATACCCCATATCCATGGAGAGGTGATAACTGCTCGCCGGATTCATCCTCCCCTGCGAAACGAAATAGAAGCCCTCGGGCGCCTGCAGGTCGCCCTGCTTGGTCTTGGGTCCCGGACTCCCACTGAAATAGGCGACACGATAGGTCTTGAAATGCTCATACTTCTCCGTCTCCGGATCTTCGAGCCAGACCTCCAATTCCCCCGAGTGGTTGTCATTCTTGAAGACTCTCAGGAAAACCGGGCGGCCCACGACATCGAAATCCCAGAAATAGGGAGCCTCGGCCGGGTCCGCATCTTCCCATTGAGCGGGATCGGACCATTTCTGGATCGCCAGCTTTGCACGATTCGCGGCATTGCTCGGAATATCGGAGTATCCGCCGGGAAAATACTGCGGCGTCGCTTTCTCGCTACCGAGAAGCCAGGCCGCCGTCATCGAGACTACGGAGAGCAGACAAAGCGAACGCGTTCTCATCGTCCTACGATACGTATGCCGCGATTGCGTCCTTTCAGTCCGTTTACATTCCAGCCGAATCCACATAGCTCTATAGAGTTGTATATCTATGACTTCGAATCATTCTCAACGGGCTTACCGCCACATTCGAAAAAAACTACTCGATGGGAGTGTGAGCCCTGGATCGCGACTTTCCTATGGCGTGATCGGGAAAGAAATCGGAGTCAGTGCCACCCCCGTGCGCGAAGCCGTTGGGCAACTTGCCAGCGAAGGCTTTGTCGAGCTCGTCCCCCAACTCGGAGCTGTCGTCCGAGAACTCTCCCGCGACGAGGCCATCGAGCTCTATGAATTGCGCGAAGCCCTCGAGTCCTTTGCAGCCGCCCACGCCGCAGAGAGAATCAGCGCACGACAGCTTGCCGAGCTGAATGAAAACCTCGAAACCTCCTCCGCCATTGTCAGACAGGTGAAAGACTCGGGTCGACAAGTCGCGGACAAGGCGACCGCCAAGCAGTTCCACTCGCTCGATCTCTCGTTTCACATGACCGTCATCGAAGCCTCGAGGAACCGCCGTATGCTCAAGGTGGTGGGAGACTCGCATATTCTCACCCGCGTGTTCCAAGCCGATCGTCACGAGTTCTCACAGGAGATCCTCGAGGCAACTCAGTCGGAACATGCCGCCATCTTCGAGGCGATCCAATCTCACGATGCGGCAGCCTCCCACGAGGCGATGCGTCAACATATCAGGAACTCTCTCGATCTCACCCTTGCCGAAGCAGACGGCGACAACGGCGACCGCTGGTGGGTCGACTGACTTGGACGGCGGCTCGACACCGCTTTCGCCAGTTGGTAAACCGCCGATTCGCCCCTCCATCATTTCCCCCGAAACATCCCCCCCTAGAAACTATGATCACCCTCAACCCGAAAAGCGGCGTCAAGGCACTGCTCTCCATCATCCCCCTCATCCTTTTCCCTCTCATCTTCCAAGCAGCGGAAGGCGACTGGAAACTCCAACCGCTCAAATACAACAACCCGGGACTGGAAGTCGACCTCGGGGTCGGGCTCTGGGCGTGGCCTCTCCCGATGGATTTCGATGGCGACGGCGACATGGACCTCGTCGTATCTTGCCCTGACAAACCGACCAACGGACTCTACTATTTCGAGAATCCGACCCAGGATCCATCGATCAAGATGCCGGTCTTCAAACCGTCGGTTCGGATCGGCCCCACGGGCCAGAACGTCCAGGTCAGCTACGTCGATGGAGAACCAAGAGTCATCAAAGAGAATCTCGAGTATCCCAACTTCAAGGAAACCGGAGCGGGAAAGGAAGGACACAAGAAGATCTACGACAGACCTCGATTTCACGGCGGAAAAACCCGGGCTCGCATGTGGCGCTACATCGACTGGGAGAACGACGGGGATCAGGATCTCGTCGTCGGCATCGGTGATTGGTCCGACTACGAGTGGGACCAGGCCTACGACTCGCAGGGGCGCTGGCAGAATGGCCCGCTCCACGGCTGGGTCTACCTCATCGAAAACGTTGATGGAAAATACTCTAACAATCCAAAAAAGGTCGAAGCAGCCGGGAGTCCCATCGATGTCTACGGATGGCCCAGCCCCAATTTCGCCGACTTCGATGGCGATGGAGATCTCGATCTTCTCTGTGGCGAATTCATGGATGGTTTCACCTACTTTGAGAACACCGGAACACGATCGGAGCCAGTCTACGCGACCGGCTTCAAATTGAACGGCGACGACGGCGAGCCACTCATCATGCACGTGCAGATGATCACTCCGACCGCATTCGACTGGGACCAGGACGGGGACCAGGATCTCATCGTCGGAGACGAGGACGGTCGCGTCGCACTCGTCGAGCACACGGGGATTATCGAGAATGGCATCCCTGTCTTCAAGCAGCCCGCCTATTTCCAACAGCAAGCCGACACCCTCAAGTTCGGGGCTCTCGTGACGCCTTATGCGCATGACTGGGATGGCGACGGAGACGAAGATCTTGTCTGCGGCAACACGGCAGGCAACATCGCGATTTTCACCAACCTCGATGGCAAGGGAACGAAATGGAGCGCTCCGGAACTGATGGAGGCAGACGGAGAGGTGTTCCGCGTCCTCGCCGGAGCGAACGGCTCGATCCAGGGACCTGCGGAGGCCAAGTGGGGCTATACCACCCTCTCCGTCGCAGACTGGGACGAGGATGGCCGCGATGACATCATCTACAATTCGATCTGGCCGAGGCTCCAGCTTCTCCACAACACGGGAGACGCTGGTTTCTCCGAGCAACCTCTTCCCTTCTGGACCAAGGAAGCACCCCCGAAATGGTATTGGTGGCAAACCAGGGAGGAGAATCTCCAGACGCAGTGGCGCACGACTCCGCTCGCAACCGACTTCGATCGAGACGGAAAACTCGATCTCGTCATTCTCGACCAGGAAGGCTATCTCACCTGTCAGAGCCGGGCCACGGAGGAAACCCGTATTTTCATCGACGAAGACAATCAGCCGATTCAGCTCAACAACCGAAGCGCCGGACGCAGTGGGCGCTACAAGCTCGACGTCGTCGACTGGGACGGTGATGGGCGCGACGATCTCCTCGTCAACTCGGAGAACGCGACCTGGTATCGCAACTGCGAGGACCGCGATGGCAAAATCGTTCTGAAAAAAGTCGGCAACCTCGCCCGCCGCAATGTTGCGGGGCATACCTCCAGCCCCACCGCCTGTGACTTCGATAAGGACGGCAAGCCGGACTTGGTTGTCGGTGCGGAAAACGGCAGGATCTACTTCATCAAGCACGACGATTGCATCCAGTACACGGAGGAACAGATCACAGCGCGCGATCCAAAAGAATTGGAGCAACCTCGCTTCCCTGGATTCGTGAAAGAGGGATTCATTTACAACAAGGCTCCGTTTCCACAATGCCATGCCTCCACAATCTGCGAGACCCCGCGGGGACTCGTCGCGGCATGGTTTGGCGGCACCAAAGAGAAGAACCCCGATGTCGGGATCTGGAGCAGCTACAACGACGGGAGCGGGTGGTCTTCGCCCAAAGAGTGGGCCAACGGCATTCAGCATGAAGGTCTCCGCCATCCCTGCTGGAACCCGGTTCTCTTTCAGCCACCCGGCGATGCTCCGACAATGTTGTTCTTCAAGGTAGGCCCGAATCCTTCCGAGTGGTGGGGTGAAGTGGTCGTCAGCTATGACTTCGGACGTTCCTTCCGCGACCGGCGCAGACTCCCCTCCACCATCGACGGCCCCGTGCGATGCAAACCGCTCCTGCTGGACGACGGTTCGCTGCTTTGCCCTTCCTCGACCGAGCACGATGGTGACTGGCGATTCCATTTCGAGCGACTCACGGATCTCGAGCATCCGGAACTTGGCACCTCGTGGGAGCGCTACGAACCCGAAACGCAACCCTATCAGGTCATCCAACCCACCCTGTTGACGCAGAGCGATGGATCACTCCGCGCCCTGATGCGTTCGAAACACGAGCAGATTGCCGAGAGCATCTCGAGAGATGGCGGAAGAACCTGGACCGAACTGAAACTGATCGAGCTGCCGAACAACAATTCGGGGATCGAATCGATCACCCTGGAAGACGGCAGGCATTTGTTGCTCTACAACCACACCGGCGGTCGCCCTGGCCGCGCCGATGGGTGGGGTCGACGGAATGTGCTCAATCTCGCGATCAGCGACGACGGGAAAAAATGGAAAGAAGTGGCCACGATCGAGAAGGAGGAAAGCGGAGAATTCTCCTATCCTGCCATGATCCAGACCAGCGACGGGCTCATCCACATGACCTACACGTGGAAACGGCAAAAGGTGAAACACGTCGTCGTCGACCCTTCCGGACTCGTTCCCGGAAAACCCCTCGATCTTGAAACGGAGTAACCGCCTCGGCACATGAAGGGCTTGCTTGTCGTTCTCATTCTTGCCTTGGCCATCTGCTCCGAGGCGCGACCGCCGAACATCGTCGTGATCGTAGCGGACGATCTCGGATACGGCGATCTCGGATGCTATGGAAGCGAGGTCAACCGAACCCCGCACATCGACGCTCTTGCCGCCGGCGGCCTGCGTTTCACCGACTACCACTCCGCCGGCGCGATGTGCAGCCCAACCCGCGCGTCGATGTTGACGGGTCTCTATCCGCAGCGTTTCGGCGCATCCTTCGATGGCGCGTTGAGCCAGCTCAACGCCGACCTCGAGGGGCTTCCGCTCGGCGCGGTAACGATTGCCGAGAAGCTGCAGGAAAATGGCTATGCCACCGCGTGTTTCGGAAAGTGGCATCTCGGCTACGTCTCCCCTTTGATTCCTACCCGGCAGGGATTCGACGAGTTTCGTGGTCTCCTCAGTGGTGACGGAGACCACCACACCCAGATCAGTCGCTTGGGCCAGGAGGATTGGTATGCCAACGACTCGATCTCGATGGAGGAAGGCTACACCGCCGACCTCATTACGCGACATTCGGTCGACTTCATTCGAGAACATCGGGACGAACCTTTCTTTCTTTATGTCCCTCACCTCGCGATCCATTTCCCATGGCAAGCTCCTGATGACCCTCCCCACCGAAAGAAAGGCGTCGACTACCGAAAAGACAAATGGGGCATCATCCCCGCCCCCCAGAATGTTGCCCCTCATGTCCAGGGAATGATCCAGTCGATGGATGAGTCCGTAGGGAACATCGTCAAATGCATCCACGAATTGGATCTAGCGAACGATACCCTGGTCATCTTCACCTCTGACAACGGGGGCTACCTCAAGTATGGCCCGAAGTTTCAGAACATCTCCAGCAATGGTGTCTATCGCGGCCAGAAGACGGAAATCTACGAGGGAGGGCATCGAGTCCCCCTCATCGTGTCGTGGCCTGGAAAAATCAATCCGGGCATCCGCGATTCGCTTGTCCACAGCAACGACTGGATGCCAACTCTTCTCGTCCTCGCGGGTGTCGGGCAGGTCAATACAGACGGTGTCGACTTGCTCCCGCATTTGCTTCACGGAAGCGACCTGCCTGACCGCACCCTCTACTGGCGCGCGCGCTCGGGCCGCGCGGTGCGCCAGGGCCCATGGAAACTCTGTGCAATCGGAAAAAGAACGGAACTCTACCATCTCGAAAACGATCCTGGCGAAACCACAAATCTCGCCGCTGAGCATCCAGGAATCATTCGCGAACTGTCCCAGGCATGGGATCAATGGAACGAAGACGTCAAACGCAGCGCAGCCGCATTCTCCGAATGAAAAGCATTCTTTCCATCGTTGTCGCGACCTCACTCGCAGCCCTCCCGACCTTTGGAGACCAACCGAACATCGTCGTGATCCTTGCCGACGACCTCGGCTATGGCGACCTTGGCTGCTACGGACAAGACCGGATTGGCACACCAAACATCGACCAACTTGCAAAAGAAGGCCTCCGTTTTACACAAGCCTATGCCGGGGGGCCGGTTTGCACCTCGTCACGCAGCGTGCTCATGACAGGCCTCCATGCCGGTCACACTCCTGCACGCGACAATGTCCCCCACTATCCGACCTATCTCGACGAGGAGGACCTGACCGTAGCCGAAGTCCTGAAGCAGTCTGGCTACACAACCGGTGGAGTCGGCAAATGGTCACTCGGCGATCCTGGAACACCGGGTGCAGCACTGAACCAGGGATTCGATCACTGGTTCGGCTATCTCAACCAGGACCATGCCCACTACTATTTCACCGAGTATCTCGACGCCGACAAGGGTCGACGTGAGTTGCCGAACAATGCGAAGACGCGCGAGCAATACAGCCACGATCTACTGACCGAAGAAGCCCTGCAATTCATCCGCAAATCGCAGAACACACCCTTCTTTCTCTTCGCGGCCTACACGCTCCCGCACTTCTCATCGAAGAAGGAAGATCCGGACGGCCTCGCGGTTCCTTCGACCGATCCCTACACGAACGAAGACTGGCCGGAGAGGGCAAAAAAATACGCCGCCATGGTGCATCGACTCGACCGCGACGTCGGACGCATCACCAGGCTCATCGACGATCTCGGCCTTTCCGAAGACACCTTGATCCTCTTCTCCAGCGACAATGGAGGGCACTCTACCGTGTGGGAGCAGTTCAAGACCAGCGGTCCCTTGCGGGGTTTCAAGCGCGACCTCCACGAAGGAGGAATCCGCGTACCTTTCATCGCCCGTCGCCCCGGAACCGTACCTGCAGGAGAGACCAGCGAAGAGGTGATCTCGTTCCAGGACCTGCTTCCGACCTTCGCAGCCATGGCAGGAGCCACTGCTCCCGAGGAACTCGATGGGATCGACATCACCTCCGCTTTGCAGGGCCGCTCGCTGCCTGAACGCACCTACCTCTATTGGGACTACGGACACTGTCGCCGTTTCTACGACCAGGCAGTTCGGCTCGGTGATTGGAAAGGGATCCGCCTTGGGAAAGAGGAAGGTCGCGTTCAACTCTACAACCTCGCCACCGACCCAGGGGAAAGCAAAGATCTCGCAGCGGATCACCCGGAGGTCGTCGAACGCATCGAGGAGATCATGGATACGGCGGTGATTCCCAACGACCGATACCCCATTGGAGAGATCTATCGCGGCGGGCCGATCTGGTTAGCGGAGAACCATCACCTTTCTCAGACCGACCTTCCGCCGTTGGCCGATAGGAAGCACTCCGCGATCCTTCAATCAGAGTTCGTATTCGATCCGGGAAACGCCCCCACCCCGCAATGCCATTCCTCCACCCTCGTCGAACTACCCGATGGGGAACTCGCCGCCTCCTGGTTCGGCGGCACCCGGGAACCTCACGTCGACAACTCGATCTGGTTCTCACGAACGAGGAACGGAAAATGGCAGAAACCGATCGAAGTAGTCGACGGGAGCGAAGGCGAAGAAGCCGATCATCGAACAGGAAACCCCGTCCTTTTCCAACCCCGTGAAGAGGGCTCTCCTCTCCTGCTGTTTTACAAGGTCGTCCCCAGGGAGGACGGGGGCGCCCGGAACTGGTGGGGACTCATGACACAAAGCGATGACAGTGGAGAAACCTGGGCAGCCCCCTGGAAACTGGGGACGGACTCGCGACTTGGGTCCTCGCCGCATCTTCTTGGACCGGTCAAGAACAAGCCCATCCAACTTCCCGACGGTACCATCGTCTGCCCAAGTAGTTCGGAGCACGAGGGATGGCGCGTTCACTTCGAGCTCACTCGCGATTTTGGCCAGACATGGGAAGTGATTGGCCCCATCAATGATGCGAAGAATTTCAATGCGATCCAGCCCAGCCTCCTGACCTATCCCGATGGTCGCTGGCAAGTCCTCTGTCGCAGCAAGGAAGGAGTCCTTGCCCAGAGCTGGTCGCAGGACCGCGGCGAGACCTGGGGTCCGTTCACCGCCACGCACCTGCCCAACCCCAACTCGGGAACCGACGCGGTGACACTCCAGGACGGCCGACAACTCCTCGTCTACAACCACACTCTCAAAAAAGCTCCCTATCCTTCGAACCGCAGCATGCTCAACGTCGCTCTCTCAAGTGACGGAAAAAAGTGGAAACCGGCTCTGACTCTCGAAATGGACAAAGGCGAGTTTTCCTATCCAGCGGTGATCCAGGCACGTGACGGCCTCGTCCACATCACCTACACCTGGAAACGCGAATCGATTCGACATCTCGTCATTGCCCCTAACAAACTATGAAAGCAACTCTCACCGCCCTGGCCGTATCTGCCAGCTTCCTCACCTTCGCCGCGGAGAAGCCAAACATTCTCTTCCTTATCGCTGACGATCTCAACTGCGCGATCGGCCCCTATGGAGACGAGGCCGCCATCACCCCGAATCTCGACCGGCTCGCGGCTCGTGGCCTGGTCTTCGAGAAGGCTTATTGCCAGCAAGCTGTCTGCAACCCCTCCCGGTCCTCGTTTCTCACCGGTCTCTATCCTGACACCGTAGGGGTAGATGATCTCCGCAAGGGATTTCGCGAAACCGCTCCCGATGGAAAATCTCTGATCACACTTCCCGAACACTTTAAGAACCATGGCTACTTCTGCCAGAATATTGGAAAGCTTTTCCACAATATGGGCGAAACCCAGGATCGCAGATCCTGGTCGATCGACGAGGTTCTCCACAAAGGGACCCACGCAGACGACACCGTATTCAAGAACACTCCGGCTCACCTTCGGACGATCAAGACAGAGGCGAAGTCACTCGTGACAGAAGACTTCGAAGTGCCCGACACGGTCTACCGCGATGGCCAGATTGCAAACCTTGCCTCCGCCATGCTTCGTGAGCATCCCGCCGAAGGGCAGCCCTTCTTTCTCGCGGTCGGCTTCTGGCGCCCTCACCTCCCTTTCGTGGCCCCCAGGAAATACTGGGATCTCTATGACCCCGGGGAAATCCCCCTGCCAGCAACCTCCACACCTCCCGCGGGTGCTCCTGACATTGCGATCCATCCTTCCAGGGAAATTCGCGGGTATGGAGGCACCCCCAGGGACCGCGATTTCACGGAAGAGGAAATTCGAAACTACCGGCACGGATACTATGCCTCGATCAGCTTCATGGATGCGCAGATCGGGAAAATCCTTGCCGGGCTCGAGGCAGGAGGTCATGCGGATGACACCATTGTGATCTTCACCTCCGATCACGGCTTCCACATTGGCGAGCATTCCCTCTGGGGCAAGACGAGCAACTTTGAACTCGACGCTCGGGTCCCCTTGATCGTTGCCGATCCTTCTCAACCAGTTTCAGGAGGAAAGTCGACCCAGGCTCTTGCCGAGCTTGTCGACCTTTACCCCACCCTGGCCGAACTCGCCGGCATCGAAAAGGATCTTCCCAGCTCGCTCGAAGGCGTCTCTCTCGCCCCTGTTCTCGCCGATCCAACTGCATCGGTTCAGAACACCGCCTTTACCCAGCACCAGCAACCCTTCTACGGCCCTCGCTCCAATTGGAAAGCCTGGGGCTATTCGGTGAGAACCGACGAGTGGCGGTATACCGAGTGGCGGTCCATCGCGAACCAGGAAATCCTCGCTCGCGAACTCTATCACCACACCAACGATCCCAACGAAACGATCAATGTCGTCGAGGAGAACCCTGACATTGCATCGAAGCATTCAAGGGAAATCGTTTCGCAATTCGACCTCCCATGATTCGCCTGTTCTGCGCTCTCATTCTCCTCCTCGTCTTCCCCTCTTTTTCCCGGTCCAAGGAGGATCGCCCCAACATCCTCCTGATCTTTGCGGATGATCTGGGTTGGTCCGACCTTGCCTGCTATGGCGGAGATCGATTCTTCACGCCCCATCTCGATCAGCTCGCCTCGGAAGGGATTCGTTTCACGGAAGCTTACGCAGCGGCCCCGATTTGCTCGGCATCCCGTGCTGCCCTACTCACGGGAAACTCGACGGCACGGAACGGATTCGAATTTGTCGTCAAGGAAGCCCCCGGCAAACAGGACTTCCGGGTCCCTTTGCAATCGCCTCCGTTCACCCTCGACCTCGCCCTCGAATCGACCACGATTCCGGAAATGCTTGCTCCCAAGGGATACGCCACCGCGTTCTTCGGAAAGTGGCATCTCAATACCCACCATAAACGCTACCTGGGCTGGAGCCCTACCCATGGCCCTCATGGACAGGGCTTTCAAAGCGCCGAAGAAGACTTTGGAAGCCATCCCTACAGCTACTGGAAAGACAAGGCACTGCGGAGCTTCGACGACGCCGTCGAAAACGGGATCTTCCCCGAAGATGGGATGACCAGGCGTGCGATCGAGTTCCTCTCGCAGGAACACGACAAGCCATTCTTCCTCATGGTATCGCATTTCTTTGTCCATGACCCGAATCACACGCGGCTCCGATGGCTGCACGACCAGTACATCGATCAATTGCCAGCGGACACGCGAAACCGGGAAAAGGTGGCACACTATGGCGCGATGGTCACTACCCTCGACCATCATGTGGGACAACTTCTCGCCGCCCTCGAGGATTCCGGCCATCTCGACTCCACTCTCGTCGTGTTCACTTCTGACAATGGTGGCCATCCGAATTACGCCGGAAACGCCCCCCTTCGTGGCAGCAAGTGGAATCTCTACGAAGGAGGAATCCGCGTTCCCTTCCTCGTTCGCTGGCCAGGCGTTGCACCGGAAGGCGCGGTCTGCTCGGAAGTGGTCTGGTCTCCTGACTTGGCCCCCACTTTTGCCGAAATCGCAGGCGCTTCCAACGAATCGGCTCATGACGGAAGGTCTCTGACAGACCTGATCCGGAACCCCGATTCCGAGCTGGAGGAACGGAGTCTCTACTGGCATTTCCCCTACTATCACCCCGAGAAGAATTACCAAGACCGAATCGACGCAATTGGGATCAACGATGGAGAAACCAGCAAGACAAGGCCTCACTCCGCGATTCGGAAGGGCGACTGGAAGTTACTCCATTTCTACGAGGACGATCGGAACGAGCTCTATCACATCCAGAACGATCTTTCCGAGTCCCGAGACCTAGCCTCTGCAGAACCGGAAAAGACCGAGGCGTTGCGAACCGACCTCCTCAAGTATCTCCACCGCGTTCAGGCTCGCTTCCCCACCCCGAGAGCTTCCTCCCGAAAATGAAACTCCAGACCGCACTCCTGCTCTCTCTTCTTCTCCTCGCCCTCGTTGCTGCAACCGGGGCAGATCGACCTAACATCGTCCTCATTCTCGTCGATGACTTGGGGCGAGAAACGATCAGCGCGCTGGGTGGCAAATCCTACCAGACACCCAATATCGATGCACTCGCAGCGGACGGGATGACCTTCGACATCTGCTACGCCACGCCCATGTGCAGCCCGACCCGGAACATGCTCCTTTCCGGGAAATACAATTTCCGAAACTACACAGCCTGGGGAGAATACCGGTTCGGAGATGAACCCACCATCGCCAACACCCTCTTGGAAGCCGGCTACACCACGGCCGTAACCGGCAAGTGGCATCTCGGGGGTTGGGAGAAGAAACCCTACGGCCCGACCCGGGCCGGCTTCCAGCACTACGCGACCTTCAACTATCCCGAGCAACTCGCCGAAGATGACCTCGGTATCGGCAACTTCTTCTGGAACACCCATCTCTGGCGCAACGGCGAGCGCGATCGACTCGGAGAAACCTACTCCTCGGCCGCCTTCCGCGATTTCTCGGTCGACTTCATTCGATCCCAGGCCGAATCGGAAGCGCCCTTCTTTCTCTACTTCCCCATGATCCTCGCTCACCGTCCCTTCGTTCCGACCGATCTCTACGAAAAAACCGGAGTCGAGCATCGCGGGCGCAAGGGAGACAAGGCCCACTTTCCCGAGATGGTCACCTACATCGACAACACCCTCGGCACCTTGCGCAAGGCCCTCGAAGAAACGGGCCAGGCAAAGAACACCCTCTTTGTCTTCACCGCCGACAACGGGACCGACAATGTCAGCGACGCCCGGGAATTGCGATCGATGTGGCAAGGTCAGGAACTCAAGGGCGGAAAGTATGTCCCGACCGAGTTGGGTGCCAATGTTCCCCTTTTCGCCGTCTGGCCGGGGACGATCGAAGCCGGTTCTCGCTACGCCAAACCGGTCGATCTCACCGATTTCCACCAGACCTTCGCCGCATTGGCAAACGCAACCCCTCCGACCGGTCTCGATGGCCATGACCTGACTCCGGTTTTCACTGGAACGGGCCACTCAACTCGCCAGTATGCCTACACCTGGGGCGTCTACCAGTATTCCTCTCGCAAATACAAGACCCCGGTCGAGTTCAAGGGAGATCTCTTCCACATCCTGCGAGATGAGCGATGGAAGTATCAAAATGACAACACGCTCTGGGATCTCAAGGACGGCTGGCCCCAGGGCGAACCGCTGCCCAGGGGAACCCACAAGGAAGTTCGCGAGAGGTTCCGCACCGCGCTCCGAGCTCTTCGCCAATCTGAACCCAAGCTCTGGTGATCCCCCAAGCAATTGTATCCATCGATGAATCCTGAACCCCATCCCCTCCGCACCGTCGACCTCCTCGTCCTCGTCGCCTATCTTGTCATTGTCGTCGGACTGGGCATCTGGCTGGCGAAACGATCCCGAACCACTGAGGGCTTCATGGCCGCCGGAGGCGTGCTCCCTGGGTGGGCAGTGGGACTCTCTATTTTTGGCACCTTTGTCAGTAGCATCAGTTTCCTGGCCAATCCCGGAAAAGCTTTCGACGCCAACTGGAACCCCTTTGTTTTTGGCCTGTCGCTTCCTCTCGCAGCCTGGATCGCGACACGCTATTTCGTTCCTTTCTTCCGAAAGACCGGAGAGGTTTCCGCCTACACCCATCTCGAAAAACGTTTCGGTCCATGGGCGCGGGTGTATGCGGTGATCTGTTACCTCCTCACCCAGATGGGGCGGGTCGGAACCATTCTTTATCTCGTCGCCCTCGCCCTCGCACCCCTGACGGGATGGAGCGTGGTGACCATCATTCTTGTGACGGGAATTCTCGTGACGGTCTACACGCTTATCGGTGGAATCGAAGCGGTGATCTGGACGGACGTCGTTCAGAGTATCGTCCTCACGCTGGGCATTTTTCTCTGTCTCGGGGTCATCTTTACCGGTATGCCGGAGGGCGCGGGGCAGGTATTTTCAATTGCGAAAGAGTCAGACAAGTTCTCGCTAGGCAGCTTCGGAAGTTCTCTTACCGCTCCGACCTTCTGGGTCATCTTGGTCTTCGGGCTTTTCATCAACCTTCAGAATTTCGGCATCGACCAGAGCTACGTGCAACGATACGCCACTGCGAAAAGCGAAGCCGCGGCGAAAAAGAGTGTCTGGCTGGGCGCCCTTCTTTACGTTCCCATTTCCGCGCTTCTTTTTCTCGTGGGAACGGGGCTGTTTGCTTTTTACGAGGCGCAGCCCAATCTGCTGCCGGAGTCGATCAGCAAGGGGGATACGGTCTTTCCTCACTTCATCGCCACCGAACTTCCATTGGGAATAACGGGCATCCTCGTAGCTGCAGTTCTCGCTGCCGCGATGAGTTCCGTCGATTCCTCCCTGAACGGATCCGCGACCCTGACATGGTGCGACATCGTAAAGCGTTTCAGCAGGAATGAGCCCACGGAAGCGACCGGCATGAAAGTGCTGCATGGAGCAACGATTGCCTTTGGCATCGTCGGGACCGGAGTGGCGTTGGCAATGACCCGGGTGCAAAGCGCGCTCGATGCGTGGTGGAAAATTTCCTCGATCTTTTCAGGAGGAATCCTCGGCCTTTTCCTGCTCGGACTCATCGTGAAGCGCGCGCAGAACGTCGCTGCCGCTACGGGTGTCGTGATCGGGGTGCTCGTCATCTTCTGGATGAGCGCTCCGTGGATGCCAGAGAGTCTTCGACCTGCTCTGCACGGCAACCTCACCATCGTGGTGGGAACGCTCACCATCTTCTTGGTCGGACTGCTCATCAGTCGTTTTCTCCCGGGAAAGACGGCATGAATCAATGTTTCCTTCTCAGCCCCGCCGTCCCCTGGCTTTGTTTCGCTGAACCTGACACGATCGAGTATGCCCAACGCCAAGCTCCCCTGCATCTCGACATTCATCACCCCACCGAGAAAGCGGAACACCCCTCCCCAGTCATTATCCTCGATTTTCTGAACTCGCTCACCTCATGACTGCCACCTATCAGGGGATCATCCCCCCCATGATCACTCCGCTTCTCGAACGAGACACGCTCGACGAAGCCGGCCTGGAGCGAGTCATCGAGCGCATGATCGCCGGTGGCGTCGCCGGCATCTTCCCTCTCGGCACGACGGGAGAAGCCCCCAGCCTGAGCTACCGACTGCGTCGCGAACTCATCGAGAAAACGAGTCGCATCGTGAAGGGCCGTGTTCCCATACTCGTCGGCATCACTGATACTTCGCTGGTCGAGTCGGCCCGTCTCGCGCGGGAAGCGGCGGACTTCGGGGTCGACGCCGTCGTGACCTCGGCGCCTTTTTATTTCCCTGCCGGACAGCCGGAGCTCCGCGAATACCTCGAGCAGCTGCTCCCGGAGCTGCCCATCCCACTGATGCTCTACAACATGCCCGCATTGACCAAGACCGTGTTCCAGCAGGGAATCATCGAGTGGGCAATCGACCAGGAACAGATCATCGGTCTCAAGGATTCTTCCGGAGATCTCGTCTATTTCAAGAAGATGCGGAGACTCGCCGCATCACCCCGACCCGACTGGTCCTTTCTCGTCGGTCCCGAGGAACTCCTCGGAGAAGCGATCTTGATGGGCGGACATGGAGGAGTCAATGGAGGCGCCAACCTCTTCCCCCGGCTCTATGTCGATCTCTATGAAGCCGCCAAATCGGGAAATCTCGAACAGGTCCGAATTTTCAGCGAACGCATCTTCGCGCTCAGCAGCGAGCTCTACTCCGTAGGGAAATACGGCTCTGCGATCATCAAGGGGATCAAGTGCGCCCTCTCCCTTCTCGGGGTATGCGATGACTTCATGGCTGCGCCGTTTCATCGCTTTCACGAAAGCGAGCGAGAAAGGATCGCCGAGATTCTAGAGCGCCATGCCGTCCCGAGCTAGGATTCGACACCTCTACTCTCCCCCTGTCATGGGAACAAACCGAACATCCATGACGGCCTTTTTCTCGATCCTGTCGTTTCGCTTTTCCAAAAGGTAGAGCTTCTGGGGAGCCTCGACTGGACCGACCGGGATCATCATTCGTCCTCCTTCCTTGAGTTGCTCGACGAGAGCTTCCGGGATTTCCTCCGGAGCGCAGGTCACGATGATGGCATCGAAGGGGGCTTTCTCCGGCCAACCCTTGTAGCCATCGCCGGCTCGGGTGTGGACGTTCTCGTACCCTAAACGTTTCAAGGTTCTCGCGGCCTCCTCCGCAAGAGGCTCGACGATTTCGATGGAGTAGACTTCGTCGACCAGTTCCGCGAGGACGGCGGCTTGATAGCCTGAACCGGTTCCGACTTCGAGCACCTTGTCCTCGGGTCGGGGTTGCAACTGTTCGGTCATGTAGGCGACGATGAAAGGCTGCGAGATCGTCTGATCGTATCCGATCGCGAGGGGACGATCCTCGTAGGCAAATCTTTGTTGCCACTTCGGCACAAACTCATGCCTTGGAACCTTCGCCATTGCCTTGAGGACTCGCTCGTCCCTGATATCGCGACCGGCTCTTGTCAGCTGTTCTTCGATCATGGCTTCGCGGGAGGACTCGTAGGCATTCTCCTCGCTGGATGCTGCGATCCATGGCGACAGGATTCCGAAAAGCAGGACCAAGGAGAAAGCCGACTTCATCGCATCGATACCTTGAGTTTACCAATCGCTTCCATCCGACCAGAAGCTTCCTGCATCCGGAGGACAATTATCCAACACCGTCTAGAATAGACTTTTTCAACCCTCTCTCCAAGCTCGGAAACAGGTTCGAAACCCCGTCGCGAAATCCCCGGGACGCTTCTCGATCCATTCCTCGATCTGAGCGACGGAGAAAAAGCGACCACTGTCGACTTCCTTGCCGTGCACTCGAATCTTCCCCTTGGGACTGGCGAGAAAGACCTCGATGAACTCCTGATCGGTTGCCGCGGAAGCCTCCAGCCTCGCAACCTTCACGATCTCCCCTTTCGGTTTGACCCACACTTCCTCCCACATCTCACGCTCGGCGCACTCGAGATAGGACTCCCCCGGATCGACGTGCCCCGAAGCACTGCTGTCCCATTTCTCTGGATGCGTATCCTTGAGATGCGATCGCAGTTGCAGGTAGATCTCTCCCTGCTTGTTCTGGAGAAAAACATGCACCGCGCGATGGAGGAGCTTCTTTTCGTGGATCTCGCCTCGTGGCAGTTGCTCGATCACCTCATCCTGCTCATTGACGACGTCGAGTGATTCGGTTGCACTCGGAGGCAGATCACTACAGGGATGCGGATCCAACCGATTGGAGAGCTCGACCCATTGGTCCAAGGTCAATTCCTCGGCCCGTGCACTCGGCTTGAGCCCCATGGATTCGAGAATCTCCGTGGCCTGCTCTTTCTCGACCACGAGATTGTTCGGCAATTGCTTTCGCCGTTGGGAGAACCCTTGCTTCACGGTGGAGGCGAAGACCTCTGGTGAATGGAGCGGCAAGGCATCCAGGGGGCGGGGATCGAAACGGAGAATCGACGAATCCACCGCCGGGCGGGGATGAAACGGCCCCGGGCCCACTGTCCGCAAATGGGTCGGACGCCATCTCTCCTGGAGCATCAGGCCAAGAACCCCGTAATTCTTGGACCGAGGCTCGGCGACGAAGCGATCTCCCACCTCCTTCTGCACCATGATAATCGCTTCGGAAATGGGACTCGGCGCATCAAGGAACCGGCGCAGGATCTCATTGCCGCTGGAATACGGAAGGTTTCCGATCAGCTTGACCGCCCCCTCCAGGAAGAGAGGGCGTATGTCGTATTCCGTGGCGTCGGCATGAACCACCTCAACTCCCAACGGGCCATATTTCTCCGCCAGGAACTCGGCGAGCCGTCCGTCCTTTTCGATGAGAATGAACCGGCGACACTTCCCCGCGATGTGTTCCGTCAGAGCTCCGAAACCCGGCCCTACTTCGACGACACAGTCATCCGGAGCGACCTGCAGTTGCGAGGCGATCCATTTCGAGATGTTTTCGTCGACGAGAAAACTCTGCCCCAGCTTGCGACTGGGCGTGAGATCGAAGCGACGAAGATTTTCCTGGAGTTCAGTGAGAGTCACATCGCGAACATGAACTCAAATGGCTCGCTTTCCAACTCCGAGTGAGAGTTTCAAACATCTTCTTCGCTGAAATCAGCGAGCTTCTTCCCGTGGGGAGACGGGAGGCCGGAAGAATCCAGATTCACGAACACGATCTTATCAATCTTCACGATGGTGTGACGCGTCATGATATTTCGAACCTCGCATTTCAGCGTGATCGAACTTCTCCCCAGCTTCGCAATCTTCATGCCCATCTCCAGGACATCCCCCGCTCGAGCAGAACTCACAAAATTGATTTCCGACATCAACTTCGTAACGACGTAAGGACTCTGGAGCATGGTAATGGTGTAGATTGCGGCTTCTTCATCAATCCACTTGAGAAGACTGCCACCGAAGAGGCTCCCATTTGGATTGAGGTCCTCTGGCTTGATCCATTTCCGAGTCAGATATTTCATGATCATCCTCCATCCTAGTCTTTCTAGGGCGAGAAACATCTCTCGATACCGATCCGACACAGAAAATGCCCGAAGTGGATCGGGCGCGACGTTTCCCTGTTTCGTCCCGAATGCGCCTCGAGCTACTTCAGCTGGGCATCGAGAAACGAAACCATCGCGGCGACGAAGGCCGGACGAAATTCCGCCTTCCCCCATTGCCCATGTTTTGCTTCCGGAATCATCGAGAATTCGTTCACGACCCCGGCGGCATCGAGCTTCTTCCGATACTCCGGATAGCGCTCTCCCGGACGATCCTTTTCTCCATCGAGCATGAGGATGGGAGCCGTATCTTCGGAGACATGGGTGATGGGAGACCCCTGGGCATACACTTCCGGAACCTCGTCATACTCACCGCCGAAAAAGATCACACAGTTCTTGATTGATCCGGACGAGGACGCCTTGACCCGAGCGACCTGATCGACTCCAGAGCCCATGATCACCGCTGCCTGCAATTGATCGGATGCGTCGGGGTGGTTTTCGCCCTTGGGAAAGGATTCGCGATCGGGAGTCGATGCCGCCATCGCGATGAGGTGCCCCCCTGCCGATCCCCCGACCCCACCGATCGCTTCCGGATCCAATTGGAGTCGCCTGGCATTCTTTCGCATCCAACGAATCGCCGCTTTCACATCGAGAACGGCCCCGGGAAACCTTTCCTCGGTCGCGAGGCGATACTCGAGGTTGGCGACGACATAGCCAGCTCGGGCAAGCTCTTTCCCGATCGTCTCGAACGACTTTCGATCTCCTCCGATCCAGCCCCCACCATGAACGACGAGAATACCGGGATACACCTTGTCATCGTCGGGGCGAAACCAGTCGAGCCGAAGCTTTCTTTCTGCATATTCCGCGTATACCACATCTCGCGACTCCTTCAAACCAAGCTCCTCGCCCCTGAGCAGGCAGCTACAGAAGACGGCAACAAGAATACCGAAAACCGGGGCTCTCATAACTTGGTTCCGCAGCTCTTGCAGAAGATCGCCTTGGGATCATGCCCTTCGAGTCCGCACTCCCCGCAGACCCGGTAATCCATCTGGACCCGGGCGAACCGAGCGTTCAACTCGGCAGTGACGATTCCGGTCGGTACGGCAATAATCCCATACCCAATCAGGATGATCACGGTGGCGAGCATTTTCCCCATGACCGTAACGGGAGTGATGTCCCCATAACCCACCGTGGAGATCGTGACGATGGCCCAGTAGATCGACTGGGGAACGTTGGAGAAACCCTCGTTCTTCGCGATGAGGCCTTCGACGACGAACATCGCTGTTCCTAGAATCATGGTGACGGCGATCACGCAGAAGATGAAGACGGAAATTTTTGCCCAACTCGAACGCAGGGCGTTCATGAGGTGATTCGCCTCCCCCATATGCCGCCCCATCTTGAGGACGCGGAAAACCCGAAGGAGTCGAAGAACCCTGACAATCATCAAATAATGAGTTCCCGATAGCAGGATCGTCAGGTAAGTCGGCAGGATCGAGATGAGGTCGATGATGCCGTAGAAGCTGAAAATGTAGCGGGATTTCTTCCTCACTACCCAGATTCGAACGAGGTATTCGATGGTGAACAGGATGGTAAATATCCACTCCACCACCAGGAACAACTCTCGGTGGGCCATGTTGATCGACTCGACACTTTCCAGCATCACGATGATCACACTGATCCCGATCGCAATCATCAGGATGAGGTCGAAAGTCTTCGCTCCGGGTGTGTCGGAGAGGAAGATCACTCGCCAGATTCGATCCTTCAGATCGTTCCCCTGGTGTTCCTCGGCACGTTTTTTATAATCTTCTTCTAATCCCACGGCAGACGGTTTCTAGCCAATTCAGGGTCGAATTGCAACGAAGACCTCAAATACTCCGCAATTTTCATCTTTCCACGCGGCCACCGGCACTCTATCGTCTCGACAACTCAGCTATTTTTTCCTTTCTCATGTCCGAACTCACAGCCACTGAAGACCTCCAAGCCGATGACGTAGCGGCCATCGATGAACTCCGCATTGCCTACGATCAGCTCAAGACAGAGCTTGGAAAAATCATCGTCGGGCAGGAAGACGTCATCGAGCAACTCTCGATCTGTCTCTTCGCGAGAGGTCACTCGCTCCTCATGGGGGTCCCCGGACTGGCTAAGACACTCCTGGTTTCGCGCCTCGCTGAAACGATGTCGCTGAGTTTCAACCGGATCCAGTTTACCCCTGACCTCATGCCGATGGACATCATCGGAACCGAGATCCTTCAGGATGATGGCACGGGGCGTCGGGAGTTCGAATTCGCCAAGGGCCCCGTATTTGCCAACATCGTCCTTGCCGACGAGATCAACCGAGCTCCCTCCAAGACCCAGGCGGCGATGCTGGAGGCGATGCAGGAGCACCGAGTCACCGTAGCTGGTCACACTTTCGAGCTCGATCAGCCCTTCTTCGTTCTCGCCACGCAGAACCCGATTGAGCAGGAAGGAACCTACCCTCTCCCGGAAGCCCAGCTTGACCGTTTCATGTTCATGATCGGGGTCGAGTATCCCAACCGAGACGAGGAAATCGCCATTGCCCGGACTACGACAGGGGCCGCAATTCCCACGCTCGAACACATTCTCTGTGGAGAGAAAGTGATGCGTTTCCAGGACCTCGTTCGACGAGTTCCCGTGCCGGATCACATCTACCACTTCGCCGTCGACCTCGTGCGCCGCACTCGTCCCGACTCCGATGAGTCTCCCGACTGGATCACCCCTTACGTTGGATGGGGCGCCGGTCCCCGTGCTGTGCAATATCTCATCCTCGGTTCTCGTGCTCGTGCCGCGCTCCAAGGCAGCTACATGGTCCGCCAGGAAGACATCATCGCGGTAGCCGAGCCTGTGCTTCGTCACCGAGTCATCAAGACGTTCACTGCGGAATCGGAGGGCATCACCTGTCGCTCCATCATCGCACGACTCGTCGAGGAGCTCATCGAGGAAGCTTAAACCTACCTTCTGGTGGCCGAACCGATCCAACGAGACTTCCTCGACTCTGCCGTTCTCGGCAAGTTGATGGGCCTGCCCCTGAACTCTCGCCAGCCCATGCTGGGGAGCGTTTCCGGGCGACATCGCAGTCCCATCAAGGGCTCGGCCCTCGAATTTGCGCAGTATCGGAAGTATGTCCCCGGGGACGACACCCGCCGACTTGACTGGAGGACCTGGGGTCGGACAGACCGATACTACATCAAGGAGTTCGAGGCCGATACCAACCTCCGACTCTGCTTCATCATCGATACGAGCGGATCGATGGCCTACGAGCACGAGGGCAAAACCCGTCTCGACTATGCGCGCAGCATGGCAGGCACCCTCGCCTATCTCGCTTCTCAACAGGGCGACGCGGTTGGACTCTACTCGGGAATGTCGGGGGATCAGAATTCTGCCCACCAGGAGATCCCCGCGAAGCGAGGCCCTCTGCATCTTCGGGTCCTTCTCGACCAGATCGGCCGAATCGAGGCCCACGGCGAAACCCAACTGATCGGAGCCATCCACGAGGCGGCGGAGAAAATCTCGCAACGCGCCCTCATCGTCATCGTTTCCGATCTCCTCTTTGATCTCGCTCCCCTGCAGGAAGCCTTCCAACACCTCCGCTTTCGGAAGCACGATGTGACCCTCTTTCACCTTCTGGATCGGGAAGAGATCGATTTCGATTTCGATCGACCCACTCGATTCGTCGATCTCGAGGGTGGTCCTTCCCTGCTGGCCGACCCTTCGCTCATTCAGAAGAAATACCGGGAAGCGGTCAGTCAATATCTCGAAACCGTCGACCGGATCGTCAACCAGTCTGCAATCGACTACCATCGGACTTTTCTCGATGAACCCTACGACGAGGTCCTGGCTCGATTCCTGACGGGGAGAAACCCGAAAACGGCACGTAGCGCGCGATGAGTTTCCTCCAGCCCCTGCTCCTATTCGGGCTTCCGCTCGCGATTCTTCCGATCCTGATCCACCTGATCAATCAGCATCGCCACCGCACCGTGAAATGGGCGGCCATGATGTTCCTCCTCGATGCGAAGAAGATGACGCGCGGGATCGCACGTCTGCGACAGATCCTCATCCTTGCCCTGCGTGTCCTCGCCGTGATTGCCCTGCTCTTCGCGGCGAGCCGCCCTCTTGCCGGCGGATGGCTCGGAATGGCCGGAGGCAAAGCGGACACCATCGTGCTCCTCCTCGATCGCTCCGCGAGCATGGAGCAGAGAAATCTCGAGACGGGAGAGTCGAAACGAAATGCGGCCGTCGAGAAGCTGACCGAGATGCTCCAGACAACCGGGCAAAGCCCGAATCTTGTCCTGATCGACAGCGCCACTCTGAAACCGCTCGCGATCAGTGATCTTGAGTCTCTCCCCGAACTACCCCAGACACAACCGACCGCTACCGCGGGAAATATCCCCGACTTGCTCATGGCCGGGATCGAATACCTGCTCACCGATGAAAGCGGACGGACCGACATTTGGCTCGCCTCTGACCTTCAAGAATCCGACTGGGATCCTGGTTCGGGTCAATGGCAGACCATCCGCTCGGAACTGGCAGCACGAGATACGGTGCGACTCTTTCTCCTGACCTACCCCGAAACAGGAGGCGCCAACCTCTCGGTCACCGTCGACCAGGTCCGCCGTATTCGGACCCCTGAGGGACTGCGACTGGTCATGGATCTCTATCTTCGCAACGACGGCGCCCAGTCGGTTGATGCCGAGGAAACCGTCCCCGTCGAGATCACGATCAATGGTACCCGCACCCAGAAGGAGATGACCTTTTCCGGTCCCGAGGTCAACATGCTCGGCTACACTCTCCCCCTCGGTCCCGGCGACACCTCTGGCTGGGGACGCATCTCCCTACCCGCTGATGACAATCCCTCGGACAACGAAGCCTTCTTTGTCTTCGACGACCCCGCCGTTCGCAAGACCATTGTCTACAGTGATGACAACACCGTTGCCGACGCCATCCGAGCCGCCGCGGCATCCCCGAACGAACCCTCCTTTTCCTACGATGCCCAAGTCATCCCCACCGCCGAAGTGGCTCAAATACCGTGGGAGGAAACCGCTCTCCTCTTCTGGCATGCTCCGATCCCGGAAGCTGACTCTCCCGATGCGACCCTCTTGAAACAACATGTGGAGAGTGGACGAAGTCTCATCCTCCTCCCCCCTCCTGTCGATGGTGGAGGAGAATTCTATGGATTCTCCTGGGGAGAATGGATCGAAGACGACGAGGAGCAGTTTGCCGTAAACTGGTGGCGAACCGAGACCGATCTTCTCGCCGATACCCGGGGTGGTGCCCCGCTCCCTGTCAGCGATCTCGCCTTCTTCCGTGTTCGCCAATTCGACGGCGAAGAACAATCCCTCCTCCGCCTTGAAAACGGCTCGGTCATCATTTCTCGACTGGTCTCGGAGACTCCAGGCCCCGTCTACGTCTGGTCGACCCTCCCCCGAGCCGATCACTCCACCCTGGCAACCGAAGGCATCGTTTTCTTTGTCATGATCCACCGCGCTCTCAACACGGGAGTCGGCTCGGTTGCGAAAGCTCGGTTCGCCGAAACGGGGACGGGACTTCTCCCGGAACAGGGGAACTACAAGGTACTCGCTACGGCAGCGGACGAAGAAGGCATTTTCGAACCCGGTTTGATGCCGGCCGCGATCGCCCTCCGCCCGGACACAGAAAAGCAGCGACTTCTCGCCATCAATCGTCCCATTACGGAGAACGAATCGGGCCCCATCGATGAAGAAGCCGTCGCAGGTCTCCTTGAAGGGGTCGAGTATCGAGAAATTCGCGACGAACTGGGAAGCGGCGACTCGCTCCTGTCCGAAGTGTGGCGCGCCTTTCTCGTCGCTATGGCCCTGGCCCTGCTGGCCGAAGCCATTCTCTGCCTCCCCCCCGTCCCCGAACCGGAAAGTGACCCTCTCCGTCGCACGGTGTAGGGGTTCGAGGAATCCGAAGCAAACCGGAAGGACCCAAACAGGTGGGGGCGCGGGGACGCTATCCAGACCTTGCGAATTGGACATCCGGTCCGACTTTGCAGAATGCGTTCCCCCGTTCTTGCAGCGCTGATCTTGTCGGTCACCGCCCTTCCCGCAGCCCCTCCCTCCTCGTCTGCGAAGATCGATCAGTTCATCGAGAGCCAATTGGAGAAATCGGGAAAGAAACCCAATCCGGAGATCGATGATCATCGTTTTCTCCGTCGAGCCTATCTGAACATCATCGGTCGGATCCCCACGATCGAAGAGTCGGAAAATTTCTTCCTCGGCTCCGCCACCACGCGACGTCGAGACCTCATTGATGATCTCCTCGCCAGCGAGGGTTATGTCAGCCATTTCTACAATTTCTGGGCCGACATTCTCCGCATGCAGGATCAAGGTCCCAGCCGAAATGCGTTTCTCAACTACCAACTTTGGCTGAAGAAGGCCCTGCGAGAAAACATGCCCTACGACGAATTCGTCTATGCGCTCGTCTCCGCACGTGGGAAGTCTTGGGAGAATGGGGCGACAGGCTACTATCACCGGGATCGGGGCATGCCTCTCGACAACATGTCGAACACGACTCGCATCTTCCTCGGCACTCGCCTCGAGTGCGCACAGTGTCACAACCATCCCTTCGATCAGTGGACGCAGATGGACTACTACAAGATGGCCGCCTTCAGCTATTCCATCGATGCTCGGGACGTCTACACTTTCAACCCCTTGAGAATCGAATCCGGCGAATACCTCAAGAAGAAATACCGGGACGCCTATGCAGAGGCCGTAGGTGTCGAGGGATTCCCTTTTCTCATCCCGGAAAATGTCGAGCGCCATGTCGCCAAGCATTCCCAGAATCCTCGTGACCCCTGGCTCGGCGAGGGCGAAAAAGCCATTTCTCAAGACGAGTTCCGTGCCCTCGCCGCCAAGGGCTGGGCCGGGGCCAAGGACGACTACGAACTTCAGAAGAGCGCCTACTGGGCCGGGGTTGCGATGTATCGTCCTCTCCTCCGATTCTCCGTCGTCGACAAGGCCAAGCCACTCGAGTTGCCCCACGACTACCAATATGATGACGCCGAACCGCATGCGGTCATCGAACCGGCAACGATGTTTGGAGAGGACATTGATGTCGAAAAGCTGGAGTCCCCTGCCATCGAAGCCTACGCGCGCTGGATCACTTCTCCTGAGAATCCCCGCTTTACCCGCGTCATCGCGAACCGGCTCTGGAAGAAAGTCTTCGGTGTCGGACTCGTCGAGCCTGCGGACGAATGGACCGAGCACACCCCAGTTTCGCATCCTGCCCTGCTCGACTATCTGGAAAAGAGACTCGTCGAACTCGACTACGATATGCGGGCTTTTCTCGCCGAACTCTACCAGACCCGAACCTGGCAAAGGAGCGCCTATCGCGAGGAAATCCAGGCCGGACTCCCCTTCCATTTTGCCGGCCCGGCGCTACAGCGGATGACGGCCGAACAGATCTGGGACTCCATGGTCGCACTCTGCATCCCTGAGCCGGAGCGCTATCGCCCTCTTCTCAAGAGCCAGCTCCGCGCCATCGAAATCGAGAAGCTCACCTGGACCAGCCTCGAGAACAGGACCTTCGAGGACTACCTGGAAATGATCACCACCCTCGGCCCCATCGTGATGCACCAGCGAAACGAGGAGGCCCGGATCAGCCAGGAAATCGCCAAGCTCCGAGACCATCCCGAGAAGGTCCAATCGCTCAAGGAGGAACTCAAAGCGATTCAAACCGAAACCAGGGAAGCCATCAACCGGATCGGACTGAAAGACCTTCACAAGGCGCGGGAGGGAGGAGAGCTCATGAGCGACATGCTCGGACTTTCGGAGACATCCATGGCCATGTCGCCCTCCAACAACACGATGAATGCCGGGAGTTCCGCCGTGTTTACCTCGCTGCCTGAAATCGCCATGCCAACAGCTCCTCCGGGGATGGATAAGAACGAACAAAGAGAATGGGACAAACAACAGAAAAACGATCTCAGGATCTTCAAGTCGCTCGTCGCGAAGATGGCCCGCGCCTCCGAGCTCGAGACTCCCGCTCCCCGCGGCCACTTCCTGCGCGACTTCGGTCAGAGCGATCGAGAAGTCATCGAAAACGCATCGACCCACGCCTCCGTCCCCCAATCTCTCACGCTCCTGAATGGCCCCATGATCGAAGCTCTCACGAATCGCTTTGCCGTATTCGGGAGACGACTCGAAGCCGCCGCGTCACCAGACGAGAAGATCGAAATCATCTTCCAGGCCATGCTGTCACGCCTCCCGACCGAAAGGGAACAACAGCTCGCCCACGAGGAAATTCGACTCCACGGATCGGAAGGCTACGAAGGGCTTGTCTGGGCGCTGCTCAACACCCGCCAGTTTCTCTTCGTGGAATAGGCGGGACGTTCCGGTCGAGCACCCGGATATCGCGTAATCCCCGGGAAACCGGCTTCACTTCACCTGGATCACGAAGAGTGTCGTGTCATCGAGACCGGCCTCTTCGAAGGCCCAATCGAGCAACTTTGTCTTGGTCTCGCTCGGACTCCAGCCCTTCTTGTTCGCCTTTTCGAACACTTCAGCGATGTTCTTGTTCCAGAGTCCGTCGACGACTCCATCGGAACAGATCAAATACCAGTCACCCGGCATCAACGTAGCCGACTCGACCTGCGGATGGACCCGTTTGCACCGTCCACCAATCGCCTGGTTGAGAATGTTTCTCCGCGGATGCATCCGGAACTCTCTCTCGTTGATCTTTCCCGCACGATACTGCGAGCCGAGATAGGTATGATCGTGAGTCAGCTGATTCAGCTCTCCATCCCGAAACTGGTAAAAACGGCTGTCCCCGACATGGGCAAAGTAGACCCGGGTGCGGTAGAAGAGTCCGCAGACCACCGTCGCCCCCATGCCCTGGAGTTCCTCTGAATTCTCTCCGGTCCGAGTCACAAAATCATGAAGCGATTTCACCGCCGCCTCGAGCAAAGCAACTGGATCGGCCGCCCCATGGAAATCTCCCATCATAGCCGGAAGAAAGCGCCTCAACTCTCTTACAACCAGCGAGCTGGCAACCTCACCGCCAGCCTGACCACCCATCCCGTCGCTGACAGCGAAGATGACCCCATTCTCATCGATCGAATGCTCTCCTTCGAGTTCTTCATTCTTGGCCCAACCTCCCTCGGAGGAAAACACGGACAAGGCATCCTGGTTGGTCGGCTTTCGATTCCCGCTTCTCGTATCGCCTGACCAGGAAAGACTGCGGTGCGCTACTTCTTCTGCCCCACTCTCGTTGGGGTCACTCTTCACCTCTGCCAATTCGAAATCGATGATACAAAATTGCCCTGAACGACCGTCGTAGGTGATATTGCGAGGAAAGGGGTCATCGTGGACGACCCCGTATTCGTCCGCCAACTTCTGAAACAACTCCTTGGCCTTGCCTTCGCTGATACTGTTCTCCGCGGGAGTGCCACAGTTCGTCGTGATGATCGTAAGCGTCTCCGGATCATCATCGAGAAGACGCGGGACCCAATCACACGCCCGTGCCTCGAGGACATGGAGAACCCGGACTTCGTTCGCAAAACGCTCTTCCTTGTCCGTCCCCCGAAAGGTCTTATGAACCCGGCCATCATAGCCGACCTTCACGATCGATCGAATTCCGTCCTTGGCAATCTTCATCGCCCGGAGTGTGGAGGGAAACCTATCAAATTGCAAAACAGAATCCCGACTCATCGCATCGCAGTCATGAAAGATCCATTCCTCCGGTCCCCCATAGCCCAACCATGGACAAAACCCTGTCAGACCCGAAACCTGACCCTGTTGAATGGAACAACTCACCCTGTTCGCCCGCTGACCAAACCCGGTTGCCTCATCCCGGGCTCCATGCTACCGATGCAGCCAACGAAATGACGGGGATTCAAGACATTCAGCTGATCGGTATCGAGGTCGCGATCAAGTGGGCCGATGGCTCCGAAAATTTTTATGCGATGGATCGACTCCGTGCCCTTTCTCCCAGCGCAGAAACCCAGGGAGAAAGAGATCTCCTCGGCAACGCCATTTCCGCCGACCAACTCGGCAAGGACTTTTCCGGCGTCACCGTAGTCGGATGGAATCCGGTCGGTGGCTACGGGATCCAGTTTCATTTCTCCGACGATCACAAAACCGGTATTTACACGTTCGAATATCTTCGTGATATCGCCTCCGAGGCCTCCTGAGCCCGCTCCCCCCTTTCCCCTATGATCCCCAACGTTCTCGCCGAAAGATACGCAACCGCTGACATGAAAGCGGTCTGGTCACCCGAAGGAAAAGTCCGTCTCGAGCGAGAGCTCTGGGTCGCCGTCATGAAGGCCCAGAAAGACCTCGGACTCGATATCCCCCAGCAGGCGATCGATGACTACGAGTCCGTCATTGAAACCATCCACCTCGCATCCATCGACGAGCGGGAGCGAGTCACTCGACACGATGTGAAAGCGCGTATCGAGGAGTTCTGCGACCTTGCTGGGCACGAACACATCCACAAGGGGATGACAAGCCGCGACCTCACCGAAAATGTCGAGCAACTCCAGGTCTATCGCGCCCTCGAGGTGGTCCATTTCAAAACCGCCGTCGTGCTGCACCGACTTTCGGTCAAGGCGGACGAATACCGGGACCTCGTCATCACCGCACGAACGCACAACGTCGCCGCACAGATCACAACCTTCGGAAAGCGTCTCGCCATGTTCGGAGAGGAGCTGCTCCTCGCCGGGCAGCAACTGCAGGAGCTGATCTCAGACTACCCGGCCCGCGGTCTCAAGGGAGCCGTCGGGACGCAACTCGATCAGCTCAGCCTCTTCGAAGGCGATGCGGAGAAAGTGATGCAGTTGGAGAACCGGGTCGCCGGGCATCTCGGGATCCACCGCATCTTCACCAATGTCGGCCAGGTTTACCCACGCTCGCTCGACCTCAATGTCGTGGCTATCCTCAACCAGATCGCTTCGGGTCCCTCCAGTTTCGCCAAGACCATCCGACTCATGGCCGGACACGAGCTCGCCAGCGAGGGCTTTGCCAAGGGACAGGTCGGTTCCTCGGCCATGCCCCACAAGATGAACAGCCGAAGCTGCGAGCGGATCAATGGTTTCAAGACCATCCTCGGAGGCTATCTCACCATGGCTTCCACCCTGGGTGGCGACCAGTGGAACGAGGGCGATGTCTCCTGCTCGGTCGTCCGCCGTGTCATGCTTCCTGATGCCTTTTTCGCAATCGATGGACTGCTCGAGACAATGATCACGATCCTCGACCAGATGGATGCCTATCCTGCCGTGATCGAGCGAGAGAACGAGCACTACCTTCCTTTCCTTCTCAGCACGACTATCATGATGACCGCGGTGAAACGCGGAGTCGGCCGGGAAACCGCGCACGAAGTCATCAAGGAACACGCAGTCGCGGCGGCCCAGGCGTATCGGAGCGGTGAATCTGCCACGAACGACATGATCGACCGACTCGCTGAGGACGGGCGTCTCGAAATGAGCGCCGACGAGCTCCGCAGTTGCCTTGCCGAGGGCTCCGCCAACGCCGGAGCGGTCTCGACCCAGATCGACCGCTTCATCCGCGAAGCGACGATCTTCGCCGATAATATCGACGGTGCAGGAGATTATACGCCAGGCAGCATCCTGTAGCAGGGTTCTCCCCTCAATTGCAGGTCCCGTAAACGGAACGTCGAACAAGCGTTAGCCCTGAACGGAGGGGAAGACACGGAAGGACGGCCCGTCTCCCATTCGCGTCTCCGAAAAGGAGGGACATCGTCCTCGATGGCTGCGGGAGAAGAAATCTCGAACGAAGCGGACCGCGGGGACGCGGTCCCTCCACATCCCCGACCTCTATTCCGCACCCCGGGACGGGTTTCTCGTTGCCTTTTCAGTCCACTCCATCGTATCTCCTTAGCATGACTCCGCAACTCACTGAATTTTTCGATTTTCTCCGGTATCCCAGTATCTCCACGGACAGCAAGCACCGGGACGATGTCCGAGCTTGCGGCGATTACCTGATCCGAAAGTTCAACGATATGGGGCTGAAGACGGAGCTCCACGAAACTCCGGGGCATCCTATCGTCATCGCCCGGAGCAAGCCAAAACCGGATCGCCCAACCGTCCTGATCTACGGACACTACGATGTCCAACCCGTCGATCCCGTCGATGAGTGGGATACCGATCCCTTCGAGCCCACTCTCAAGGGGGACAAGATCTTCTGCCGTGGAGCGACCGACAACAAGGGGCAGCACTACGCTCACATTCTCGGAGTCGAGGAAACCTTGAAGGCTCACGGCGACCTGCCAGTCAATGTCATCTTCCTGATCGAAGGAGAAGAAGAAATCGGCAGCCCCAACCTCGCGCCCTTTCTCGCCCAACACCAAGCCGATCTCGCCTGCGATATCTGTGCGGTTTCCGACACCGGGATGATCGGGCCTGGTATCCCCACCCTCACCTATGGGCTCCGTGGGATCGCCTGCCTCGAATTCAAGATCCACGGTCCTTCTCTCGATCTACACTCGGGTGTCTACGGCGGAGCGGTTCCCAACCCCGCAACCATCGTTTCCCGCATCATTGCCTCCCTTCACAACGACGAAGGAATCATTCAGGTCCCGGGTTTCTACGACTCGGTCGTCCCCCTCGAAGCGTGGGAAAGAGAAATGTGGGCCTCTCTTCCCGACGGCGATGCCGCCACCTTGGCGGAGACGGGAGCCCCCGGTCTCTGGGGAGAAGCTGGATACACGGCCCTCGAGCAACGCTGGGGGCGTCCCACGGCTGAGGTCAATGGAGTCGGTGGCGGCTACCAGGGAGAGGGATCAAAGACGGTCATTCCCCGCGAAGCCATGGCCAAACTCAGCTTCCGACTTGTTCCTGACCAGGATCCGAAAAAAATCCTGAAACTCGCCCAGGCACATCTCGAGCAGCACTGCCCGGACTCCTGCCGTCTCGAGGTCGAGCTCGGTCACGATGGCCCGGCCTACGTCATGGATCCCCACTCCAGTCACGGGAAAGCGGCCCAGCGAGCCCTGCAGCGAGCCTTCGAGGACGAGCCTCGCCTCATCCGCGAAGGAGGGAGCATCCCCATCATTCAATCGATCAAGGATACTCTGGGTGTCGACACACTTCTGCTTGGTCTCGCTCTGCCCGACTGCCAGATCCACGCTCCCAACGAAAGTTTCACCGTGACCAACTTCGAGGCTGGTATCCGGCTCAATCGGGCCTTGCTCGAGGAATTGGGGAACGGCTAGGAGACTGTCGGGGTTAGCGCAAGCGGATCAGGCGAGATCCCGGATGAGC
>JARGNI010000093.1 GCA_029213195.1 Verrucomicrobiales bacterium
GCCAGAGCCAGAGCCAGAGCCAGAGCCAGAGCCAGAGCCAGAGCCAGAGCCAGAAGCCGAATTGCAGCCCGTTGGTCAGGAGCAGGAGAAAGAGCAGGTTGTGGTTTCGCAGCCGTTTGAGGAAGCGGAACTTCTGGAACAAGAGGAGGTCGACGCTTCAACGGGGCTGGAAGATCCGGAAGAGGAAGGCGACATCGAAGGTCTCGATGGAGGACTGGAAGAACTCACGACGATTCCGGGCATTGCGATTTCCTCTCCCTTGCTGGGAGAGCAGGTCGGGCTGCCGATCGAGGCCATTGACGAAGCCGTCTCAAATGAGGGCCTGCCGGATGAGGACGAATCGTCCGAAGGAGAGCTCCCTGCAGGAGGGGGAAGTGAGGGACCCCTCGAGGAATCCGAAGAGCGGGTCACGGATCTCACCATCACCGATCCAGTAGTGCGCGAAGAATCTACTTTTCTCTCCGGGATCGAGGGGCTTGCCGAAGCCGATTCCGAGGCGCTTCGAGCTGTGCAATCTCTTGCCGGGGCTCGCAAGGTTGCTGAGGCCAACGACTTGATCCGGGGGATCGAGGAAGAAGAGAGCGAATCCGACGAGTCGGTTGAGACCGAAGTGGTTGCTCAAGAGTTCGAAGAAAAGCCCGAGGAAAGTGTCGTGGAGGAGGAGACGGTCTCATCCATCGAACCACCGGAATGGCAGGCGATCGAAGAAACGATTTGGGAGCCTGGCGATAGTGATTCCGTTTCCTTACACCAGCGTCTCAGGATTCTCTTCTCCGATTTGAGCGAGCAGATTCAAGCCTCGGAGGTGACGGTTCTGGATCGTGACGGTTTTCCTCTTTATGGTTCCATCGATGACTCGGTTGATTCGCTACGAGCTTTGAATCCGGTCTCCATCGGAGAGAAGAGTTCGTCATTCCAGTACACGGCGGATGGGGGGCAGTGGGTCTGCCAGATTTTCGCAGATCATCCCAGCGGTCATGTTTTGCTGCGTTTTCAAACGGATGAGCCGTTCGAGGTAGCGGATTCGAAGCATTGGGCAAAGAGACTTGCACATGCGATCGACCCCAGCGAATTTCTCAGCTGAACACTTCTTCTTGTCCTGTGTTTGAAGAGATTTCCATTTCATTCGAAAACCCTGCAACGGACCCTATGGGGTTGGGTGCCGTCACCGGCAAGTTGACCTGCCTCCGAGACTGTGTCCGACTTCAATTCAAGGAGAAGGACCGTGCGTTTCGGAAAAATGAAACGCAGACGGTCGACTTCGAATACAACGAAATCGAGAACGCGGAACTCATTGCCAAATGGTTTCGACCTGCCCAGTTCGTGATCGAAACGAGAGCCCTTGAGAAGCTGGACTCGTTTCCCGGTTCGCAGGTGGGAAGAATCGAAATGTTCATTCCCCGGTCCTCCAGGGACAGCGCAAGAAAGATGATCGGCTTGATCGATTTTCAAAAATCCGAAAGCTTCCTTCAGGATTCGGAGAGTCGATTGGAACGTGACCTCGAGGGATGAGTGAAGCCGCCTCGCCTCCCAAAACCAGGACCTCTCTCGTTCCCGAGGATCGAGAAAAAGTCCGGAAGAGTTGGCGTGCATGGGGCCTCTATCTCGCGTTCCTCGTTCTCTTTACCTGGGTGTATATCTTTCTCGGGGCTGGAGTCATTCTCAGACCCAGCACGGAAGCGGTCGAGAATTTGCAGAAGCCCTACATCGAGGCGGTCTATCGCAATGCCGCTGCTGTGGAAAAGTCTAAGGAGGAAGCCGGCGCTGTTTCTGCCGGTGTGAAGGGACTTTTCCCTTACCAGACCAACGGGGGCGTCGAGCCCCTGTTCCCCTGGCTGGCCCGAGGTTTGTCGGATTCCCCCCCGGACGAGCTCCTCGAGAAAGGACGGTGGGCGAACCTGTTCCTTTGTTGTGGGCTGCTCGTGCTGATGGGGGTCGGTGCGGCTCGTGCGTTTTCCTTCACCGGTGCCGCTGCCATGCTGATGATGGGAGGCTTCGGGATCATCCTCGAGAGATCGGCATATTTTACTCCGGATGCGCTCTACAATCTGCTCATTCTCGTCGCCTGGATGTGTTCTTTGAGCCTGATTCGACAGAATCATCTCTGGCTATATGCTGTATTGGGTGTTCTGCTAGGTTTCATCTATCTCGTTCGTCCGCCGATCTGGCCCTTGCTGCTCGCTTTCATTCTCGTTTCGATTCTGCGGACTTTTGGCGAATGGTATCGACGGCGTCGTGAGGTCGAGGAGTCCAAGCTCTGGCTCAACTCGAATCAGCTGGTTGGCTTCGCCATGCTGGTAACTGCCTTCATCCTCATCACGGGGCCCCGCCTCAGCTATGCGAGCACCACCTTTGGGTATCCCTTTCATTCTTTTTCGAGCCTGGCGCTCTGGATGGATTCCTCTGCGGAAGTCATGAGAGCGACCCAGGAGATGAGGGATCGGAGCCCTGAGGCTACGGTCGCATGGACCGAGCGACCGGGCCTGGTCTCCTTCACAAAAGAGAACGGGGTGAGCGGCCTTTGGAGCCGGGCGATGGAGGGAGCTCAGGAGCAGATCAGGAACAGCGTCATCGGCAGGCAGGGGGGAATTCTGCTCTACGGACTTTTCGTTTTCCTGGTCATCGCGATAATGCACCGTTGGGCGGTGTGGCGACAGAACAAGGAGATCTGGAAAGTCCGGGGAACCAGTGCGCGATGGATGTTGGCATTCCTGGTTGTGGGGGTGTTCTTGAATTTGCTTTTCGTTGGCTTGGGAAATCAAGTCACTCCGAACAGCGTAGCGACCACAGCGATGTTTCTTCCGATGCTGATGACCTTTGTCTGGATCGCAGAACGATACCGAAGACAGTTGCAGCGGACCCACCTGGCGGATGTGGTCAATCTCGTCTATTGCGGTCTCATGGTTCTTCCCATTCTTTGGATCTCGTTCCGGATCTTCTCGGCCGTGCGAGTCGCGCTCCTGGCCTGACTCACAAGAGTGCGGGCTACTGATCCTGGATTCTGCGCACGAGCTGCTTGATGTCTTTCGCTGCCCAAACCTTCTCAAACCGGACCTCCGGATCGTCTCCTGTGGTAAAGAAGTCGACCGTGCCGATCCCGAACATGCCGAGGAGCCCCTTGCAGGTCACATTGATGGCGCGGATATCTGAGATCCGGATTTCGTTCGAGCTCTTCGCGATCAGACCGGAGATGACCTCGACTCGCTTCGGGCTGATGAGGTAGTCCCGGGTGAATCGGATGAAGGTCAGGTAACTGAGTCCTGCACCGCAGAGGACAAGGCACAGGGTCGAAAATCGCAAGTCGATCGGGAAGAGCCAGACGGCACCGACGACTCCTCCGACGACACTGGCAATGGAGAGAGGGTAGTTCAGGATCGAGGGGTGCCCGGCGTAGAGAATCTCCCTGGGGCGGGTGGTTTCCTCCAGGTCTTCGGGCATGTCTTCTTCCGGAGAGCTTTCCCTGTCGCCCTCTACGACGTCATTTGCGCTTTCGGGCTCCTGATCCGTGGTGGATTCTTCCCAATCGAGGACATCTCGGATTCGTTCCGTCTCGATTGCCCCTTCTCGCAAACAAACATCGGAAAGGTCGAAGCGCCCCTCTTCGAGGCCCTCGAGAATCTCTTCCATCCGGAAAGGGCCGAGAGATTCATCCGACTTCAAGACGTAGACGAGAACATCGAAGGGATCCTCTGAGGCCATGGCTACGAATCGGATTCGGGTCCGACCGGGAGCAGGTCTTCTCTTTCCAAGAGGACACCGATATCCAGTCCGGCCAGTTCCGGTCCGTCGGCGAGATGGATGATGGCATCGAGAGGGGCGATGCGATCCATTTCCTGCACGACATTTTGAACCAGTCCCTGGATCAGGCTCGCGTCACCTTGCGGGGTCGGGAACAGGTTGGTCACTCGAAAAACCAGCCGGCCGGAGTCCCAGAGAATCTCGAAATTTCCTACGGTCAGTTGCTCGTTGACTCGCATCGCCAGTTCGGAAAGGCGGTCCCGCTGAAGCGGGTCGTCTGTCGAACGGGTGGATTCGGCAACGACGGTAACGGCTCGGATCGGTGGGAAAACCTGGAGGTGGAGATCGACCCGAGTGTGGTGGGCTTCGAATCCTGCTCGCAACACTTCTCGTCCTTCGACCTGTTGAAAATTCCAGCCGGCATCTTCAAAGGCAGTCTTTGCCGTGGAGAACAATTCGGAGGAAGCCATAAAGGTGCGAGAGCGGGAAAACGAAACGAGGCTCGGTGGTTTCAGCGATGAGATCGACTTCGACCCCGGGACCTCGACGAAAAGGCGGGATAGGGATCCGCGTCCTAGCCCTCGGGCGTCAGGACAATCTTCTGCACATCGAAGACCGCCTTGGCTGCTTTCGTTTCGGGAATGATTGCGATCTTGTTTTTGCCTGCAGCCGAGAGAGTCACTTCGCCAAGGGAAAGCTTCTTCCAGGATTGAAAACCGCCAGTGTCCTCTACCGTGAGACTCTTTTCCTGATCATTGATGAGGATGGCAACCTTGCTTCCTTCATTTCCACCTCCGCATCCATAGTAGATCGTCATGTCGAAAGTGCCGGGTGCGCTCACGTCGAAAACCCATTCGGCCCAGTCTTCTTTGTTCGTCCAGAAGCCGAGACACTGCTTCTCGTCCTTGGGCTCGTAACGCATGTTCTCCGAGTAGGTGGTCGCTGACTTGGCTTCAAGAACGATGGTTCCGTCGATGGACTGCCCATGGGGCTCACTCTCGGGTGCAGGGCTGAAATGAATGCCTTTGACCTGGAACGCGGGCACATTGGATTGATCTCCGGTCAGCATGGCCACCGGGTATTCTCCTGGCTTTGCGATGTAGGCGGTGCCAAGGATCATGGGATCATTGGTCTTGAGCGCATGGGTTCGAGGAGCATAGCCCTTCAGAATCGAATCTGTTCCGACCTTGACCTGCACACCCAACTTGGGACGGGAGGAATCGTAGATCAGTCCGACATAGTAGTTGCCCCATCGCTCCACATTGAGAGTCCAGAACCAATTTCCAAAATGGCTTCCTGCGGTGTACTGGCCTTCTTCGGCATCCAGCGTGAATGACCCCCGGCTCCGATCGACTTTCCGATTGTAGTCCGGTGCTGTTGCGATGCTTTCGAGATCCCCGAAAGGGTCGGGGGGGACATTGGTTTCCCCGGCTTTCTCGGCGAGGAGAAGGCATGGAAAAGAAAGGAGCACGGCGAGCAGGGCAGATTTCATGACGGGGAAGGTAGCGAAAACAATCGTTCTCTGCAATAGCGGAAAGAGTGTCCTTTGGCTTGATCGAGGGCGATCTGAGAACGGATTCCGGACCATGAATGGAAACAAACTTCCAAAAATAGTTCCAACTCCGTGATGCGGTCGCCTTCTTTGTGGAGCCTGGCAGGCGATCCGTTCCTAAGAATGACGGGAAACGGATTCACAGGGAAGGGAAAGAGGGGCATCCTCAACTTGAGTGATCCCGCTTCCCGTGTAGATTTCGATCCCGATTCGTCCCCGTAGTTCAACGGATAGAACAAGGGTCTCGGTAAGAGCTTTTTGCGCTTCTTCCAATTTACTTGTAAGTGGTTGAAGGATAGGGGAAAGAGGCGAAACGAGAAAAACGAAAGATTAACGAAATCAGGGCGAAGATACTACACTTCCGTCCTTGCTGTTACTACACCTGACCGTAAAATGCATGGGAGGTATTTTTATGGCGACTGTCTATCGGAAAAAGAACTCGAAGAATTGGTACGCGCAGTGGTCCGTGTTTGACCCGAAACGGGCAAAGTGGAAGAAGAAGCAAAAATCCACCGGAGAGAGTTCGCGGGCTCTTGCACTTGATGTCGCCGCCGAGTGGCTCAAGGAGCAGTGCAGGTGACCTGATCCCGGAGGTGGGACACTTCAAAACTAAGGTCCTGCCGGTGTTATGT
>JARGNI010000043.1 GCA_029213195.1 Verrucomicrobiales bacterium
CATTCCCTTCTCGGCGGACATCGGGGACGATGTCCCTCCGTCTCGTTGGTGAAAAATCGAAGGACGAGATGTCCTTCACTTTCATTCACACCCCGACTGTATGGGAGCCGATCTTTCTTCGGTTTCCTTGGCTTGCCTGCTAGGTTGTGGGCATGATCAGACGATCGATGCGAAAAGTGGTATGCGGGATTTCATTTCTTTTTCTCGTTTCCTCGGCCGTGGGGAAGGAACGCCCGAACATCCTCTTTATCCTGGCCGATGACCTCGGATATGGAGATCTCGGTTGCTACGGGGCCACTGATCTCAGTACGCCAAACCTGGACCGAATCGCGGCAGAAGGGGTCCGGTTTACCGACGCCTATTCCAATGGCGCGGTCTGTTCGCCAACCCGCATCGCTTTCCTGACGGGTCGCTATCAGCAGCGATATGGGATGGACAATGCTCTCTACTACCAGGAAATGGGACGAGGATTGCCGGGAGGTGGGGAGACTCTCGCGAGCCGCTTGCGTGACGTGGGATATCGCACCGGGTTGTCCGGCAAATGGCATGTTGGTTATGATCCAGAACGGCAACCCGGGGAACAGGGGTTCGACCATTTTTTCGGACTGCTCGGAGGGAATCATCACTATTTTGAGCACATGGACCGAATTGGGGTTCCGGATCTCTGGCTCAATGCCGAACCCGTGAAGCGGGACGGCTACACGACGGATCTGATCAGTGAGGATTCCGTTGCCTTCATCGAACGGAATCGCGAGCGACCTTTCTTCCTGTTTCTTTCTCACGCGGCACCTCACTTTCCCTGGCAGGGGCCGGAAGACGAAGGGAAAGACATCCGCCCCAGGCACAAGTCCTGGCAGATGGGCGATCGCGAGACCTACATCGCGATGGTCGAATCGATGGACAAAGGAATTGGGCAGGTTCTGGATTGCCTGGATCGACTGAAGCTCGCGGAGAATACCCTGGTTGTGTTTACCTCGGACAACGGGGGGCACACCTACAGCCGGAATGAGCCATTGCGGGGGAGCAAGTCGAGTCTATGGGAGGGTGGCATTCGTGTGCCCTGTGTCGCGCGTTGGCCGGGAATGATTCGCGCTGGGGAGATCTCAAGTCAGGTCATCGTGACGATGGACTGGACCGCGACTTTTGCGGCTTTGGGTGGGGCCAGGGCTTTGCGCGAGACCGACGAAGGAATCAACCTGCTACCGACCCTGCAAGGTGAGCGGGAAGCCATCGATCGAATTCTGTTCTGGCGAAAAAAACCAGGCCCCAGGCGGAAAAGTGTGATCCCAGCGCGGGCAGTTCGGCAAGGGAAGTGGAAATGGTACGAGTCGGAGGACGAAGGAGCCTTTCTTTTCGATCTATCCTCGGATCGATCTGAGCAGCAGAACAGAATCGAAGAGTTTCCCGGTATCGCCGAGGACCTGGAGAATCGTCACCATGCCTGGATCCGGGGGATCGAGGCGGAAAAGAAATCCGAGTAACCAAAAAGCAGCCGGAATCCCGATCGGTTCTCTATCGAGAAAGGATCGGATCGGCTGCCTCGATGGGAAAACAGGTTACTCGAACTCAACCACGATGGGCGACTGCAGATCGACCGTCATGCCGTCGATGCCGTCGGCAACCTCCTGGAGGGCATCCCGATCTTTCTCGGACTGCATCTTCTGCATCTTGGCCAGGTTTTCCTGATTCTGGAAAATCTTGCCCATATCCATCATCATCAGGGTGATCATGTTTCCGTTCTGATGCTTGGCGTTGGTGCTGGTGATCGGGTCGTCCGGCATCACGAAAAGCCCCATCCGCATGCCACCGGCCATGCCAGCCATCATTTGAAAGGCCATGGCAGCTTGAGGATCAGAAGCATCCATTCCTGCGAAGGGGTCATCGGCTCCTCCTGAAATTCCGGACTCCCCTTCCTCGGATTCTCCACCACCGAGCCCGGCTGCCGGGTCGGGGGTAATGATCTTGAGGGTGTTTCCAGTCATTTCGAAGGTGACGACCTCTTCTGCTTCTTCGGCGGATGTCTCTGCACTGGCGTCTTCGGCATCTTCCTCATCCTGCGGATTGAAGTCGTTCATATCGACCTTCAGCTTGTTGATATCGGTGAACGCATAGATCACTTCGTAGCCGCCCCAACCCGATCGGTTCTTTCCTTCCTTGACCGTCTTGAAGGTGACGCCTTCTCCCATCTTGGAAGCGATCTCTTTCAACTCATCCTCTGTGGGAATATTGGTGGTGGACTCGACCTCGACCTCTCCTTCTTCGCCTCCGAGGCCACCGGCAAACATCTGCCCCATGGCATCGTTGGTGTAGCTGCGTTCATGGACAATGCCGGAACCATCCTTTTTCACCTTGATGACGATGGATTGCTCCACGCAACCGGTGAAGAGGAGGACAGGCAAAGCTGCGGCGAAAAACGAACAAAACAGGGATCGTGGCAATTTCTTCATGGGCTTCACTCTACTCTTCCGATCGAAATTGAGGATTACAATCGGATATTCCTTTTGTAGCGCCTGGAGGGAGAGGTTTTGAGACCTTCTTTGCCACGTTCTCGTCACCGATCGCGACAAGGGTGACGCAATGCCGACTGCGGCTGACCTTGGTCGATGGTGGGGAATGGGATACACTTTTCCCATGCATTTACTCGCAGCATCCATTCTCGTGATCGCAGGATCGGTCACCGGTCCACTGACGGAGGCGGAGTTCGAAGAGCTCCATTCTTCCCTGCAGCCCACCGGAGAAGAAACCTGGCGGACGATTCCGTGGGAGACCTCGGTCCTGGAAGCCCAGGCGCGGGCAGGGGCAGAGCAGAAACCCCTCTTCATCTGGGCGATGGATGGGCATCCGTTAGGGTGCACGTGAAACAATGGAGTGCTCGACCGTGAGTCGAGCTTCAGTCATCCCGAGATCGTCGCTCTCCTGAAGAACAACTTCGTTCCCGTTGCCATCGACCAGGCCTATCAGCGTCGGCAGAAAGACGCCGAAGGCCGGTTCTACCAGAAGATTGCGAATGGGGGTCCCCGCAAGGTCGGGGACGGAGGGCCCACGACGCAGGGTCGTTACACGGCAGACGCAGAAGGAAGGTTTCTCGGATACAACACAACCGCGATCCGCGAAACCTTCTCTTGATGCTGAACAACGCTCTGAAAAAGTTCGAGCCGAGGCAGGTGGCCTCCATCGAAACCGGAAAGTCCGATTCGCGGTTTGTCTATGGTCCACCCGAGGGCGGACTCGTCGTGCGGGTAAATTCGCGGATTCTCGGTGGTTACAAGGAGACGACGAACCCGTGGAAAAAGATCTTCCAGCAGGGAACCGGTCGCGACAATTTCTGGATCCGGAAAGACGAGCACGAGGCTCTCGTCCGAGGCGAACTGCCAGCCAGTCTCGTCATCCGGATGCAGCGATTCCACTTTGTCGACAATACCCGGGGGGAACCCCCGATGTGGGAGGAGTCGGAGATTCGCGATACGGCCCTCTTGAATGATGCGGGCAATGTCGAGGGCACCATTCACCTCAGGACCGAGTCCGGAGATCGCGAGTTCCAGGCAAACGTGCTCGGGTTCATCGAATCGGATGGCCAGAAAGTGACTCGTTTCGATCTCGTCGTTCGAGGTGGCTTCCAGGGGGAAGGCCGCTATACCAGGGGGGCTCCGGAAGGGGTCTTCCCGCTCGCGATTGCGTTCACCCTCGCAGATGGCAGTGACATCGCCGATGCGATTCCGCCGCAGGGTTCCCGCGGGTGGCTCGATGGGTATATTCGTTAGGGACGCTCGGCACCCCCGGGCGAAGCTGCCGGCGCCCTGCCGGCAGCTGTGAGGACTAATCCTCAGGACGCTCCCCTGCGGGAGCCATCTTCACGATCTTGGGATCGAATTGCGCGAGCGTTTCCACGAGATCGTCCTGGGCTGCCATTACCGTGTGGATATCTTTGTAGACTCCGGGAACCTCATCGAGACCCGCAGAGAGGAGGGTGATTCCGGCTTCCTCGAGTTTCTTCTTCTCGGTAGGCCAGTGGAATTCCTTCTTCGCCGCAGTTCGGCTCATGACTCGCCCGGCTCCGTGAGAAGCCGAGTTCAAGGAATCTGGATTCCCTTTTCCTCGGACCACGAAGGCAGGAGAGGCCATCGATCCCGGGATAATCCCGAGAACGCCTTCCCCGGCAGGAGTCGCTCCCTTTCGGTGAACGATGAGTTCCTTACCAAGGTGCTCTTCCTTCCAAGCGAAGTTGTGGTGATTCTCGATATCAGCGAGAACCTCGACACCCAGGTTCTTCGCGATGGAACGATGGATGCAGGCATGGTTGGCCGCCGCGTAGTCCCCCATGAGGTTCATCGCGTTCCAGTATTCGTTCCCCGCTTCGGAATCGAGATCGAGCCACGAGAGATGCATGAGTTCTCGAGGGAGATCAGCATGCTCGGCATGAGCCAGCTTGCTGTAGTGGGAAGCCACGTTCGCTCCCGTTCCACGGCTTCCGCTATGGCTGAGGAGGGCGAGGTATTGCCCGGGCTCGAGACCGAGATGTGACTTGGTTAGAGTCAGGACTCCGAACTCGACGAAGTGGTTTCCACTCCCGCTCGTTCCGAGCTGCGCCCAAGCTTTGTCCTTGAACTGCTTCGTGATGGGAGAAACCTCCCAATCCTGGTCCATGACATCGTGTTCGTGCTTCTTCTTGAAAGTCGCACCGATCCCGAACTGGGTATCCCGAGAGAGTTGGCTCTTGAGGCGGTCGCGCTTCTCGTTCAACCACGTCGTAGGCAGATCGAGAACCGTCATCTTCATACGGCAGGCGATATCGACACCGACGGCGTAGGGGATCACGCAACCTTCGGTCGCGAGAACTCCGCCGATGGGCAGTCCATATCCGAGATGCGCATCCGGCATCAAGGCCCCGGCAACGGAGACCGGGAGATCGCAGGCGTTCTTCATCTGCTGGATCGCATTGGCATCGAGGCCTTCTCCCCACTGTTTCCAGGGGGCAGGCTCCTCTCGAGGAATGAAAGCATCCTCTGGGGCTTCGATAATCGCCGCAGCGAGAGCGCCGAAGACCTCATCGTTGAGATAGGACTGCGGATCTGCCACGACGGCCGCGAAATGCTGGGCGTGGTTTTTGCTGGAGCGAAGCAGTTCGATGGCTTCGAGGATGGGAGCCCCCTTGGGGATCCCGAGTTCATTCATTTCTTGCGTTTTCATAGGGAATTTTCAGTGATGGGTGAGGAGAACTCGCTGTCCTCCGTTTGGGTTGGTTAGGGTTTCCACCTCGATGGGGAGAAACTGTTGGATGGTTTCGACGTTGGTGTGGAAGTGAGAGCTGAGTCCGGCGGTGACGAATTCTCCGCCACCGGCCAGGGCCATGGGGACGAGGAGCTGATCCGCGAGAAACGGATCGATGGGGGCTCCTGCCTGCAGATAGCGATTCATCGCTCCGGCGGCGGCTTTCGCGACTCGCTCCGAGGTTTTCCCTCGCTGACCATGAGAGGCGATGAGGGTTCCCCCGGTCGCCCGAAGGAGAATCGCATTTCCCGGACACTGGGAGTCGGTCACGACCCGGACCCGTGTCTGGTGGGCGGAGAAGGTCAGCTTCCTGGCCAGGGCATCGATTTCTTTTTCGGGGACTCGATCCGAGATCGAAGGCGTGGTGAGAATCTCGACGCTCTCCAGTTTCGGTTTCGACTCGGAGTCGAAGACCTCTGGTTTCAACGTCGAGGGAGTGATCCGAGCTTCCACCTCTCCGCCACCGGCCGGGAAGAACCCGATTCGATTCAACTCGAGGGTGAACTGAGCTCCCATGGCGCGAAGGCGAGGAGCATAGATCTCGTCGAGGTAGTCGAAGCAGGGAGCCTGGATCGCATGCGTTCCACCCCGAAGGGTGATCTCCGATTCCGCGTCGCCGTGGAGGAGGACGGGGAGAAGCGTTTGCAGAAGCAATCCAGTGCTTCCTGCCGAGCCGATCTCGAACACGCCACGGCTATGCCCGATCGGTCCGGGGTAGAAGTCGAGACAGGTGCTCCGGAGAATCGCTCCCTTCACATGGGCGCTGCAGACCTGTGACACGGCTCGCACACAGGCGAGGTGCTGACGCATCAGCCCGGGACTCTTTCGTCCGGCCCGAATCGAATCGAGCGAAAACGGAATCCCGGTGATCGCTGACAAGCTCAATGCTGTTCGGAGAATCTGTCCGCCTCCTTCTCCATGGGATCCGTCGATCTGGATCATGGCGGGGGAGATTGATGTGGTCTTCGTTTTCATGGAATTGGCAGAGAGAATTGCATTCGCCGTGCCAACCGAATTTCAGGACTACTCAATTTCGTTCAGAAATCATTGGTAATAAGAAGGTTAAGAAAATGAAAAATATTTCTATTGAGGAAAAGGGATTCTTGAATAGGAGAAAAAACGATCTAAAATAATCAGAAAAGATAAAATTCGATCGTGAATAGGAAAACTGTCATCCTGAGCTTCCTCGGTTCCAGTCTCGATACCCCGACGCACGAGGATCGATGGAAGAAATGGCGTCCGAATGTCGCCCTGGGACAGTTCGAAGACCTGGAGCCGGATCGGATCGAACTCTTCACGCAGCCGCGTTTTCGGAAACTGCAGCGGGTCGTCGAGGAGGATCTCTCCGCAATCTCTCCCATGACCGAGGTGAGGTGTCATGACCTGACGCCACGCGATCCGTGGAACTTTGAAGAAGTCTTCGAGTCGCTCTATCAATTCGCGAGCGAGTATCCCTTCGATGTCGATCGCGAAGACTACCTGGTCCATATCACGACCGGCACCCACGTCGCCCAGATCTGTCTCTTTCTCCTCACCGAATCCCGTCACTTTCCGGGACGACTTCTTCAACTTTCTCCTCCCAAGCGGCAGATCAAGGCGGGGGTGAATCCGGGGGAGTATGCCATCATCGATCTCGACCTGAGTCGGTATGATCAGCTGGCGACGCGGTTTGCAAAGGAGGCCAGCGAGTCCGCGGATTTTCTCAAATCGGGAATCGAGACGAAGAACCGGATGTTCAACGACATGATCGGTCAGATCGAGCAAGTCGCGGGGCGCTCACGTGCGCCCATCCTGTTGACCGGTCCGACGGGAGCGGGGAAGTCTCAGCTTGCGAGACGGATCTACGATCTGAAGCGGAGAAAGAACCAGATTCCGGGACCTTTTGTCGAGGTCAACTGCAGCACTCTCCGGGGTGACACCGCGATGTCGGCGCTGTTCGGTCATCGCAAGGGGGCGTTCACCGGTGCGGCCGCAGCGCGGTCCGGATATCTCAAGAGTGCCGATGGAGGATTGCTCTTTCTCGACGAGATCGGAGAGCTGGGGGCCGATGAACAGAGCATGCTCCTACGGGCGATCGAGGAGAAGCGATTCTATCCGGTCGGAGCAGATACTGAGGTGACGAGTGATTTCCAACTCATCTCGGGGACGAACCAGGATCTCATCGACCAGGTCGCTGCGGGAACCTTTCGCGCGGATCTTTTTGCCCGTCTCAATCTCTGGCTCTTCGAGTTGCCCGGGCTCAAGGATAGGCGGGAGGACATCGAGCCGAACATTACCTACGAACTGGAAAAGATCTCGCAGGCCATGGGGCAGCGTGTGAGCTTCAACAAGGAAGCCTACGAAGCCTTCGTGAAATTTGCGCAAGATCCTTCCAGTCCTTGGTCGGGGAATTTCCGGGACCTCAACAGTTCCATCACCCGGCTGGCGACCCTTGCGGGAAATCGGAGGATCCATCGAAAGCTCGTCGACGAAGAGATCGCACGCCTCGAGAGACTCTGGAGTCGATCTGGGAGTGAATCCGGAGAGGTGGTGGAAATTCTCGCGGGTGTGCTTTCGGAGGATGAGCTGGAGGAGATCGATCGCTTCGACCGGGTGCAGCTGGCCGAAGTCATTGCCGTCTGTCGAGAATCCCGCACCCAATCCGAAGCAGGCCGCGTCCTCTTCTCGGCTTCCCGGAAACGGAGAAAGGTAACCAACGATAGCGACCGGGTCCGCAAATACCTCGCCAAGTTCGGGCTCGACTGGGAGAAGGTGACCTGATGTCGGGAAGTCCCAACTCCTCAAATCCGCCATCGGCGATCGAGGAGATCCATGGCAGATTCCCGGGCCATGAATTTCCGAACTCTCTTCTCGACCTTTCTTGCGCTGGTTCTCCTGCTTGGCGCTGCCCCGGCTCAGGCCCAGGATCAAAAGCCCAACATCCTTTTCCTGATCTGTGACGATCTGAACTGCGACATGGGGCTGTATGGTCATCCCCAGGTGAAGACTCCGAACATCGATCGTCTCGCCGAGCGCGGGGTTCGCTTTGACAATGCGCATTGCCAGTATCCGCTCTGTGGTCCCAGTCGGGCTTCGTTCATGACGGGGCTCTATCCGGATCAGACCTTGATCCACAACAACGCGATCTACATTCGGGAAACGCTTCCCAAGGTGCAGACCATCCCCCAGGTCTTTCGGGACCACGGCTACTTCGCGACCCGGATCGGGAAAATCTATCATTACAGCGTGCCCAAGCACATCGGCACGGGTGGTCACGACGACCCCTATTCCTGGAACCAGACGATCAATCCGAGAGGGCGCGATGTCACCGATGAGCCTATCATCAAGACCCTGCGACCCCGGCAGTTTGGCGGGACCCTGAGCTGGCTCGCGGCTGAGGGGGCCGATGAGGAGCAGACCGATGGCATCGCCGCGACCTATGCGATCGAGCAACTCGAGCAGAGCGCCAAGGATGGGGTGCCCTTCTATCTTGCGGTGGGACTGTTTCGTCCGCACACTCCCTTCGTGGCGCCGAAGAAGTATTTCGAGATGTATCCACTCGAGTCCATCCAGGTTCCCGAAGTGCCGGAAGGCTACGAGAAGACGATTCCGGAACCCGCTTTGAAATCGATTCGTCGAAAGAAGGAGCAGATCAACCTCCCCGACGAGACTGCTCGGGAGATCATCCAGTCCTACTATGCGTCCATCACTTTTGCCGACGCTCAGGCCGGTCGCATCCTGGATGCCCTGGAAGCCAATGGTTTGGCGGACAACACGATCGTTGTCTTTACCTCGGATCATGGGTATCACATGGGCGAGCACGGTCACTGGCAGAAGACGACGGCTTTCACCAACGCGACTCGCGTCCCTCTCGTCATCGCCGGTCCCGGTGTGACCGAGAAAGGCAAGTCCACGGATGCCGCGGTCGAGATGATCGATTTCTATCCCACCTTGACGGAACTGGCCGGGCTGGAGCCTCCCACGTATGTTTCAGGTCACAGTCTCGTGCCCATTTTGAAAGATGTTTCTCAGTCCGTTCGCAACGAGGCGCTGACGCAGTATTCCAATGCCTACAGCATTCGCGGACCTCGCTATCGCTACACCGAGTGGGGAGAGAAAGGAGAGCTCGGGATGGAGTTGTATGATCTGGCGAAGGATTCGGAGGAGTTGGTGAACCTCGCGGAAGATCCTGAGCACGCGGAGACGATCGAGAAATTGTCCGCTCAGCTGCACACCCGGATCGAGCAGGCAGGTCAGGCTCCGGAGGGGCTGAAGCAATACCCGGTCGAGAAGAAGCCGGGCAGTTATTCCAATATCTACGCGCCGAAGTGAGCTGGCCTTTTGCCGGCAGGGTCCAGAAACGGCGAGTAAGGGATGGTTCTCCTGTGCCCAGATTGCTTGATTATGTGAGATTTCGATCAAGACAAGAGGGCTCGCCCTGGGATACGATTCTGCCCTCTCATGGCATTTTTCCGACGAAAATTTCTCCTCACCGGAAAGTCACTCTCATCCTTTCTTGGTTTCGGAGCCGCCCTTCTGTTCTGCGGCCTACCTGCGGTTGCGGAAGAAGGGCCCAATATTCTCTTCATCTCGATGGATGACCTGAATGATTGGATTGGATGCATGGGGGGGCATCCCCAAACGATTACTCCGAATCTGGATCGACTCGCGGCCAGCGGAGTGCTTTTTACCAATGCCCATTGTCCGGGTGCCGCCTGCAATCCTTCGAGAACGGCGATCATGACGGGATTGTCTCCCCATCGGTCCGGTCTCTATGAAAATGGCCAGAACATGCGGGAGGTGCTGCCTGACGCGGAACTGATTCCCCAGCACTTTCGCAATCATGGTTACCGGGCGACGGGCTCCGGGAAAATTCTCCACTACTTCATCGATGCGCGTTCGTGGGATGAGTATTTTCCGGAGAAGGAGAGTGAGAACCCCTTTCCCCGAACCCTTTATCCTGAGAATCGTCCGGTGAACCTTCCCCGAGGAGGTCCCTGGCAGTATGTCGAAACCGACTGGGCCGCACTCGATACCACGGATGAGGAGTACGGGGGAGACTGGCTCGTTTCCGAGTGGGTTGGGGATGCCTTGCGCAAGGAGCACGACCAACCTTTCTTCCTCGCCTGTGGAATCTATCGTCCTCACGAACCCTGGTTCGTCCCGAAGAAATACTTCGAGCCCTTTCCCCTGGATGAGATCCAACTGCCTCCGGGTTATAAAGAGGATGATCTCGACGATCTTCCCCCAGCTGGAAAACGCCGGGGGCCGAATCGCTACTTCGCTCATATCCGGGAACATGACCAGTGGGAGAAAGGGGTTCAGGGCTATCTCGCTTCGATTCACTTTGCCGATGCGATGCTGGGTCGGGTTCTCGATGCCCTGGAGGAAGGGCCGAATCGGGACAACACCATCGTGGTGCTCTGGAGCGATCACGGTTGGCATCTCGGAGAAAAGCAGCATTGGCAGAAGTTTACGGCGTGGCGCGCGGTGACCCGAGTGCCGCTGATGATTCGGGTTCCCGAGAAGGCTGCTCCCGGCCTGCCGTCCGGAATCGAAGCGGGTGTGGTTTGTGATCAACCTGTCAATCTGCTGAGTCTCTTTCCCACTCTGACCGAGCTCGCGGGAGTCGGTCCGAAAGAAGACAACGATGGGCCGAGTCTCGTTCCGCTCCTGCAGGATGCCGAGGCGGAATGGGGACATGTCTCACTGACCCATCTCGGTCAGCCCGGCAGCTACGGGCTCAGTGCTCGAGATTGGCGTTACATTCACTACGCAGGTGGTGATGAGGAACTCTATCATATTACCCAGGATCCCTACGAATGGACCAACCTGGCGGCGGATCCTGAGCATGAGGATATGCTGGTGAGGATGCGGTCTCTCGCTCCGAAAGAGTTCGCCCCGCGGAAAGAGCCTTCTTTGAAATCCATGACTTCCCTGAAGTGGATGCCGCTTGAGAAAGGAGCAGCACCGGCATCCCTGCCCGATGGGAATCCTTTTCCCGTCACTTTTGTGAATCGTCGAGATACCCCGGTCGAGTTGTTCTGGATGAGTCCGAAGCGGGAACCCAAGTCCTACGGGTATATCGAACCGGGAAAATCCAAGGCGCAGCAGACTCGTCCCGGCGCCGTCTGGATGATTGCTGACGGAAGATCGGAACAGCCCCTGGGGTATTTCAAAGTCGGTGATCGCAAAGCAAAAGCCGTCGTTCCCAAGTCTCAACCCAAGAAGAAATAATCCTTTCATGAGTGAATCCCAATCAACCATTTTCGAAGGCTGTATTCCGGCCCTGATGACCCCCTGTGACGAAGCGGGGAATCCTGACAATGAAGCCTTCGTCGCAACTGCCAGCCAACTCATCGAGGCCGGGATGCGCGCGGTCGTCTATTGTGGATCAATGGGAGACTGGCCGCTCCTGACCGATGCACAACGTCAGGCTGGGGTGCAGGCATTGACCGAGGCGGGAATCCCTGTCGTAGTTGGAACCGGAGCCCAGAATCCAAAGATCGCCGCCGCGCATGCCGCGCACGCACGGGAAGTCGGCGCAGGCGGTCTGATGGTGATCCCCCGAGTGCTTTCCCGAGGAATTTCACCTGCGGCGCAGCGAGATCACTTTGCCGCCATTCTCGAGGCGGGGGGAGATCTTCCTGCGGTGATCTACAATAGTCCCTACTATGGATTTGAGACCAAGGCCGATCTCTTTTTCGATCTGCGCAAGGACCACTCAAATCTGATCGGATTCAAAGAATTCGGAGGCTCCGACTCATTGAGCTACGCCGCCGAGCATATCACCAGCGGGGATCCGGACCTGACGCTCATGGTCGGAGTCGACACCCAGGTCTACCATGGCTTTATTCACTGCGGAGCCGAAGGGGCCATCACGGGAGTGGGCAACGCCCTTCCCAAGGAAGTGCTACGACTCGTCGAGCTGTGTCGAAGGGGTGCGGAGGGAGATCCCAAGGCGAAGCGCCTCGCGGCAGAGCTCAACGCGGCACTCGCAGTGCTTTCCACCTACGACGAAGGACCCGATCTCGTGCTCTACTACAAGGAGCTGATGGTGCTGGAAGGTCACGAGGCCTACACGCATCACATTCATCCCACCGATCGCCTGAGCGAAAGTCAGCGAGGCTTTCTTCATGCCCAGTGGAAGCAGTTTCGTTCCTGGTGGAGCCAGTGGGAAGGTGCCGCTGATTCTGCGAGCTGAGCCCTTTTTTGCGATGTCCGTTTTTCCCGCTTCCACCATCCGCGCCGGTGTGCCTCAGCACAACAGTGCGCTCTTTCATGTCACTCAGTTTTCGGTGGGCGATCCCTTGGTCTACCTGGAAATCGAAAACCAGGGAACGACTTGTATCGTGCGCGATGTGGAACTCGACCGAGCCCTCAAGAAAGTCCGCGCGGATCACATCGGAGTTCCCGCGGATTACCGACCCGAAGAGGGTCTCTCTGCCGATCGCGAGGTGGCGACGGCACAGGCTGCCGCCGAATGTCTTCGTCGTGCCGGGATTGCTGCCGTCACGGCCGATCGCACCCTTCCTCTCTCTTTTGCTCATGTTCTGAAGGAAGCGGGGATCGAAGTGGTCTGCGATCTTGATTTCGGGGTGATGCAACGTCGGAAGAAGGATGCGGAGGAAATCGAGAAGCTCCGACAATCCCAGACTGTCACCGAAGAAGCCATGGCGATGGCTTGCCGGATGATCGCCCGTGCCGAACCTGATGCCAAAGGTGTCCTGCAATGGGAAGGCGAAGCCCTGACCTCGGAGCGGGTGCACGCGGCCATCAACATTTTCCTGATGCAGCGAGGATTCAGCGGACCCAAATACATCGTTTCCGGAGGTTCGCAGGGGGCCTCGTGTCATCACCACGGAGATGGGGAATTGCGCACCGGGCAACCGGTCATCGTCGATATTTTCCCAACGAGCCAGGAGACTCACTATTGCGGGGATTGCACCCGGACCGTGGTGAATGGCGAGATTCCAACCGAGATCGCAAAGATGCACGAAGCGGTTTGCGCGGCCAAGGTCGCGGGGTGTGCGGCGATTCGTCCCGGCGTGACCGGTGCGGAGGTCCATGCCGCGACTACCCGGGAACTGATCGATCGGGGTTTTCACACCGGGTTTCCGCCCGAAGGAGCTCCTGAATCCTTCTGCACGATGCATCACGGAACCGGACACGGAATCGGGCTGGATGTGCATGAACCGCCACTCCTCGATGCGACCGGAATCGAACTCGTCAAGGGCGATGCTCTGACTGTAGAGCCCGGGCTCTATCGAAAGGACCTCGGCGGTGTTCGCGTCGAGGACATGGTCGTGGTGACCGAGGATGGAATCGAGAATCTAAATCGATTGCCCGAAGGACTCGACTGGAAATGAAGAGCTTTGCTGAAATTTCGGAGAGCTTCCTCAATGACCTGCTTCGTTTCTCTCCCGTCCGGGCGACAGGCCTGGGGGATCATCGCTATGACCATCTTCTCGACGAGGTGGATGAGAAAGCGAGAAACGATAAGCTTCATTCGGCTCGCTGCCATTTTGCGGATCTCGAGGCCTTGGATCGGGATGCCCTCTCGCGGGAGGAGCAGGTCGACTATGCGCTTCTTCATCAGCGACTCCGGAAGACGGCCTGGGAAGTCGCGACACTCTGCGAGTGGGAATGGAATCCACTCGTCTACACCGGCATTCCCGGCGATTCTCTTTACCTGCTCTTGTCACGAGAGTTTGCTCCCCTTGAAGATCGGCTTCGAAACGTAGGTTCCCGCTGTCGGGAGTTTCCCCGGTTCTTTTCCCAGGCTCGCGAATCGCTGGTGAAAGAGAAGGTGCCTCTGATTCATGCTGAAACTGCGGTGGAACAAAATCGGGGGATCACTTCTCTGCTCGACCATCTCGTAGTGCCTCATCTCGTTGATCTCTCGGAGGAGGATCGGGTTGCGCTCGAGGAGGCTCTCAAGACGGCACGAGAGGCGATCGCCGAGCAGCAGGTATGGTTGGAGAAAGAGCTTCTGCCTCAGGCGAAAGGAAACCCGCGCCTGCCCGAGAACCTCTATCGCGCGAAGTTCGACTTTGATCTTTTCAGCAGCCTGACCCCGGAAGAGCTGCGCGAGAGATCGGAACAGGAAAAGACCTCGCTTCACGAAGAGATGTTCCGGCTTTCGAAGAAGATCCTCGCCGAACAGCAATCTGATTTCCCTTTGCCGGAAAATCCCACCGAGCAGGAAAAGCGGGATGCGATTCGGACGTGCCTCGAGTTTGCCTATGAGGAATCTCCAGAGGTCGACCGAGTGGTCGAAGAAGCCTATCATTCCCTCAAGATTACGACCGACTTTATTCGGGAGAACGATCTCGTGACACTCCCTGAAGATCCTCTCGAGATCATTCTCATGCCCGAGTTTCGGCGGGGAGTCTCCGTAGCCTATTGTGATGCGCCGGGTCCATTGGAGCAGCACGGGAAAACCTTTTACGCGGTTTCCCCGCCACCGGAAGATTGGACCGAAGAGCAGGTCGGCTCCTTTCTTCGAGAGTACAATCTTCGATCGCTGCACAATCTCACCGTGCACGAGGCGATGCCAGGGCACTACGTTCAGTTGCTCCGATCCAATGAGACGTCGACGCGGCTTCGGTCCGTTCTCGCATCGGGAACCTTCATCGAGGGATGGGCGGTCTACACCGAGTCGATGATGATGGAAGCCGGGTTTCTTCCTGGCGATCTGCTCATGCGCTTGATTGTGCTGAAGTGGAACCTGCGTGGGGTTGCGAACGCCCTTCTCGATCAGATGATTCACCTCGACGGAATCGACGAGGCCACCGCGATGCACCTCATGGTCGAGGAAGCCTTCCAGGAAGAGCGGGAAGCTGCCGGGAAATTTCGCAGGTCGCTTCTCACCTCGGTTCAGCTTTCCACCTACTTCGCCGGGTATCTCGAGGTCGTGGATCTTCGCAAAGAAGTCGAAGAAGCCTGGGGCGATGAATTCGTACTGAAACGGTTTCACGACGAACTGATGTCGTTTGGATCACCTCCTCCTGCGTTTGTGAGGGCTCTCCTTCTCAGCGAACCCATCCCCTGACATGCGTGTCCTTTTTTCCATCCTGTTCTCGTCGCTTCTTCTCGGCCTTGTGGGGGCGGCAGAGAAACCCAACGTCCTCTTTCTAGCGATCGATGATCTTCGTCCGGCCTTGGGATGTTATGGCGATGAAGAAGTGGACTCTCCGCATATCGATGACCTGGCAACACGTGGAGTTCGGTTCGAGAATGCCCATTGCCAGCTCGCGGTGTGCAACCCCTCTCGAGTCAGCTTGCTCACGGGGTTGAGGCCGGATTCCAGTCGTGTCTGGACACTCGATGTTCGGTTTCGTGAAACGATTCCCAACGTCGTAACGCTGCCTCAACATTTCAAGGCGAACGGCTACATCACCCTCGGCTATGGGAAGATTTTCCATAACCCATGGCCGGACAATGTCTCCTGGAGCGAGCCTCATGCCTGGCCGGAATCTCGCCTTTGGTCCGATAAGGCGAAGCGAGAGTTGAAGCAGTTCAAGGCGAAGCTCAAGCGGGAGGGGAAACCGCAAAGATCGATCGATCGTCTCCGGGCACGAGCCACGGAGAAAGTGGAACTGGAAGATGGGGAACACATCGATGGTGCGATCGCGGATCAGGCCATCGAGGCGATGCAACGACTCGCGGAGAAGGATGAGCCCTTCTTTCTCGCCGCTGGATTCGTTCGTCCTCACCTTCCCTTTGTTGTCCCGAAGAAATACTGGGATCTCTATGATCCGGAGAGTCTGTCTCTTCCGGAAGATGCTGCCATTCCATCGGACTCACCTGGTTTCGCGATGAACACCATGTATGAGCTGCGGGACTACTTCGACTATCTCGACACTCCGGAACCACGCGAAGGAACCCTGACAGAAGCTCAGCGACGGGATTTGAAACACGGCTACTATGCCTCGGTGAGCTTTATCGACGCCCAGGTCGGGCGGATCCTCGATGAGTTGAAGCGTCTCAAGTTGGACGAGAACACGGTCGTCGTTCTTTGGAGTGATCACGGATACAAACTGGGAGAGCACAACAGCTGGTGCAAACAAACCAACTACGAGATCGATACCCGTGTTCCTCTGATCGTTCTCGATCCAAGAGCCAAGGGGAATGGCGAGTCGTCCGATTCGATGGTCGAGTTGGTCGATGTTTACCCGACCTTGTGCGACCTAGCCGGAATTTCTTCGCCGAGAAATCTGGAAGGAGTCAGCCTGAAACCGATCCTGAACGCTCCTGAAAAAAAGGTCAAAGAAGCAGCGGTGAGCCAGTTTCTTCGTCGGCAGAAAGATCGGGAGCTGATGGGATACGCGTATCGAACGGAGCGGTGGCGATACATCGAATGGGTCAACCGGAAGGATGGAAAGATCGTCGACCGGGAATTGTATGATCACCACGTCGACTCGGGAGAAACGAAGAGCCTCGCTCGTAGCGAGAAGCACGCCGCGACAATGGCGCAGTTGAGCAAGGATCTTCGTGAGACTTTGCCGAAGCCTCTCGGGATCGACACGGGCAAGAAGAAAGGCCTCAATCCGAAGCGACCCCAGCTCACTTTCAAGAATGTGGGGACCCAACCGATTTCCTTTGTTTGGCTGCCAGACAATGGAGAGAAGAGAGAGCCAAAATTCATTGAGCCTGGAAAAGCTGCTTCGATTGGAACGACGAAGGGTCATCGGTTTCGGGTCGTGGGAGATGGTTTCAAAAGAGTGGTCGAGGTGACCAAGGATCGGGAGACTCTCGAGTTCGGGAATTCCGAATCCTCGGAAGGTCAAGTGACCCCTCCGGAGATTGTTCCGAATATCGTGGTCATCATGGGAGATGACTGGTCGTGGCCTCATGCTTCCATTCTCGGTGACAAGACGGTGCGCACCCCCAACTTTGATCGCATCGCGAAAGAGGGAGTTCTCTTCGAGAATGCCTTTGTCTCGGCGCCTTCCTGCACGCCTTCCCGGTTCGCGGTTGCTTCTGGCCAGTATCACTGGAGGCTGGGAGAAGGAGTGAATCTCGGTGGTTCCCTGGCCGATGACCTCCCTGTCTATCCTGATCTACTTGCCGAGAAGGGGTTTTTCACCGGTTTCGCCCGCAAGGGCGCCGGTCCAAGTCGGCATGCGTATCGCGGCACGGACCCTTTCGGCCCGCGATTCAGGGACTTCTCGGAGTTTTTCGATTCTCGCGAAACGGGGCGTCCCTTTGCGTTCTGGTATGGTGCCGGCGAACCGCATCGCGCCTATGATTGGCAGGCCAGCCTCGAGAGCGATCTCGATGTGGAGGGGATTCAAGTCCCTCCCTGGCTACCAGAGAACAAAACGGTGCGCACGGATCTTGGAGATTACTATCTCAGGGTCGAAAAGCTGGATCAGTTCGCTGGTCAGATCCTGGCAAAGCTCGAAGAAGCAGGAGAATTGGAGAATACGATTGTCGTTATGACAGGGGACAATGGGATGCCTTTTCCTCGATCCAAGGCAACGCTCTTTGATTCCGGGACCCGCGTTCCTCTCGCCATTCGCTGGGGCAGCGAAGTCCCCGGGGGTCGCTTGGTTTCCGATTTCGTCAACCTGACCGACCTGGCCCCGACCTTTCTCGAGGCGTGCGGCCTTTCGGTTCCCGAGGAAATGACAGGGCGCTCGCTTCTCTCCATTCTCCAGTCGGAGAAATCGGGTGAGGTTGAGACGGATCGTGATCACGTTCTTCTCGGAATGGAGCGGCACGTGTATCCGAATCCATCCCGAGCGATCCGAACCGAGAAGTTTCTCTATGTTCGTAACTTTGCTCCAGAGAGCTGGCCTACAGGGCTTCCCAAAGGTGAACCGTTGGAGTTCGATTTCAAGAAGACCCCGTGGCCGACGGTAACGGGAGCCTTCTCCTACAACATTGATCCGAGTCCGACGAAGCAATGGATGCGGCTGAATGAGTCCCCGTACAATGCGCAGGCATTCGGACGTAAGCCCCCCGAGGAACTCTACGACCTTTGCACGGACCCTGACCAACTCACCAACTTGTTGGTAGAGGAAAAGGTGCCAGGGTGGGCAGAGGATGCACGTAAGAAGCTGGCGCAGCGTCTCATCAGAGGATTGCGAGAAAGTGGTGATCCGAGATTCGAGGAACCCGGCCATGCGACCTTCTCGATCCTGGGATGGGCGATTCACCTGAGCGACCAGCTTGTATCAGAGGAACCCGTCGCAACGGCGCGGATGTTGGAGTTGATGCATGTCCAGTTGCAGCGAGTCATCGATGTGGTCCCGCAGCCAGGTTTGACCCACCTCCGACAGGTTCCGATCTGGATCAATCCGCCCTACGAAGGAATCCGAGGCACGGCAGAGTATCACCCCGACGCGGGTTGGTTGAAGAACAATGGAAGGAACCCGGCGATGGGTCGGGCGATCGAGATTACGAATGTGAAGAACTTCCCCTTCGAGAATCGCCGCATGCCTTACGTGATGCTCCACGAGCTAGCCCACGGCTATCATGATCGGGTGATTCAGGATGGACATGGGAATTCCGAGATCAGGAAGGCCTACGAGCGTGCTCGCGATTCAGGAAGTTATGAAGAGGTAGCACGCTTCGACGGAGATCGAACGGTGAAAGACAAAGCCTATGCAATGTCGAATCCGATGGAGTATTTCGCCGAGGCGACTGAAGCCTACTTCGGGAAGAACGACTTTTTCCCTTTCAACCGAGAGGAGTTGAAGAAACACGATCCACAGATGCACGACCTCGTGCAGGAGATGTGGGGAATTTCTCACCCCGATGACTGGATCATCGATACGTCCGTGGACTGGAGGGAATCGCAAGAGGAAGGAGAAGGATGGGAGATTGGGAAGGGGCTCGCTTCGGCAGTAGGGAGAGAAAGCTTCTTTCGAAGCAAGCTTCATGTCGTGCCAGAGAATCGGAAGGCCGATTCGCTGGTTTTCGAACCTTCCCCTCACTGGAACAATTGGACTTCGATTCCCAGTGTCGGTCCAAAGGAGGCTTCGAATGCTCCTGTGTTCCTACCGATCTCCGACAAGGATTACTGGTTTTTTGGGACCAAGAAGGGCGCAGGTAAGGGCTACCATGCCTGGCGCAGCAGTGACTTGAAAACGTGGAAGCACATGGGTCCTGCGGGTTGGAGCAACTGGGCGACGACGGCGGAGTACGCCGATGGCAAAATCTTTCTCTACTATGATGAACCGAATGACCAGGATCCGCATCTCCTCGTCGGGGAGAATCTCAATGGCGAGTTGAAATGGACGGACCACGGCAAGGTCCTTTCTGATCCCAGCCACGGTTCCGATGCAGGGGTGATCCGGACCCAGGATGGAGTGTTTCACCTGATCTATGAAGACTGGCGTCCGCTCAATGCTCGGCAGCACAGTTGGGATTCTCCCTTGGCTGGCCATTCCGACAGCCGGGATGGGAGAGTCGGGTTTCGTCCTCATGAGTTTCCTTTCCCGATTGATCATCGCACGAGGCCTACGGGCAAGTTTGGGGAGTATGAGCACAGCTCTCGCCGCTACCCCTTGAAGTATGAGATTCACGAAGGGGAGCAGGATGCCTACGGGGATTACACGGCGATCCAGGTCGGGGAGCGCTTCTATCTTTTCTGCGACTACGACCCTCATGGCGAGCCGATGAGGGTGGGTTGTTTTTACGGGGATTCGATCTATGAGCCCTTCTCCTGGAGTGGAGATATCGGAATGGGATTTCATCCTGATCCCACGATCGGCTTCGCGAATGGGCAGTTTTACCTGATCGTTCAGCGAGCCAAGGAGGACTTCGTCAGTCCGGGGCCGTGGAATGGAACAGTGACGGCGCGCGCCGGAGTCGACGTCGATGGAGATGCCAAGGTGGATCAATGGACCGAGTGGCAGGAGGTCTCCGAAAGTTATCGGAGAAAGAAAGGGTTTGCTCGAGTCATCGAAACGGATCCGGCCCAACTCGATCTTTCGGCGCTTCCGGCAGGCAGAGGATTTCAATTCGAGTTCAAAACCACGCAAGAAGAAGGCAAGCCTTCGGCGTCGCTCGACTCGGTCACTCTTCATTTTGACTAGGAAAACATCATGCGAGCCGTCCTCTATCTTTCCCTCCTCCTTTCGTGTTCCACCCTCTTGGCCGAGAAGCCGAATGTTGTCGTCATCTATGCGGACGATCTCGGGTATGGAGATGTGCAGTGTTACAATCCGGAAAAGGGAAAAATCTCAACTCCTCATATTGATCGACTCGCCTCGGAGGGAATGCGTTTCACCGATGCCCATTCGTCCTCTGCGGTTTGCACTCCTTCCCGCTACACCTTACTGACGGGGCGGTATCACTGGAGAACGTGGTTGCAGAAAGGAATCGTCGGTCTCTGGGGGAAGCCGGTCATCGACGAAGATGTCACGACCATAGGCAAACTGGCACAGCAGTCCGGATATGAAACGGCCTGCATCGGGAAGTGGCATCTCGGATGGGATTGGGCCATCAGCGACGAGGACAAACCGCTCTTCGCCCGCCCCAAGCAACCCAAGACTCAGTTGGTCGAGGCGACCGAGGCACACCGTGCTGCGTGGAAGCGCACATTTTCTCAAGCGATTGGAGGAGGGCCGACGACTCGAGGCTTCGATGAATATTTTGGGACCGATGTGCCGAACTGGCCTCCCTACTGTTTTATCGAGAACGATCGCACTGTGGGTATTCCGAGCGAGTATGCTGCTCCTGAGCTGTTTCGTCCCAACCAGGCCAGCATCCAGGGACCTGCCTTGCCCGGGTGGACACTCGAACCCACCCTTCCCATGTTGGGCGAGCGAGCCTCCGAGTGGATCGAGAAGAAGGCGGAAAGCGAGGCTCCTTTCTTTCTCTATCTTTCCCTGACCTCGCCTCACACTCCGCTTTCCGTGAACGAAGAATGGAAGGGGAAAAGTGGGCTGGGAGCCTACGCCGACCTGGTCATGGAGACCGACGCCATCGTCGGGCAAGTTCTTTCCGCGTTGGAGGAAGGGGGAGCTGCAAAGGAGACGCTGGTTCTCTTTACGAGTGACAACGGATGCGCTCACTACATCGGGGTCAAAGAATTGGAAGCGGCAGGTCATTTCCCCAGTGGTCCCTTGCGCGGATACAAATCCGATGTCTGGGAGGGGGGCCATCGTGTGCCTTTCGTGGTGCGTTGGCCGGGAGAAGTCGAGCCCGGAACGGTTTCGGACGAACTCGTGCACCAGGCGGATGTCTTTGCCACTTTTGCGGAGATCATCGGCGAAGAAATCGGAGACGATGCCGGTGTCGACAGCTTCAGTTTCCTTCCCCTCCTGAACGGAGAGGAAGGCGCGATCCGTGATCATTCCGTCAGCTGTTCGATCCGTGGGATGCCTTCGTTGCGCATGGGAGCCTGGAAGTGGATCCCCGGGGCTGGATCCGGAGGGTGGACCAAGGGTTCCGAGAAGGAATCGCTACAACTCTATGATCTGAACGCAGATCTCGGCGAAACGACCAACCTGGCAGAAGAGAACCCAGAGAAGGTTGAGGAAATGAAAGCCCTCATGGAACAAATCATCACGAACGGGCGCAGCACCCCAGGGCCCAGGCAAAGCAACGACGTCTCCGTCATCCGCTATCCCAGAAACTAGTCTCCAACTCTTTCCCAATTCTTATTATGAAAATCACGAAGTTCACCGTTTACCAAGTCGACCTTCCCTTGAAGGAAGGTTCTTATCACTGGTCGGGAGGCAAGAGCGTCTCCGTTTTCGACAGCACCATCGTCCGTATCGATACCGACGAAGGAATCGTCGGATGGGGAGAGGTGTGTCCGCTAGGGCCCTTCTATCTTCCCGCCTTCGGCCAGGGAGCACGAGCCGGAATCTACGAACTCGGGCCGCATCTCATTGGAGAGTCCCCCCTGGAAGTCTCCAAGCTCAATCGTCGCATGGATGTGGCTCTGAAAGGGCACCCTTATGTGAAGTCGGCCATCGACATGGCCTGCTGGGACATTCTCGGAAAGGCGACGAACATGCCGGTGTGCGAACTCATGGGAGGGCGCTACGGTGACTCGGTTCAACTCTACCGCGCGATTTCGCAGGAGTCTCCAGAAGCAATGGCTGCGAAGGTGTCGGGTTACCGCGAGGAGGGCTATCGTCGCTTCCAGCTCAAAGTCGGTTGTCACGATGTCGAGCTCGATATCAATCGCATCCACGCGGTTGCTGCCGAGTTGCAGACCGGAGATATCCTTGTCGCAGATGCCAATACGGGTTGGTACAAGCATGAGGCGATCCGGGTCTGCCGAGGTGTTCGCGATATCGATGTCTACATCGAGCAGCCTTGCCTGACCTATGACGAGTGTCGGGCGGTGCGGGCACGCTGGGATGGGCCGTTCATTCTCGACGAGAATATCGATGGCCTTGATCCACTCCTGCGTGGACATGCCGAGCAGGCGATGGACAACGTGAATATCAAGATCAGCAAGTTCGGCGGGCTCACCAAGGCACGCCAGGCTCGTGATCTCTGCGTCGAGCTGGGCATTGCGATGACACTGGAAGACAGTTGGGGCGGAGACATCATCACCGCAGCGATCGCTCATCTCGCCCACAGCACTCCCGAGGAACTGCGATTCACTTCGACTGACTTCAACAGCTACGTGACCGTGAGTAATGCAACCGGAGCGCCGCAGCGAGAGAATGGGGTGATGGAAGCCTCCCGCAAGCCGGGTCTGGGTATCGAACCGCGGATGGATGTTCTCGGAGAAGCCCTCTTCGAAGTCGAGTAGGGCGTTCTCGCATTGAGGGTTACTTTTTCACGAGAGACACGGAGGTCTTCGAATATTGGATTTCGAATTCGAATCCTCTATCGGATGAAACTTTCGAGTGTGAAAAAGTTCCCTCAACCGATGCGGCCGTGAGGATGGGATAGATTTTCCCTTCTTCCGGAGTGAAGCCTTCTCCAAGCGATACACTCAATGACCCGTTGAGCCTCGTCTTGCCCTTGATCAACAGGGGAGCTCCTTCTTCCTGAGGTAGTGGAAGGATGAGATGGGAGCTGGAGCTTTGATCGAGGTTCCCGTTTACGGTGAGTTGATTCCCAACCGACACTCTCCCGTGTTGAACGAGAGAAGCATCGATCGTCCCTTTCCCGGACAGGAAGCCTTTCGGAAGGATCTGGATGGCGCGAAGCGAAGATATCGTTCCGCCATCGACGAGCACACCTCCATGATCGCTAATCCGAATCTCGTTTCGACCGGTCAGGTTGACCCCGTCGTCTAGTGCCAGGGTCTGAGCCGCAGATTCTGATTTCCCTCGAATTTCCAACCCAAGAAATTCCAGGTCGGCATCTGCTTTCGCTAAGGATGACTTGTCGGATTGATTCTCGATGCGGGCGATCCAGGCGAGATGCGGGGCTCCTTTGTCGGTTTGATAGGTCATCCCGGCATTGGCATAGACATAGTCGGACCAGTTCGATGCTTCGGATGTCCTGGCTCCATCTTTCCCGGTCCAGTGATGGTAGGTGTTCGAGAATCCTTTCGGCTCGTTGACTCGCTCTCCGATAAGGAGAGCTTTCAGCTCGGCCGCGAGTTCTGGCTTCTCCGCAGACAGGTCGTTCTTCTCTCCGTGATCTTTGTCTAGATCGTAGAGAACGAATTCGGGCATCGGCTCGGTCTTCTTGTTTTTCTTCCGATTCCCTCCCTTCGGGCCGAGGACGAGCTTGTGATTGCCTCGGATGATGGACTTCCCGTTGCCGGCTTCGTGAATGATGAATTCGCGTTCCTGCTGTCTGCCTTCGCCGCTTAGCAAAGGGGCGATCGAAACTCCATCGAGACCGAGGGGGATTTCGGTCCCTGCCAGCTCGCAGAAAGTCGGGAGCAAGTCAGTGACATCGACGACGCGATCACAGTTGCTTCCCGCTTTCAGTTCTGAATCGGCGTTGATCCGAGAGGGCCAACTCATGATGAGCGGAACCCGGATGCCACCTTCCTCGATCTTCCCCTTGTTTCCTCGAAGTCCACCATTGGCATCGAAGACGGAATTGTTGGCGCCGCTCGGTCCACCATTGTCGGATTGGAAGAGAACGAGGGTGTCATCGACAACGGAATCGGAGGGATCGCCATCGCCATTCGGATCCTCCAGCGCAGCGAGAATGTTCCCGAAATGCGCATCGATCCGAGTCACCATGGCGGCCCATTGCTGGGCTTGAGGAGGAAGATCCGAAAAGTGAGGGTCGTCCGCATAGGCTTCATCCCAAAGGGGGAGTTGGCTGATTTCATCGAAGGGCGCGTGGGGAATCTGAACCGCGAGAAGGCCGAAGAACGGTTTGCCACTTTCCCGGTAGACTCTCGCGTTCTCGCGTACGAAATCGAGGGTGGCAAAGGCGTAGAGATCGTCGCAATAGGCCGTTTCCGGATACTCGGGATGTTCTTGGTGGGCTGGGGTGTTCGGGTAGTGATCCTTCCCGATGTAGTTCTCCATCGAATTGGGAATCAGCTCGAGTCCGCCTGGGTTGTTCGGGGCTGCCGGGGCGCTCCAGAGGGTGGGCTGAAAGAAGGTGTGGGCGCGGACATGGTGTAGTTCGGCGAGGACATGCTGGTAGCCGTGCGAAGTGGGAAGCGTCTGAATATTCTCGATGGTCGGATTTTTCTGGTCAGCCGATCCGCCGTAGCCCCACTTGCCCCAGTATCCGGTCGTATAGCCCGCGGCAAGAAGCGCGTCCCCCATCGTGATTTCTTCGGCACGAATTGCCTTTTTTGCATTGTCAGGGTCATTGCGGTCGGCAAAGGTGTGGCCCTGGTGAAAGCCGGTCTGCTGCGAGGAGCGAGCGGGGGAGCAGACATGGCATCCGTATCCTCGCGTGAAATTGACTCCCCTGGCAGAAAGGGCATCAAGGTTTGGTGTGCGGACATAGGGCAACCCTTTCGCTTTCCTCTCGGCCTGACCGTTCGGTCCAATCGAACCCCAGCCCATGTCGTCGACATAGAAGTAGAGAATGTTGGGACGGGGTGCCGATTCGGCGGAGGGCAAGTGTAAGCCAAGGACTGCGAAGAGGAGAGAAAAGAAGGGCTTCATCGGGAAGTTGATCCTGCACCAGGCAGAACGGTTTCGACAATGGGAATCGACCCGAATTTCTGTTCTCTCGCGGGCTTGAGTTTTTGCAGGTGCGATTTCCAGTAGAGGGCGTACATTGGTTAAATTGTTAAGTTTTCTTAAATAATGAATCCTCGTTCCTCCCTTTCCCTTCTTCTCGCGATCGCTATGACAGCCTCCCTGGCTCAGGCACAGAATCCTTTCAAGAAAACCCAGTCGGATCTGGAGGCTCGGATCGGCGAGAATCGACTGCGGTTGGAGGAGCGACAGCTTCGTCGAGGCCAGGCGATTCCGCCCCAGGTTCTTGCCCAGGCGCGTGGGATTGTGATCCTGCATCATGTGAAGGTGGGCGTCGGTTTCGGAGCCGAGATTGGAAACGGAGTGGCCGTGGTCAAGGATTCCAATGGAAGCTGGGGTGCACCTGCCTTTGTCACCCTCTCGAAGGGATCCTGGGGCGCCCAGATCGGAGCGAATGAAGCGGTAACTTTCATGGTGCTGATGACCGAAGAGAGTCTCCGGGTACTTCGCGATGGAGGAGCCGGGGATGCGGGAGTCGATGTCTCTGCGATCGCCGGGCCTCTCGATGCCGGGGGAGAAGTGGGAACCATCTCGGTGCGAGAGCCGGTCCTGATCTACTCCAGCGCAAAGGGGGCGTTCATCGGAGCCTCGTTCCAGGCAGGTGCTTTGATCGGGGCGAAAAAGAAGAATCGGACTCTCTACAATGCGACCAGTGACCAGATCCTCTTCTCTGGCCAGGTCAAACCCACTCCCGCAGGTTGGAAGCTCATCGAGACGCTGAACAAGTATTCTCGATAGAACCGATGGGGTGGCGACCTGAGAGGGTTGAGTCTGTGATCCTACCCTGTTGAGCGGCGTTCGAACGCGGGCTTGGGTCAACGTAGTTTTCATGAAACGGTGCCATTTCCCCCTTTTCATTCTCGCGTTCTTCTTCGGCTTCGAGGGGAATGTCGTGGGTGGAGAATTGCAACTCGCCAAGGTGTTTTCGGATCATGCCGTCCTCCAGAGGGACGCGCCGCTTCCGATCTGGGGGCGGGCGAAGCCGAACACGAAGGTTCAGGTGGAGTTTTCGGGTCAGAAGGCATCCACCATCTCGAATGGTGAGGGTCGTTGGCGGCTCGAGTGGAAGCCATTGGATGCCGCTTCCGAGGGCCGGAACCTTACGGTCTCGAGCGGCGAAGAAACGATCGAAGTTTCCGATCTTCTCGTCGGAGAAGTCTGGCTTGCGAGCGGCCAATCCAACATGCAGATGACGCTCGCATCGAGTGCGAAGAAGCTCGATCCAGTGGCACAAATTGTTTCCGACCCGGAGTCGAGGCCGATTCGAGTGCTGCGCATCGACGAGCCCGATTCCCCCGAACCTCTCGAAGATCTGGCCGGTGTGGTGCAGTGGCAGATCGACAACCCGGTGAATCGTTCCCGTCAGTCCGCGGTGGCTTACTTTTTCGCGAGAGAGCTGCAGGAACAGCTCGGAGTTCCTGTCGGAGTAATCGAAACTTCATGGGGCGGGAAGCCGATCGAGGGATTTATTCCGCGCGAGGGTTTCCAGGGGCATGAGGTGCTGGAGCGGGTTCTTGCCCAGGCTGACAAGGAGGATTTCGATTCCCTGGCCAAGAGCGAAGGGGGAGTGATCATTCGGAATACAGCCGGTCGTCCCGGACGGATTTTCCATGCTCGGATCGCCCCGGTTGCACCCTTCGCCATCGCTGGATTTCTCTGGTATCAGGGGGAATCCAACGCGGGAAAGGGGGAAGATCCTCGTTTTTACCGCCAGAAGATGGAGGCTCTCGTCGATGGTTGGCGAGCGACTTGGGGGAATCCCGAACTTCCCTTCTATTTTGTTCAGCTTCCTTCCTACAAGGACAGCGCGACAGGCTGGGTGCGGTTGCGGGAGGAGCAACGGCTCAGTCTCGAGATCGAGAACACCGGGATGGCGGTGACGATCGATCTTCGCGACGAGGATATTCATCCTGCGAACAAGGTCGACGTGGGCAAGAGGCTTGCTGCGGTGGCTCTCGCAAAAACTTACCAGGAAGACATCCCCTTCTGTGGTCCCCTTTTTCTCACGGCAACGAGGGAGGGGAAGGCGATGCGGGTCACCTTCGAGCATGCTGAGGGCGGTCTCTGGTTCGCGCGAAAGAACGGACTCGGCGAGCCGGTGGAATCCCGACTCGCGGATGAGGGGCACTTCGAACTCGCCGACGAGGAAGGCACCTGGCACCCGGCGTCCGCGAAAATCGAGGGCGGGGAACTCGTTGTTTTTAGCGAAGCGGTCGAGGAACCTGTCGCGGTTCGCTACGCCTGCGAGGGGGATGCAGAAGGTGAATTGCTCTACAATCGAGAGGGCTTCCCGGCTTCACCCTTTTGCTCGGAGCTGCGGCTGCTGCCTTGGAAGCAGCAGCCAGCGGGGAACTAGAACCGGTCTAGGCGTCGGTCGAAGAAAGGCTGTGCATCATGCGGTCCAGGGTGTGGCGGTAAAGCCAGGCCCGTCGATTCTCGTCCATGTGCTTTCCGGTTTGAGCGACCTTCTGCAAGATGGCGCGGGTCTTCGAGTCGAGCTTGGAGTTCTTCGAGAGAGCCATGAGACAGTTTTCGTAGATGTCGGCGCACTCCTCGATTTTCCCGCTGTTGTAGAGAGGGACGCCGCGATCGATTGCGGCGGTGATCAAGTCAGCCGCGTTCATGTCTTCGACACTCGAACTGAACTTGGAGTCTCCGTCTTTCTCGCAATCGGATTCACAGTCGCTGTCGGACTTGAATCCATCGCTCTTGGGGAACCCGATGACGGAACTGATGACATGGATGGTTCCATTTCCGGCATCGATTCCCGTGGTTCTGATGACCGAACCGTTGACGGTGAAGAGTCCTTTCTCGATCGCAAAACCGAGCTTTTTCCCGCTGAGCGCTTCCGCCGATCCGGCATTGAGCGCGTCACCTGCGGAGACGTTTCCGGGAACCACGTGGCTCGTGAGAAGATCGACCAGTTTCTTGCGGTTTTCCTTCTTGAGAAGGTTTTCCACGGTGCCCTTGGGCAGAGCGGCAAAAGCTTCGTCGGTCGGCGCAAATACCGTCAACGGTTTGTCGCCTTCCAGCGCCGAACTGAGTCCAGCAGCCTCGAGAGCGGCAAGAACAGTGGTGAAGCCTCCGGCCTTTTCGGCCGTGGTCAGGAGAGTCTGTCGCTTCGGCTGGGGAAGGAGAACGGAATCGATCACGTGAATCACCCCATTCGGGGACGTCACGTCGGCATCGATCAAAGAGGCTTCATTGACCATCACTTTTCCTTCCTGGAAAGCAATCTTCAAAGGATCGCCTTGGAGAGTCGCGACGGTTCCTGCCTGCAAGGCATCGCCCAGCTTGTTGTTCCCGGCCACGACGTGGTAGGTCAGAATATCGACCAGCTTTTCCTTGTTCTCGGGCTGCAGGAGGGACTTGAGATCTTTCTCGGGTATCTTGGAGAAAGCCTCATCGGTGGGAGCAAAAACGGTCAGCGGGTCCTTTCCCTGGAGCGCGCCGATCAGGTCGGCCTTGGTCAGTGCGGTTGCCAGCGTCTGGAAGCGACCGTCCGCCAGAACCGTGTCGACGAGAGTTTTCGGGGAATCGGATTCCTTCTTTGTCAGGCTGCCCTGCCCTTTACCGTAGGTGCGAATCCAGTCAATCTCGAGCCGGAAGGGGGCCTCTTTCTTGTCGCCGAGGAGGATTCCGACCCGCTTGATCTTGGAAGGATCAAACTTGAGATCCTTCAGCTCGCGACCACGGAAGCTCCCGGTGAACTCGGAAAAGGGCACTTTGATTTCTTTCCATTCTCCCGCCGTAGTTTCGAAAGAGGCCGAGAAAGAGGCTTCCATCGAGCGGTAGGTCGCATCGGTGGCGAGCCGAACATCATAGGTCCGCCCATCGCCTTTGACTCGAAGCAGGATACCGAGATCACTGCTCAGATCGAGATTGACGTTCTTGCTTCGGAAGGTGGTGAAGCCGCCGTTGTTCTTCAGCGAAAGGTCACCGGAGAAAACGAGGATCCCATCGTCGACTTGGACGTTGCCCTTGGAAAGACCACCCATGACGCCGTCGTTCGTGATCTGCCAGCCGAACTTGTCGGACTCTTTCTCCTCGAATTCCGTGATGCTTTGGCCTCGCCAGGACCCTGGGGCCGATTCTTTTTGCGCCAGGAGAGGCGTTGCCGAGAAGAGCATCACAGTCGATGCAATAAAGGAGGTGATCGCTGGAGTTTTCATCCCGAATACTACGTAGCGAAAAGAAATGAGGATGGATTTCATCTTTCCTCGGAAAAAAGCGAAAGGGAACCGGATTACAAAAAATATAAATTTTGTGGAAAATCCGATGATATTTCACCCGGGAAGTCGTATGGTTTCGCCGTGCAGAAAACAAAGCGATTCACAATTTGCGGTCTGGGGATCTGGCTTCTTGGCTCGATCTCGATCGGATGGGCGCAGGACGAGCCGGAGAAAAGCGAGATCGGATTCACGATTCAGAGCGGATCGGACCGATCCCTGGATTGGGGAGTGAAATTCCCGAAAGGGGAGCAAAGGGATCTCTCCGAGCAGGAAGAAGAGCAACTTTTCAAGACGACGATTTTCCCCCGGGTTCTCCGCGATGCCAACGAAGGAAAGGAACCCGAAGTCTGGCAGATCGGATTTTTCTACCTCGACGGAAAAGGAACGGAGGCCGATTTGCAGAAGGCGGAGGCAGCCTTCCGGAAGGGGATGGACATCGGTCGACCCGATGGGCTGCTCTTTCTCGGAGACTACTTCCAGGAGCAGGGTATCGCGGCTCGCGAGAATCCCCAAGAGCGTGATGAGAACTTTGCCCGGGCCGAGGAGATCTATCGGGAGGTCCTGGCAGAAGGTTTTGCGGTGGGCTCGCGTTATGCGATTCCACTGGCGTCGGCCTACCTCTTCGGTTGGTATGAATTGGAACCCGATGCGGAAAAGGCCGATTCGATTCTCCAAGCCGTCGAGGCGGCGGCACCTGAGGATCCGTCCACCTTGTTCTGGCGAGCCAAGGTCTTTATCGAGCAGAAGCGTTTCTCGGAAGCCTTCGACTATGCCGAGCGAGCTCAGAACGGATTTGGTGCGATGGAGCAGCGGAGCGAGAAGGATGACCAGGAGCTCAAGCATTCTCGCGCCGTCAAGATCACTGCTGCCGTCCTTGGCGGGGAGGTCTCCAAAATCGATCCGGATGAATTCCTCCAGATCAGCAAGGAGTCCCTCGGACTGACGGGAAGAATGGCCTGGAGCGTTCCGGTGATTCTGCTCGGGATTCTTCTTTTCCTCCTCTGGCGGACGAAAAAGAAGTGGGCGTCAGACGACGTGCCTGGCTTGCGATTGAGCATCATCTGGATCTCGGCAGCGGTGCTGGCTGCGGGGATCGGATTCAATATTCGTCTCCCAGGTCTCGACAATGGTCTCGGCCACTGGATCGGCGCGATCCTCGTCACCGTGATCACGCTCGTGGCGATGTCCATTGCGGGATGGGGGCGCTACTTCGGAAGCGACCCTCTCTATCGTGGAGTCAAACCGATCTTCGTGGGACTCGGAATCATTGTCGTCGGGATCGTCGGTATGCAGCTGATCGCGGCGGGGTATGGCAAGCTCTACGAACTCGTCCTCGGGAAAGGTCTCGATCAACAGCTCGTCAGCTTGTTTCTCAAGAACGAGACGATTCTGGGAATGTTAGGCACACTCGTGATCGTGGGGATCGCGATCCCGTTCTACGAAGAAGTATTCTTTCGAGGGTTTCTCTACGATGCCCTCGAGAAGCGCTGGAGCACGAAGGTGGCCTTGATCGTGAGCTCGGTTGGATTTGCGATCGTGCATGGGATTACATTTTTCGTCCCCCTGCTCTTTCTCTCCTTCGCTCTCGGATGGCTGAGGATGAGGAACGGGAATCTGCGAATGTGTTTCTTTCTTCACGCCGCGAACAATTCGTTTGCCGTCCTCGTGGGGCATTTTTCCGGCAGTTGAAGAGACCGGAATCGAAAGCTTTCAGTCTCTCGGTTCCCGCCCTGGGCCAGACCATTCCGATATGGGGAGGGGGAGGCGACGGGTACGATCGCTTGAGCAGCTATTCCAGCTCGAGCTGCGGTTCGAGTTCGTATGGATCGCGTAGTCTCTACTCGAGCTATCGCCCGACGACGAGTTCCTCGTTTTCCAGCAACTGGGGAAGATCAAACAGCTCCTATCTCTCTTCCTACTTTGCTTCAGCAAATGCGAAAAAGGCATTGTCCACGAGCCGTTTCCAAAGTGCCGCCTCTCGCACCTCTTTTCTTCCTTCCACCAAGATCACCTGTGGGGTCGACCGGAGCTTGCTCCAGAAAGACGAGGAGGAAGAAGAAGATGAACTCGCCGAGGAACTGGCCCGCCTCTTCGACGGCGATCTCGATGAGGAGGAAGAAGAGGAGAAAGCGTTCCCGAACCCATTCCATCCCCAGGGTTTGTGGATCGAACCGAAAGCCGAGGCAAGCTATCCTTCCTCTGGTTCCTATCACGGTGGTACCTTTGGAGGTTTCAGCGGCAGCTAGTTGATGGGCGACGGATTGCCTATCCGAATCCGAGACCGGCCGGGAGAAATTCCTGGCCGGTTTTCTGGCTTCGCCCCACCTGTTCTCCTGGAACTGAATGGCACGGGTCCTCGACTCTCTCGGTGCGCTTCTCCTTTCCTTTCTCGCTGTCGGAGAGCAGAGTAAGGAAGTTATGGGTGCATTTCTTACCTACTATCTGCGGTTGCCATGGTCGCTGAAACTTTCCTGGGGATTGCTCTGGGTAAGCGTGATGACCCTGGCTTTTGGCTACTTTCTTTCTCTCGCCGTGTGGAGCTGGTTCGGTCTCGCCTGCCTCGTCCTGGGATACGCGTGGGCGCTCCTCGATCTGTCAGGAAGAAAAGCGATGAGAGAGGTGGCGGCTCCCTTCTATGTGGGACTCGTCACATCTCCCATGATGGCCCTTTTCCCCGGCCTGCTTCTTCTCGTCCTGGCCGGAGTGGTCTGGGTGGTCCGGTCCTATCCGGATGACTTTTCCCTGGGCCAGGCTCTGCGGCTCCTCCATTTCGTCGGGATCCTCGTGGCGTTCGCCCTGGTCAGCGGGATCGGTTCAATCGCCCTGCGTTCGCAAGACACTACGGAAGGGGACGAGTGAGAAACCAAGAAGGCCGCTTCGATCCGGAGATCGAGCGGCCTTCATCGTCAGGCTGAGAGCGTAATCAGCGCTTCGGAATCGGTGGGGTCGAGGGAGACGGATTGTTCGTCTCGTCGAGTACCTTCGCCAATCCGGCCACCATTCCACCGACATCGGCGAGGTTGTTGGGGATGATGAGGGTGTTGTTCGTCTTCGCGAGGTTTCCGAACTGATCCACATATTGTTCCGCAATTCGCAGATTCACCGCCTGGCTGCCTCCGGGGCTTTCAATGGCGTCAGCGATCTGCCGGATTCCTTGAGCCGTTGCGGTGGCGAGGAGTTCGATCTCCCGGGCTTTACCCTCGGCCTCGTTGACTTGCTTGTCCCGAATCGCCTCGGACTGCTTGATCACTTCCTGCTTCTCACCTTCGGCGACGTTGATCTTCGCCTCTCGCTCACCTTCCGATTCTGCGATGACGGCACGACGCTCTCGCTCGGCACGCATCTGCTTCTCGAGAGCATCCCGGACGCTCTGGGGTGGAGCGATGTTCGCGATCTCGTATCGGGTGATCTTGAGACCCCAGGGCTCGGAAGCCTTGTCGAGGGCCAGGATGATGTTTGCGTTGATCGTATCTCGCTCCTCGAAGGTGCGGTCGAGTTCGAGTTTACCGATTTCGGAACGCAGGGTGGTCTGAGCGAGCTGGGTCGAAGCATAGAGGTAGTCTTCGATTCCATAACTGGCTTTCTTGGCATCGAGAACCTGGAGGTAGAGAACTCCATCGATCTCGATCGCAATGTTGTCCTGGGTGATACACATCTGGGAGGGCACATCGACCGCGATCTCCTTGAGCGAGTGTCGGTAGGCAATCTTGTCGAGAAAGGGGAGGAGGATGTGAAATCCGGCTTCGAGAGTGCGGCTGTATTTTCCGAGGCGCTCGACTACATAGGCCTTCCTCTGGGGCACGACCTGTGCGGTCTTGACCAGGGTGATGATGATGAGCAGGACGACTCCTGCGCCGATGATAATCTCTGTCATAGGTCTTTGGTTCTTTCTAGGTTAGGGGTGAATAGAGGGGGAGGAGGAAAGATTGGGATCAGCTGCGTGGAGCAACTTCGAGGGTGATGTTGTCGCGAGCGGTCACGACAGCTTGAGACCCTTCTTCCAGGGCCACTTCGGATGTGGCCTTCCATCGGGCTCCCTTTAGTTCGACAAGACCGAAGTCGCCAGCATCGATCGCCGAGACCACCGTCACGATTTTTCCGACAAACTCTTCGTCGATGTCTCCGTTCTCGGAGGATTCCTTTCCGGAAAACCAGCCTTTGACGAATCGTCTTGCTCCGAACACGAGAACGATCGAGGTGATCCCGAAAATCCAGAGCTGAACGCTGAACGAGTCGACACCGATCCAATCGAGGATGGCGACGAGCCAGGCGGCTACCCCGATAAAAACGAGAATGACTCCGGGCACGGCCAGTTCAGCAAGAACGAGTCCCAGACCAACGAGAAACCAAATCAATGCGGTATCCATGTCGCCTATCGTGCGTCATGAAGGAACCACTGGCGATTGCAAAAAGATCTTTCGTTTGGAATGGGAGGGACATCGGCGGCACGAACGTTTTTGTGAACGAAGCCGCGATAAGAGACCGTTTGAGCTGAGCAGGAGCAAAGGAATCCGTTGGGATCAGGGAGCCCAGATTCCCTATGAGAAAAGCGCTTCCCAGTGGCTATCGAGAAGACGTCTCGATAGAGAGCCGGAGGGTAGCCTGTGTCCTTCTCCTTCGAAATAGCATCTGTTTTCGAGGCTGGACTGCAAAACACATGTTTGGAAAACGCCAGTCGTTTTTTGGAACGTGTCAGGCGCAATCAGGTTTCGAAAAAGAATTTGTGAACGAAGCCTTCCATGGAATTATTCGGGACAGCATATCGAAGTAGCTGGCCTGACGAGGCTCCATTCGGTCTCGTCCCCCTGATTACCTTCCCTCCCTCCCCGCTTTTCAGAGTTCCGAGTTTCGGAACCTGGCTTCTCGGTATGCAAACGGATTCCCATTTTCAATCGTCTTCCCTCGGGCCCTGGGGAGAACTTGAATATTTTCCGACCTTTCTGGATGCTCCGGATTCCTATTTCAGCCAGCTGCTCAGCAAGACAAAAACGCATTGGTTTTTCAGTGGAAAGAAGGAAGAGGAAGTCTTGGCCCTCTTCGAGAGATTGGGAACACCTGATCCTCACTCGGGCGTAAAGTGGATCAAAACCAATGACGGAATCCTCCTCGAACCGGAATTCGATTTCCTGGAATCCCTCACTGCGGAACAGGCAAATGGGATTTCGGCTGAAATCGTAACCAAGGCGAAACGGGGAGACCCCAGGTTGGACTATTTTACGATCGAGTGCGGGGATTATCGAATCATGACGGAAGGCCTCGACCTGCCGGAAGAACTTATTTCCTGGGTCGAATCACGCTGCTTTCGCCTGCACCAGAAAACCTTTTTTGCCTCCTCCGTCCATGCGCTCAAGCGGATATCAAACGAAGATCTTCAGCTGCGTTTCCTGAAGTCCCTCTTGCGTTGCCGCTCACTTATCGTGAGGTTGAGGATTCGTCGAGGGCAGGATCTCGAAGCCATCTCCCGTTGGTGGTCGGCTGGGCCGAATCGATGCCGATCTCTGCCTCTTCTCGAGGCAGCCCTCGAGACGCGTGGAGTCGATACGATCGACCTTTTGCACCTGCTTCCCCCGGTGCCGAGGCGCCTTCTCAACACCTATGCTCTGGAGCGGGACCGCTACCAGGACATGAGTCCGGATTGCTATTGGTCGTCGATGAATTTCTTCGAGCCGGTCATGTCGCATCGGTTCCTCGATGAAGAGTTTCCCCGCACCTACTACTTTCTCGACCGATTCGAGGTCGTGGAACCTCCCTACGAGTTTGGCGATGTGATCATGCTCCTGGATCGAGAGCAGGACCGATTCGTTCACTCTTATGTCTATATTGCGGAAGACATCATCTATACCAAGAACGGGACAGGAAAGTTCTTTCCCTATGTGCTGATGAAAATGAGTGACATGCTGACGAGATACATGGAAACGGAATCCTATGAAACGGAAGTATATCGCCTGTGTGCCCAGGTTTCTGTATCATGAATACGCCGGACCTTCACAATCACTCCATTTCTGTTGGCCTTGAAGGTCCGGTTGTTCATCGATGCAAGCCAGGGCCATGGGGTGAGCTGGAGTACTACGATACCTACCTGGAAGCGCCTGACCGCCTGATCCGACGGCTCACGATTCCTTCGCAGCAGACGGTATGGCATTTTGAAGAAATGACGGTGGATTTGATCGGGCAGGTGTTTGAGAAAGTGGGATTTTCCACAGCTCAGATTCGCCAGGCCATGGACGGGAAGCGCTGGTCAGTCAGTGGTGACCTCATTCGGATCTTTCCGACGTTTTCCCTGATCGAGTCTCTCAGTCCTTCCGTAAGGGGAAAGCTGTATCAAGTTCTTGCAAGGTCGGAGCTGAACACCATGCATCGCTATCCCATCCAGTTCGACGGCCCGGACCTTTCGAAGGTACTGGATCGAAGTTCTCTTCCGGAGAGCCTTGTGGCCCAGATCGAGTCCCTCACCTATCGAGAAGGACAGGTGGCGCTGTTCTCCGATTATCCCCTTCTTCTTCGTTTCCTGGGACATCCCGAAAAGGAGCGAAAGCTCCTTCGTATTCTCACGCGAACGCGAACCCTGATCGCCAGAATGATACTCGACAGGAAGGTAGATCTCACTTCTCTGCTGGACTATTGGGCACCGGCCCAGGACAACTTCGATTCGAGGCCGCTCATGGAGTCGGTTCTCCGTACATCCGGGGTCGATACTATCGATATCGTCCAGCTTTTTCCGCCCGGTGCGAGGAGCCAGCTCTTCACCTATCCGACCGAGGATGATTGCCTCTCCGGCAGGGCTCCTGACGGGATTTGGACGGCGATCAATTTCTTCAATCATACCGCACTTCCCGTTTACGAAGGAACGGAGGGGTTGAAGCATCACCTTTTGAACCGGTTTCGTCCTGCTTCTGCACCGCTTCGTTTTGGTGACCTTCTGCTTCTTTCACCAGAAGGTGAATCCGAGGAATTGCCGTTTACCCATGCCTGTATCTATATTGCAGACGATTTGGTCTATACCAAGAACAGCGCCCAGCTCATGGCTCCCTGGATCCTCTCGAAGCTTCGGGATGTCGCCAGTTATCACGTGAGAGGTGCGCGTGCCACGATCCGGCCCTATCGGATGGCATCCCTTTGCTGAGGCGCGATCGGCGATCGACCCAGCGTTTGGCAACAAGCGTTCGCCAGAAGGAGACTGCTTACGAGAACTCGGAAGCCCTACTCCGCTATCGGATTCGAGAAAGGCAGCAGTGTGCTGCCATGATCCAGGAGATACCAAGGCAGCGGGAATCGCCGTTCAAGCGAGGATTTCCTTCATGACATGCCCATGTACATCTGTCAGGCGCATGTCGCGACCGCTGAAGCGGAAGGTGCTCTTGGTGTGCTCGACCCCGAGAAGATGGAGCATCGTAGCGTGGAGATCGTGAATCTCATACCGATCCCGAACGGCCTTGTAGCCCCATTCATCGGTCTCGCCGACCGATGCACCTCCCTTGGTTCCGCCCCCTGCCATCCAGACGGTGAAACCGAAGGGATTGTGGTCGCGACCGTCACCTCCCTGGGCAAACGGAGTTCGGCCGAACTCACCGGCCCAGACAACGAGAGTGGACTCGAGCATGCCAAGACGCTTCAAATCGGTGATCAGAGCAGCGATAGGTTGATCCACCGTCTGGCAGTTCTTGTTGTGACCCTCGACGAGCTTGTTGTGCTGATCCCAGCGATCCCCATTTCCGCCTGGGCAGGTCAGTTCGATGAAGCGGACCCCTCGTTGAACGAGGCGCCGTGCGAGCAGGCACTGAAGACCGAAGGTCTGGGTGTTCTTGAAATCGGCTTCGAGCCCATACATCTTCTTCACGGTATCGGACTCGCCGGTCAGATCCATCAGGTCGGGCACTGCCGTCTGCATCCGGAAGGCGGTTTCGTAGTTCTGAATCGCGGCCTCGACCTGGGGGTCGGGGAGTCGTGCATCGAGAGTTGCGACATCGAGATCGCGAAGGAGATTCAGTTTCTCCTGCTGCTGCTCCGACGTCTTTTCCCGGGGATGAATATTGGCAATGGGTTGTGACTTTGGCAGGAAGACCGACCCCTGGTAGGCTGCGGGGAGAAACCCGGACCCAAAGCAGTCGAGACCTCCAGGAGGAATGAGGCCGCCATTGAGGACGACAAATCCGGGTAGGTTTTCATTCTCCGAGCCCAGGCCATAGCCGGTCCAGGCTCCCATGCTGGGGCGTCCCTGGAAGGGGCTCCCGGTGTGGAGAAAGTAGTTCGCAAAAGTGTGCTCCGAGAACTTGGAGGTCATGGACTTCACGAAGGCGATTTCATCGATGACTTCCTTCCTCGCGATGTGAGGAAAGAGGTCGCTGACCCAGTTCCCGCTTTCGCCCCGCTGCTTGAACTCCCACTGCGACTGGAGAACCTTGCCGACGTTGTCGAACTGGGTCGGGGCCAGCTCCCCGATGACTTCCCTTGGATCCTGGCCGTTGTACTTGGAGAGGAGCGGCTTGTAGTCGAAAGTGTCGACATGGGAGGGCCCTCCATCCATGTAGAGAAAGATCACATTCTTTGCCCGAGGAGCGAAGTGCGGAGTCTTCGGTGCAAGGGGATTGCTGATTGCGGCGCGGGATTGCTCGGCAAGGAGGGCCTGCAAGGCGACGCTGCCAAAGCCCATTCCGCATCCCTTGAGAAGGTCACGTCGCGAGTAGGGTCGATCCTGAAAATTTCTGCAGTGCATAGCTACTAGGGGATAAAGATAAACTCCTTCTTGTTAATCGCGACATGAACGAGACTGGTCCAGGTCTCGAGTGGGCTGTTCTCGGTTTGAGATGCGAGGAAAGACTGGACTCGGTTTTTCTCCTGCTCCGTCGGTTTCCGAGAAAGTGCCATCTCGAAGAGACGCGTGAGCCGCGCTTCCTCGTTCGGTGCCTCTGCGAGCAGGCGCTTCGCCCAGATCTGGCTTTGTTCGGCGACGAAGGGATCGTTCATGAGAACGAGTGCCTGGGCCGGAACATTGGAAACGCTCCTCCTCCCTTTTGGTCCGAAGGGGCTGGGGACATCGAAAGTGAGCATGAAAGGAGAGAGGAAATTTCGATAGATCGCGCCATAGACACTGCGACGACCGGCACCGTCGACCGGACCGCTAGCCTTGCCGCCGCGACCCGTCATGAACGGAGTGCGATGGGTGGGAATTGATGGGCCATACTGTTTTGGATCGAGCCTTCCTGACACAGCAAGAATGAAATCGCGGATCGCCTCGCCGGTGAGGCGTTTCACCGGCATGCGGGAGAGGAGGGTATTGGATGGGTCCGCCTCGGCCAGCGTCTCGGGAGAAAGGTCCGGGTGAGGGCTGGAGGACTGCCGGTAGGTCGAGGAGAGGACCAATTGTCGTATCGTGCTCTTGATCGACCAGCCATTCGCAACCAAGTCCGAGGCGAGCCAATCGAGAAGCTCGGGGTGACTGGCTGGGCGCCCCATGGGACCGAAGTCATCAACCGTTGGGACAAGACCCGTTCCGAACAGGTGGTGCCAGATTCGATTCACAAGAACGCGGGAGGTGAGAGGATTCGATGGGCGCGTGATCTCCTCCGCGAGAAAAAGTCGATCTCCGGTCCGGCCCCCGAGGGCTTCGAGAGTGCGAGGAGGCACCACTTCTCCAAGGCTGCGAGGACTGCCCCGGACGTAGACATGGGCTTTCTCGGGGGTTCCCTCGGCCATGGCGACGGCGTAGCGTGGAGCTGGGAGGCTGGCGGCGAGAGAAGCTCCTTCCGCGACAAGTTCCTTGGCCTTCTCGGGAAGGGGTGTGGTGGAAAGGTCTTTCTCCCCCTCCTCGATCCTGGGAGGGCTGCCCGAGAAGCGGATCTCATCGAGGATCAGCGTCCCTTCTCCTGGATCGATGAATTCGAGATACGCCTTGTGGCCTACATACTTGTTGATATTCCCGGCCAGGGACTTCCACTGGAACTCTCCTTTTGTGTCGAGTTTCTCATCGTGCGTGCCCCGGAAAAGGAGGGCGTTGAACCGCGCCATCTGGTAGTTGTCGATAATCAGTCGGACCTTTGCTCCCTGCCCCTTGGCCAGGATGTGGATCTGATTGGACTCGATCGTGAAGGTGGGGGATCGGAGAATGCCGACCTGCTCTTTTCCGAAGAGACCACTGTCGACTGTCCCGGGTCGAGACCTGGGGTAGTCTTCTTCAAAGCGGATGCCTGATTTCTCTCCGGTGGGGGCAAAAGCGTAGCCGGTGGTGGTCCAGCCCTCGGGCAGGGTGTTGCCTGAAAAATCTTCCCATACTTCTCCATCGTCCGAAGGGAGCGCAGTCGCGTCAGCACCTGGATCGCTCAGCATCTGATCCGCTTCCCTTCGCAGGCCTTCCAGCTTCTCCCGGGTCGTCTCACGGACTCGCCCCACATCCAGAGGCATCTCCTGGCGCGCGCTGCCGTGAAGGTAGGCGGTCATTGCGTAATAGTCCGCGGTGGAGATGGCATCGAATTTGTGATCGTGACATCGCGCGCAAGAGACGGTCAGCCCGAGGAAGGATTTCCCAAAGACGTCGATCTGGTTGTCCATGATGTCGGCTTCATTCGCAAGTACATCGGTGGGCGCGTGAGTGGCCTCGTGGAAGTACCAGAATCCCGTTCCGAGGATGGATTCGTTGAACTTCTCCGTTGGGTGGCGTCTCGGGTTTTCGATGAGGTCTCCTGCGATGTGTTCTTTCACGAAGAGATCGTAGGGGACGTCGGCATTGAAGGCGCGGATGAGGTAGTCCCGATACTCGTGGGCGCCGGCAATCGGATAATCAAACTCGTGTCCGTAGGTTTCTGCGTAGCGGACCAGGTCCATCCAATGGCGCGCCCACTTTTCCCCGAAGTGGGGAGAGGCAAGGAGCTCGTCGACAACTCTGGAAAAGGCTTCCGGGGTTTCATCGGCGAGGAAGGACTCCAACTGCGCCACGGTGGGAGGCAGCCCTATCAGGTCGAAGTAGACGCGACGCAGCCAGGCGTTTTTCTCGGCCGGAGGTGCAGGTCGCAATCCGGCCTCCTCGATCCCAGCGAGAATAAAGTGATCGGGCCCTGTCTCGGGCCAATTCGTGTTTTCGATCTTCGGGAAGTCGGGGTTGGTGACGGGACGCCAACTCCAGTGCTGCTCGAATCGTTTCTGCAGATCAAAGGATTCCTCCTTCTTTTCGCCACGTTGAGGCACGGGTTCTTCCGGCCAAGGGGCGCCGTTCGCGATCCATTGTTCGAACTTGGCAACGATCTCGGAACTCAGCTTCTCCTTGGGAGGCATCTGGAGGTCCTCGTTTCCATAGCGGATGGATTCGATCAACAAGCTCGCCTCGACGTCGCCTGGAGTGATCGCAGGTCCGGTTTCTCCGCCCGCCAGCAAGTGTTCGCGATGGTCCAGCTGGAGGCCGCCCTTGAGCTTCTTTGCGTCGGCTGCGTGACACGAGTAGCATTTCTCCGCGAGGACAGGACGAATCTCTTTTTCAAAAAACTCCAGCGATTCATTGGCTTCCATTCGGGGAAGAAGCGCAGCGAGCAGAATTAGGATGGGGGAAAGCAATCTCATTGCAAGGGAGGCTCCGCGGAGTGGTTTCCGCAAAGAGAATACGATATTCGCCGATTCTGCGGATGGAGATCGCGCAATCATGGAGATTTTGGCTTCCTTGCCGCAATTCCGCCATACCTCTCCGGCCAATTCGAACCGGAGGGGGGAGAGAAAACGTGCACAACTTTGTGCGAAGGGCTTCGGGCGATTTCCTCTCCGGGGGGCGCGCTTTCACCCGGGTTCAGCATCAACCTCGATAGCCTCCGAGGAAGGTGCCGACGCACTCCTCGTTCGGAATCGCCCAGATCAGATCGATGCCGCCATCGGCAATTTCTGGAAAGGAAATCCACAGGAGAAGGTGGTTCTCCACGGAACGGGCGGCAGAAACAACGATCTTGTCGGAGAGCGGCTTGAGAAACTTTTCCACTGCTCGCCTTGTTTTTGGCGTCACATTTTCTACAAACTCCACGTCGGCCTTCGTAGCGAGGGTGAGTTGGTTCTCCAGTGGCAGTTGGAGATTTTTTCGCGCGGACGCCGAGAGCTCTTTCAGAACGAGTTCCTCGCCTACCAGTGGCGCGGTAGTAAGAAAAAGAAGGATTACGAGAGTGAAGAGCGGACTTGCTTTCATGACGGATTGAACCGCGACGAGTCCTCTTCTTAGAAAAGACTGGGGAATTCGCAGCTTACCGGTTCGTCCAGGTGCCTCGTTGGGCGAGTCCGAAGACTTTTCCTCACTCGCCCTTCAATTGCCGAGCCAGGTAAACATATTCCAGCGCGGTGCGCTTGGCTCGTTCGTTCTGGTTCGCCGCGGCGGAGTGGCCTCCATCGATGTTCTCGTAGTAGTAGAAAGGGAGGTTGGCTTCCTCGAAGAGAATCGCCATCTTGCGGGCGTGACCCGGGTGGACGCGATCGTCCTTGGTCGAAGTCACGAAAAACGGAACAGGGTATTTTTTCTCGGGATCGAAGTTGTGATAGGGCGAGATCTTCTCGAGAAAAGCTCGCTCTTCAGGAACCTCCGGAGAGCCATATTCATCGACCCAGGAAGCACCGGCGAGAAGCAGGTGATAGCGGAGCATGTCGAGCAAAGGAACCTGGACGACGACGGCATTCCAGAGATCGGGACGCTGGTTCAGCATCACTCCCATGAGTAGGCCTCCGTTCGAACCTCCCATGATCCCGAGATGTTTCGGAGAGGTGAGTCCGGAATCGATGACATCCTCGGCGACCGCGATGAAATCATCGTAGATTCGTTGACGATTGGTCTTCAACCCTGCCTGGTGCCAGGCCGGACCAAACTCTCCTCCACCCCGGATATTGGCGAGAATGTAGGCGCCGCCTTCTTCCAGCCAGAGTTTTCCGGTCGTGCCGCGGTATCCCGGACGCATTGAAACCTGGAAACCGCCATAGCTGTAGAGAAGGGTGGGGGTTTTCCCGTTCAGTTCGACGCCTTCCCGGTGAACCACGAAATAGGGAACCCGAGTGCCATCCTGGGACGTGGCGAACTGCTGCTGCACGACCAGTCCTTCGGCATCGAACTTGGGAGGGAGAGACTTCAGCGTCTTGATCTCACCCGAGACGGTGTCGTATTCGAGGAGAGAATCGGGTGTCAGGAAATCTTCGTAGTTGAGGAAAACGATCGTTTCTTCTTCGTCTGCAAAGGCGATGCCTGTCTGCCCCGAGCCGGGAAGCTCGATCGCCTTGGTCGTCCAGTTTCCCCCCTCGCGTTCGAGTCGCAGGATTTTTCCGACCACGTTTTCATTGATCGAGAGAAGAGCGGTACCCTTGGCGACGGTGACGTAGTTGACCGCCTGCGTTTCATCGGGGCGGAAGACCAGTTGGACCTCGGGAAGTTCGCCCGAATCGAGGAATGCTTCGAAGTCGAAGGCCACGAGATCGCCATTCTGAAAGTCGACGCCCTGACCTTCCGGTTTCCAATCCTGTTTCAGGGATATGAGGAGCTGATCTTCGTAGAGTCCGTTGAGTGAAGCCTTGGGGGGCAGGGGGTAGGCGACGGGATCGGAGCCATCGTTTTTCAGCAGCCAGTAGGTCGAGGTGAAAAAGGTATCAGCTTCCTCGGCATGCTCGATGATGCGCCCATCCTCCATTTCGAGAGTAAAGGGCCAGACGGAAACATCCTCGGGGTCGACCTCGATCACGGTTTTCGCTTCCTCCAGCGGAGTTCCACGCTTCCAGCGCTTCAGGATGCGGGCATAGCCCGACTCGGTGAGGGATCCTTCCCCCCAGTCCGTCCCGATGAGGATGGTGTCCGAATCGACCCAGGCTGAGCTTTGCTTGGCTTCCGGAGTGACGAATCCATCCTCGACGAACTCCTGTTTCTCGAGATCGAATTCGCGGCGAATCACAGCGTCTTTTCCGCCGTCCGAGAGCGCTACCAGGGTGTAGTAGCGATCTTCTTTCTTGTCATGAAAGGTGCGTGCGCCCTTGAAGACCCAGTTCTTGTCTTCCTCCTCGGCGAGTTGGTCGAAATTGAGTACGGTCTCCCATTCCGGATCCTCCGTCGCGTAGCTTTCCCGAGAAGTTCGTCTCCAAAGTCCACGGACATTCTCTTCGTCCTGCCAGAAATTGTAGACGTACTCGCCACGGATCCTTCCGTAGGGAATGCGCTCTTTCGAAGTCAGGATCTCGAGAGCCTCTTCTTCGTATTTCGAATACCGAGGATCGGATTGTAGCTCGGTCAGGGTTTGTTCGTTCTGAGTGGTGACCCATTCGAGAGCGGCTTCTCCTTCCACCTCCTCCAGCCAGAGGTGGGGGTCATCGGCGGGGGAACCTGGGGAGCTTTCCTGTGACATGGCGCAGAACGGAAAAAGAGAAAAGAGAACCAGCGCGAGGACAGGGGACTTCGAAATGTTGGGGGCGATCATGAAAGTGCGCAGTGCTTGCGGTGGTGAGAAGCGAGAAAAGGAATCGGTTTCGCGGAAGGAAATACTATCCGCGCGGCGGGAGATCGATCGTCTTCCAGCTGCCTTCGGGAACGTGGAGAATTTCTTCGCAGTCGGAGAAGGGGCAAGGCATCTCCGTACCGAACTGATCGGGAGTCGCGGACAGCTTGCGACGGCATCCGGGGCAGATGAACTTCACCTCGTCGGAGGGCAGCTTGATATCTTCCGGAGCGGGTATCATGAACTCCTGGGAGCACTCCGGGCAATCCATGACGGAGTGAAAGAGTTCCTTGCTGGCAGAGAGGCGGACCGAACAGTGTGGGCATTCGAATCGAAGTGGCATGCCCTACTTTCACCGAAACTGGCGTGGTGACTACCGGAAATCTTGAATCCGAAGACGAATCGATTACCCTCCGCGATGAGTGATATGGAAATCTCGGTCTTCTGTGGCGGATTGTTTCAAACCAATGGCTACCTCGTGTCCGTGGGGGGGAAGAACTGGCTATTCGATGCGCCGGAGGGAATCGCGGATTGGATTTCCGAACAGGGGATCAAGCTCGACGGGCTGCTCCTGACTCACCAGCATCACGATCATGTCATCGGAGCCGGGGCGGTGGTGGCTGCCTTCGAATGTCCTGTCTGGGCTCACTCGGAGCCATCCGAGGATTTGACGATGGCGAAACGGCTCGAGCAGATGATGGGAATCCCCTGCGAACTGGAGCCGTACTCGGTGGATCATCTCATCGAGGGCGAGTCCCAGCTCGCTCTCGAGGGACTGAACCTGAATCTCCATCATGTTCCGGGTCATTCCCCGGATTCCGTCTGCTTCGAGATCGAGCAGGCAGGCATCCTCCTTGGGGGGGACGTTCTCTTTCGAGGGGGAATTGGCCGAACCGATTTTCCGCATGGCGATCATGAACTCCTGTTGTCCGGGATTCGGGAGAAGCTATGGCCTCTCGAGGACGAAACCCAGGTGCTGCCCGGACATGGTCCAACGACGACGATTGGAACCGAGAAGGCTACCAATCCTTTTCTGCAGTGAGATACCTTCGAGGATCGGTAGCCTCGCTCGCGAGAGCGTGGGAATCGATCGGCTTTCTTTACCGGCCTGGCCCACCGTCTCACGACGGTGGCTACTGATAGCTGCGACGTGCAGGGAACTCATTTCTACGGAGTTTCGTCCAGTGTCGACGTTCGGGACGGGATTTCCCCAAACGGATCGAGAGGATACGATTCGGCGGGCGGAGTGGGTGGATCACGCATGCCCAGCTTGCTCTTGAGAGTCCACCACCAACCCTGGAAACGCTCTTTCCAGTTGGGGTCGTAGTGGTGATCATGATAGGAATCCAAATAGGCGGCGACCAGTTCGAGTTCGTCGCGAGTGTTCAAGACCTTCAAGAGATTCCTCTCGGGATCGTATTCGGCAAAGCCCCCGTGCTCGAAAGAAATTCCGCCATTCTCCAGCAGCGATCTCGCGTCGATGGGACCGGCAGTGGAAGGGAGGTCTGCAAACCAGATTCGCGGTTCTCGGAACCAGCCGACTTCAAGCGCCTCAGGATCGGAGATCGGAAGGATCGCGATCGTTCGATCGTCCTCGAGTTGGTATCTTCCTTCGTTCAGGGTGGTAAGATACCTGAGAACTGCCGAAACAGGTGCTTCGCCCAGCCGAAGATCGATCGGGTGGTCCTCTGTCAGTTTGGGGCTGATCTCGAATCGAATATCACTCCTATCGAGTTCGGTCTCGATTTTCTCCTCGATCCAATCGAGGCACTCTGAGAAAGGCTTCCCCTGGAAATTAACGGAGACAAGGATCTGCCGAAGATCTCTCTCGAGAGCAAAGGCATCCTGGGAGGCTCCACTGGAGACTTCGGACCAGAGCACCACCGACTCAGGCTGGTTTTGTTGCCAGAGGATCAAGAGCGTCCCGAGCAGGAAGAGGCCAACCAATCCTGCAAGCCAACCTTGCCGTTTCCTGCTCATTGTCCGAAAGGGTAGCAGGAATCCTCGAAACAAAAAAGCCCCGCCGTTTCCGGCGAGGCTTTTTTCAAAATCTTGCAGATTCGAGACCTACTTGTCGTCGGTCTTGGTGAGCACCTTGTCGATGAGACCATATTCCGCAGCTTCCTCGGCGGGCATGTAGTTGTCCCGGTCCGCGTCGCGCTCGATGTCTTCGACGGACTTTCCGGTGTGGAAAGCGAGGATTTCGTTGAGACGCTTCTTCAAGGAATACATGAACTCGACGGTCCGCTCGACGTCGGAAGCGGTTCCCTGGGCTCCACCGGAAACCTGGTGGATCATGATATGTGCATTCGGGAGCGCGTAACGCTTGCCTTTGGTTCCCGCCGTGAGGAGAACAGCGCCCATACTGGCAGCCATTCCCATGCAGTAGGTGTTCACATCGCAGGTCACGAACTGCATCGTGTCGTAGATGGCGAGACCAGCCGTGACCGAGCCGCCCGGGCTGTTGATGTAGATGTTGATGTCCTTGTTGGGATCCTGCATCTGCAGGTAGAGCATCTGGGCGATGATGTAGTTGGCGAGAGGATCGCTGATCCCTTCACCGATGAAGATGATGCGATCTTTCATCAGGCGAGAGATGAGATCGAACTGGATCATCGAATTTCCCTCTTTCTCGATCACGCTCACGTTCTTCACAGGATCGATGATGCGCTGCTGGAGATGGGGAGGAAGGAGGGGGGAGAGTTCTTGGACGTCGTCTAGGGACATGGCAGGATATTTCAAAAAGGGTTACGGATACGGTCCCGCGTCTGAGACGCGGGGATCGAGAGAAACTTACGCATCATCTTCCGTAGGATCAACCTCGGGTGGATCAACCTCGGTCACGACCGCACTGTCGCGAAGAAACTGGATCGTCTTGGAAATGAGGATGTCCTGTCGAACCTCACCATAGGCATTTCGATCACGAAGCTCGCGAGCGACCTTCTTGGGAGGACGCTGCTGCTGCATCGCCATCATCATGATTCGCTGGGACATTTCCTCTTCGCTGACGTTGATTCCCTCCTTCTCGGCGATTTCGTCGAGGATGAACATGGTCTTCACATTGTTCTTGGCCTGGGTTTCCGCGTTCTTGAGAAGGTCTTCCTGGTTCTGCTCGATGTCGTTTTCACTCATGCCCTGCTCGTAACCGCGGGAAACCATCTGGTTCACCTGGCGCTGGGTTTCGTTGAAAACGATGTGCTCGGGCAGGTCGAAGGTCATCTCGTCGTTGAGATGAGAGAGGATCTGGTTGTCGATCATCTGGGTGCGAACTTGCTCCTGCTGTTGCTGGAACTGGCCCCGGACATTTTCCTTGAGAGCGTCGAGTGACTCGGCTCCGATCGCCTTGGCGAAGTCATCGTTGATCTCGGGAAGCTCGCGCTCCTTGACCTGGGTCGCGCTGACTTCGTAACTGACGGTTTTTCCGGCGACGGCTTCGACGGGGAAATCCTCGGCATAGGTGGAATCAAAGGTCTTTGTATCGCCAGCGCTCATCCCGATGACCTGCTCGGAAAGACCAGGGATGAATTCGCGGCTTTCTCCGCCCTCTTCCGGGACATCGACCCAGTGGCCTTCTCCTTTCGCGAGAGGTCCGGCCTGCTCTTCCAGTTTGTCCTCGAGGGACTCTCCATCCAGCGTGCCCGTGTAGCTGACAATGACGAGGTCTCCAGGACCGGCCGCGCGATCCACGTCGGTGGGGACGGCCTGCTGCTTGCGCATGTTGTCGATGTAGCCATCGATCATGTCGTCGGTGATGTCCATTTTCTGGACCTCGACAGGGATTTCCTTGTAGTCGGCGATCTCGACTTCGGGCTCAGTCACGACCTCGACGGCGAGAAGATAGGATCCATCTCCTTCGAACTGCTCCCTCTCGACCTGGGCGATTCCGAGGATGGCGAGATCCTCCTGAGTGCGAGCTTCCTGGTAGGCGGAACGAGCGAGGCGATCCTTGAGTTCGTCTTCGATCGGTGTGGCATAGCGTTTCTCGATCACCGAAGCTGGGATCTTGCCGGGACGAAATCCGGGCACCTTGGCCTGCTGGGTGTATGCCTTGACGATCTCTTTCCGGGCGTTCTGAACGGTTTCGGCCGGGATTTCGGCGGAAAGACGCGCTTTGCACTCCGGGAGGCGTTCGACAGAAATTTTCATAAGAGTCAACTGGGTAAACCCTTCCGGAGCTGCTCCGGGCAGGGGGGCGGGAATCTAAATCACCCGATCCCGATTTGCACCCGATAAATTCGGGGGATTTGGTTCAGGTTTCCGTGAGAAATTTTTCAAGATCCGGGGGGAGCGGGCATTCCCAGTTCTCTTCTTTCCATCCGAATCCGGATGCGTGGAGGGCCTGGCGATTCAGGAGGAGAAGCTTTTCCAGCTTTTCCGTCCAACCGGTTTCGATGAACTCGAGGTAGCAGTTTTCGTCGGGTCCGTAAATTTTGTCCCCGACGATCGAGTGTCCGGAGTGCTGGGCGTGGACGCGGATCTGGTGCATCCGTCCGGTTTCCGGAAAACATTTCACGAGGGAGAATCGAGACCCGTTGGTCGTATTCCTTTTGAACCGCTTCTCGACCGAAAATCGAGTCCGAGACTCCTTCCCCTCGGGATGCACCCACTGTTTGACCCAGATGGGGGAAGGCTCGAGCTCTCCTTTTCGCGAAAGGGGCGCATCGATCAGAAAGTCATCCTCCTCGGGCCAACCCCAGACGATGGCGTGATAGGATTTGCGGAATTTCCTGCGTTCCATCGCGATTCCCAGCTCGCGGGCGGCCGCCTTGTGCTTGGCGACGAGGACGATCCCGCTGGTTTCCCGGTCGAGTCGATTGATGAGCGAAAGTTGGCCACCATTGGCGAGCTCGTAGATACAGAGGGCCTCGAGCCCATCGAGCAGGGTTGTCGCGTCTCCGGGTTGCGTGGGATGCACGATGAGATGGGCCGGCTTGTCGACGAGGAGAAAATCCTCGTTTTCGGCGACAATGGAAAATTCCGGAGTCTGGAGGCGGAGATCGATCTGGAATCCTACCCTTTTTCTGCCCGGCGCACAGGTCCAATTCGCGAAGGAGGGACATCGTCCTCGATGTCCGCGCGGATGGCGTGAAGAGAAAGAAACCCGCATCCGGACCGTGAGGACACGGTCCCTCCAGCTCGCGAAGGAGGGACATCGTCCCCGATGTCCGCGCGGATGGCGTGATGAGAAAGAAACCCGCATCCGGACCGTGAGGACACGGTCCCTCCAGCTCGCGAAGG
>JARGNI010000044.1 GCA_029213195.1 Verrucomicrobiales bacterium
ATGCACGAACTTTATCGATCTTTCAGGATTGTTCAAAGTCCGACAGTCTCCTAGGAAATTGCTTTTTCAACCCCGCCGCTCCGTCACCGCGCATCGCCCCGGGTTGGAGGGGGTGCAATCGTCGGAGCTGCAATCTTCGACGCGTGGCGTGCCAACCGAATGAAGCAACTTCCCTCATGAAATATACAATCCTGACACTACAACTCCTTTTCGCCCTGACTCTCTCGGTTTCAGCAGCGCCGGTAAAACTCATTTTTGACACCGACATGGGCAACGACATCGATGATGCCATGGCCCTGGCGATGATTCACCAGTTGGAGCGGCGCGGAGCCTGTGAACTGCTCGCAGTCACCTCGACAAAAGATCACCCCCTCTCCGCGGCTTTTATCGATGCGCTCAACACTTTTTATGGCGCTCCGAATATCCCAATCGGTGCCGTCCGCGACGGAGTGACCCCAGAGAAAGGAAAATACAACGGGTTGGCAGAGAAAAAAGACGACGCTGGAAATCTCGTTTACCCCCACGACCTCAAGTCGGGCGAAGATGCCATGGAGGCCGTCGCCCTGATTCGCAAAACGCTTGCCGCCCAACCCGACAACTCGGTCAAACTGGTGCAGGTTGGCTTTTTTACCAATCTGGCCCGGCTTCTCGAATCGAAGCCGGACAAGCATTCGGACCTCGCCGGCCCTGAGTTGATTCGAAAGAAAGTGAAGGAGACCATCATTATGGCGGGTGCCTTCCAGTCGATTCGCTTCGGCACGCAGCATCTCGAGTACAATGTGAAGAAAGATATTCCCTCAGCCAAAAAAATGGCAGCCCAATGGCCCGGACCGCTGATCTGGAGCGGTTACGAAATCGGCATCGCTGCTTCCTACCCGTGGCAAAGCATTATGGAAGACTACGGCTACGTGAAGCACCACATCGTGAAGGAGGGCTATCTCGACTACGTGCCAGAGCATCCTCACGATCGTCCCACCTGGGATCTCAGTGCCGTCCTCTACGCAGTCTATCCAGATCGCAGCTACTTCGACCTTTCTCCCAAAGGCAACGTCAAGGTTAACGACGAGGGCCGCACCGATTTCTTCCCAGGAGAAAAAGGAAACGACCGCTACTTCATCATGAACGACATTCAGACCGAGAAGGTTCGGGAAGCTTTCGTCCAACTTTGCTCTGAGCCTCCTGCCGGTAAATGAAATCAATTTTTGCTCTCGCCTTCTGTGTAGGGCTCGTGCCTCCATCTTCGCCCTGCGAGTGTAGCAGGACAATCCGCGCAACGAAGGGCAGCCCGGGCCGAAGGGCACCTTCTACATTCCGATTTCAGAAACTTTTCTTCGTTTGGAATTATCGAAGTTCAATTTTGTGTTCTTGTTGAAACTTGATCAATGTAGTGAGTTGAGCCACGATCCACTTTATCTACCCTCCTCACTCATGCTCACTCGTCTGTTTTTTTCGCTTACGTTTTTTCTCGCCGAGATGGTAATTGCTGGGGAGCAAAAGCCGAATTTCGTTTTTATTCTCGCCGACGACTGCAGCTATCTCGATCTGGAGTTGTATGGGGGGGCCGCAAAAACCCCGCATCTCAACAAGCTGGCGGGCGAAGGGATGAAGTTCAATCGCTGCTACCAATCCGCCCCGATGTGTTCGCCGACGCGGCAGGCTTTGTATACCGGTCTTTTCCCTGTGAAGAGCGGAGCGTATCCGAATCATGCGCGAGCCTACGAGAATGTAAAAAGCATTCCTCACTACCTGAAGCGCGTGGGCTATCGGGTGGCTTTGGCCGGGAAAACTCACATTGATCCCAAGCCGGTATATCCTTTTGAATACATCGACGAATTTGCGGAGCCGGAAGATGAGGATGTTCCGATGATCGATGGATGGCGCTATCCGGAAGTGCGAAACTTGCTCCGCGAATCGAGCGAAGAGAAGGAACCATTCTGCTTGTTTCTCTGTTCCAATGAGCCGCACGGTCCCTACACAAAGGGCGATCCTGCTCCCTACAAAGAGGCGAAACTCAGCCCGCAACAGTTCAATTTTCACCGCGAGTCCTACGCAAAGTATCTCGCTGAAATCACTTATTTCGACGGACAGGTTGGCGAAGTGATTCGCATGCTCGAGGAACAGGGCCTGCGGGAAAATACGCTACTCATCGCCGCGACAGAACAAGGAAGCGGATTCCCATTCGGCAAATGGACTTGTTACGAAATGGGCGTGGCGAGCGGGATGATTGCCTCCTGGCCGGGAAATATTGAAGCCGGGTCCGAGACCGATGCGATTGTCGAATACACCGACATCGTTCCCACCTTTCTGGATGCAGCAGGAGCCCCCATTCCGGAAGTGCTGGATGGGCGTACACTTCTGCCTCTGCTTCGGGGCGAGACGAATCGGCACAGTCAATACAGCTACAGCTTGCAGACCACGCGAGGCGTCAACGGATACAAGGCTCCGTTCGGAGTTCGCTCCGTGGTAGGTGGCGAGTATCGCTACATTCGCAATTTGTTTCCCGAAAACGAGTTCAGCATTCCGGTGTCTCGCAACCTGATGAAAGAGACTGCATTGCTCGACGAAACGGAGAAAGCCCGCGCCGCCCGCTATTTGAACAGGCCGCCCGAAGAGTTATACCACGTGATCAAAGATCCGTATTGTCAGGAAAATCTCATCGACAAACCGGCACTACAGGAAACCAAAAATCGCCTCGCTGATGCTCTCTCTAACTGGATGGATGAGCAGGGAGACACGGGCCGAGATGTCGAATTGGATGCACACGGTCGACAGGCGAATTGGTATAAAAGGAACTGAGCGTTTCTCACTTCGGATTTCGAAAGGCTGACGGCGGCTGCCCAAGTTTCCGACGGAACAAACGCGACATCATTTCCGGCGAACCGAAGCCGGAGTTTTCGGAGATATCCCAAAGTTTGCGGTCCGATTTCTTGATTTCTTTTAAGGCGCATTGGATTCGGCGATCCAGAATTTCCTCGTAAATGGAGCGCCCGATGTATTTCACGAAAGCATCGTGCAAACGGCGTGCCGACATCGGAACCTGTGCAGAGACTTGTTCCGGTGTCAGGATTGGATCGGCAAAATGTTCGGCGATATAGCGCAGAGCCGTGGCGACATGCGGATGGCGTGTCGCGAGAATACTCGTCGATTGCCGAACATGAAGAGCCCCGCATTTCACCCGGATTGGCTCGTCGGGTGAGGAACTTCCGCTGAGCAGCTTATTCAAAAGTTCGGCTCCGCGGTAGCCATGATGAAACGCATTGTTGTCGATGCTGCTGACGGCAACCGGAGCAAGTTCGCAAATCTCGCGGCAGTTATCCACGCCTAACAGAGCGACATCTTCGGGGATGAATAAATCGGCACGAGCGCAGGCTTTCGTGACCCACTGGGTGAGGTAGTCAGCCGCTGCCATCACGCCGAAGGGGCGATCTTCGGTCGGAAGATGACGGAGTAACCAGTCGGGACTGCTGTTGCGGGTCACAAAATTGCTGGGCGCTTCGAGCAATTTTGCATCAAGCCCCAGCGCCTCTGCGGCTTCGCGAAATCCGTCAAAGCGTTCCCGATGAAAATGATTCGGTTCGTGAATGACAAATCCCAGATGCCGACACCCCAGCGCAGCAAGATGCTCCGCTCCCACTTTTCCAATTCCCGGATTGTCCTGCAAGACACGCGGCAGCTCAATGGAGGAATCATTCATCGAAAGGTCGACTGTCGGCAGGTGACGGTGGGCTTTGATGAACGCCGTCAATTTTGCATTTTTACCCGGCACATGAAGCATGCTCAGAATGCCGTCGCCGTCCCACGAGTGCGGCAACAATCCGGTATGGTAGTAAACCGTGTCGAGAATCCAATTTGCCTCAGCACCAAACTGACAAATGCCTTCCAGCATCCGCTCATCCCGATAGCAAGGGAGAAAAAGAATGTGAGGCCGGGATTTCTCTGAGGAGTGTTTTTTCAAAATCCAAGCATAGAGGCAACTGGAACATAAAAAAAGTGAGAATGTCAGTAATCGACAAGCCCTTGTCAGTGTTCGTCATTCACAGGAAGGGATTGTTTTGCTACATTAGTTAAAGTTCGGTAACTGATTTCAGGCCTTTTCGGTTTAAAAATGATTCAAAATCCCATACTTCCCGGTTTTCATCCAGACCCGTCGATCTGTCGAGTCGGGAATGACTATTACATCGCGACTTCGAGTTTCGAGTGGTTTCCCGGTGTGCCGATTCATCACTCGAAGGATCTTGTTCACTGGCAATTGCTGACTCACGCACTTGACGAGACGCGGCTTCTCGACTTGCGCGGAGTTCCGAGTTCGGGCGGGGTCTGGGCGCCTGCTTTGAGTTATCATGAGGGGCTCTTTTATTTGTGTTACACGGTGGTGCATCAGCACGAAGCAGCGACAAAAGACACGCCGAATTTCCTGACGACGGCACCTTCGATTGAAGGTCCCTGGTCTGACCCAATTCACATTAACTCATCGGGATTCGATCCTTCACTGTTCCATGCCGAAGACGGTCGAAAATACTGGCTGAACATGGTGTGGGATCACCGTCCTGAACGTCATCCGTTTCATGGGATCGCCTTACAGGAGCTGGATATGGAAACAGGCAAATTACTCGGAAAATCCGAGATCATTTTCAAAGGTAGCAATATTCAACTCACCGAAGGTCCGCATCTCTATCAGCGAAACGGCTACTACTATCTTCTCACCGCGGAAGGCGGAACGGAATACGATCACGCAGTCAGCCTCGCCCGGTCCCGTGATCTGTTGGGGCCGTATGAGGTGCATCCGCAAAATCCAGTTCTCACTTCATCGGGGCGACCTGATTTACCATTGCAGAAGTCCGGTCACGGTAGTCTCATCGAAACGCAACAGGGTGAGTGGTATATGCCACATCTTTGCGGGCGACCACTTCCCGGAACGCATCGCTGCAATCTCGGTCGCGAAACCGCAATCCAGAAAATAGAATGGCGAGACGACGATTGGTTGTATCTCGCAACGGAAGGGAATGCCCCTGCTGATGCTGTGCCCGCGCCAGACTTGGAGGCTCACCCGTGGCCAGAAGTTCCCGGGCGGCTCCCGTTCGATTCGGCCCATTACGTGACGCCGAGGCTTCCTTCCAAAAATATCATCCGTGAATCCGATTCGCTAAGATTGATTGGTGCCGAGTCGCTCGAATCGAATTTTGAGCAGGCCATGCTGGCGCGGCGACTTACCAATCACCAAACGACTGCGAAGACCTGTCTTCGCTTCGAGCCGGATTCGTTTCAACAAATGGCTGGAATCGCGGCCTACTACAATACCTATCTCTTTCACTATCTCTATCTGTCGCACGACGAATCGTTGGGCCGCTGCCTGCAGATTCATTCCTGCGACGACGGGACTTCATCCTTTCCACTCGGAGCGACCCCAGTTCCCGTTCCCGAAGGTCCGCTTTATCTTCGCGCAACCTTTGAATTTTCCGACCTCCAGTTTTCCTGGTCGACCGATGACGAGGTCTTTGAAAAAATTGGGCCGGTGCTCGACGCTGCGATTCTGTCCGACGATCATGGGGATCACTGGGGATTCACCGGAACCTTCTTTGCACTTGCCTGCCAGGATTTAACCGGCGCAAAACAAGCTGCTGAATTCGACTTTTTAGAAATCAAAACATCATGAAAATCCAAACTCTTTTTATCGCGCTTATTGTTTCGCTGGGTGGTTTTTTGTTCGGTTTCGATGCGGGAATCATTTCAGGTGTGATGGCTTACGCCAGTCCGCATTTTGCGCTGAGCGATGCGCAAAATGGTTGGGCGACGAGTTGTCCAACTTTCATTGCGATGTTCTCAATGCTGATCGCGGGAAAGGTCAGCGACATGGTTGGTCGAAAGCCCGTCTTGATCGTTGTCGCTTTTCTTTATGCGATATCCGCGATCCTTTCCGCGTATGCCGTTTCCTACGAAATGCTCTACATCGCCCGCATGATCGGAGGTCTCGCCTTCGGTGCAGCGCTCATTATTGCGCCGACTTACATCGCCGAGATTTCCAGCGCGAAGAATCGGGGAAAACTCGTTTCGATTCAACAGCTCAACATCGTTCTGGGATTCTTCGCCGCATTTTTGAGTAATTACTTTTTCAACAAGTCGTTTACCGGAGGAGAATCGACATTTCTCACTGAGACTAACGTATGGCGCTGGATGCTCGGAGTAGAGGCTTTCCCGGCGCTTCTCTATTTTCTCTGTCTCTTTTTCGTGCCGAGAAGTCCGCGCTGGCTCTTCGCCAACAACCGGGTTGAGGAAGGAAAGAAAGTGCTGGTTCGCCTGCATGGCGAAGAAGCGGGAGAGACGGAAAGCGAAGCGATTCAAAAGAATCTTTCCGAGGAAAGTCAGGTCGGGAAATCACCCTTCTCCGATCTGCTGAAACCTGCTCTGCGATACATTCTATTCATCGGGATCGCGATAGGAATTCTTCAGCAGGCCACGGGAATCAACGCAGTCTATTTTTACGCAACCTCGATTTTCACCCAGACTGGAATCGGATCAAACTCTGCTTTCATGCAAGGCGTTTTGCTCAGTTTTACTTCCGTCGTATTTACGGTCCTGGCAATGCTCACGATCGACAAACTGGGGCGCCGTCCGCTCCTCCTCACGGGGATCGCCGGCATTGCTGTCTGCATGTTGCTTTGTGGATTCGGATTCGGCAGCGCGACCTATCAACTGACTCCGGAAAAAATCGCAGCGCTCGAGGGCGTCGACACGGCGAAGCTTGCTGAAGTTCAGGATGTCACCTTCGATTCGGATGTGGCATTCAAAAATAAAATGAAGGAACTGCTCGGGGCTCAGGCGTACGCAAAACACGAAGGAGCCATCCTCGAAGCTGGAACAGAAATGAATGCCACGATTGTCCTCGTCGGTGTGATGGGGTTCATCGCCTGCTTTGCCTTTTCTCTCGGACCAGTCATGTGGGTGATGCTGTCAGAAATGTATCCAAATAAAATTCGGGGGATGGCGATCGGTTGCGTCGGTCTCATCAACTCATTCACGGCCTGGCTCGTGACTCAGGTTTTCCCGTGGGAACTCTCAAATCTCGGCAACTCTACGACTTTCTATATCTTCGGCGGCTTCGCTCTCGTTGGATTTTTCCTCCTCTTCAAGATCCTTCCCGAGACCAAAGGAAAAACCCTCGAGCAGCTCGAATCCGAACTGGTAAAAAGCTGATCACCTAACCTTGTTACCTCATTGAACCAACTCTGTCAGAACGTTTTATCATGAAGCTACGGACACTCTTTTACCTGCTCCTTTCCCTGTTCGCATTCGTTATTGCCGAGGCGCAGGAAATCACCGGACGATTTGCTCCGCCAGCCGGAAAAGTTCTCGTGTTCGCGGGGCAGGACAATGAGTCAGTAGGCGGAACCGAAACGTATCAAAATGGCTACGTGGAAAATATTGGTATCCCCGGGGGCATCACTCATTACGTCTATTTTTCTGAAGGGTGGACCAATGCTTTCGACCGGACCTTTCCCATCGGCGAAGTCGCTGGATTGAATAAGGAAACAGAATGGGCCTCGGGGCCGATGCACCAAAAAGCGTATCTCGATTCCCCGACACTGGATCCCTGTGTCATGCATCTCTCCATTGCGATGGAGGGAAATAACGAGGACAAAGTGGCCGATGGATCTTTCGATCATCTCATCGCGGAGCTGGTGACCTTTATCAAAGAACATCCCGATCACCCGTTTCTGATTCGACCCGGTTATGAGTTCGATGGAAGCTGGAACAAATACGATCCGGAGAATTTCAAGAAAGCTTTCCGCCGCATTGTCGATGCTTTGCGGGCCGAGAAGCTTCCTAATTTTGCGATGGTGTTCGCGTCATCCAGCGACGTCAAACCGGGCCAGTTCGAGGAATACGATCCCGGCGGAGAATACTACGAGTGGGTCGGCTATTCGTGGTGGGGCGGCGAAAAGGATGCGCAGCCTGCGCTGGACTACGCCCGCAAAGTCGGCAAGCCCGTTTTCATCGCTGAGGCAACACCGCGGGGCCACTTTTTCGACGAAGAAGATCATGAGGAAATTTGGAACGGTTGGTTTACCAAATTTTTCAATCACATTGACGAGAATATCGACGTCATTCGCGCCGTCTCATACATCAATGCCGACTGGGATTCGCAGGACATGTGGGATGGCTGGGGCCAAACCAAAATCGAAACAGCTCCCTACATCAAAAAACGTTGGTTGGAAAAACTGGCTGAGCCACGATTCATCAATGCAGCAGATGAGCCTTTCAAGCAGATTGGTTTTCCGGCTGAATATGCCGAACCCAAGAAGCCGGTTGCACCCTACAATAACGCGACGCTGTCAGTGGAGATGCGGGTCGCGGATTTGCTCGGGCGAATGACGATCGAAGAAAAAGTGGGCCAGATCACAGGCTGGTGGCACTACGACGAACGAAAAATGCAGGAGGAGGGAAAAATCTTCACTCCGGAATTTTTTGCGGAGAAATGCCCCAACGGAATCGGCGAACTCGGACCGTTACACAACCTCTCAATCGAAGAGGATGCGAAACTTTACGCAGCCGTGCAGACGTATTTTCGCAAACAAACGCGCCTCGGGATTCCCGCGATTCTCCACGACGAAGCTGCTCACGGGTTCATGAAATTCGAGGCGAACTCCTTTCCTGCACCAGTGGGAATCGCTTGCAGCTGGAATCCGAAAATGATCACGGAAGTCTATGCGAAAGCAGCTCAGGAAGCTCGTTCCCGTGGCGTCTCTCATGTTCTCTCTCCGGTAGTCGATGTTTCCCGCGATCTCCGCTGGGGCCGTGTCGATGAAACACTCGGAGAGGACCCCTTTCTCGTGGGGCGTCTCGGTGCTGCCATGGTCGAAGGACTGCAAGGATCGACCGACGGGAGCATCGCCGCCGGTCATGTTGCCGCGACGCTGAAACATTTTGCAGGCTACGCTGCAACCGAAGGTGGGCGAAACCGGGCTCCGTATTTGCATGGTCCGCGCCAGCTTCTCGACAATCAGGTGGAGCCGTTTCGCCATGTCATTCGCACCGCAAAGCCCTCCTCGGTAATGGCGGCTTACAACGAAGTGGACGGTTTGCCGTGCCACATCAATCCCTGGATTCTGAACGATGTCCTTCGGGGAAACCTCGGCTTTGAAGGTCTTATTGTAAGCGACTACCAGGGGATTGATCTGATTCGCCGCTACCAGAAAATCGGGATTTCCGACGCCGATGTTGCCCGGATGGCTCTTGAGGCGGGGCTGCAACTGGAACTTCCCAACAACTTCGGTTTTCAACATCTTCCCAAAATGGTGAAGGAAGGAGCAGTCGACATTGCCCGAATTGACGATGCGGTTCGCGCTGTCCTCGATCTCAAATTTCGTCTTGGACTCTTCGAGGCTCCCGACAAGTTGGACGTGAAAAAAGCAAAAGCGCTCGCCACTTCTGAAGAAACCCGTGAACTGGCTCGCAAGGCTGCGCGGCAATCCATCGTGCTATTGAAAAACGAGGGCAACCTGCTGCCCCTGAAACCGGGCGCTCATGAATCTATCGCAGTGATCGGGCCGAATGCAGATGTCTGTCGACTTGGAAACTATTCCGGGCGTCCGCTGAAAACGGTTTCTCTGCTTCAGGGAGTCCGCAGTCTTCTCGGAGATTCTGCAAAAGTCACCCACGCCGAAGGCTGCAAGATCGCTCACAATGACACAGGCGATTCCTACGCGAACTGGCGCTACGTCGACGAGGTGGAATTCGCAACATTGGAAGACAATCAGCCGCTGATCGAAGAAGCGGTCGCAGTCGCGGAGAAGTCCGATCTCGTCATCCTCGCGCTCGGTGAAAATATTCTACTCGGCCGTGAAGCCTGGGGTGAAAATCACATTGGTGATCGAACGACCTTCGACCTAACAGAGTCACAACAGGCTCTCGCCCGCGCCGTTATCGCGACGGGAAAACCGGTCGTTCTTTTCCTTAATAACGGCAGACCAGTCGCCCTCCATGACCTCGGTGATGGTATCCCCGCAATCCTAACCGCGCACTACGCCGGTCAGGAAACCGGGACCGCCGCCGCCGGTATTCTCTTTGGGAAAACGAACCCATCAGGAAAACTTACGGTGAGCTGGCCACGTAGCGTTGGTCACATTCCCTCGCACTACAGTCAGCACGGTAGTGCTCGCGTTTTCGATTACGCAGATTCATCACGGAGTGCGGCTTACCCGTTCGGACATGGCCTTAGTTATACGACTTTTACCTATGGAAAGCCGGAGCTGTCCGGCAGTTCGCTCAGAGCTGGTGAGTCGGTTGAAGTGAAGTTCGACGTCACAAATGCAGGCGAACGTGCTGGAACCGAAATCGCTCAATTGTATGTATCGGGAGAAGAATTTTCTATTGCCCGACCGGCGCTGGAGTTGAAAGGGTTTGCTCGCATTTTCCTCAAGCCCGCCGAGACAAAAAAAGTAACGATCACGCTCGAAGCCGATGATCTCCACTTTCATGACAAATCACTGAACCGCGTCCTTCCCAAGGGCAAATATCTGATTCGCGTCGGCGGATCCTCAACAAAACTCAGTGATCCGGTTTCGATCCGCACCCAGCCGGGCACCCCAATGAATTTTTCCGGAGCGCCCTCCGCATCCGGTGCCGCCCCGCGGAAAGACGCGATGCCTCCTGCGGAGCCAAAACCTTTAAGAAAGGGGAAACACCCTAACGTGCTTTTTGTGGCGATTGACGATTTGCGTCCAGAGTTGGGAACCTACGGCACCAAATGTATCACGCCGAATATAGACAAACTCGCCGAGACCGGAATTCGCTTCGACCGTGCTTATTGCCAGCAGGCTGTGTGCGGTGCTTCCCGGCTTTCTCTGATGGGTGGGCTCTACCCGACGCTAACTCGAGAGCAATCTTTTCATGTCAGCGGATGGCGGGAACGTCATCCTGATCTTGTCACGATGAATCAGCACTTTGGTAGTCAGGGCTACGAAACGATCGGTCTGGGAAAAATTTATCACGGTCACACCGGCAAAGGGATCGATCATGAGAACTGGTCTCGATGGATCAACGTCAACGCGCCGGATTATGCGCTTCCGGAAAATGTTGAAAATCTGAAAGCAGCACTTGAAGCGAACGAAGTGGGAACGGTACACGACCCTCCCAAGGGGCCACTCACGGAGATGGCTGACGTTCACGACTACACTTACATCGACGGAAAACGATCTCAGGAAGCGGTCGCAACCTTGAAGAAACTATCGGAGAAAAAAGACCAGCCTTTCTTTTTTGCGGTCGGACTTTCCAAGCCTCATCTCCCGTTTGTCGCCCCGAAGAAATATTGGGATCTTTATAACCGGGAAGATTTTGCTATGCCGCATAATCGAAAAATTCCTCCCGGATATCCCGAGCATGCAGCCAATCTCGCTGCTCACGAGATGCACAAGTACAGCGACTACGAAGGCGAACTTCCGACTGATTTTTCCGACGAACTGAATCGACGACTTCTTCACGGCTATGCTGCCGCGACGAGCTACGCCGATGCGTGCATCGGTCGTATCATGGATACGTTGGAAAAAACCGGGTTGGCCGAAAATACCATTGTCGTCCTTTGGGGCGATCATGGATTCAAACTGGGGGATCACAGCACTTGGGTGAAGCACACCAACTTCGAATGCGACACCCGCGTTCCGCTGATCGTTCGTGATCCGCGTATCGATGGAGGCAAGAGCACGCCGCGCTTGGTCGAGTTGATAGACCTTTATCCGACGCTCTGCGATCTGACCGGAATTCCAACGCCGTCTCATTGCCAGGGCCGCAGCTTTGCAGGATTGCTAACCGATCCCGAAGCAGGACATCGCATCGACGCCTACAGCACCTATCCTGCTTGGAAAAGTCTCGGGCACAGCATTCGTATCGGAAATTTTCGCTACACGGAATGGCATGAAGATGAAACAGGCGAAGTGATTGCAAAGGTCCTGACAAACCTCAAAGATGATCCCGGGGAAGAGACGAACGTGATCGACGAACCTAAGTTTTCCGGGCAATTGGCCGTGGCACAAGAGAGATTAGCGCTCCGAATCTCCCAGAGCACCGCAGCGAAGGCAAAGTCCGCTGTGCCCGAGACAGCACCAATTTCATCTATCATCACGATTAATCCTTCCGAAGCGAACCTCCGCCAAACAATAGACGGATTCGGCGGTTCAATCGCATTCTGGGGGACGCATGCCGACGATGAAGCGCTTGGTGCGGCAATAGAAGATCTCGACGTTTCCATCGTTCGGGCTCAGGGCGAAGTTTCCCCGGCAGGGGTCGTCGATCACAATCGCGACATCTTACAGCGGGCCATGAAGCTGAATCCTGACCTGCAGATTCTACTCACTTTCTGGCAGCCGCGGTCCGCTGAGCATCTTGAAAAGGAATACTGGCTGGATCTGGTCGAAGAGCAATACGAGCTCAAGCCTGATCTCGAAGAGCAATGGGCTGATGAACTCGTTGCCCGCATCCAGCAGTATCTCGACTGGGGCATCAACGTCACCGCCGTCGGCATTCAAAACGAATCGAACTGGTCTCATCCCGGAACGCAAACTTGCCGATGGGATCCCGAACGACTCGGAGCGTTCATCACTGAGCGGATCAAACCGCGTCTCGAAAAAGCCGGGCTGGCTGATCTCGACATCGCCGCACCCGATCTCGCTTACATCGGTCACGAAGCCAGCGAAGTGAAACGCTTTCTACCGACGTTAACGAATCCAGATACAGATATCGCGGCCTATCATATGTACGACAGCTACGGCGATGATATGGATGGGAGCCTTGAGAAGCTGGTTCAGAATACCCGTGAACTTGGCAGGATCAGGCACGACAACTTCCCGAAATCACGTCTCTGGATGACAGAGACTACAGGAGCCCAATGGAACAGCGACGAATGGCATACCTACGGTTGGACCCGCGAAATGACCGAGCATGACAAAGCAATCAAAGCAGCACGTTACATTCACACCACCCTCGCCGATGCAGAAGCCAATGCGTTTCTCTGGTGGGGGCTCGTCTACAGCCTGGCCCCGGAAAAAGTTACCAATCCTGACACACGACAAAAACACCGCGACGAGGGCCTCGTTCTCGTGAGCGAGGTGCAGGAAAATGCGCGACAGAAATTTCTCGAGCGTACCAGGAAATTTTATACGTTTCGACAATACTCGAACTTCATCAAGCCCGGCTACCAACGCGTTGAATTGAGAGAACCGGAAGCACTTCAAGTCTCTGCATTTCAAAGTCCTGATAGACGCAAATTGGCGGTAGTTGCGGTGAACGATACAGACAGAGGGCAAATGCTGACGCTCGAAGTGCCCCTTGAATTCAAAGTTGAAGAATCAACCCAGACAGATCAAAACCGAAGTGGCGAGTCCGTCGATGCTGGTACAATCCTTCCTCCTCGATCGGTCCGGACAGTCGTTTTTCAAAAACAGTAATTGAGCTCCTCCTGTTGCACTATCGTAGGTAGCTCCGAATCCACGTTTGCCCCTTCCAAGTAGGGCCCGATCAAAATACTTGAGCGAAGTGGTTGAACTTTACATCATGCCATTTGGTTGAAGTGCATCCATCCGCAGATGCTCAGTCTCCGAAGACGCTTTTGAAAAATGCCATCGCAGTCTCAGCCCATTTTTCTTTGGTATAGAAAACATGGCCCTCACCTTCGACAAGCTTCAATTCTGACTTCGCTCCATGTTCGCGATACTTTGCGTGAAGATCTTTCGAATTCTGAGCATCGTTAACCTTGTCATTGGTAGCATGAACGAGGAGAATCGGTGCGGAATCTCTATCCGCGCTCCAATAGGGAGACAATAATCGCAGATCTAGACCTGAGGGAAATTTGTCTATTTCTTCCTGCGGCACTTCCTCCAATTGGAGATTTCGCACGCCGGGAGCGAAAGTGGTGGCTGCCTGGATTTCCGAAGAAACGGTCAATGGAGCGGCACCTTTCTCCGGCCCTTCTAATGACGATTCGTTGCCCGTCGTAGCAAGAACTGCTGTGAGATAAGCACCTGCTGAGCCTCCTACCGCTCCGATTTTTTCGGGGTTTAAACCGTAAGTAGCAGCCAGATATCGAATCCAACGAACTGCCGCTTTCGCGTCCTGAACAGGTTCCAAATCAGATTGTATGCCGGGCCTCTTCCGGTAATCGATCGTGACTGCGGCGTAGCCTTGGCTGGCAAAATAGCCGGCGTATCCACCGAACCAGGCACGGCGATGAACCCGAAAACCACCCCCGTGAATACACAAAATTACCGGGATTTTTCCAGTGAATACCTTCGGCAGGTAAAGGTCACAGCGGAGCGGGTATCCGTTTCGTGTCGCGTAAATCATGCCTTTTTTGACTTCAACACTCGAGAGATCCGGTTCAAAGCATCGACGATCTTCGATCAATTCCATTCCTGCCAGCCAGGCTGCATTTTCGAACGATTCTTCCCAATTACTGCTTTTAAGGAACCCGTTTTCTGTAACGCCCTTCATGAGACCTTCGAGCGACGCGCCAGGATGTTGAATCCCGGTTTTTCCATCAAGGGTTTCGAAATATCCAGCGATCCAATGCTGATAGGCATCGCGTTTTTCTGGAACGATAGCTGCCTTTTCAGTAGCCCGGAAACGTGTGAAGCTCTCGGTTTCCCGGAGCGTATCTTGATAACCGTCTTCGGCGTTCACAACTAGCATGGAAAGAGAGATAATGACGATGTGCGCGCGGTGGAAATTTAGCATTTCTTTAGGTCGTGTTATTGCTAGGAGCCTGTCGTGCTTTTAAAAGCACGAAGATGCAGCAAAGTAAAGGGAATGGCCACACTGTCTGTCAACGTTGATAGAAATACCCCGATGCTGTTACCTCCCGACCTTCGGCGCACTGATCCCGGAGACTTCGAGCCCACTCGATATCGAAAGGTCGAGGATTGTCTCCTAGGAAATTGCTTTTTCAACCCCGCCGCTCCGTCACCGCGCATCGCCCCGGGTTGGAGGGGGTGCAGGGGGAGGAAGGGGTGAAGGAGCTTCATTCCGCGAAAATTTGACCGCAATTTTCCTCTGTCGTCAAGCATGCGCCCGAATATCGACCGGATCGCAGTGACGTCCGCCCGTGATTCGGCGTAGCATGAACACACCCCAGCGGCCCCGGCCCGATTTCGTCTTGAAATTCGGCGGGTGATCTCCCCGATGTGAGTCCTGCCCTGGTTCAATCCGCCCGATAGACCGGCCACTCGTCGGCGGGAAACGGGTCGTCGGCGTCGAGAACCAGGACTCGCCCATCGTCGAGCGGGAGTTCAGGTGCTTGCCAAGCTGCCTCTTCTCCACGCCACCAATCTTCCGGTGGCGGTTCGATCTCATCATTCCAGCCCCACTGCGGGGGCACGTCGAGTGGCTCCATCGTCTCGATGTCAAAGGGAGGTCGGGGCGGCGGTGGGAGAGCAAGAACCCCCTCCCACAGACCGTGAAGGCGCAGAAAGAACTCGACTTCATCCCGCCGGATCATGGTTCCAACTGTCTTCATCGTTCCCTTGCAGCACGGGCAGATCATCGGATCCTCGCCCCAGATCTTCCAGATGAGATCTCGCCAAAGGGGACGCAGGGCGCGAGCACTTCTCGGCTCGGGGGGCGGGAGAACAAAGAGTGTCTCAGGCGTAGAAGATTTCGACTGCGCGGGCGCACGCATCACCGGGCGCGGCCGGCCCGCACGAGCATCCATGCCGCGCCGTTTGTTTGAGTAGAGACCGTAGTATCTCACGGTTTGCTGTCCCTTCGGCGGGATGTGCTCGACGGCGGCGGCGAGGAAGTCGGTAACCTCGAAGATCTGGAAGTTTTTCTTGGTGTGCCAGCTGCGCTTGGAGCGGTAGATGACCTTCCGGGACGTTTCGTTCCAGGTGATCTTCTCCAATGAGAACGGCGCACGCAGGAGATACTCCGCAAGCCGCCTGCGTCCGGCGACATCATGGGCGGCGACCGGTTTCTCCCCGGCGTCGAGGCTGAACCCGCTGTGAGTCCAGCCGAGGAGCTGCCGCGCTTTCTTTTCACTGATGAGCTTCCCCCGCAGCAGTGCCTCGATGAAGCGGTGGCGGAAGAGTTCGCTCAGCGGCTCGATTGACTCGACGGGCATCAGGTGAAACCGTCCATCCCGATCCACCAGGCCGGTGGCGGCAAGGACATGGAGATGGGGATGGAAGTTCAGGTAATCGCCGAATGTCTGCACGGCGGCGACGGCGGCGAGCTTTCCATCCGGCAGATCGAGCCGTGTGCGCATCCAGTCGCGCAAGCACTCGATGCTGACCCTGAAGAGGTGGTCGAGGGGCTTGCGACGTTTGCGGAAGATGCCGCGCAGGGGCCGGGGCATCGTAAAGACGAACTGGCGGTGCGGAACCTCGAAGCAAACATCGTGGGCAATCCAATCACCCAGGGCGCGGACACGGCGCTGGTGGCAGCTGGGGCAGAAATGCCGGGTCTTGCAGGTGAAGGCGAGGAGCTTTTCGTGGCCGCAGTCAGGGCACTGGAGACGGGTGAAACCGGCTGCGAGGTCGCCGCAGCGGTAGAACTGATTTACAACGTCAACCGTATCGCGGCGCAGCGGACCATGAGTCCTGCGATGGCGGGGTTCGTACTGGGCGATGAACTCGTCCCAGGCGTTGTGGACGATCTGCCACAAAGGTGAGGCGCGAGGTCGGCGGGGCCGGTAAACGGAGGGAATAAGTGCTCTTTTGAACACTTTCCTTTATCCTTAGCAATGCTGTTTACATACGCTGTTATGGTGTCATGTAAGATGCCGAGAGTTTCCTGATTTCCTAACTTTTCAAAATCTCGGGAACGGTTTTGCTTTTTTTAGCATCGTTTGGGACTCCGGCTCACTTTTTGGCGACGGGTTCCGGCACCTTTTTATTCTGCACCCTGCTCCACCTTCCCCTCCACTTCCACCGGCAGCTTTTTCTTCTCCGGCTCCTCGACCGGTTCACCGCTCTCCTGCACCGGCACGACCTTGATCTCCACATTCACGGGCACGGCGCGCAAATCCGAGATGATCTTTTCCATCTTCGCCACGGCGTCATCCGCAAGGGTCGCAGGCTTGGCATTCTCTGCCGCCGCCTCGGCAATCACCGACTCGATTCGCGATAGACCATCGCCAAACCCGGCCAGCGTCCCCACAACCCGGCTGACGGGATCGTTCTCGCCGGCCCCACCCATGAGGAGATTTCGTCCGAACCGTCGCTTGATCTCGGTCCAACGCTCCTCGTCCTCGGCGGACAGGGTGCCCTCCATTTCACGGAACTTGAGAAGGTTGGACTCGGCTCCGGTGGTCAGGGTCTGGGATTCGTTCTCGTAGTGATCGACGATGACTCCCTCGACCTCCGCATCGGTCATGACCGGGAGGATCTTCTCGGCGATCCGATTCATGTTCCGGTAGGAACCCTGGAGACGGAAGGGAGGTTCGGTGCGGTAGGCATCCTCCATCGCCGCAGAGCGGATGTATTCGAGATTCACGCGAAGGATCGTGTCCCGGACCCGCATCAGTTTTTTCATCACCGAAACCATCTCGTCGATCTCCTGGGGCGAGTAGTTGCCCTCGAAGTCGACGCCTTCGCTCGAACCGGTATCGGCGATCTGCATGACCGCGTAGACATCGGACTGACTGCGACTCCCCAAACGACTCAGGACAGCATTCGAGGTGATCGAGTTCTCGATGTAGCTCGCTTCGAAATCGGAGCTGTGCTCCCCGATGATGTCACCGAGGTTGTAGGTATCGGCCCGGTTCGCGAGCATGTCGGGAATCTGGAATTTCCCTCCGCTCTCGGTGTAGGGGTTTCCTGCCATGACCACACAGACTTTCTTGCCACGCAGGTCGTAGGTCCTCGGCTTCCCGTTCCAGACCCCCTCAATCTTCCGCTGGGCGTCACAGAGCGAGATGAACTTCTGGAGAAACTCGGGATGGGTGTGCTGAATGTCATCGAGATAGATCATGACATTATCCCCCATCTCGAAGGCGAGATTGAGTTTCTGGATCTCCTCGCGGGCACTTGCGTTGGGTGCCTCGGCCGGATCGAGGGAGGTCACGTCGTGCCCGAGGGCGGGACCGTTGATCTTCATGAAGGTGATGCCGAGACGGTTCGCGACATACTCCATCAAGGTCGTCTTTCCGTAGCCCGGAGGAGAAATCAGCAGGAGCATCCCCATGCGATCCGTCCGCGTATCGTCGCCCGCTGTTCCCATCTGCTTGGCGAGATTGTCTCCGATGAGCGGCAGGTAGACGCGATCGAGGAGACGGTTTCGGACAAAGGCCGACATCACCTTGGGCTTGAACTCCTCGAGACGCATCTCCTCGCGACGAGTCTCGATCAGGTCGACCTTGGTGTGCTGGTAGGCAAGAAACGCGGGAACGACATCGGTTTCGAAAGCTTCCAATCGGTTGGAGAACTCGACGAAGTCCACGGTGAGACAACCGGACTCGATGCGGGAATGTTGCCCCGCAAATCCTTCGAGATCCCGGAACGTCTCGACATGGAGTACGGCGCGTTTCTCATATTCTCCACAGACCTGCAACCAACTTGCCTCGAGTCGATCATGGGCCGAGAATTCGTCACCGATGACGGTGTCCATCCATTCGGAAACGACCTCGAGCCCGTCGACGAAACGCTCTTCGAACCCTTTCATGAGTTCCTGGAAGGCCTTCTGGGTCCGTTTTCCGGTCAGCTCTCGCTGAAAATTTTCAAAGCACTCTCCCGCCCCTGGCGATACCACGGTCGGTTCACCGGCGAGGCATTGATCGATCCAATACCGGGCCGCTCGCTCCGGTGAAGCTTCCGCCCACCATTCGGCACGGGACTGGTACTCTTCCCGGATCATCGCGAAAACATCCGCGACGCTCTCAACCAACCGAGTTCGTCGATCCGAAACATCGAACTTCCCGGAAAGAAGAGAGGCGGATTGGATTCGCTCTTCGATGCGGGATCTCCATTCGGGATCCGCGATCGCCCAGGCCAATCGGGCGAGAACTCGATCCGTGGCCGAGTAGCGGACCAGTCCAATCTGCGCATCGATCTCGATCAAAGCCTCCAGCAGGAGCAACGCATCTTCATCATGCACCCCTTTGGTGTAGCCCTCTTCGTAGCGATTGGACATGAAGGCCTGCAGGACATTACGACGTTCCTCCGGAGTCGTCTCAGCCCACTGGGATCGGACTTCTTCGTGATCCGGCGAACGAAGAAACTTCCAGGCGAGAAATTCAGCGCGATAGACCTGAGGATTCTCCGAAACCACGGACATCTCGGCCACTTCACCCGCGTTCAGGAGGATCTCGTCGGTCACTTCCTCGAAATACTCGGTACCCGACAGGTGGAAAGCGGGACTCGGCTTGGCGCCCCCCCAATCATGAGGCACGATCGACAGCTCCAGTTCCTGCTGGTTGACGGAAAACTGCTTGGCTCCCAGGCGAATGACATTGGTACCATCGACAAAAAGCTCCTTGCGATCCTTGAGCTGGCGCACCGCGTCATCTCTGAGGGTCTTGAGTCGGGTGCGCACATCATCGGCCTTGACCGAGTCACCCAACTCGGTCAGTTCGTCGATGATATCGCGAACCTTCTCGACCATGAGATCCCCGGCGAGATAGCCATTGATCTCGGAAATCTCTTCGAGCTGAGCAACCCGATGCTGGATCGTGGTCAGGATTCGTCCGGCCGATCGATGCAGGGTCGAGGAGCGCTGATTCCGTTTCTCGAGAAGCTGCAGCTTCCTCGATTCAAAGGCATTGTAGATCTCGTCTCGCTTCTCGACGATCTGGGCGACATAGTCGTCGAACTCGGCAAATTTCCCCTCCAACTCCTCGAGCTGGATCATCGTCCGCGAGAGATAGTCGTCGCACTTGTCGGGGGTGTCGCAGAGATCGAGGAAATTGACGACGGACTGACTCAAGAGCTGGAGCTGAGCTCCGAACTGCGCCTCGCCCTCCTGCTTCGCGAGCTCGAGCCGGCGGTTCTTGAGAACGGCACGGACGTTGTTGAGCTTCGAATAGATCGCCGAGATATCATCGATGATCTTGGTCGTCTCGGTCGCATCTTCGATCCTGAGATTGCCGACAATATCGATGAGCATCTCGAGTTCGCCACCAGCTCGATCGAGTTCCTCTCGGACCTCTTCGGCTTCCAGGACCTTGGTCACGTTCTCAACTTCGGCACTCTGCTCCTCGATCCGATCGCGGTAGGGCTGCAGGGCTTTTTCCCCGAGGAGAAAGTCGACACAGTCCGCGGAAACCCGTTCCGTCGTGTCCACGATGTCAGTCTCGAGTTCCTCGATGCGCGCCTCGTCGTGGTAGCGCAGATCCCGCAAAGCGATGACCTCTCCCCGGACCGTCCGCAACTGTCCCAGGCTCTCGACAAACCCGAAAATATCATCGGGACGGAGTCCGCGGGCTCGTCGCGTCATCTCGGTGGCGCGATCGCCCACCTCCTTCATCTGCCGTCGGGTCGACTCGCGGAGTTGGGAAACTTTCTCGAACTCGGAAATCGCGGAGTCCGCTGCGCCCTTGATCTCGACGAGGGCCGTCCTCAGGTCCTGCGCCTCGTCGTCTCCGGCCCAGAAATAGGTATCAATGATGTCCCCGGTTTTCCCGGCCACGTCGTGGTAGAGCCCTTCGTAGCTGTCGTCCTTCTGCAGGAGATTCAGCACCTCGTAGCACTCCGCCATGCAGCGGACGACATCGGCGTTTCCGACCTTGAAAAGAAAACTGTCCTGGTGCTCTCCCGTCGTCCGCAACTCCGCCGAGAACGGAGTCTGCCAGATCTGGAGGGCATGATGTTTCTGAGCGTCATCTCCATCCCGGAAGTAGACGAGTTCACCATCATCGAAGAGCGTATGTCCGTTGCAGACGATGGGCGTCTCGACACTCTGGGTGATGAGATTGTAGGGCATCAAGATGTAGTGCCCCGACAGCCGATTGTAGAAAGCGTAGAGAAAGTCCTCCCCATTGGGAGACGCGACGCGTCGCTCGAAGAGCATGTCGCTGAGTTCATTCTGAAACCGCTTCGTCTCCCCAGTCTGCAAGTAGTATCCGTCCGAGAAAATGATCCCGTGATCCTCGGGCAGGAGGACACAGGAGTTCGCGATCGAATCGATCCGGGTGACCGTCTTCGTCTTTTCGTTGTAGACGAGATGGCGGTAGTCCTTCTCCTGGTAGGGCAGGATGCGGAGAAGAATCAGGCTTCCGACCACCGCGTAGTGGATCTCGGCATCGTCGAGCGTCTGGTCCTCGTTGGTGACGGACTCCTCGTAGATCCCCTCGCCCGACTCGGTGTTGTCCTCGATCTTGACGGTGAGATCGCCTCCGACGGTTTCGACAAAGAGACGATCCTCGATCGAGACATGAGGGTGCAAGCCCTCGCGATACATCCCCCGATGAGCCCTCGTCCACTCGAAGTCACGCTGGGGCGGAAACTGGTATTCGTGATCGAATCGATTCCCGATATACCGCATCTCCCCATTCCCGAGGAGGAGCCACTTGAAACACTTGATATCCTCCACCGCCTTTCCCACGCGAAAGGCCATGTAGAGATTCGGACCGATGACGAGGAACTTCGCGAAGACGGTCTCGCGGTAGTATTTGTAGAGGTAGGCGAAGTCCTCCTGGAACTCTGGATTGTCGAGAGGGCTGGTCTCGGTCTTGGCAAAATGGTGTTCTCCGTTGTCGTAGTGATAGCATCCGAAGACGTCGGCGACATCGGTGATCGCCTTGAGCCCCATCTGGACATTGTATCCAAAGAGCAGCTTGTTCCCCCCGATGGAAACGATATCCCGAGCGACACAATTGTACTCGGTCGAGATTCGCTCCGTCGCAACGAGACTTGGCTCCACCGCCCCAAAGACGGTCTGTCGAGCGCCGTTGAGCTTGGAGAGTCGGGCTCGAAGATCGTCGCCGTGCTTCTGGAGCCGGCGACGCAGGACCTCGTAGGTTCCTCCCTCGAGTTGCTCGGGAGCTTCCGCCCCTGGGGTTTCCTCAGACATCAGGTGGAGTCAGGTCGGATCAGGAAAGCTTCTTGATGATTTTTCCGGCATTCTCATCAGCAATCCCGAATCGCATCGCCGCTCCGAGGAGCCCTGCGATCCGATCTTTCACCGCTCCATCCTCCGCCTCGCTGCCGAGACGGGTCAGGAGAGCTGCGACCGAAAGATTCTTGAGATCCTCGGTGGAGACTCCAAAATCCTTCACCCATTCTCCAAGCTGCGATTTGAAATACTCGGGATCCCCGTTGAAGAAAGTCTCCTTCACATCGGTAAGCGTGGTGCTGTTGTCGACCAGTCGATCGACCGACTTGCCCTGGGTGATCGCCTGGGTGATCCGATCGAAGAATTCGGTCTCGCCTCCGACGATGTCGATCTTGGCGCTCTTGAGAGCCTCGGAAAGAATCTCGGAATGCTTCGCGGCAATCGCGCGGCGCACATCGATCTCGGCCAGTTCGACCGCCTTGTCCTTCTCGAGTTCGAGCTTAAACTCCTCGTGATCCTGGCCGGCCTCGTTGAATTTCTTCATCGCATCGGCCTTGGCATTGATGCCGGCAGCTTCCGCGTTCGCTTTCGCTTCGACAACCTGCGCTTCACCAAGTCCCGGTGCGGATGTCTCGGCCGTGACTCCTTCGGCGAGAGTCTTCTTCGCAATTGCAAGCTTCTCGGAAGCTGCCTGCTCGGCCTCCGCGGAAATCACGACTTCCTCTGCCTTGAGCTCGGCCGCCTGCTTCTCTGATTCCGCCAGCCTGACGACTTCATAAAGCGCCTGGTCGGCCTTGAGCTCGGCCGCTTGTTTCGCCGCCTCCGCTTCCTTGATCTTGCGGATCAATTCTTCTTCCGCATCCTTCTCGGCCAGCGTCACCGCAACCTGCTTCTCACGATCCGCTCCGGCAAAAGCCTCGGTATCGAGAATCTTCTGCTGCTCTTCGACCACGCTCTTCTCGACCGTGACCCGCTCGCGGATGACATCCTGAATATTCTTCTTCTCGACCTCTACGGTTTTCTCTTTCTCAATTTCCTTGAGAGTCGTGATCCGCTCCCGCTCGATGGACTCGAGTTCCTGGTCGCGCTTGACCCGCTCCAGCTCGACCGCATCGGTTCGCTCCTTGTTACGAAGGGCGACGAGAACTTCCCGCTCCTTGTTCTCGGTCGCGATCTCGACTTCTTCCTCGGTTGTAATCCGGGCGCGCTCGGATTTCAGGAGTTCCTCCTGCTGAATTTTCATGGCCTCGGCTTCTTCACGAGCCTGGACCGAGAGAACTTCGCGCTCTTGCTTGGCTTCCGCTTCTTTCTGCTGACGCTCCAGTTCGAGAATCGCTTCGCGGGCTTCGACATCCTGCTGCTTGATGACCTTCTCCTTGTCGCGAAGGATCGAGTTGGAGAGCTTCGCCTGTTCGGCGGTCAGATCGGTGATCTTCTTGATACCCTCGGCGTCAAGAATGTTATCCGGATCGAGATTCGTCACCGGAGTCTGCTCCAGGTAATCGATCGCACAGTCATCGAGGACGAATCCGTTCAGGTCGGTTCCGATCACCTTGATGATCTCATCGCGGAAGGTATCCCGCTCCTGGTAAAGCTCGGTGAAGTCGAATCGTTTACCCACGGTCTTGAGAGCCTCGGAAAACTTCGCATCGAAGAGAATCCGGATTTCGGTCTCGCTCGAAGCCCGCGCACAACCGATCGATTCGGCCACTTTCAGCACGTCCTGTCCCTTGTTGTTGACCCGCACGAAGAAGGCCACCTCGATATCCGCCCGAATATTGTCCTTACAGATCAACCCATTGTCCGCGGTCCGCTTGATCTCGATCCGCTTGATCGAAATATCCATCTCCTCGACACGATGGAGAATCGGATACACCATAACCTTGTCGAAGGCGACCCGGGTCCCCCCGATACCGGTCACGACGAGGGCCGTTCCCTTCTTCACTTTCTTCAAGAAGCTGGCGAGAAAGATTCCGGAGGCGAGGATGAGCGCAAAGATGGCTCCTACGACGATGGCGATCACTTCGCCGGCAAATGCGATAAAAAATAAGGGTGGTTCTGGTATCATTTAAGTATGCTGGTTTTGGGTCTGGTTGAGTTTACTGGTTGAGAGCGCGAACGATATAGGTATCGGATTCGTCATCCTTGGAAACCACTAGAATCGGATCTCCTTTTTGTAAGGGTGCCTCATGGGCAGAAATGCGTGCCCGGAGGACGAGAGTGCGACCAGAGGTCTCCACCTCGACTTGTCCAAACTCGGTGTCGATCTTCCCCGAGCGAACGAAACCGCTCGAACCGATGACGGTCACCGCTTCCTCCGAAACACGAAGCATCTTCATGAGGGGGCGCATCGGAATCACGAGAAGTCGTGTCAGGACGAAAGAACCGATCACAACCGGAATCAAGAGAAGCGAGGCTTGCCCAGTCTCGAACCCGGGATTGAAATAGTGATTCAGGAGAACATTCGAGGCCCAGAGAAGGAGTGAGAAAAGGGAAATCACGAACATCAGGGGGGCATCGGAGACACCGACAATGTGAAGCACGGTCTGGGAAAAACCTCCGGAAGTACTTCCCGATCCATCGTCGGACCCTGCTCCCTCGCCAGCTACGTCAATCTCGCCGGCACCGGCATCCACATCGAGATCCAGATCCACATCGAGATCCGGTCCCGCATCGAGTCCTTCCACTGCATTGGCACCATTGGCTCCATCGAGATCGACCAGCCCGAGGAGTCCGATCACCCAGTAGAGGGCGACACATCCCAAGAGGATGGTAAAGGGCAAATTGACGGGTAGTAGGGATTCCTGAAACAACTCAAGCATAGCGGTTGACCTATTCACGGCGAGCATGCTGGGAGCGAGGCCCAACAGACAAGCCGAAAACATCTATTTCGTACTTCCGTAAGGTTCGAAAACGTTTCGGAAGGACAGTCGGAGAATAGGCGGAAATCTTCGACCCGCCGACTACAATAGATCGGTTCTTTTGTAACGTAGCCCGATCACTCCCTGCTTGTCTTTCCCTCCTCCATCATCCAAGGTGTCAGCCGTATGGAGTCGCACGAAGTTCTGAAGAAGGCGTTCGAGAGCGCCAACACGAGCCCGAAGGAAATCGCTTCCGAGCTCGGGGTGTCCCTTTCGCTGGTCTACAAGTGGGCTCAACCCAACTCGGAGACGGGTTCTGGCAGCCGCAATCCCCTCGACCGGGTCGAGGCCCTTCTCGAACTGACTCGCGAGCCCGAGATCGCCGAATGGCTTTGCCAGAAAGCGGGCGGCTACTTTGTCAGGAACCCGAAGAGCAGCTGCGAACAGGGCTACGAAGTCGTTCCCGCAACGCACACCATCGTGCAGCAGTTTGCCGGTCTTCTCGACGTGGTCTCCAAGGCTGCCCAGGACAACAACATCGATCCGCATGAGTCCGCCGAGATCCGTATCGTCTGGGACCGGCTCAAGGCCTACTGCGAAGGATTCGTTCGCTGCTGCGAGGAAGGCGATTTCGAACAGATCCAGAAAGATCTCCGCGTGGAGTAGCGTATTCCGCGTGAATGACCCTCCTCTCTCCTGACCAAAGCACACTTCGGTGCTGGGCCGAGATCGACCTCAGTGCGATCCGTCACAACGCGCGCGTCTGCCAGGCATTGCTCGGAGACCGAGCCGAGCTCATGGCCATCGTCAAGGCGGACGCCTATGGCCACGGATTGGAAAGAGTGGCCACCGCCCTCGCCAACGAAGTCGAATGGTTCGGAGTCGCCAATGTTCGGGAAGCACTGCGGGCGAGAACCGCAGCCGGCACCGAGATTCCCGTCCTCATCCTGAGCCCCGCCATTTCCGAAGAGATTCCCCTCATCGTCGAGGGCCGATTCTCCGCCTCGGTTTCCACGCTGGCCGAGGTCGAAGCGTTCTCCGAAGAAGCGAAGTCACGCGGCCTCGTCGCGAAGATCCACGCGGTGGCAGACACGGGAATGGGAAGAATGGGGGCTCGCCCCGATGAATTCGGAAATCTCGTCCGGGCCATTCTCGCCTCTCCCCACTGCGAACTCGAAGGCGTCGAAACCCATTTTCCCTCCGCGGATGAAGACGAAGCCTTCACGAAGGATCAGATCGAGACCTTTCGGTCCTTGCTCGATTCGCTCGATCTCCCCGATTCCTGTCGCGTCCATCTCGGAAACAGTGCCGGTCTCCTTGCCTTCCAGGACCAGACTCCCTTCGCCAACCTCGCCCGTCCGGGACTCGCTCTCTACGGGATCTCTCCTTTCTCGGAGACGCCCCACGATCTCCGACCCGCGCTGCAACTGAAGACTCGGATCACCCTCGTGAGAGACGTTCCGGAGGGCACCAGTATCAGCTATGGCAGGACCTTCATTTCCGAACGCCCAATGCGGTTAGCGACCCTTGGGGTCGGCTACGGCGACGGCTACCCTCGCGCCCTCTCCGGGCGGAACGCTCATGTCCTCATCGGCGGCCATCGCTGCCCCCTTCTCGGACGCGTGACGATGGATCAGATCGTGGTCGACATTTCCGCGCTTCCCGAAAATCCGGCGATCGGAGAAGAAGCCATCCTCATCGGGCGGCAGGGCGAAGAAGAAATCACCGCCGACGAAACCGCGATGAAGGCAGGAACCATCCCATGGGAAGTCCTGACCGGGATCACCAGCCGCGTCGAGCGGGTCTATCGGCATTCAGGCTGATCCGGCAACCTCAGCCCCCTCGACGTGAAATCGCTGCGCGTGATCGAATCGATCGTCGAGCCAATCGAGATGGGTCGTCGTGATCAGTTTCTGTGACGCCTCCGGCCACGCCGCCATCAGGGCATTGCGCCGAGCGGGGTCGAGTTCTCCGAATACATCATCGATCAACATCACAGGAGCTTCCTGTCGGATATCGAGAAAGAGACGGGTCTGACCGAGCTTGAGCGCCAGGGCGAGGGTTCGCTGCTGTCCCTCACTGGCGAACTGTGCTGCCGGCATCCCGTGAAGGAGCAAGGCAAGATCATCGCGGTGAGGACCGGCCACGGTCTGACGTCGTCGCGCTTCTTCGTCCCGACGTGCCGCCAAAGTCGCGGTGAGATCATCGCCTTCGCCAGAGGCACTCTCGTAGCGCACTTCCAACTCCTCATCGGATCCGCTGATCTGCCGCTGGGACTCGGCCGCAGCGGGCTGGAGTTGATCGATCAGTTCTCGTCTCCGAGCCGAAATGACCACTCCATGCTGATGCAGAATCTGCGTGTAGGCATCGATTTGGTCCCACTTCGGGCTGGCATCGCGCTTCAGGAGAAAATTACGGGATCGCAGGGCTTTCTCGTAGGCTTTGAGCGCATCGCGATACCCCGGGAACAACTGCGACGCCATGAAGTCGAGATAACGCCGTCGGCCATCGCCGCCCGCGCGCACCAGGGCGAGATCATCATTCGCCATCCAGACGACGAGGGCGCTATGACGGAGATAGTCTCCCCCGCGTTTCTGGGGTTCGTCATCAACGAGGAGCCGACGACCGGACTTCCGATACTGAAACCGCAGCTGGGCGGGATCGTCACTCCGGAGTCGTCCTCCAATCGCAAACGCATCCTGGGAAAAACGAATGCAATCGGTGAGCTTGCTGGCGCGTGGACTTTGCAAACGCAGGAGCACACAGACGGCTTCGAGAATCGAGGTCTTGCCCTGGGCATTGTTCCCGTGAAACAGCGAGATCCCTCCCTCCAACTTCAGCTGCGTCGCTTCGAAGCAGCGGAAATTGTTGAGAGAAAGAGCATCGACCACCATGGAACCCCCACTGAACAGGGTTTGGTCGCAGATTCAACAGGGATTGGGCCCGCACTCGGGTTTGAGCCCGCACTCGGGTTTGAGTCTTTGCCGAAAGGTCGGCACCTAAAACACGGGCTCGATCATCTGCTGATCGTAGACGCTCCAGGTCTTGATGAGCTCCTCCAGCTTTTCTGGCTCCGAATCGGCGAGGTCATTGGCTTCTCCGATATCATTCCCGAGATCGAAGAGCATCCAGGGGCCAGACTTGTTCCGACTACCGTCCCGCACCAGTTTCCAATCGCCTTTCCTCAGGGCGCCTTTTCCGCCTACCCGCCAGAAGAGAGATTCATGCGGGTCTCCCGCTTTCTCACCAGTCAGGTAGGGGATGAGATCTACCCCGTCGGTCTGTCCGTCGACAGGCAGTCCGGCAAGGGCAAGACTGGTGGGGAAGAGATCCAAGGCCGTGACGGGCTTTTCATAGACCTGCCCCCCTTCCACCGCTCCCGGATACTGCAGGAGAAAGGGAACCCGAATCCCCCCTTCAAAGAGTCGCCCCTTCTCGCCCCGAAGCGGAAGGTTGCTGCTCGTCAACTCACGGGTAGGACCTCCGTTGTCGCTGAAGAAAACGACCAGGGTGTTTTCCCAGAGCCCCTGCTCTTTCACGGCATCGAGGACTGCGCCGACTCCGTCATCCAATTGACCTAACATGGCCGCAAAAATTCGACGCTGAACATCTTCGATACCGACGTATTTCTCCATGTAGGCGTCGTCGCCCTGCAAGGGACTGTGCACGGCGTTGTAGGCGAGGTAGAGAAAGAAAGGACGCTCGTCTCCACAGCGCTCGATGAACTGCACCGCCTCCCGGGTGAAGGCATCGGTCAGGTTCTCCGGTTCCTCGATGGGCTGCCCGTTTCGGAAGATGGGATTGTCCGCATCGTAGTCGGGCTCGTTGTGTCCCATGTGGGTCGAGTAAATGAGCCGACCGTCTTCCGAAATCCAGCGACCGCTTTCTCCTCCCGGCAACATCTTGCGTCGCAACCAGGTCGTCATGCCTTCGTAGGGCGCCGGACGAAAGTAGTGCCCTTCGTGGAGGAAACCGTAGAACTCGTCGAATCCTCGCCGGATGGGATTGTAGTGCGCGGTGCCCCCGAGATGCCATTTCCCGATCATGGCCGTGGTGTATCCGGCCCGATCGCGAAGGTGATCGGCAAGCGTCTTTTCGGGCTTGGGGAGCCCGGCATCGGGATCTTCATTCCGCGCCCCGATCGGATTGAACTCGAACCCGAAACGAGTCTGGTATTTCCCGGTGATCAAACCGGCTCGGGACGCCGCACAATAGGGGGCGGAAACATAGCCATCCGTCATTCGCACCCCATTCTTCGCGATGGAATCAATGTGGGGAGTCGGGACGTCGGTCGACGGATCCTGGCAGCTCAGTTCTCCATACCCGAGATCATCGGCAATGATGAAAATCACATTAGGAGGACGCTCCTCGGAAAATCCTTTCTCCGAGACGAAGATCCCCAGCGCGAAAAACAAGGCAAACCATGAACGAATCATGAGTCACTGGTCGGTCGATTCAGGGGATGCGCAACCGGCGCAATGGGGACGGATAGTGTGTCAGCTTCGAATCGCATTGCGCCAGGCGGAAAATCAAAACGTCGCGGCATCGTCGGCACTTTTGCAAGTGCCGCTACTTTCAGGGTTCGTCGCGATCACGCGTGCGCGGGAGATGAATGCCGATCAGACCGTATGCATCGAGCAATAGGCCTGATGCACTGCTATTCTTTTCAGCCTCCCGAGTTCCAGCAGTCGGTGAGACGCGGCACGGTTTCGCGGACGATGGCGAGAATGTGCTCGCGCTCCGATTCGCTGAGATGGGCATAGTCCGGCCAGGCCACGGGATCGGTCAGGATCCCATGGAGTCGATCGAGGATGCGATCGCGGATCTCGTCGGGGAGCTGCTCGAAAGATTCCGAATAGATGAGGTGACTGCAACGGTATTTCATCAGTCGTCCGTAGAGTCGAAAGTCTCGCAGGGAACGCCCCTCGGAAGATTTGATCCGATTCCGGGCAAACGCTTCCTGGAAGGCGCTTCCCCCCTCGACTCCTCCAGGAAGTTCGATCTCATCGACATAGAGCATCTGCTTCAGGACTCGATCGGTGAGGTGGGAGAAAATTCGCTCACTCGTGTCGGAGAGCGGCGCATCGATCGGTTCGCCAAAGGCCTTCTGCATTTCGCGATGACGATGCAGGGTCGTCTGTGTCGTGAGATTGGCCTCGACCAGCACATTGTGCATTCCGACCTGGTGCTCGAGCATCATGAGGGCGACGATATCACTCTCGCCCCCCTGCAGATAGGGTTCGACATCGAACAGCGAATCAAGCTTCTCCAACGGACCATCGGCCAGCGGGTCGAGAGAAATCTCGACGGATCGTCGATCCCCGAGAGCGAGGCAGTTTCCCATGTGAGTTTCCTCCTCTACGGATCCAGTCACATACCATCCACCCCATCGCTCTTCGATGGGACTGTCCTGTCTCGTGTGAAAGGTCCCCGCTTGGAAAAGAGGTTGTCCCGTTCGCTCGGCAAAGACCGATCGCACCATGAGGCCGGGCAGGTTCTGGTTCGAAGATCCAGCATGGCAATTGAGACAAGAACGCTCTCGCACCATCTCGGGCGGCTGGTTGGGTTCTCGAGAGGTCAGCTTGATGAGATGAAAGACCATCCCCAATTTGGGATCCATGCTCGCCACTTCGATTTCTCCCCCCTGGACCCATCCCAGGTAGACATCGTCGGAAAAGTAGATGGCCCTCGGGGTACGAGGAGAAATCCGGCTATTCTGGGCACTCGTCTTCGAGAAGACGAGGACCTGCGATTCCACCGGAACCTCGAGAAGTTCGAGAAGGTTATTCAGAATCTCGCGATCATCTCCTGTCGCAAGAGGTCCACCCGGTTCGGCGTTCTCAAGCAGGCGCGTCACCACGGTGTCGGGTTGGGTCTCGTGATAATGGATCGGCGCCCGCTCGTAAAGTGGCTCGAATGCTTCCACGGGCGGCATGAGCAAACTGAGAAAAGCGAAAAGAAAGAAAAGTCTCATGATGGTTTCAAGAGGCTCAGAATGAGCAAGTTGGGACAATACTCCAATCTACACCTTGCACCCGATCCTCCTGCATTCCGCGCATTTCTTGTGAAATTCTGCCTGTGATTACAATCCGCACGCCCGTTTGTAATAGGTGGATTGCACTCGAAATGGTTTCCTGTTGCCGTCCTCTTTTTGACCCTCTTTAGCTATGGAAGTTCTCGAAACACTCGCCGTCGCCCTCGGATTCGCCACTCTTGCGGGTCTGAATCTCTACCTCGTCGTCCTCGTCACCGGCCTGGCCATCAACCAGGGCTGGGTCGATGTCTCGTCGACGTATCCCGAACTCATGGTCATCGGCGATCCCGCCGTGGTCACCGCTGCGGGGATCTTTTTCTGCCTGGAATTCTTTTCCGACAAAGTCCCCTGGGTCGACTCTCTCTGGGACTCGGTCCATACCCTGATCCGACCGGTCGGGGGTTCACTCCTCGCCATCCAGACACTCGGGCCGACCGAGCCGGCCTTTGAAGTCATCATCGCTCTGCTCGCCGGAGGAACCACGATGCTCGCCCACGGATTCAAGAGCGGAACTCGTCTCGCGATCAATGCCTCTCCCGAACCGGTTTCGAATATCGCCGCGAGCGTCACGGAAGACATCGCGGTGCTGGGAGGGCTCGCCTTGATGAGTGTGAACCCGATTCTCGCCGCGGTCTTCTTCCTCACCTTCCTCGCGATCAGCGCCTACCTTACCCCGAAGCTGTTCCGCCGCATGAAAGGATTCTTCTGGCTCGTCGCGAACAAGTTTGTCTCCTTTTTCTCGAAGCCCGATGAAGAGCGACTGCTCCACGGGGGCCTGACCTCGAGCGAGAACCAGAAACTCGGCAAGCTCCTCGGGAGAAAACCGGAACCGCTCTGGTCCGCCCGAGTTCTCGTGGGACGCTGCAAGAAATTCCCCCAGTTTACTCCCGCGACCTTCGGTCGACTGATCACCGAGGAACACGATCTCGGAAGCCTTCACTTCGTCGGGAAACGCTTTTGGAAGCTCTACCACACCGAGCTCGTCCTCGACGGTCTCGAGATCACGCACGAGCACCGGTTCTTCAGCGAGGATGTAGTCCTCTACGATCTCGCCGGAAACCGCAAGCTCGTCCTCAAACTTCCTGCCGGTCATCGCGCCATGGCAACCCGAGTCGTCGAAAGCCTCATCGCAAGTCGCGACCGCGGCATCACGACAATGCCGAGCGATCGCCTCATGATGGCGTAGGTTCGGGTGGCTCACGCCTTTTCGAGAAGGAGGGACATCGTCCTCGATGTCCGCCTCGGAGGGTGTTCGAACGGGGCAGACCGAACGGACCGCGGGGACGCGGTCCCTCCATGTGAAACCGTTGCATCTTCCGATGGCCGCGAAGGGATGGTGGGGTTTCGAACGACGAAGTTCGATCTCCGCTTCACTCCGCTCTGGCCGGAATGGATTCTCCCTGGATCAGATCGTCGAAGGACTGGCGCGCGCGGATGACGTGGGCGGTGTCGCCGTCGACGAGAATCTCGGCGGGCATGGGACGCGAGTTGTAGTTCGACGCCATCACGAAACCGTAGGCACCGGCACTCAGCAACGCGATCCGATCCCCTTCCTCCAGCGGAGGCAGGGCTCGATTCTGCGCGAAGAAGTCTCCGCTCTCACAAACGGGCCCGACGATGTCGACCTCTTCGGTTTCGTCCGAAGTGGGCTCCTTCAACGGAGCGATGTCGTGATGTCCCTCGTAGAGAGCCGGACGGATCAGGTCATTCATAGCCGCGTCGATGATCTGGAAGGTCTTGGCCGAACCCCGCTTTTCATAAAGCACCTCGGTGATGAGGACTCCGGCGTTTCCGACCATGAAGCGACCCGGCTCAAGGATAATTTTCAACCCGAGTGGCTTGAGCAGAGGCACGAGCTGGGAGGCATACTCCTCGATCGTGAGCGGCTTCTCCTCTTTCTCGCCCCACCAGTGATCCTGGCCACTCGCAAGCGTGTCCTCGTAGACAATTCCGATTCCTCCGCCGATGCTGAAGAACTCGATCTCGTATTTCTCTTTCAGTTCCTGGACCAGCGGGGCGACCTTCTCGACGGCCTCGACAAAGGGATTCACGGAAGTGAGCTGAGATCCGATGTGCATCTGCAGTCCACGGATCTTGATATTCGGCAGAGCCGCGGCTCTTTCATAGGCCTCTCGGATCACCGAGAAATCGATCCCGAACTTGTTCTCGCTCTTGCCGGTAGAAATGTACTTATGCGTCTTCGCATCAACATTGGGATTCACCCGAAGCGCGATCGGCGCGACTTTCCCCATTTCGCTGGCGACCTTGCTGATGAACGCGACCTCGGCCTCGCTCTCGGCATTGAAAGAATAGATGCCCTTCTCGAGACCCAACTCGATTTCGGCACGAGTCTTCCCGACACCGGCGAAAGTGCACTTGCCAGGATCGCCGCCCGCTTTCTCGATGCGAAACAACTCGCCCCCGGAGACGATATCGAACCCAGCACCTTCCCTGGCGAGGAGATTGAGAACAGCCAGGTTCGAGTTGGCCTTGGTCGCATAGCAGATCTGGCAATCCAACTCGCTCATCCCTGCCGAAAGACGACGGTAGTGATCGAGGATGGTGGCCTGGCTGTAGACATAGAGAGGTGTGCCGTGCTCATTGGCCAGCACATCCAGATTGACGCCCTCACAATGCAGAGAGCCGTTCTCGTAGTGAAACGAATGCATGGCGGCGAAGATAGACGGGAAAAGGCGGCTGGCAAGGGCAGCACTTCGCTCTTCTCCTTGTCCTTTTCCTACTCTTTTTCCTTTTCCCGAGAACGACCCCCGACTTCTGCCACAAATCCGGTTCGGAAACTTCGCTTCTTGAGAAAAAGAAAAGGAGCAAGATCAGGAAAAAGAGGGCGGGTAAGAAACCGCAATGCCAACTCGCTCTCACTCCACGGCTACTCTCCCTTCTTCAGCTCGATCATCGCTTTTCCAAGCGCTTCCCCGACCAACATGTAGGTCTCGGCGTTCTGGTTGTAGTGGAAGCCCTGGTTCCTGGGCGACTTGTCGGCCTCTCGCCAGAAGTCACGCGTCTCCACCGTTTTCACATTGCCTTTGAACTCGGGATATTTTCCCGCCTCTCCGCTGACCGCAAGTTGAGCCTTGGCAACGGTGAGCGCATTACCTTCCATCTCCCACCCCCCAAATCCGATCGTCGCCACGGTGAAGGGAGCCCCTGGGGCATCGAATTCCTTTCGGAGAGTCTTGATGAGGTGAACGAGATTTTTCTCATACCGAGCCGCGTGCACTTCATTTCCCTGGTCCTTGTGGCCCTGCCACCAGGCGAATCCTGCGATCTCGTATCCCCGATCCTTCCAGTCCGGGAACTTGGTTCCGAAGTTCTCGAGCACCTCCCTGGCCGCCCCGAAACAGTCGTCGTATTGCTTCCCGGCATACCAGTTGATTGGTTCCGGTTCGCTTCCTTTCTCCCAGGTAGCAGGAGAGTCCTGGTAGCCGGCGTAGACGATTCCGTCCTTTTCAAATCGCTCCGATCCGGGAGGAAGAAAGTCCCAGGCCAGCGAGCGATTTCCCTGGGAAGCCTTGAGCACGAGGACGGGTGCATCATGATAATCACCGAGCAGGTTTCCGAATCCAAGCTCCGGCCCGATGCTGTTGTTCCCCGCCCCACAACCGACACTGAGCCACTTGTCGGCGGTCGCGGTGACGACTCCCTTGTAATAGACGTCATCCCTTTCGACCCAGCGGCCTTCCTCGTCGATGAGATAGGGAAACTTCCCGTCCTCCCGAACGACGGTGGACAAGGTGCCCGGGATATCGAGTCGAGCGATCCAGCCGAGACCATTCGCCTGATCCGTGAGATAGACGATGCGAAAGGGAACTTTCTCTCCGGCGGTCAGTTGGATGGGATGATGTTTGGATTCTTTGCCTGGTTCCTTCCGGTGCACTTCCTTCCCATCGATTTCCATGATGTTGTGGGTCGAGCCTCCATACCCGGGACGTAGTTCATACACCCCCGTCGTCTTGATCTGGATCATCCCGCGCACGACATGCGTTCCTCCCCCAGGAAAGGGAGTGGGGGTTGTTCCACCAAATTTATCCAGCCGGAGCGTCGTGATCGGCTCCATGGCATCGTAGTCCGCCTCCGCATCATAGGCGCCCTCATAAACCGAGACCACGGGATCGATGAACTCGCTCCCCCACCGGCTTCCTCCTCCGGTGACCTGGCCGATTCCGACCATATTGGATTGTCCCGCGAGAATGTAGACCTGGACCGGCTTCGCTTCTCCCGCAGAGTGCCCCGGGGCCAGACTCGCAAACAACAGGAAAGGAATGAACAGGGACAGAAAATGGTGACGGGACAAGACCAGGAAACTCTTCATGGTCATGTTCCTAGCAAAAATGGAGCCTTCGAGAAACAGGATCTTCCCCTCACCAAGAACGGATTCAGGGACCCTGTCCGAGACATGGCCCGGGAAGCACCCCGCCCATGTCGCAAACGCGGCCCCTTTTGAACAATCCTGCTCCCATTTCTCCTCGCAGAAAGAAGTTTCTTCACCTGTGTTTTCTGATAGGATTTTTCGATCTATGCAGGATTCCTCCGATGCTGATTTTGCTGCTCCTACGCCCGAGGAGCTCGCGCCGTTTTTTCCTGCCTACCAGATTCATAGCTTCATTGCCCAGGGCGGAATGGGAGCCGTGTATTCTGCGACCCAGACCTCACTGGACCGACCCGTAGCGATCAAGATTCTTCCCCGGGTTTTCTCGAACGACCCCAAGTTTCAGGCGAACTTCGAGACCGAGGCAAAGGCGATGGCGCGCCTCAGCCACTCGAACCTCATCGCCGTTTTCGATTTTGGAGAAGCCGACGGAATGCTTTTCATCGTGATGGAACTGGTCGAAGGCAAGTCCCTGCACGAATCCTGTCGGGGCCAACCCATCGAGCAGAAGGAAGCAGGAAGAATCGTCTCAGAAATCTGCAAGGGTCTCGCGCATGCTCACAAAGGCGGGATCATTCATCGGGATATCAAGCCGGGAAACATCCTTCTCACTCCCGATGCAGAGCCGAAAATCGGCGACTTCGGTCTCGCCCATCCACTGGGGGAAAACGAACTCGAAGAGGGCGAAAACATCTGGGGCACGCCGGGATACACCGCACCTGAAGTGATCCACAATCCCTCTGGAGTCGACCATCGGGCCGACATCTTTTCGGTCGGCGTCTTGCTTTTCGAGTTGCTGACGGGCCGCATTCCTGAAAGCCCTCCCAATCTTCCGTCGAGCCTCTCCAAGTGCGATCGAGGATTCGATCAAATTTTCCAACGCGCCACTCATCCCGATCCGACGCAGCGCTATCCCAGTGCGGATGCGATGGCAAAGGACGTCGATGCCCTTCTGCAGCGCCTGCAGAATCCCAAGGCGGCATCCGCTCAAGGGACCGCCAAAGGAAAACGCGGGTTCCCTCCCAAGAAAAAGGCCACGACGGTGAAACGCCCTGTCGCCGCACGCGGGTTGCCGGCATCTCCTCCCTCGATCACTCCCGTTCCGGCCAAAAAACCCAAACCACCCATTCTCATTCCCGTCGTGGTCATGGTTTTCATCGTCGGGCTGATTGCATTCCTGATGTCGGGGGAGAAACCGAAACCAGCACCGGCCGCAGAAAATCCGGGGACGACCTCGATCGCATCGGGTCCGCAAGTTCCGGCGGAAACCGGGGACGAGACGAAACCGTCTGAAGGAGTCGCCGACTCTCCGGATGGCGACGAAACGGATCCTGAAGCCCCCTCTCCCGAAGACACGCCCGAAACGGAGCCTTCGAACGACCCAGATCCCGACCTGAACCGGCCTGCCTCGCTCGCTGATCTGGCAGAAACCCTCGGTCAGGGGAATTTCGCCGTGCTGCCCGAGGAAGCCATTCGCATCGGCAATTTTGTCTTTCTCCTCGTGGACGAGCCCACGACCTGGCACGGGGCCTTGGAACAAGCGGAAACAGCCGGAGCCCAACTCGCAGTCCTCGATTCTCCCAAGGCCGTAGCCTGGGCTTCCGAAAACCTGAAATCGGAGTCTCCGCTTTGGCTGGGACTCTCGGACTCGGGAACGGAAGGCAATTGGTATTGGGCCAGCGGACTGCCGCTCAACCCTCAACTCTGGGCACCCGGGCAGGGAGCGGAGGGCGAAAAAATCAACTGCGGAGCGCTGCTTCCAGGCACCCCGGTTCTCGATGACCTTGAGGAAAACCTGGAACTTCCCTTCGTCCTGCAATGGGTCGAGGGTCGTCCCGCGCCCGGTACCCTGCGGGAGCAAATGAATCGAGTCGGGCAGAATTTCCGAACCAAGACTCCTCCCGTTTTCCCCACCGGCTCGATCAACGTGGGAGGTTCGCGTTTTCTGCTCGTTCCGGGAAAGGTTTCCTGGGAAGTTGCGAATGCTGCGGCGGTCAGCTCCGGTGGTCATCTCGCCGTGCCCTCCTTTGAGGAAGAGGCAGAATGGATCGCCTCCGGTCTGGCTCGGTGGCTCGCCAACGATCGGAAAGCCTGGGTCGGCGGGCGCTTCACCGGCGGGACCTGGAAATACACGACCGGTGAATTGTTCTATTTTGTAGACTGGGGAGAAGGAGAGCCTGGAGAGCCCACCCTCACCGAAAAGACGTTCCTCGAGGTCCGCCCGGACAGCGACGGAACCGTGCGTTTCGGAGGAGGAAGCGGTCAGGAAGGAGACGCGGATTTCTACCTCGTCGAGTGGTCGGCCCCCTCCCGTCGCAACCTGCCGGATCCAGGAGGGAATCGGACTGCCGAGGAATGGCTCACCAGTTTTCGAACGACTTTTCTGCAGAGCCAGGATGATTCGATGGACAGCATTCGCGAAGAAGTGCGCGACAATGCCGAAAGCTGGATCCGCGATCTGAAACGCGACACAAGGGACATTCGAAGCTTCAACACATTCGCCGCTCGATTTGTCGACTCCATGGAGGAAGAAGTCGAAAGAACCGGACGAGTCCCGGAAGGTCTTGCCCGGGAAATCAGCCGATTCGTTGGAGATTCACACGAAGAGGCTCTCGCAGAACAACGCTCGATCGAAGAGGGCTCCGAAGAGGCTCTCGAAAAATCCCGGACTGCCTACCGCGGCGGTCTCAAGAACGAGATCGTTCGTCGTACCAGGATCGGGGACAAGGAAGGAAATTCCTACCTCAAGGCCGACTGGGAACAAGTCGGCGAGGACTCCTATTTCCGAGAAATCCTCATGGGAGAAAATCCCCAGCCTACGCTTCCCGATTCGGAGGCGCACGATTTCAAGGAAGCGTTGCCTCCGCCGCCCGGGCCTGTTTTCGACGCCATCGTCGATTGAATCCTCTCCGCGGGATCCACGCATTTCGATGCTTCCCCGATCCCCGCAAGAGGGTCGCGAGAAGTCTCGATCGGAAAAGGGGGACGGGGTGACGGTCTTGAATATCCAATTTCCTGACAGTTACTTTGTTTATCCTCGACGTAATCCTATTTGCCATGCGTGTCTTTCCTTCGTCCCCGCCCCCCCGGCCATCGATCATCGTTCTGATTCTCGCGGCGGTCCTCTCCCTCACGTTTGTTTTGCCTCCGACTTCCTACGCGGCAGACATCACCGCTGAGACGCTTCGAGCAACGGAGAAGAAAGTGCAGGAAATCGCCCGGAAAACCTTGCCCGCGACCGTTGCACTCATCCCAGGCGGTCCTGCCCGACGGTTCGGAACCGGGACCGGGGTCATCGTCAGTGAGGACGGCCTGATCCTCACGGCCGCCCACGTCTCCATGGAGATGAACGAGAAGGTTACGGTCATCTTCCCCGACGGGAAAAGGGCCAATGGAAAGGTTCTTGGGATGGACTACTCGCGCGACGCGGGAATGATCCAGATCACGGACAAGGGAAAGAAGTTTCCGTATGTGGAACTCGGAGACGACAAGACTCTCGAAACGAACGACTGGACCATCGCGCTGGGTCACGCAGGCGGATTCCAACACGACCGGACCCCACCGGTTCGCCTCGGCCGGGTCATTCGGAATGATCCGAAAGGGTTTCTCATGACCGACAGCGCCCTGATCGGAGGAGATTCGGGCGGACCGCTTTTTGATATCGATGGCAACTTGATCGGGATCCACTCCAACATTGGATTCAGCCTCATGCAGAACAATCACGTCCCCATTTCCACCTTCGTGGCAAACTGGGATCGTCTTCTCAAGAATGAACGCTGGGGTGGCTTCGATGGACTGGTAAAGAATCCGGATCGACCTATCATGGGAGCCGAAGTGGCCGATCCCCCCGAGGGAGAGGGAGCCATGATCGGTCGCATTCTTCCCAAGTCACCCGCCGAAAAAGCCGGGCTCGAGCAGGGAGACATCGTAATCGAAGCGGACGATCTCGAGATCGGCAACTCCGATTCCCTTCTCGCCCTGATTCGCCAACGAAAGGCCGGCGAGCAGATCAATTTGCTGGTGAAGCGGAAAGACACCGAAAAGAAAGTGACCGTCAAGCTGGCCACCGCCAAGTCTCTTGAACGTGGCCCCCGCGGAAGTGGCCCCCGTGGGAGCGGACACCGCGGAAGACCGGCCCCCCAGAAAGAGCCCGAGCCTCGCTCTCCAGAGGAGAAGAAGAAACTGCAGGAGGACTTCAATAAGAAGATGCGGGAGTCGATCGAGAAAGGTGAGATTCAATTTACCGAAGAGGACATGAAGAAATTCCGAACTCCATCCGAATTCATGGAGTCGATGGAGAAGTTCCGGAAAAGCCTGACTACAGAAGAGCTCGAGAAGCTGGTCGAGCTCGGACGAGCCGGTGGCCCGCCTCCGGTCAAGCCGGGAGTCTACGATCCGGATGCCCTCATCCCGGTCAGCGAAGACTTCTTCCGCGAAGTACTCAACGCCTTCCACTCCTCGGTGGAGCAGGCATCGGAAGCAACTCACCTCGTCTTTCGTGGGAACGATTGGAAAAGCCTTTGTACCGTCGTCCACGAAGACGGCTATGTGATCACGAAGGCCAGTGAGGTCAAAGAGGAAGACAATCGCAAATTGACGGTCATGCTGGCCAAAGATCGACTGGTTCCCGCCAAGATCGTCAAGACCTGGGAGAACCAGGACCTTGCCCTGCTGAAACTGGAAGGGGCTCCGGATCTCACGGCGGTGACCTGGAACACCGCAGGAGAGAAACTCCCTCTTGGCTCCTTCCTCAGTGCCGCTGGATCGGGCCCTGATCCGATCGCAATCGGTCTCGTCAGTGTCCTCTCGCGAAAGTACGCCGGCGCCAACAAGGGATTCCTCGGGATCGGAACTGCGCCTCACGAAAAAGGCGTCGAGGTCACCATGGTGCTCAAGGAGGGAAACGCCGGAAAAGCGGGCGTGAAGAAGGGCGATATCATCTTTCGCATCGATGAGATGGTCTGCGATACACCGGAGAAGTTGATCAAGCGTATCAGCAACACCCAGCCCGGCGAAACAGTCATGCTCCACTTTCTCCGCGAAGGAGGCGAGGCCGCGCTCAAGGTCAAGCTCGGTGACCGAAGCAAGATCGAAGCGGCTCGACAGGATCCGAGCCCACGCATGAACCGGATGGGAACAGAGATCAGCGAAAAGAGAAGCGGTTTCAGCAAAGTCCTCCAAACCGACCTGCCGATCCAGCCGCAGCAATGCGGAGGTCCCGTTGTCGACCTCGATGGCAACGTCGTTGGAATCACCATCGCCCGGGCAGGTCGCATCAAGACCTACGCTCTGCCCTCAGGCGAGATCGAGAAACTCGTGAAACCGGAGTTGGACCGGCTTCTCGAGAAAGATTCATCCACCCAGCCCAAGGGGAAACCTTCCAAGCCGGGGAAAACGGTCAAAAAGACTTCTTCCCCGGAACCTGCCGCGCCGTAACTGGCCGGAATCGATAGGGTCTGCCCACGGCACGAAGGCTGCCCCCATAGCCGGGATCTTTTCGAGCCAACGTTATCGACGGACTGTCAGGATTCCCGGACCGGAGAAAACCGCGTGCTCGTGGTCGGCTCCACTGCCCACTGCCCCCCAGTCCCCCGCTTTCTGGACAGCGCCCCCGATGACAAGGGAGGTGATGTTATTCTTGGCGTTGAGGATCACCTTCGAAGCCGCGCGATTGTTCTTTTCCCCCACCAGTTTCAAAGTGGTTTCCGGAGAAATTACGCCTTCGGCTTCGAGCACGAGTGAAGCATGAGGGCCAACTTCCACATTCCCCAGTCCGAGCGATCCCGGAACTTTGGCGATGACCTGGAAGCCCTGTTTCTGGGTCGACTTCGCCACGAGACCTCCCTTGAACCGATTCGCGGCGGCAAAAATGAACTGGTTGTTGTTCACCCCATCGAGGATCAAGGCCCCCTTCCCGCTGATCTCATGAGCAAAGACGCGGCTGGCGTGATGCCCCTGCGTGGATCGCCCTCCCCAGATCGTGGCATTTCCCGCCAGCTCGATTCGTTTGAGTTGATTCCCTCCCGGACTGCTTTTCTGGATGAGGATGATTTCAGAACCCTGGTTCAAGACGAGTTTTGACGGAGGCTTGGGCACTACCGCAGCAAAGGCTTCGGGGGTATGAATGACGAGCTTCGACCGATCTTGCAGAACGAGGTCACCTGCAAAACTCGTGGGCGTCTTCTCCAGGTGGGCGGCGATGCCGACACCGAGCACCGCCGTCTGAGTTTTCGACGGTGGCTCTCCTGCCGACCAGTTGGCTCCATCCGCCCATTTTCCCGCCTTGGTCATAGACTGCGTCTCAGCCCGAAGGAACTCCAAGGGAGACAGGGCATCGTGCGAAAAGCGCACCTCATCGAGACCGATCTTGGGGGGATTGGTAGGAGCCCCAATTCGAAACGGGTTGGCCGGTGACTCGGGAATCTGCATGTGCAGGAGAAGAGCACTCGCGACCCGTTCGCCATCGAAATAGAGTCTCATTTCACCCGCCGCGACCCCCGCATCATGATCCCAGACGGCAGCAAAGTGATGGGGCTGAAAATCTCCCAACGGAAGCTCTTCGCTCAGAGCCTGAATCGTTTCCGGGCCATTGTCATAGAAAAAACTCATGACCCCCTGCGGGCGAATATCCAGATGCCACCCCTGCTTTTCCTTCGCGTCACCACTTCTCGTCCCGGCGAGAAAGATCGGCATCCTCGGACGTGCCGTCAGGAACCACCCCTCCAGGGTGAAGGATCGATTCCGAGTGATCGCAAACTGCGGATTAGGCTTGGACTCGCCCCAAACCCCGAGTCCCATCGCGGAGGTATTCTTGACCCCATTCGAGGGAATGACCTCCGGTGCGAGGGCCGCGATAGGCTTCCCGGCTTCCCTGACGGAGAGGGAGTGTTTCTTGAGCGCATCGACCAGATTGGAGTCTCCAGGCTCTCCTTCCATCCGCCACCAGGCAATGGTTCGATCCTTGGGATGCCCTTTTGCTTCGCCAGCCTTCGAAGCGGGGGAAGCTTGTGAGAGATCGGCAGGAACGGAGGCAGGCGACGGAGGGCTCAACGACATGCGAGCACCGTCCGTTTTCGAAGTCAGCCTGATCTTGTCGAAGAGAGGACTGCCGTTGTGCGCGAAACGCGCCAGCCGAATTCCGATTGGCTTCCCGAGATGGGGGCTGGTCGGCTCGGCCTTGTAGGCAAAGGAAACGGTTTGGGAAAGATCGTGGGACTCCGTCATCCCGCTTGCGGTGGCCAGGACAACCCCGGGTCGACTGCCTCTCCGAGTGTCGGCTCGGGCGGCATTGTCGTGCTTCGGATCGAACGCGACCAGTTCGACGTGGTAGTCGGACTTTGTTCCTTTCTTGGCTCCCACCTGGAAGCTGACCCGGTAGGTGTGCCCTGCAGTCAGGACTTCCCGCACCGCGGCAGCCCCGGAAGTGAGTCCGGCATTGGCGTAGGCCAGGTGATAGGCCTGCTTTCCATCGGGAGTGGAAAACTCGGCTCCCTTGCCGACATCGATCAACCCACGTCGATCGGTTCCGAAGCCGGCACCAGACCCGACCCACCCCGGAGGGACGGTCTTCTTTTGCATCCCCGTCACGTCGGGAGACTCGAAATCCTCATCGAGAAGAACGATTTCCGGAGCGATGTTGAGAAACTGACGTGGTGCCAATCCCACTTGAGAAAACCGGACTTCGTCGAGGCCGATGCGGGGTGGGTTGGTGATCGCGCCGATGCGAAAAGGATTTGCCGCTTTCTTCGGAATGAGGTCGTGGGAGACCGATGCCGAGGCGATTTTTTTGCCATCCAGGAAAAGACGCATTTCTCCCACCGCGGCAGCCATATCATGATCCCAAACCGTGGCAAAATGGTGCGGCTGCAGATCCGCCACGACCACATCGTCGCTCAGAGCCTGGATAATCTCAGGACCGTTGTCGTAGAAAAAACTTATCCGCCCATTGGGGAAATCTTCCGTGGGCGGCCGAATGTCGAGATGCCACCCCTGGCTGTCGTTTGCCTCTCCACTTCGTGTCCCGGCCACGAAAATCGGAACCCGCGGGGTGTCGGTGATCAACCAGCCTTCCAAAGTGAACGAGCGATCGGCTCGCAATTCAAACGCGCCGCCGAGTGACTTTTCCCTCCACACACCCGAACCCAACGCGAACTCGTTGGCTTTCCCGTTGGCAGGGATTACGGGAGGGGCAACCCGTCCCATTCTCGATCCGGGAGATTCCGCCGAAAGCGGATGCTTTCCGGAGGCATCGATCAATTCCGCGCCTTCCGAATCCCCCTCCATCCGCCACCAGGCAACGACGGGGACGGGAGCAGGTTTGGGCTCTGGCTTGGACGGATTCGCGGGCTTCGGCTTTGTTTGCGGAGTGGGAGGATTCGCGGGCTTCGCGGGGAGTGATTTCGCGCCGGCAACCTCCGGGGTTTCCACCTCCTTCCGCAGGCTTTCCGGAACTTCTGCGGTCTCAGATTCTCCACTCTCCGTTTCGATGATGCTCGCCGTATCGGATGCGAACGTGATTTCTTCCGGTAGCGAAACCTCGCGATCTTCGAAGATCTTCCAGCCGATGACCGAAGACACGATCAAACTTGAGAGGATCAAACAAGTAACGACCTTCGCTCGTTTCGATTTCGAAGGTGGGTTCACACCCAGTTCCATATCGACACTGAAATTGGGGGGCAACTTCGGGACGTGAAGCTTGACGGGTCCCGTCTGATTGCGAACGAGGGCATTGGGTGCGGCGGGGGCTTCCGCAGACAGCGCCTGGGTAGCTGTCAGGTTCGCCGTATGATTCTCTGCGACCTGGTATTCGTAGCACTGCAGGAAGAACGGTTTGACTCCCAAGGTCGTAGATTCCAAGTCTCGCCGATAGGCTTCGATATCGAAGGCAACCTTCCGGTAGTCGACCACTCTCGTGTCCGAATCGTAAACGACATAGACTCCTCTCAGGTCATCCGGAACCCTGGGCTCGCCCACGGAACCGACATTCACGATATACCGGCAGGATGGATCCAAGGCCCTCGTCGAGTCGGGATACTCCACCACCTCGCCGTCTCCCCCCACCTCGAAAATGTTCGGGTGGTGAGTGTGCCCGACAAAGGTCACGAAGTGATTGGTATTCACAAAATTCTCTGCCGCACTCTCCAGGCTGTCGATGTAGGAAAACCGCCCCGGCTCCGAAATTTCTGCATGAACAAGGAGGATGTCCCCGGCATCGATCGCGAGAGGGACAGATCCGAGATACTCGAGGGAATCCTGCGACAGGGATTGCGCCGTCCATTCGATGGAGTGTTTCGCCTGATCGTTGAAGATCGAGTAATCCAGTACCCCAGCCGCCGCCGCGTCGTGGTTTCCCATCACGAAGTTGTCCGTGATCGAGCGGATCCCGTGGAGCACCTCTTCGGGTTTCGGCCCATAGCCCACAGCGTCCCCGAGGCAGATGAGAACATCCACCTGCTGGCCACGGATGTCTGCCAGAACCTGCTCCCAGGCTCTCAGGTTGGCATGAACATCTGAAAAGATGGCGTAGCGCATGAAGAGGGCTTTCGGAAAATGACAGTCAGATCTTACACCTTTTTTCAGCCAAATCGATACACGAGAGGCGGAAGAGATTCTGCAGGTTGAGCTTCATCTGGTGAAGGATGACAAGGAATGCACTCCATCACCATCTCCTTTTCATCGGATTCAAGGACCTTGGAAAGCTCTCCCCAGATCCGTTCGGAAATTCCCTTTAGATTCCGGTTCTCCAATCGGCCCTCGCCGTGTACAACCTGATGGCATGAATCACGATACCTTCATCGTCGGCGCCATCGTGATCGCCGCCGTGATTCTCTTTGTCACCGAGTGGCTCCGTGCCGATACCGTAGCCCTCCTCGTGATGCTGGCACTCACCCTGGCCGGGGTACTCACCGGCGACCAGGTCATCGCGGGATTCAGCAACGAGGCCGTCATCACGATTGCCTCGGTGCTTGTTCTCAGTGGTGGACTGATGAGAACCGGGGTCGCGCATTTCATAGGGGAACGAGTTCTCGCAGCTGCGGGAGCCAGTGCCGGAAAGCTCACCGTCGTCATGATGCTCACCGTGGGATTGCTCTCCGGAATCATGAACGACATCGGGATCACTGCCCTGATGCTCCCGGTGGTGCTGGAGATGTCACGCAAGATCTCGGTGTCGCCGTCCAAACTGCTCATGCCCCTGGCCTTCGGCTCTCTTCTCGGCGGGATGACCACCTTGATCGGCACGGCTCCCAACATTCTCGTCAATGGAGCGCTCGAAGATGCCGGTCACAAACCCTTCTCGATGTTCTCGTTTTCCCCGATTGGCCTCACCGCCCTTGGGGCCGGGGTCCTCTACATGTGCCTGTTCGGCCGCCGGCTCCTCCCCGACCGAGATCTCAAAGCGGAGTCTGCGCCCGAGCTCGAGTCGCTTTACGACCTCGGTTCCATGATTGGGTCGTTGACTCTTCCACCCGACTCGGCTCTCATTGGCCGGACCCTGAAGTCGACCCGGCTCGGACACGCACTCGGTCTGCATGTGATCGCCGTGCGCCGGGATGGGCAGTTAAACCTCGCTCCCGGCTCCGCCTTCGAGCTGCAAACGGGTGACGAACTGATCGTGGAAGGAATGCTGGAGCGATTCACCACGCTCCGAGCCTGGCCTCATCTTCGTCTCCAATCCGTGGAGGAAACTCTGAAGAGCCTTGAGGAAACGCCACTGGAGATAGCCGAATTGGAGATCGGACCGGATTCTCCCCTGATCGGGAAGACCCTCAGGAAAGCCAGGCTCCGGCGGTCCTACCAGGTTCACGCGCTGGCGTTGGCAAGAGGCGAGCAGATCACTCGTATCTTTCTCCGCGGCACCACCTTCGAAGCGGGAGATCGGTTGCTCGTCGCGGTGGAACGGGAACACCTCACCGAACTGGAATCAGGCCCCGCCTTCTCGCAGGTGCAATCGTTGACCGACTCTACGCTCGCGGAGCGCTATCATCTCGATCAGGGAATCCAGAGCGTTACGATTACCTCCGAATCCCTGCTTGCAGGACAGCTGCTCGCTGAAACCCAGGTCGCAGACACCTTCGGCCTGACCATCGTAGGAATCTTGCGCAACGGAGAACATCATGTCGCTCCCGCCCCCCGGGAAAAGTTGGAAGCTGGAGATGTCCTTCTGCTCCGGGGCCTGCAGGAAGACTTTGCCATCCTCGAAGCCCTCCAGGAGCTGAGCCTCAGCGAACTGGAACTCCATCAACTCTCTGAATTGGAGTCGGATGAAGTCGGTCTGACGGAAGCCTCTCTTTCTCCACGCACCACCTTTGGAGGAAAGTCGGTCGAAGAACTGAAGTTCCGAGAGAAATACGGCGTTTCCATCCTCGCGGTCTGGAGAAACGGAAAGATCTATCGAAGTGAGATCGCAGGAATGGAACTGCTCCCGGGTGATGCCTTCCTTCTCTACGGAAGCCGCCAGAAACTGGCGCTCCTCGCCGATCACCCGGACTTTCTCGTCTTTGCAAACGGGCAACAGCGAACCGTCCGAAACAAGAAGGCCCCGGTCAGTGCCCTCATCATGGCAGGAGTTCTCACGGCGGTCATTTCCGGATGGCTTCCCATCTTCATTGCCGCACCGACAGGAGCCCTCCTTATGGTTTTGACAGGATGCCTGAAGATGGACGAGGCCTATCGCTCGATCGAACTGAAAGCAATCCTCCTCATCGCGGGAATGCTCAGTCTCGGCCTCGCGATGCAGGAGTCGGGAACCGCCATGTGGCTGGCCGAATCGGTTCTCGGGAGACTGACCAATTTTGGTCCCCTTGCCGTCGTCGCCGGACTCTTCCTCATCACCGCCCTGTCGGCCCAGGTGATGCCGACCGCCGCCGTGGCTGTTCTCATGGCTCCCATTGCCTTGAGCATCGCCTCCGCCGAATCTCTCTCGCCCCATGCCCTCATGATGACGGTGGCGATCGCGAGTTCATGCGCCTTCATGAGCCCGGTCGGTCACCCAGTAAACCTTCTCGTGATGGGATTCGGAGGCTATCGCTTCGTCGACTTCATCAAGATCGGGTTCCCTCTCGTGCTGATCGTGATGGCCATCGTGCTGCTACTCCTGCCAGTCTTCTTTCCGCTCCAGCTTCCCTAGCGGTCAAAATCTTGCCCACTCTCGAGCTTCCTTGGCCCGGTCGGCTTCCCAGTTTTTTCCACTTCCTTCATGCCGCTGCGGCCTCGGCTTTCGTGGATTGACTCGAAAGCACCCGCCAAGTCCAGACGAAGAGAACGATGAAAATAAGGTCCGCAAAGAAGAAAGGCTTCCAGATGCTCGGCACGCCGGACGAGACCCAATGAAACAAAACCACGCCACAATACGAAATCTTCAGGAGGATTCCGAAGGGAATCAGATTGCGATTCGCGACCGGATTTCGGGCGATCGAGAAAAAGAGGATGGCGAAAACCAGCAGCAGGGCAGCGGGGAAATGGATGTACCCCAGGTGATTCGGCGCTTCCAATTCCAGCCAGGCAAAGACCTGCGTGGGAGCGAAGAGAAAAGCGAGACCCAGCACTCCATCGTAGAGCGCGGCAATGAGGTAGAAGAAACGGATCGTCGAATTTGATTTCATGGGGATTACCTTGGAGGATTTCAGAGATCCTCTCCCACCCAGGAAAAATTCGAAGCTGCAAGAAAGCTCTCTCGCCCTGAAGATTAGAAAGTTATGGATTCTCCGTCAATTCCAAAGCTCGCAAGGTAGAACCCCACGAATTGAGCCAAAATAAATGACACCCGAGCCGAAAAGCTGAGAGAAGGCTTGA
>JARGNI010000094.1 GCA_029213195.1 Verrucomicrobiales bacterium
TCGCTGGCGACCTCAAGCCCCTACCTGCTACCCACACGATTTAGCGAAGAGCCCAAAAAAATCCTTCGCAAACTGTGCGCTCTTGGTGGGAACAACGTTTCTCTGCATTGGGGTTTCGTCGGGCGCGCCCAGTCCGGCAAAGACGACGGTACTGGAATCTGATTCGATCACCGTCCTGGGCTGTCGGGCGATTGATGGTTATGAGGGCGACTGTGCCAATGAAGTTGGCAACCGCTGGGTGGACTTTACTGATAATGGCGAAGTGACGTGGAACGTTACTTCCCCTAAGGTGAACCGTTATAGGGTGGTCGTGGCGTTCGGGAGTTTTACCGGAGGTGAAACATTCGAGATTTCGTCAGCCAGCTCGACGATCAAAGGTGAAGTTCACGAAACGATGGGGCTTTACGACAACGAGTTGCAGAAAAAGCACCCGAAGAATCTGGAACGGTTTCAGCTCGATCAGGTGCTGGAGATACAGAAAGGACAGCAGACTGTTTCGTTTCGGATTGATCGCGCGCAAGGCAAAACGCCGTTCAAGCTGGAATTGATTGAACTGGTGCCCGTTGATCATGAGGCGGCTATTGCTAAGGAGCAGGCCAAGGCCGAACGGCAGCGAGCCAATACCGATTGGTTTGTTGATGCTAAATATGGCGTGATGTTTCACTGGACAACCGAAACCCTGCCGCTCAAGGGGGAGACGAAGTCATACCAGGAAGCGGTGAGGGATTTTGATGTTCCCGCCTTTGCTGAGATGGTCGAACTGACGGGGGCGAAGTATGTTTTCTTCACGGCCATGCATATCGACCCAACCTTTCCGGCTCCCATCAAAGAATGGGAACAGGTTTTTCCGGGGATGACTACGGAGCGTGACCTAATCAGCGAAATTTCCGAGGCTTTGGGTAAGAGAAACATCAAGCTGGGCCTCTACTTTGCTTCAGGGCCAATGGCAAAGAACTTGGATGGGTCAAAAAGTGTAAGTGTTGACGAAAATGCCTATACCGAACGAGTCGCCAAATTGTTTATCGCCGTCGGGAAACGCTATGGAAGCAAGCTTTCCGCCTATTGGATCGATAACTGGCTCGGTGTCGATCGCTGGTATCCTACGTTCAATTACGAACGGTATTTTGAGGCGCTGAAAGCCGGTAATCCACAAAGGATCATTGGCCTGAACAGCAACATTGAAGTCAGTGTGACACCCTGGCAGGAATTTTGGGCGGGAGAAGCCACCGGCGATCCGAGAGCGCTTCCCGGCGGAAGGTATTACCAGCGAGGTCCCGCAAAGGGGCTGCAACGCCATGGATTGATCCACCTCGAAAGCGCGTGGGTTCACAGTACCCGGAAGATGAAGCCATCGGATCCTCGCTACGCTCTGATCGGGAAAGCGAGCATCCCCATCGAACCGCCAAAATACACGGAAGGAAAGCTGATCGATTTCATTCAGGGGTTTAACGAGAACGACGGCGTGCTGACCATCAATATCAAAATCTCGCAAGAGGGGCAGATCTCGGATCAAGCGCTGGGGTTGATGAAAAAGGTGCGCCTCAGGTTCCGAGGCCAGTGAACACCGGAATCTTTTCCCTGCCAGAATCACGCAGATTCATAAACGGGCAGAACAAGGCGGCGATACGAACAGGCTACCCGTTGTGTGTCGAAGGTGATATGGTAGCACGAAACTCAACCAGACAGTCGATGTGGCGGTGCCGGTAGCCTGTCGCATGCCTCAAACGTTGGGCTCAAAAAAATTACGTCGCACGAAATTACGCTTGCCGTAATTTCAGAATCCAGTATGTTGGGAGGTGATTGAGACATTTGGAGATTCTGAGACCGAAAAGATCTACTCTGGCAAGCGTTCCCGAAAGCTTCCGGACGACATCCAAATCCGAGCTCGCAGGAAACTTCGAATGATTAATCAGGCTGGGAATCTCCAGGACCTAAGGATTCCACCTGCAAATCGATTGGAACAATTGAAAGGCGATTGGAAAGGATTCTGGAGCATTCGAGTCAATCAACAGTGGCGGATCGTTTTCAAGTGGAGCGATGGCCACGCCAGCGAAGTCTCCATCATCGATTACCACTGAGAACTATGAAAGCTGAACAATTACTTCCACTCATTCATCCCGGCGAAATCCTCCTTGAAGAGTTTATTCGTCCAATGGAATTGAGTCTCGCCGAAGTGTCACGTGCGACTTCAATTCCGCCTTCTCGCCTCACAGAGATCACCAAGTGTCGCCGAAGCATCACCGCAGAGACGGCTCTTCGGCTCGCTAAGTTCTTCGGCACCACGGCTTCCTTCTGGGTGGGACTACAGGCTGAACATGATCTCGAAGAGGCTCAACGTGAGTTAGGATCGCAGATTGACCACGAGGTGGCAGCCCTAGCCTCATAGCCCAACAAGGCGTGGGACGACAATGCGATAAATCGCGTGTGTCCACTTTGACGTTCGATTCTAAACACCCTGACAGTGGCAGAATTTCGGTTGGTCTCAGGGTGAAATTTTATCCTTTACACGAGGTGTTCATGCGAACTATAATCGCGCCGTGGAGCACGGCGAGAAGCGGAGCTTCTCAGGTCGGGCGACCAAGCGATTATAGGCCAAGTCGATGGGACCGAAGGGAAAGGACAAATGTCGTGGGGCGACGACCATCCGCTCTTCGGCCAGGTTTACCTGCTTCCCCTCGTAAACTCCGGGGAAGGATAAAATCAAGGGGGCAAAAGTGCGTGAACAAGTTGCACACAACGTTTGCCCAGGAGACCTTAATTTTATCTGGGGTGTTGGACAAAGATGCCGGGAGCAAAAGAGGAATTCCTGATTCGGAAATCGATGGCCGATGCCACCTGGCACCGTAGATCGGGGAATCGAACAAGACGTTACGCACAACGCCCTCCGCTGTAGGTTGTTCGCTTGCTTTCTCTTCGTGTCTGCTGATATGCTAACTTCAAATGTTCCAGTGGCGAATCGGCCGCGCTCGAACTTTTACGTTCGGAGGAGAAACAGCCCGATGGAAACGAAATATGAACTTCTTTCAACCCCGGCCCACCGGTGAAGCGATGGCCGCAGTATTCAAAGCAATCTCCTACCAGTGCATCCCTTCGCTTATCGCCGGCCAATCCCTGAAGATTCATGTATCCGATCTCCCATAAAGCCCCGACCGACGCAGCGACGTCTGGCGGTGCATGCCCTTATGCCGCGGGTGCTTTCGACCATGCGCGTCGATGGCGGGCTGACGAGGCTTGGGAGCTAGTCCAAGCCGTGTCGGACGGCTCCGGTGGGATGCCGCTGGGCGATGCCGCACGTCTGGCTTGGCGCGAATCAGTACGCTGCATCGGACGTCTGCACTGGCGCTCTCTGAAGGTCATTGACGCCCGCTCGCTGGATGATGCCGACGAGGTGTTCGAGGCCTGTGTCGAGCATCTGCGCGTAGCCACCGGCGACGGTCGCATAACTCCAACGCAGACGGTTTTCGCCCCGTGGCGGGAGGGGTATCCGCGCGTTCGGATCTGGAACTCCCAGCTGATCCGGTACGCCGGATATCGCCACCGAGATGGTTCGGTATTGGGCGATCCTATGAACGTGGCCTTCACCGAGCGGGTCAGCTCGCTCGGCTGGTCGCCATCGGCCGCCCCCGGCCGCTTCGATTTGCTGCCTTTGGTCATTGAGGTAGACGGACGGGTTATCGTGCGCGAATTGCCGAGCGAGGTCGTCCTGGAGGTCGAACTCGAGCACCCTGAATATTCTTGGTTTTCACAACTCGGCTTGCGTTGGCACGCCGTGCCGGCGATCTCAGACATGTTGCTGGTCTCCCTAGACGATGTCTTTCCCTGCGCCCCCTTCAACGGTTGGTACATGGGAACCGAGATCGGTGCCCGCAACCTCGGCGACGCCAACCGCTACAACCTCCTGCCAGAAGTGGCAGAGCGGCTCGGTTTGCAGCGTGACAGCGGCCTGTGGAAGGACCGTGCCCTGCTCGTGCTCAACGAAGCCGTATTGCATTCCTTCGCCCGTGAAGGTGTACGCATGGTGGACCACCACCAAGCTTCGCGCGAATTCCTCGCCCACTGTGAGCGCGAGCAATCCCAGGGCCACGAAGTACAAGCCGAGTGGTCATGGATCGTGCCGCCCATCTCCGGCTCGTCCACGGGTGTTTTCCATCGCCTTTATCCGTTGCAACCGCGATTGCCAAACTTGCTGCCACAAGTGGAGGCATGGAAAGACCACAAAGGGACAGCTCAAACTGCACCCTTGAGCACCCCTGAGAATAAAAACAAGAATGCCGAACAAGGCAGAGCAGGCAACGCCTAACGGGCGTGCCTGTCTTTTGACGTTCGCTTTCTGATTGAGCTTTATTCCCGCTTCCCTCAAAAAATATTCCTCAATCCAGTCCACTGTTTTTTGCCCAATCCAAGGCAACTGCAAAAAATCATCCCGAGATTTCGAACCTAAATCTCGAAGCGTCTCCACTCCCAATGCCTCGAACGCACGCAACCCTCGAACCCCCTTTCCTTTTGTCGCGATCAGATCAAACTCTCCAGTAAACTCAGATATTTGAAGATCGAGATATTTTTCCCACTCCGCTGCGCGTGCGGATTCTTCCAACCATGAGATAGCACCGTGATCAGCCGCAGGAACGCCCAAAGCGAACAAATCATCGCTCGCAACCGGATTCACGTCGTTTGGTTTTTCATTCTGGTCTTTCATAATTCGTTTGCTATTTGGTCCGGTGCGAGGATTCGGCGTTGGGCTCAAAAAAATTACGTCGCACGAAATTACGCTTGCCGTAATTTCAGAATCCAGTATGTTGGGAGGTGATTGAGACATTTGGAGATTCTGAGACCGAAAAGATCTACTCTGGCAAGCGTTCCCGAAAGCTTCCGGACGACATCCAAATCCGAGCTCGCAGGAAACTTCGAATGATTAATCAGGCTGGGAATCTCCAGGACCTAAGGATTCCACCTGCAAATCGATTGGAACAATTGAAAGGCGATTGGAAAGGATTCTGGAGCATTCGAGTCAATCAACAGTGGCGGATCGTTTTCAAGTGGAGCGATGGCCACGCCAGCGAAGTCTCCATCATCGATTACCACTGAGAACTATGAAAGCTGAACAATTACTTCCACTCATTCATCCCGGCGAAATCCTCCTTGAAGAGTTTATTCGTCCAATGGAATTGAGTCTCGCCGAAGTGTCACGTGCGACTTCAATTCCGCCTTCTCGCCTCACAGAGATCACCAAGTGTCGCCGAAGCATCACCGCAGAGACGGCTCTTCGGCTCGCTAAGTTCTTCGGCACCACGGCTTCCTTCTGGGTGGGACTACAGGCTGAACATGATCTCGAAGAGGCTCAACGTGAGTTAGGATCGCAGATTGACCACGAGGTGGCAGCCCTAGCCTCATAGCCCAACAAGGCGTGGGACGACAATGCGATAAATCGCGTGTGTCCACTTTGACGTTGTTCCGAGAAAATGAATCTGACCCGAATGGCACTGCTTTAAGCGATTGCTCGATAGTGTTCACGATGAAGAATTTCGCGGAACTCAGCTCTCGGCGAGCTGAGGTATTGGTAGCACT
>JARGNI010000095.1 GCA_029213195.1 Verrucomicrobiales bacterium
CTGTCTGCAATACTCACAGCGAATAAACGAAAATACTTCTGAGAAACGGTCTATCGCAGGGCGACGCCTTGCCCAGCATCGCAGCCATACCTTCTGCCTCATTGTCGCCGGCCTGGAATGCATGCTCTTTCCATTCCATGCCATCCTCGGGATTTTCACCTTCATCCTACTGCTGCAACCGGAGGGAAGAGCCCTGTTTGGAGCGACCACTTCGGAGGAAGCATCCAAACCCGAAAGTTAAATATCCATCCCGGATCCTCCCTCGCGGAGGGACGTGGTTACGTCCGCCTGCTCTACAGTTTGCCCGTGTTTTGCGTTTCGGCTTCTGAACGCTCGTGCCATACTTCGCCCATGAGAATCCTCAGCGCCCTTTTTGCTTTCCTTCTCGCCTTCCTGACGACCCAGGCGGACGAACGGCCGAACTTCATTTTTTTCATCACCGACGACATCGGATGGAACGACCTGGGTTGCTACGGCAACGAATTTGTCAAAACGCCGCATCTCGACGCCATGGCCGAACGAGGACTGCGTTTCACCAATGCCTACCTCACGATCAGCAGCTGCAGCCCCTCGCGTTGCAGCATCATCTCGAGCCGCTACCCCCACAACACCGGGGCGCCGGAGCTTCACACTTCATTGCCCGACGATCAGTTCCGTTTCCCCAAGGCGCTCCGTGATGCCGGATACCACACCGTCCTCTCCGGAAAAAACCATATGGCCAAGCTGACAGAATCCTTCGATGTGATTTCCAAAGGCAAAGGACCTGGGAAGTCCGACGACTGGGTTTCTCTTCTCTCCAAACGCCCCAAGGACAAGCCCTTCTTCGCCTGGTTCGGTTCCAGCGATGCCCACCGAGGCTGGCATATTGACGGGAAAAATCCGACCTACGATCCCGATGAAATCGAGGTCCCCCCCTTTCTCTACGACGGACCAAAGACGCGGAAAGATCTCGCCGAGTACTATCACGAGGTTTCCCGTACCGACACGACGATGGGTCAACTCGTTGCCGAGCTGAAACGCCAGGGTATCGAAGAAAACACCTACATTATTTACATGACGGACAACGGTCGCCCCTTTCCCCGTTGCAAGACCCGTCTCTACGATAGCGGGATCAAATCTCCTTTCCTCATGGCCTGCCCCGGGAAGATCGAGCCTGCCGTAGTCGAGTGCTTGATCAGCAGCATCGATGTCGGGCCGACCATCCTCGAACTCGCGGGAGTCGAGATCGACGAACGAGCCCAGGGAGTCAGCTTTGTCCCTATCCTCGAGGATCCCAAGGCCGTCGTTCGCGAGTTCGCCTTTGCCGAGCAGAATTGGCATGTCTTCCAGGCCCACCAGCGAATGGTCCGGACCGGTGATTTCCTCTACATCAAGAATGCCTTCCCCGAGAAGCTGGCCGTGAGCATGGAGAGCGACCCCACCTTCCCTGCGGGAGAGGAACTCTGGGAAAAGCACAAGGCCGGGGAGTTGAACAAAAAGCAGCAGGACATCTTCCAGCAACCTCGCCCCGTGGAAGAACTCTACCAGGTCAGCGATGATCCCTACCAACTCAACAACCTCGCCGCTTCGGAAGATTATTCCGAAACCCTGGAGACGATGAGAGAGGTTCTCGCCGAATGGTCCGAATCGACTGGAGACTCAGTGCCGGAGAACCCTACCCCGGATCGCCAGACGATCGAAGGAAAGCGCTTTCCCGGTCACAAGCACGGAGAATTCCCCGGTGCGATCCATGACGCCACGAAGATCAATGCCAAGGGACCGATTCGGCTTCCGTAAAATCCACGCAAAAATCTTGCAAGCCGGGTGATCCGGCCCCAAGTAACGCCCTCAATTATGGGGAAACGTGCAGTATTACTATTCGCGGGCCAGGGCGCTCAGACCGTAGGGATGGGTCGCGACCTGGCGGAGAAATTCGACAGCGCTCGGGATCTTTTCACCAGAGCCGACGAGCAACTGGGATTCTCCCTCAGCGAGAAGATGTTCGAAGGCCCTGCTTCCGAACTCACTCGCACGTCGATCTGCCAGCCGGCCCTCTACACTCACGGACTTGCCTGTCTCACCCTCCTTCAGGAGCAGGTTCCCGATCTCGAGATCGCCGGAGTCGCCGGACTTTCCCTGGGAGAATTCACCGCCCACTCTGCCGCCGGAACCTTCGACTTTGCGACCGGGCTCAATCTCGTCTCCAAGCGGGGCAGCTTTATGGAAGAAGCGACCGAGGCCACCGAAGGTTCCATGGCCGCTCTCATCGGGGGAGAGGAAGCCGATATTCGCCGCCTCGCTGCCGACTGTGATGTCGATGTCGCGAACCTGAATGCGCCGGGCCAGATCGTTGTCTCCGGAACCCGCGAAGGAATCGCCAAGGTCGTCGCGACGGCCGAGGACTACGGAGTGCGAATCGCCCAGGAGCTGGAAGTCGCCGGTGCGTATCACTCCCGCCTCATGATGCCGGCCCAGGAAAAACTCGCCGCGGTTCTCGCGGACCTGGAGCTGTCCGAGCCGACACTTCCCGTGACCTGCAATGTGGAAGCTCGCGTGGTCAAGGAATCCGACGAAATCAAGAAGACCCTTGTAGCGCAGGTCAGCGGATCGGTACGGTGGAGCGAGTGCGTCCAGCATTTCATCGACCAGGGCGAGGATCTCTTTATCGAACTCGGTCCCGGCCGAGTTCTGGCAGGCCTGATGCGCCGGATCGATCGGAAGAAGACCACTCTCAGCTTCTCCGATGTCGAGGGTCTCGAGAAAACCGTCGAAGCACTCTCGTAGCGATCACTCGGACATCGAGGACCTCCGCCGGAGGGACCACGTCCTCGTGGTCCGGAGAGAACTACAAGTCGGAACCCCGAAAAACCCTCCCCTTCGGGAACATCCCCTTTGCGGACATCGGGGACGATGTCCCTCCGTAATTCGCTCACGACTCGACGACGACTTCCTCGGGTTTCGAATCCCAGAAAAAGAGATCGAGAACTGCCTTCACTCTTGCGAAGTATTCTCGGATCCGAACCTTCCGAGAAGACTCGTAGTCGACAGATTGACTCCGCAGAGCGATCGCATCGAGCCCCAGCCGATCTGCGATGAAAACCGCTCGGGCGACATGAAAATCGTCCGATATGATGACAAACCGGTCGAATCCAAAGACCGATTCCGCCCGGGCTACGGAATCCAGGGTTCTCGCCCCCTTGTTGTCGGCAATGATCTGATCCTGCGCGACCCCGAGAGCCAGCAGGCCGTCCCGCATGTCCTCGGTTTCGTCGTAGTATTTGGAATCCCGATAGCCGCTCACGAGCAATCGAGACACTTTGCCCTCGCTCAGAAGATCCGCTGCCGCCGCGATCCGATTCTCGAAATGTCGATTCGGAGTGTCAGGAGCGACATTCGCCGTCGTCCCAAGGACCAATCCCACGGGACGTGCCTCGATCTCCGCGACCGAATCGTAAACTCGGGAGGAAGTCGAGAAGACGATCCAGAAATTGCAAAACAAGACCACGGCGATTCCGCCCAACAAAGGAAGTTGGATCAGCCAAAAAAGAATGGAGTGCCGCCGTTTGCGCGCCATGGTCTGTGGAGGGAAGGAAGGAGGGTCTTCCTCCTCAACCTATCCTGACTTCTACGATTTTAAAACCACTACTCTTTCATGCCGACCGTCCTTCGAGTTCTTTCCTACCTGAAGCGCTATCCTCTACTGGCCTCGTCCCAGTTGCTCTGTGCGGTCCTCATGACGCTCCTCGTCATCGTATTCCCGACGGTGACCAAGTGGATTACGGGAGAGGTCATTCCCCAGCGCGATTTCGATCGCCTGATCCCTCTTTCGCTTCTCGCGGTGGGAGCCTTTTTTCTCACGAATCTGTTCAATGCCCTCCGCATCATCCTCAACAACACGTTTGAGCAGAGGGTGATTTTTGATATTCGCTCGGATCTCTACCACAAGATTCAGCGACTCCCGATGCGCTGGTTCGACAACAAGCGAACCGGAGATGTCATGACCCGCGTCACCGAAGATGTCACGGCGATGGAGCGAGTCCTCATCGATGGGATCGAACAGGGCGTTGTCGCCATTCTCCAAGTCCTCGTGGTGGGGGTGCTGCTTTTCTCCCAAGACGTCAAACTCGCCGCTGTCGCCCTTATCCCGATGCCTTTTCTTATCTTCGGGGCCTGGACTTACACGAAGACCGCCCCGCAACGTCACCGTCGCGTCCGATCGGCGACAAGCTCGATGAACTCTCTCCTCCACGACAACATCGACGGGATCCAGCAAATCAAGTCGTTCACCCGCGAGGAAGCGGAACACCGGAGCTTCAACGAGTCGAGCAACACCCTGCGGGAGGCAACCCTCCACCTCATGCGCGTCTGGGCCGCCTACAATCCAAGTATGGAGTTCATGAGAAACTTGGGCTACGTCCTCGTCATCGGCTTCGGGGGCTGGTGGGTCATGCAAGCCCCGACTGAGAAAGCTCTCCAGGAAGAAATCGGAGTGTTCGCCTTGTTCCTCGTCTCCCTGGGACTCTTCTATGAACCGATCACCCGTCTCAACGGACTGAACCAGATCATCCAGGCCGGTCGTGCTGCCGCCGAGCGAGTCTTCGAGATCGTCGATGCCGAGGAAGAGCCCGACGTCGATGAGGGAGCGCTCTTGAAAAAACCGATCGAGGGCCGTGTCACCTTCGAGGACGTTCGATTTTCCTACGGAGACGACATCACCACTCTCAAGGGCGTCACCCTGGATGCCGAACCCGGGCAGATGATTGCCCTGGTCGGTCATACTGGAGCAGGAAAATCCACGATCATCAATCTGCTCACGCGATTCTATGAAGCCAGTTCGGGAACGATCACGATCGACGGACAGGATATCGCCGGGATCCGAAAAAGTTCTCTTCGCGATGCGATGGGCTACGTGACGCAAGAGAGTTTCCTCTTCAACTGCAGCGTCCGTGAGAATCTCCAGGTCGCGAAAGAAGACGCCACCGAGGACGAAATGTGGGAAGTCCTCCGCGCCGCCAATGCGGAGAAATTTGTTCGCGCCCTCCCCGAGGGCCTCGAGACCAATGTGGGAGAGCGCGGCGTGAAGCTGTCCGTGGGCGAGAAACAACGCATCGCGATTGCCCGAGTCATTCTCAAGAATCCTCCCATCCTCCTCCTCGACGAAGCGACCGCCTCGGTCGACACGGAAACCGAGAAGCTGATCCAGGAAGCGCTCGAGAAACTCATGGCCAATCGGACCAGCCTCGTCATTGCCCATCGCCTCTCCACGGTCCGCAACGCCGATCGCATTTACGTACTCGACCAGGGCGAGGTCTCCGAACAGGGGAATCATGAAACCCTCATGGCCGAAGACGGGATCTATGCGATGCTCTGCCGCCAGAGCCTCATGGCGGACCAGGAGTCGTGTTGCGCCACAAATAAATGACACCGGGTTGTAATTTCTAGAGTGCTTCGTT
>JARGNI010000096.1 GCA_029213195.1 Verrucomicrobiales bacterium
GGGATCTCAACGAGTTGGCCGACTGGCTCAAAGACTGTGGCATCACCACCGTGGCGATGGAGGCTACCGGGGTCTACTGGATTCCGCTGTTCCAGATCCTCGGAGACCGCGGCTTCGAGGTCTGCCTGGTCAACGCCCGCCACGTCAAGAACGTGCCCGGACGCAAGAGCGACGTGCAAGACTGCCAATGGCTGCAATACCTCCACAGCGTCGGTCTGCTCAACGCCTCGTTCCGCCCCCCGGCGGCGATCTGCGCGGTGCGCTCGCTGATGCGACACCGGGAGGGACTGATGCGGGCGGCCTGTCAGCATCTGCTGCGGGTGCAGAAGGCGCTCGACCAGATGAACGTGCAGTTGCACCACGCCGTCACCGACATCACCGGGCTTACCGGCCTGGCGATCCTCGATTCCATAGTCGCAGGAGAGCGCGACCCCGAGGCGCTCGCCCGCCTGCGGCACTACCGCTGCAAGAAGAGCGAGGCCGAAATCGCCAAAGCCTTGAAAGGTGACTGGCGCGAGGAGCATCTCTTCACGCTGCGCCAATCGCTGGAAGCGTGGCGCTTTCACCAAGCGCAGATGGCCGAGTGCGACACGCAGATCGCCGAAAAAATGGACGCTCTGGGCGATTGCGGAGTAGGCCCGGCTCCACCGAGCCCCAAGCAAGGGGCCAATGCGCCCGACGAGCCGATGCGGCAGGAACTCTTTGAAAAGTTCGGCGTCGATCTGACTGCGGTGGAAGGCATCAGCATCCAGACGACCCTGGCCTTCCTCGGCGAGGTGGGCACCGACGTGGAGAAGTTCCCCAGCGCCGAGCACTTCGCTTCGTGGCTGGGGCTTTGCCCGGACAACCGGATCACCGGAGGGCGCACCCACGCGGCTCACACCCGCAAGGTGAACAACCGGTTGGCCACTGCCCTGCGCATGGCCGCCCAATCCCTGCACCGCTCGAAGTCCGCGTTGGGCGACTGGTTCCGGCGCCTGAAATCCAAGCTCGGGACCAAGGCGGCAGTCACCGCCGCCGCCCACAAGCTGGCCCGCATCCTCTGGGCGATGGTCAAACACCGTCGCCCCTACAACCCTGAACGTCTCGGCAATCCCGAGCTGGCCCGCGCCCGGAAAGAACGCTATCTTCGACGTCAGGCCGAGCAACTCGGTTTCGCCTTGACTCCGGTCCACGAGGAAGTTTCATAAGAGTAACGGCGCCAAGGAGTAGCGGGTTCGAAGCAATCAAATTCTAATCGCCCGTCCGAACCGCCACGTCGTCCATGGTGAATTGCCAGTATCGATCAGTCGAAAATTCGATCTTGGTGACATCTTTATAATTCGCCGAAAAATAGACAGGCCGTTCCGTGGAACAACGGAATTGATCTTCATAGAGCAATTCCTCCCCTCTCCACGCTGCGACAAAGACATCGCCCGATTCAGCCTGAGGCCAGGCAACTCCGAAATAGCCGCCGATGAACTGAAACGGGGTATCAGAGTGAATGGTGGCCGGATGCCCGGAGCTATTGTATGCAAGGTACTCTCCACTTGTGGTGTTGTTGATATAGCCGACTCCCCCGTAAAGCTTTTGATGAGTGGCAATCCAATTCGTCCATTTGAGGTCTCCATATTGATTGGGGATCTCGTGGAGGGTGTCGGAACGGGTCAGGTCGTCAAAGTGAATGACTCTCCCTTGATCCGCTTCCCGTTCCGCGTGCTGCGCTCCGGGAGTCCAGCGGGAGAGGTAGACCGGATAGTTGTCGATTCTCAGTTTTCTCGTTAACACGCGAGCGTCGGGGAATTTCACCTCGAGCGTCCAGTTCCCCTTTTGAGCCGGAAAAGAGAAATGACCCGTTTTTTGAATATCGACCCGTCTTTCCTTTTCCTGCTCATGAACAGCCAGCAACACCGTCTCCGGGGGTAACTCAAAGAGTTGACCACTGATGGTCAACTTGGGGGCCACTCCGATTGGAGTCAGCGTCTCCTCGACAAACATCCCCCCGGGAGATCCTATCAGGGTTCTAACTTTCAGAGATTGCTCCGAATTCCCCGATGTGATTTCGCAGGTATTTCCGGGAGCGGCGCTGACCCGATAGGTTCCCGGGACATCGATGTGGTGCTCCGGGTTATTCAGCGACATTTCAAAGTTGGCAAAACCGCCGATATTGGAGGTCACCTCGACCGGTTCTTCCTTCTCGGGATGCCGCATGGCAACCTTTAGCCCGGCATAAGGCCGATCTCCCAGATCGTAGACTCCATTCCGGTTGATATCGCGATAGGCGAAAGCCGATATGTTTATATGGCCCTTATATGGAGCTGATTTGATTTCTTCAACAAGCCGGGAATCCGCCGGCTTGTCGAATGAGACTTGGGCGCAAACTAGAGTTGAACATAACATCCAAAACAGAGACGATGTCGGGCTTGTCCGCATCTCTGGATGGAAGGAAAACAAAAAGCGATCTTCTGACCTTCTCCTCTTAGAGAGGCTCTCCAGCCCCGCCCCAATCAAGGAAGCCCACCACCGTTTGTTCCGCCATTTCCACCGTTTGTTCCGCCATTTCCACCGTTTGTTCCGCCATTCCCACCGTTGGGATTGCCGGTTGTCCTGAGCATCGTTATGATATCGATATCTCTAACCACGGGGTCCAACATCCGTCTTTGCAGAGGAGTCAAACAAGGGGCGCCCGAATCTCTCTTTCCTTTGCCCAGGGGAATCTGAACCTGGATTCCGCCAAATCCCTGGCTGTCGCGAACGTCATCATGCTGGAATTCGGCGGAAGCCGTGAGTCGGGATCCGTCGCCCAGAAACGCCAAGTCAAAAAGACGCATCTCCAATCGAACTCGCGGACCTGCCAATTGCGGAAAACCCGCGGCGTAGCTGTCGAAGAAATATCCTCCGGCAAAGGCTCTCAACTCGTGACAGCTCTCCCCGAAAGTTCCCAGCAACCGCCCTACTTCATAGTCAACTCCCCAAAGGGCCCGCTCCTCGAAGCGCTGGCCGAAAATCGGAGCCTGTCCCGCATCCTCTCGACCAAGGTCAGTCGGCAGGTATCCATTCACGCGAAAATCCCAACAAGTTCCGAGAAGTTCGACACCCAAGGTGCCCTGGTGGAACTCGTTTGAAGTGTCGTCCGTTTTGAAATCATAAAACCCGTAGACTCCGAGAATCTGTTTGCTGTCAAGGATCTTTCGATACACGAGGCCCAGATTGTACTCTTGGGTTTCGAAATTCCGGTCTAGAAAGTTCACCACACCGTCGTCATCGAATCGCCCCCGAAAATCGAGGAACAAAAGCGATGTTTCGTCTTGGGTGAGCGGGATGGTTGCGCCGTACTTCCCGACATGACGCGAACCGCCCCGATATTCGGCATGAACCGTCCCGCTCCATTTGGGTTCATCGAATTGGAATTCGTAGTTGGTGCCCTCACAAATGGTATCCTTGCAAAATCCTGTCGAGATAAGGACCGGGACCGCCACGATCGCCAAGACTAACGAAAAGAAAGGAGAGAGGTTTGTTGAAAGTAGCCTGAAGTTCATATGTTTGTGTTATGAGTGTTAAAACCCACGGATTTTTTACTCTTTTCTTAGGCCCGGAGCAAGATTTTTTTGTACCTCCAGACCCGGGACCGACTCAGCGAGAATTTCTCACGAAATTTTATGCCCGGGTCGGGATTTGGGGTGGGAATTCCCTCCCTTTTTGATCCGTTATCCCGCCGATCAACGACTTTTGCCATTTCCTCGCCATTCTTAGGATAACGGGTGGATAGAAAAACAAAATTTAGCCGTTTTCAGAGCCTAAACCTTTCCCGGCCAGGTTCCAGCCGTCGGGAAAAGAAGTTCCCGGAAAAACGGACCGGGCTTCCTCCAGCATCTCCAACCATTGCTCCGTATCGTAACGGCGCGAAACGTGCTGGATGATGAGTTTTCCCACCCCGGCATCCAGGGCGAGCTGCCCGACCTGTTTCGTGGTCATATGGGCGTTTTTAGCCGCAAGCTGGCTGTCCGAATCCCGGTATTGGGCCTCGCAAATCAACGTGTCCACGCCGTCCAGCCATTCACAGGTTTTCCCCCACTCGTCCGAGTCCCGGCCAAGTATAAAGTCAGTGAGATAGGCGGCGGATTTCCCCGGTGTTTCCGTAAGTAGAGAATCGCATTTTACATTAGGGGTCAATCGACATCTTTGGACAAATTTTAATACTGTTGCAAGGGTGGGTAATGCCCTGTTCCCCAAGGATTCAGAACGAAAACGCGTTCTCCCACATCCTGGCGCGTGGAGATCGTCGTGAATTGATCCTGGTTGAGATGCAACTGTCCCTCCGCAAGATCGTTGAAGATATGGGCGAACACGGGCGGCACCGGAACGATGTCGCCGTGGATCGAGTAGCGCCCGAGACACTGGCCATCGGGAAGCCGGATGGCGTAGCGGGGTTCGGATGGCTGGTTCATAAGTGGGGTTCGGTTCAGGTCTGGCAATCCAGCCATGATTCGAGATCGGCGAGGGCGGCGCGGACGCACCCTCCGCTGCCTTCGGCGATCTGGAGGGCGGTCTGCTTCGGCACGGACCAGCGGGCGGCGAGGAATGCGGCCAGTTCCTCCGTATCCGGCGGCAGGAGCTTCACGGCCTGGAACCGGGTCTGGAACCGCTCGGTGAGCAGGTCGAGCTGAAGGTTGCTGGTGCCGAGCAGCGCCCGGCCCGGCGGCAGACGGTCGAGGTAGGTCAGCAGGAGATCCTGCGCTTCCTTCGAGCAGCGGTCGAGCTCGTTCACGATCCGCACGCTCCACCGGCTGAACAGGCTCCCGTAGGCGAGGCCGCGCATCCATTCGCGCACCACTTCCACGGTGACCTCACGCCCGTTGAAATCTTCGATCGCGAGGGGCGATCCGGTCAGTTGGCGGGCCACCATCTCCACGACGCTGGTCTTGCCCACGCCGGGTGGGCCGTAGAGCAGCAGCTTCATGGAGCCGTTGGGCGGATCCGCACCGGCGAGACGTTGTGCTTTGGTGACCTGGGCCTCCGCCACCCGCCTGGCCTGGCCGATCAGGTCGTCCGGTGAGGCGGGTTTCCAGTTCATGGGAGAGGCGGACGTGGAGGACACGAGAAGATCAGGGTCGGCGGGCATGGGTGTCGGGGTGGTCGGGGTTGGCGTGCGGCGTGGTGAGCCGCGTGAGAGCGTGGGCAACGGCCGTGGCGCCTTTCTTGTAGACCGTGACCGCGAGCAGATCGCCGTCGAGCCAGACGGCCCAGTTGCGGCTGCCGTAGCGGGTGATCTCGATTCGCTTGGAGGCGGTGGTCGCGTTCATGAGTTCGCCCAGCCCTCCTTCCTGGCGCGCGC
>JARGNI010000007.1 GCA_029213195.1 Verrucomicrobiales bacterium
TCGTACAAGTCGAATTTCGCGTTTTCCCGAACTTCTTTCTGAGAATGGGTCTAATGGCTTTGAAGGACTTGAAGAAAGAAGTCAACCAGGAAGTGCGAGAACAAGTAGCCTATCAGGGAACAAGTGCAACCCCTCGACTCCTGCGCCATTGCCATCGCTCTTGCTATGATTCATCGCGCTTTTCCCTTGTTCCGGAATTCTTCGCAGGTATAGATGGAGTCATGAGGGTAATGACTTTGAGCCAGGCGTTACTTCTTCTTGTCTCATCCCTTGGCCTTGGGCAAGAGGAAGGAAAAATCCCGGAAGAAGCGCAGAAGCTTGTTTTCGAGTTCGAAGTCATGGAAGAGGGAATCATTAGCAAGGCTCCTCTCGATTCCCTACTGACAAACTACGGCAAGCACCTGGAAAAACTCCAGGCAGCTCTGCAGGAGAAAGGAGATCTGGATGGGGCGTTGGCCTTGTCCAAGGAGCGAGAGACGATCGCGGCGGGGCAAGCCGGAGAGGTCACCGAGAACGATCCTCCGGAACTGGCCAAGGCTCGCCATCTCTATGACGAAGCACGGGAAAAAATGATTTCTGAGGTTTCTGCAGAGGTTCTTCCTCTACGGAAAAAACTGATCGAGGACCTTGGGACTGTGATTGAAGAACTTACCAAGGCCGGACGTATCGACGACGCCCTGGCAACGAAGGCGAGGTTTGATGCCGAGGTAGAGAAGCTGAACGAGGTTTCCCTACCGAAGCCAGCCCCTCGCGGCCTCTCCGAAGGACGGATCAGCTTCAAGCTGCAGATTGATGGACGTTCCTACCTTCTCCTGAGAGGAGACGAGGTCTGGTATGATCACAGGGGAGGGGCCTGGACAAAACCCGGTCTCCATAATGGGAATTTCCCGACGACGATCAACCGCAATGTCGAATGGTTGCCAAAGTGGAATGACAAGGTGACCGAGCGTTTCGATGCAGACTTGGGATTGCCGACCGATGGAGATCCCTACACCGTGAAGGTTCGAGTTTCCAATGGGCGTGGTATCGCAAAAGTCATCCAGCCCCCAACTCCCGAGAATGATTGGACGACGAAGATCGAGCTCTTCGATGGCACCGAAGAAGGAAAGGGCTTTGGGAATTCCAGCTGGCTGGACTTTCGTGTCGACTGGGAGCGATAGCTCCTACTTTTCATGCACCGTGAAGAACACGGCAGAGCTCAGAAGCGATTCCCCATCTTCCGAGGGAACATTCTGGCAAACCACTCGCAAAACCGTTTTCCCGGAAACCTGGGGAGTTCGGAGGATCACCGACATTCCGTCGGACTCGATGACGGGTCGAATGGGAAGGGATGACTTCCCTCCATCCAGCCCGATGGCTTGCACGGAATAGCTCTCTGGTTTGGAGCCGGCAAAACGATCGATGGGCTCGGTGAAGTTGAGAATGATCCCACTTTCCACCAGCGCGACCGACTGGATCCGATAGACGTCCTGTTCTGATTTCTCGAGGGGAGTAAAACCCTTCGCCCCCCCCGCCAGGAGCTTGCCCGGGGCCATTTCGATCACGGTCTCGATCGGACTGGGCATGACGCGGCGGAGGAGAATGGCACCCTGCCAAACAGAGCCGGGACGGGAGGGGACAATTTCGATCAGTTGCTGGGTCTCGGGAACCACAAGAAGCAGCTTCTCCATGCCGTCTTCGTGAAAAAACGAGAGCTGAGTAGGAGTCCCGCCCTCGGTCATCTCGGCCGGAATGAGCAAAGATGGACGTGTGTGGGGAACTCTCTCGGGGGTCGCCGCAATGACCTCAGGAGAAGGTAGTTCAGTAAGGGAGATATAGTACCCGTCTTTGTATCCCGGCATGGAGAGCCGGGCAGCGAGAAGAGAATCTCGACTGATGGCAAAATCCGCAATGGGGAGCTGACTCCTTGTGACCACGGTCAATTCATCTGCCTCGGGTTGCCATGCCACCAGGGCTGCCTTCGGCTTCTCCTCTGCGTTTTCGGTGAAGGGCGATAGAGCAAAGAGAAGACGTCCATGAGCGTCGGCCACGGGTCCTGCCGTGATCCGCACCCCTTCACCTTTTCCCGCCCATTCGGAAATAATATTCTGGTAGAAGTCGACACCGGGGTCTTCATCCGTGTCAAAAGCCTGGGTTACCTCTCTTGGGTTGGCAAAGATCAACGAATATTCAGGCCCGATGGCCAGATCGGAGTGGGCATTCCAGTGGATCTCCGAATACGGCTCCCAATCGATGAGGCTGAGTCCGGGGGAGAATTTCGCAACTCCGACCCCGCCACGCTCTGTCAGGAAAAACACATTGGTATCATCGATCGGAGCGATGGCTCTCACCGAAGGTGGAGTTTTCTTCTCGGCGATCTCAGTGACCACTCGATCCTTCGAGTTGGTCTGGGCGTTGACGAACCCAGCGAAAGAAAAGGCCAGGACGAGCGCGTGGAGAAGATGGGATGGAATCATTCGCTCTTCTCTCCTTCCGGTGTTGGCACCTCATTCCCGAGACGGTAGGTCAACCGGACTTCTCCCGCCTCTTCCTTGTCGACCGTGAGTCTGCCTTCGTCCCATTCTCCCCGATCCGAAGTCACTCTCTGGCGCCAGGCCTCTGGAATCTCGAGGACTAGGGAAGAATTCATGTCGCGAAGGGTGAACTGCTGTTGCAGTGTTTCCCCTCCATTCTCCAGCCAAAGGCGTTCTTCGATGAGGAGACTTCCTTGCTCGTAGAGAAACTCGGGTTTTCCATCGATCAGCCGCACGCCGAAGAAGGAGGCTTCGCCGCTGCCTCCCGCAGTGCCGCCGAGCGGGGGCCGACCTCCTGCGAGCAGGAAAAAGGGAGAAGGAGGAGATTCTGGCTCGGAATCGAGGGGCACGTCTTTCTCACTGCCTTCAGCTCGCTCGCCTTTGTCGATTTCGGTTTCCGCTGAGGCGGTCTCGTCGCCATCCGCTTCATCGGTTGGGGCTTCAACTGGATCCGGCTCGAGATCCAGCACCCCCAGCAAACGACAGGTGAGGGGATCCCAGAAAACGGCGTAGCGACTGGAATTGGCTCCGATCGTGAACACCCCTTCGAGAGTCGCCGTTTCGGACTCGCTTCCCGTTGAGGCGTGAACTGCGGCGAGCGTTTCGTCTACCAGGAAATTGGGAACGGTCTTCCGCGAGATCGACAGCTTCGGCACGACTCCAACTCCCGCGAACTCCCCAAGTGGCTTCTCCGATTTCTCCGATTTCTCCGATTTCTCCGTATCAGGTGTTTCCTCCTGCGCTCGAACGTGGCCGGGCCAAGCCAACGCGAGTGCGAGAAAGCCAGGAAGCAAACAAAGACGGGAAAACGGCATGAGGTGTCATCAGGCAGAAGCCGGCGGTTTGTCTCGGGTAAAGATCCACTCCTGTCCCTCGCTTAGTTTCGGGTTGAATTGATATCCATCAACCCCAAAACGCTTCAGATCTTCCGGATCTTTGATCCGCTCCTGAATCATGAAATCACACATGCTCCCCCGGGCCTTCTTGGCAAAAAAGCTGATAATGCGATATTTCCCATTCTTGAGATCCTTGAACTGCGGAGTCACGATCTCGGCGTCGAGCGTCTTGGGATCGACCGCGGAAAAATACTCTTTGGAAGCGAGGTTGATCAGGACATTGGATCCCGATGTCTTGAGGGCTTCACCCAGTGCTTCCGTGACCGTCGACTTCCAGAAGTCGTAGAGATTCTTTCCTGCCGGATTCTTCAACGCCGTTCCCATTTCCAGCCGATACGGCTGCATTAGATCAAGAGGGCGGAGCAACCCGTAAAGACCTGAGAGAATCCGCACCTGCTTCTGCGCAAACTGCAGATCCCGCTTCCCGTAACGGTCGAGTTCGAAACCGGTATAGACGTCGCCTTTGAATGCGAAAAGCGCTGCTCTGGCGTTATCTTCCGAAAAGGGGCGCGACCAGGACTGGTAGCGATCGTGGTTGAGATCTGCCAAATTCTCACTGATCCCCATGAGTTCCTGCAGTTGGGGGCGAGATTTTTTTCGGAGGATCTGGATGAGTTCTGCTGACTGATCGAGGAAAGCGGGCTCGGTAGGTGTGTGCGCGGGAAGCTCAGACTCGTAGTCGAGGGTCTTGGCAGGGGAGAGAATGGCGAGCATGTCGATAGGTTACTTCTGAAAGAAGAAAACGGATGGGAACGTAGTCAACCGAAACAAGCGGATAATCCCGGTTCATCAAACCAAGGATCCACCACTCAATAATTTTAGTAAAATTGTTTCTTTTTTATTAAACTTTGTTAATATTTAATTTAATTATGGAATTTCTGGTCGACTTTGATCCTTCCGCTGCCAAGGTTTTCGGATACTTTTTTACTTTTTCTTTCGCGACTCTCGCTCTAATCCTCATGATCGGGCTGATCGGGAAACTCTCGCATTTCCGTCGCGCGATTCGACAGATGATGGCGAGGCGGACTCGAAAGCATCGGATGCTCGCAGACGTGAAGCAGCTTCGCGAAGACGCTTTGAAGCTCGAGGGGATCTACCTTTTCGAAGAGTCGGCGGAAGGACTTGATCCTGAGGAGGTCTATGCTGAGACCGCAGGAAGACGCTCCTCGGATGCCGCCTGAACTCGATCGAGATACTCGGCGGCAATCCCTTCCAGTTCAGTGATGGACGAGACCGTCGAAAAGCTCGTCCTCAGTGATTTCCCCTGCGGCAATCCCTTGGAGTAGGCCATGAGTCGGGAACGCAGGGACTGCATGGCGAATTTTTCGTGAGAGAACTTTCCCCACTCGACGAGGAGTCGCGCGTGGCGGAGGATCAACTCCCATCGCTCCTCGAGCGGAACCGGGTCGGGTTGTTCCCCGGTCTCGAGATAGTGTTTCGCATCGCGAAAAACCCACGGATACTGCATCGCTGCGCGTCCGATCATCACCCCGCTGACTCCCGTGGTGGATTTCCGTTTCTCGACATCAATTCCGCTGGAGAGGTCGCCATTCCCGACCACGGGAACGGAAACAGTTTTGCTGCACTCGTCGATCACCTCCCAATCCGCTTCGCCAGAATAGCCTTGTGCCCGAGTTCGGCCGTGGATCGCTATCGCCTGCATCCCTGAGTTTTCGAGGATGCGGCAGACCTCCGGAGCATTGATCAGGTTTTGATCCCAACCAATCCGGATCTTTGCCGTCACAGGCACTTGATCACCCACACCCTTGTGAATCGACTCGGCGACATGAGCGAGCACCGGACAGTCTTTGAGTAGAGAAGATCCGCCATTTCGGGAAACCACCTTTTTCACCGGGCATCCGAAATTGATATCGATGAAGTCGGGCTGTTTCCAATCAATGATCTTTTTCGCAGCTTCCGCCATGCGCGGGCCATCGGCCCCGAAGAGCTGTACTCCGACGGGACGTTGCGCTTCATCGAATTCGGTATAGACCCGAGTCCGCTCATCGGCCTGGATGATTCCCTCGGCGGAGACAAACTCGGTAACCATCACATCCGCTCCCAGTTCCTTGCAGATCCGTCGGAACACGAGATCGGTCACTCCCGCCATCGGGGCGAGGTAGAGAGGGAACTGACCATTCTGGAACCAGGGGAGCATGCGAAGTCGGAAGGTTGGCGGGCCTGCACTCGCTGTAGAGAGTGCGGAAGACGAGCAAAGACCCGAAGAATAGGCTCAAATTGCGCTGGATTCAATGGGGGAGGAGTCCGCCTCGGCGTCCTCATACCATTTCAGGGGCTTCGGCAGATCCGAACGCCTCGCGTATTCGAAATGGAGAACTCGACGCCGTGAGGGAGATTGAGATCGCTTGGAAGAATGCAGGAGCAGGGGAGACATCCGTAGGACGTCCCCCGGTTGACAGGAGACGGTGACGATTGGGCCCCGGCTGAATTCTTCAATCGCTGTCGAGTCGAGAAATCCCAACTGATGACTGCCGGGGCATACGAGCAGCGGTCCGTTGTCCTCGGGAGTCGGATCCAGGTGGATGCGCAAGGTCGCCATCGATTCGAGGAGTGAGGGCGGCGGTTCGACATGCGGAATGCCAGTCTTTTCGCTCCACGGTCCGAAGCCTGCGATCTCTTTGCGAGAGGCCACCGCAATGCTTCGGTCCTGGTGCCAGGCCACCGGCCAGTTTTTTTCCGCGGTCTTGTCGAAGAGCAAGCTCCGGACTGGGCGATGCTCTTCGGGAGGAAGAAGCGCTCTCAACTCGCAAGAGAGCGCCAAATTCCGGATTGCATCCGATCGAGCGAAGAGGTTCCTCGCGCCGGCCCTGTCATCTGCCCCCTTGAGTCGCTCCACCTCTTCCCTCAGGGATTCGACGAGAGAGAAAGGGAGGCAGTCCCGGAAGAGCTCGAACCCGGGATTTTCCTCCATGGGGCAAAATCAGGTGTAAAAACGAGAGGTAGCTCACTTATCCTGTGTGGCTTCCATCTCATCATAGACGCCGAAATCATTAAACCAAATCCGCTTGGCCCAGCGATAGACTGGGTGCTTCTCGGGAATCTCGTCGCCGGTAGGGAGCCATTGGCTGTTCCGGGGCGTCATCGCTTCGAGTTCGGCGATCGCCGTTTTCCGGATCGTGGTGTCGGTTGCCGAGTGCTTCTCGGCCAACTCCTTGACCAGGTCGGGACGCTCGAGGACGATGCATCCACGAGTGTGCTTGGCTGCCGTTTCTCGAAAGTCCTTCATGAAAGCGGATTGCGTCAGGGTCTCAAAGACCGAGCCGTCTCGCACATTCTCGGTCGCAAACTGGATGATGGGGCAGGGTTCGATGCCTCCGGTGGGCGAAATGTGATGAGAAATGCCATTCGCCATCGGGCAAAGCGCTTTCCCTTCGCCATCGTAGTAGGCATCGATGATTCCGAGAGGGAGTTTCGTTCTCATGTTAACGACAAATTCCCGGACCCGGCGGGCCTGCTCCGGGGTCAGGGCAAGATCTTCATTGGGCTGGGGGCCCACTGGACGATAGGTGTGATACCAGGCGTAGTGAACCCCGCGATCGATCAGCTTGCGTAGCCATTCCTCGGTCAGCAGATCATCGATATTGGTCTGGCAGAGGCTGGTCGCAACTCCGGTGAGGAGTTTGTTGTCGAGACAGTTGTCGAGTCCACGGAGAGTGCGATTGAGAACATCCTTGCCGCCTCGACGCTCGTTGGCGACGATTTCGGTTCCTTCGATCGAAATCAGCGGGGTGGCGTTCCCGAGCTGGCGCAACTGCTTGGCCTTCTTCTCGGTGATCATTTGTCCGTTGGTGAAAACCTGGAAAAAGCAGTCCTGATGTTCCGCAAGGAAATCCAGCAACTCGGGATGCATGAACGGCTCTCCACCGAGAATTCCAAAAAAGGAATTTCCGTGCGACTTGGCGTCATTGACGATGTTGTTGAGATCTTCGAGGTCGAGCTTCACCTGGGGTTTGTCGACGTCGACCCAGCAGCCCTGGCAACGAAGGTTGCAGCTGTTGAGGATGGAAATGTAAAGGAAGGGCGGAAAGTAGACCCCGTCCTTCATCCGCTTCTTGAAGAGATTGACGGAGCGAACGCCCTTCACTCCGAAGTTCCACATGAACTTGGCCAGATGTCGGGTGTCGGCCGTTCGGAGAATGCGGCCAGCGTATTGGAGAGAGGGGACAATCATCGGGGAGAGGAGGAGGAAAGCTTGCACTTCAGGAGAAAACGAGTTTCGCGGCCGATTCGACGCTCGCATCTTCGTGGACGACGGCATAGAGCGCTTTTGCAATTCCCGCGGGGTTGGCGTGTTGCCAGACGTTTCGTCCCACGGCGATCCCGGCGGCACCTCCATCGATGGCTTTCTTCACCATGGAGAGAAGCGCTTCATCATCGCCCATGGCCGCGCCTCCGAGCACGATAACAGGAACAAAGCAGGCATCGACGATGTCCTTGAACTCTTCAGCGCTCGCCCCGGTCGGGAAGGCCGTCTTGACGATATCGGCTCCGAGCTCCGCCGCAGCTCGCACCGTGAACCCGATGTTTTCTACCGTGTACTGGTCCGGGAACCCAATCCCGAAAGGCAGGGCTTCGAGGATGACTGGAATGTCGGTTTCGAGACTTTCCCCAATCAACTCGGCGGCTTCTCGTGTGATCCCAACCTCGTTGGAGTGATGCGTGTAGAGCATGTTCATCATCCCGTGAGCTCCGACGGTGAGAGCTTCGTCGGCGCCGTAGAGCCGGTAGCTGCCTTCGTCGAGGTTGTCTCCATACTTCGGCTTGTAGCTATCGGTGCGGAGACAGATCCCTTTTTCCGAGAGAGCATCTGCTGCGGAGAGCGCCACTCCCAGGTTGACCACGTAGCCATCTACAATAGGGTTGAGTGCTTCGATCAACCCTGTCGGGTCTTCCAAACCAGGCACTGGAATGGCGGTTCCGTGATCAATGGGAAGGATGACGGTGCGGCCATCGGACTGAAGGAAACGGGAAAGATTCTGATCTCGAGTCATACCCGAACACTGGAACCCTTTCCGCCCGAATAATCAAGACACGGGTGTATCGGCAACGAGAGATTTCGGGACGGAGAAAAGGAACCGGATTCGGGTCCTATGTCAGTCTTTGGAAGGTTTGGGGGTTATGTCGAGCTGCTTGCTAAGGTCATGGCTGCAGACGTCAAGGCTGGCAAAGTCCCTACCGTTCAACGGAGCCGAGGCAACCGTAACGACCGAGGGTGGCGTAAAGATTGATGACGCGACGGTCGTGAAAACCGACATCGCAGGCAGCAACGGAGTCATCCACGTGATCGACTCGGTCATCATGCCGAAGTGATTTTTTCCAAGTAGACCTCCTCCTTACTAGGAAATCAGGGCGGCCATCCTTCGGGGTGGCCGCTTCTTGTGTTCGCGGTGTCTTCCAAGGAAAGCCTAAATCGGAGAAGTTCTTCGTTTCGCTTGCAGGACGGCCCGGAGGAGTCTCAGTTGAACGTGGAGAATCTGGCCCACGAGAAGGCACCTTTCCGCAAATCCAATGTCCGAAGAGCCCATTCCAGCCCCAACCCAGGATCGCCCCTGGGAGGCGATTGATGATCACCTGGAGGCATCGGAACTCTCCAAAGCGGCAAAGGTTCTCGATGGGTTACCAGGGGAGGAGCAGCGACTCGCAATGGCGCACCTGTCCGGGAGATCCCAGGCCACCCTGGTCGAATCCTTGACTCCTGAGAACGCTGCCGAGCTGCTGGAGCGCTTGCCTGAAGCCCAGGCCGCTGACATCTTGGAGGACATGTCCCCGGAAGCGGCTGCCGATGTGGTCGAGGCTCTTCCGGAAGAGACCGGTGCCGATTTTCTCCGGGAAATGCGGGCAATCGAGTCGGAAGCCTTGCTGGCCGAGTTGGATGATCCGGACGAAGCGGACAACCTGCGAGAACTCACCTCCTACCAATGGGACACGGCCGGGGGACTGATGACCCACGCCTACGCCGCCTTTTCCGAAACTTCCCAGGTGGGAGACGTCCTCAACGAGCTCAGCGAGGAAGCCGAGCGATATGCGGACATGGATGTCCAGTATGTCTACGTAACCGATTCCGAGGGATTGCTTCGCGGCGTGCTGCGACTACGAGATCTCGTTCTGACACCTCGAAGCCGACCTGTCGCCGAGATCATGCTGCAGGACCCGGTCCACGTTTCGGTCGAGGACGATTTTGAGAAACTCCGCAATACCTTCGAGGAACGAAATTACGTAGGACTCCCCGTGGTCGCCCCAAATGGATTGCTTCTTGGTGCGGTGACACAGAAAGCCGTCCGCGAAGCGACCGCCGAACATCAGACGGAAGACTATCTTCACTCGGCAGGAATCCTGGGAGGTGAGGAGCTTCGCAGTATGCCAATGTTGGCCCGATGTGGCCGTCGTCTCGCCTGGTTGGCACCCAATATCGTGCTCAACATCGTCGCCGCCAGTGTCATCGCGGTGTACGAAGACACTCTGCAGGCCGTGATCGCCCTGGCGGTCTTTCTGCCCATCGTCTCAGACATGAGCGGATGCTCGGGGAATCAGGCCGTTGCCGTCAGCATCCGGGAACTCACGCTCGGATTGATCCGTCCGACCGAGTTTCTCCGCATCGTGTGGAAAGAAGGGATACTCGGTATGATCAACGGGTTCGTCCTCGGCTGCATCCTCGGGACACTGGCCGCAATCTGGAAAGACAACATCTATCTGGGACTCGTGATCGGAGGCGCACTTTTCCTCAACACGATTCTCTCCGTTCTCCTCGGCGGCTGTGTCCCCTTGTTCTTGAAGCGCCTCAAGGTGGATCCCGCTCTCGCCTCGGGCCCGATCCTGACGACCTGCACCGACATGTGTGGGTTTTTCCTCGTTCTCAACCTGGCTTCCGCGGTGCTGTCGAAACTGACCTGATTTGGTCAGGACCACTTCCCGCGTGGAGTCGATTCTCGAGGAATTCGGCCGTGGGCAGATCGAGACCTTTGCCTGAAGAGGTAGGGTAGAGGAGCAGAAGAAACGTGGAGCATAGCGGATTTGAACCGCTGACCCCCTGCATGCCATGCAGGTGCTCTACCAACTGAGCTAATGCCCCGTTTCTTTCTCCGTCCTTGCGGACGGGTCGGGATCATAATTTCAGATCACAGAATCGGCAACCGGAAAATCCGGATCAGGTTCATTTTCGAGAATCGACCCCATCTCCTACCAGCCGGAACTGGAAAATCCGGAACCGGAAGAAAACCCGGAACTGGAGAATCCGGAACCGGAAGAGCTCGAGAAACTCGAACCTCCCCCAAAACTGCTGGAAAAGGAAGATGTCGAAGAACTGGAAGACTCGAACAGGGCCGCCCGCCTCGCGGCTGCTGCCGCGGCAATCGCCTGCGATTCTCGGGTCTGGGCTTTCTTCAACTCACGCAGTGCCTCTCCCGAGGCACGAACCGAGCTTGTCCGTGCCGAGGCGTAGTTCCCCACCGCCAGGGCCTGCTTGGCCTCGAGGAGATGCTTGTTTCCGGCGCGACGATTGATGAAGACCCCGTGCGAACTTCGCCATTTCTGGAGCGAACGCAGAGAGGCCGTCGCCGACTTCATCTGGGAAACGGCATCTCGGGCCGCTTTCAATTCCTCTTCCAAGGTGGCGCGAACCTTCGAGGTTTCGCCGATGACTCCGTTGATCTGCTCGAAAAGTTGCCCCCAGTCCTGGTGGGGCGTCTTGAGGGCGGCGCAAAGGCGATCGAGTTCCTTTGACAATTCCTCGTGACGCTGAATCGCCCGCGTAAGTGCTCGGCTATCAGGGATTCCGTCCTGGTGAGCTTCGCGAAGATAAGTATGGCAGAAAGTCAGGCCGGCACGAGCCCCTGTAGAAGTCGAATCCGCGAGACCGTGGGCTTCCCAGTCGGCCTTGATCCCGTCCTCGAGACTTCGCAACAGAGTCTTGAGGTTCTCCGCCAGGTGAGACAGCTGAAACGGGTCACTCTTCTCCTGCGATCGGCTCGCGGCGAAGGCGGCCACCTGCTCCTTTGCCGACTGCAGATTCGCGACCGTATCGGGACCGGTCCGAGGATCGGCCCCCGTGATCTGTAGATCCCGCTCCCATGCCTGCAACCGTTGCTCGGACTTCTCGTTCTGTTCCTCGGCCTCGCGAAGCGCTCCATGCTGATCTCGGACCAGCTCCAACTGGTGACGAGCGAAGCCAAGTTCGTTGGCGATGGCTTCGAGAAGACCGGACGCGCGAATCAGCGCCCCTTCCTGATAAGCCTGCTTGGACTCCTCGATATCTTGGAGACCCTGGTCAAGGCGACGACGGGCTCGGTCGATGCAGTTCACAATCGACTGCTGACCTTCGATTTCTTCTCCGAAACGCGAGGAAAAAAGCAGGACCGAGGGAGCATACCCGGTTTGCAGTTCCTCGAGGAGCTGGGAAGTAGGATCAACTTCTGCGAGGAGCGTCTCCCGAAAGTTCTCGAGGGCTGCGATTCTCTCGGCATGTTCTTTCACACAGCGACGGCTCATGGCGATCATGAGAGAGGCATCATCGAGGCATTTCTCGGCCTCGGCGAGATCGGCCTGCGCGGCTTCTGCTTCGCCATGGTCGATCGCACTGAGTGCCGCTTCAACTCCACGAGAAGCCTGTGCAACCAGTTCGCCGGGGGAGAGGTCGGGTTCCGAGAGCAGGGCGTCGGGAGAAAGGGAAGTCGCCTCGCTGAGCTCTTGTTTCGCCGCATCAACTTCTGCCGAAGCGGTTTCGATACGGGGACGAAGTTCAGTCTCGACCTGATCTACCATCTTGAAGGAACTCGTCACCCGTCCTTTGAGTCGAATCAGGTCATCCCGGAAGTCGGCAAGGGCTTCCACGGTGCTTTCCGCCAAGGTTTGTCGAGCGAGGGATTCGCTTCTGGCCGACGCGGTTCGGAGGGATTCTCCGATCCACCCTACCTTGCGTTTCTGATTCGCGAGGGTTTCTTTGCCCTCCACGATAGTAGCGAGGTCGATGGCCCGAAAGGACTCGACATGATGGGCGAGGGTTCTCGCCTCGACCGCGAGCCGCGTGGATTCGGGAAGCTCGTTTTCGAAGGCGGCCAACGGATCGTTCTCTCCCAGTCCTCCGAGATCCTCGAGAGTCTTCGCGACGGCAGGGAGGAGCTCCTGTCGGTGAGCGATGAGGGGGAAAAAGGTATCTTCACCCGCCTGCAACGCGAGGCGGTCGGCGAGTCCTCGAACCTCCTCGTAGTCACTCCAGAGCCGCTGAAGACTCAGGGGCAGCCCATCGATTCCGGCCTCGAGTCGGGCGAGGTCCTCCTGCGCCTGGGTCTGACGCTGGTCGTATTCGAGGATGAGTTTCTCGAACGAGATCCTGAAGGGTTCGTAATCTTCCTTCTCTCCCAGCAAGAGTTTCCCCGTCGCCCGGTCCAGATCCGACGAGGAACCCGCCGGGGAGAGAATCGCTTCGAGATGATCCTCCTGGTCGAAACCGATGGGCTCCGACTCGAAGAGATCGATCGCCTTGCGGTAGCGACGAGAGGAAAAGCCGTTGAAGAGACGAGCGAAAAAGGAGGAAGGCTTGAGCAGGTCGTTCACCTCTTGGATGACCTGATCTGTGGCCGCCGACATGATAAACAGCTCATCGACCGATCGGATCGTGCGTAGGCCGACCTCTCTCGTGGTGCCCTCGAGTCCATTGGAAAGCAGATCCGTTCGAGAGCCAACGACGACCCCGGTTCGATCCATGAGAGAAAAGAGGGCATCGAACTTCCCGCGCAGTTCCTCCTGCCAATGAGCGAGAAGCTTCTCGGCTTCCTTCTTGGCGGGTCTCCGCATCCGATTCGATACGATCAGGAAAATGAGAAGAGAGAGCGCTACGATTGAGAAGATCGCGATTCGAATTTGTCGTTGCTGTCGCTCGTTCTGAACCCAGGTCCGATAATAGACCCGTGCATTCGAGAGCTCTCGCTCCGCTTCCTCCATCTGGCTGGTGTAGAGCGGTTCGCCGATCTCGTGGTTCTTTGTCGCCGAGGCGAGGGCGACTCGGGCTCTGGCGAGATGACCATCGACCGCGAGAGCACCGTCAGGGAGGGGATGACTCTGGATCTGCTGATCGAGGAAGGCGATCGTTTCCGGAGCTTTCTCCCATTCTCTCAACGTGCCACGAAACTCCCGGATCGCTTCGAGAGTCTCGCCAAAGTGTTTCTGGGCATTCTTCGTATCGCCCTGCTCAGCAAGGCGGGCGATGGTCTCACGAGCGGAATTCCATGCCGCAAGATCCGGGTGAATGACAGGGCCGATCAGGTTGGGATGGCTGGCACGGAGTTCTCCGACCCGTTTCTGCACTTCCTCGATCTCGACTCGCAACTGGTCCGGGTATCCCTTGGCCTCCTCGATCGCCTTTTGTCGGGCCACTTCCGCGAGTCTCTTGCGATTCTCCTCTTCCCGAATCGATTTGGTAAGCGAACTCTCGATCTGGGTAATCGTGTCTTTCACCGCATCTACGATCCGACCTCCACTCCGCATCGCTCGCACTGCTGGCTGATCAAGTCGTCCGACCCAGTATCGCTCCCCCAACCTCCTCGAATCGTGAGCCTCCGACGCGAAGTAGGAGAATTTTCGCTCGGAAAGGAAAAGGGCAAAGATCGCTCCATTGGCCTGTCCCGTTCGGGAATCCACCAGCTTGGAAAAATCGGTCTGGTTCGGCAGCCCTTTGCCGAGAGCGTGCTCGACGGCGCGGACACCTCGGTGGTTGTCGTATTGCTGCCCCTGGGCGTCCTGCATGAGGACGACCGTCCAGTTGGGGGCCTCTGCATCGAGCCATTTCTCCAGCTCCGCCAGCTTCCCCGGTGCCAGGTTCAGAGATCCCTTGTTCCAGAGGTGCTGGCCGGGAGACCAGTTTTGAACCACTTCCTGGATCGCCTGGAAAGAACGAGGATCATCACCCGAATGTGCTGACGAAAGAAAGCCGAAGAAGAGCAGGAGGATGAATAAGGAGCGAGGTAGCGGTTTCACGATCCGAGATTAGCACAGGGAACGAGGAACCCGGCGATACAAAATGCGTGGAAAATCGGAACCCGATCGGGAAGGGGAAACGAGGAACTGCGGTGATTCGACATTCCTGGTCGAGGGCCTGAAGATCGATTCGACCGCGAAAGAAGGCTTGTCGAACGAGATCACTTCCGGAAAACTCAGCATGGCTTGATGCTACTGCTCCGAAATGAAAACCCCTCGATTCCTCTGGATCCTTCTTTTTCTTTTCACCTGTTCCACGATCTCCGAGGCGGAAGAACTCTCGGCCATGTCCTTCAACATCCGCTATGGAAAAGCAAAGGATGGGGACAACGCCTGGCCGCATCGCAAGGAGCTCGTCGCAGAAACCATCCAGCGGTTCTCTCCCGATCTGCTGGGACTCCAGGAGTCGCTTGATTTTCAGGTCGACTTCCTCGCCAAGCAACTTCCCGAATTCGAAGTCTACTCGGTTCCCCGAACACCAGACGGAGGAGAATCCTGTGCCATCTTTTTCCGAAAATCCCGCTTCGAGAAGCTGGACGAGGGCACATTCTGGTTGAGCGAAACTCCTGACCAGGTAGCGTCGAAGAGCTGGGATTCAAGCCTGCCCCGCATTGTGAGCTGGGTCCGACTCCAGGACCGGAAAAACGACCGAGAACTCTTCTTTGCCAACACGCATTTCGATCACCGCGGGACCATTGCTCGTGAGATGTCTGCAAAATTGATCCGGAAACGACTCCCGGAACTCGCCGGCTCGACGCCGTTTCTTCTCACGGGGGATTTCAACTGTATCGATGGCAGTCCACCTCAGGAAGCACTCCTCGGCGACGACGGGAAGTTTCTGGATACCTATCGGGAAATCCACCCCGAGATCGCCGCGGGCAAGGAGGGGACTTTCACTGGCTTTCAGGCTACGGACAATGGTAAGCGAATCGATTGGATCCTCTGCTCTCCCGGTTTCACCATCGAATCGGCCGCGATCGATCGATTCCGGAAAAACGGACGAGTGCCGTCCGATCACTATCCCGTGACTACCGTGCTGCGGTTTGCCGAGAAAAAGTAGCGCATCGCGCCCAACTCCTACCCAATCGACCAAGTCAGCTCCAGGTCCATTCCCTCAGGGAGTGCCACCACCGGTCCCTCGGGCAGGTCACGGGATTCCGTCCGGGAAGGGGATTTCTCGAGAAGAAAGGTCTCGGAACTCGGAGTGAACTCGTAGAAGGCTGGGCCGTTCGAGCAAAGAAACCGTTGAAACGCATCCTGGCCTTCCGAGGAGGAAAGGTCGGCCCCGGCTTCTTCAAAAGCCATCGCGTAGAGCTGGGGAGCGCACCCTCCCGTGTAACACCCAGCAGCGCAGCCACACTCCGTTGCCTTGGTCGTATGAGGGGCGCTATCAGTGCCTGCAAAGAACTTCGACTGCCCGACTTTCCGAACGGCATCGCGGAGAGCCGCGCGATCCGTCTCGAATTTCACGACGGGGAGACAGTAGAGATGATACCTCAGTCCCTGGATCAAATGGCCCACGGTGTAGAGAAGATGCTGCGGCGTGATCGTTGCCCCGACATGACTTGGCGCAGCTTCGACAAAATCGACGGCTTCCTGGGTCGTGATATGCTCGCAAACGATCCGGAGCCGAGGGTGAGCCTCCAGGATACGAGGAAGAACTTCGGTGTAAAAAACCGACTCCGCCGTCTGATTTTCATCGAAATAAGCAGATCCAGTCAGCGCGTGCTGTTCTCCATGGATACAGAGTACGACACCATGTTCCTCCATCGCGCGAAAGACGCCTCCACCGATCCACTCCCCCATGGGAACGCCATGCTCGGAGTTGGTGGTTCCATGAGGAGGGTAGTACTTGCAGGCTTCGAGCAGTCCGGATGCGGCACCCTGAGCGATCATTTCCGGGGTCGTATCCCGGGTCAAGTAGAGGGGGACAATGAGTCGATCAAACGCATCGGCTCCTGCCTCGAGTAGATCCTCGCGATACGCCTCGATCGACCACGAGCTCTCCGTCTTGGGTCCAACGATCGCGGAAACGGGAGGCTTCGTGTTGGGCATCGCCAGGGCCCCGGCACAGCCCATTGCAAGGTGGTCGGCGATGTATTCAGCAACATTGGCACCCTGGCGAAAATGGGTGTGCAGGTCGTACCAGCGAGGAAGGGTCAGGGTCGTCATGGGGAGCACCGCATCCTAGCGATATGAGGACGAGGAGCAAGGTCGGGCCGATAGGAAAATTTCCTACTTTGCCTTGGTGCCACGACGTTTTTTCAACCAGTCCCCATATTCCGGGCGTTTCTGGAACTCTTCGAGATACTCCTGGTAGGCCTCGTCATCATGCCAGAATCGACGCTCGGGCTGGTTCGGATCGACTTTGCCTTCCGGATAATCCTTTCCCTGGGCCGACCTTTCCACGGTTTCGTTCCAGGCTTCCCATTTCGCGATCCACTGCTCGACGATTTCTGGCTTCGTATCGATCAGGTTCGTTGTCTCAGCAGGGTCTTCGATGAGGTCATAGAGCTCGAATTTCCCTTTCTGCGAGAGGATCTTGTAGCGCTCCCCGATCAATACGCCTCGCTGGTCATGCCGAAAGGGCAGGGGGTGTTCCCGGCTGGGGTCGGCTCCTTCGATCAAGGGAAGCAGGCTCATCCCATCCTGGGGTTCGATCCACGAAGTCTCAGGGAGGCCCACGATGTCGGCCAGGGTCGGAAAGATATCCACAGTCCCGGAGGGGAAATCGGTGATTCTCCCTTCGGGAACTTTCGCTGGCCATTCGAGGATGCCAGGGACGCGAAGCCCCCCTTCATACATCGTGTTCTTCGATCCACGAAGTCCTCCCATGGTATCGGGACCGAACCCATTCAGCCCGCCATTGTCGCTGCAATACCAGACCATCGTGTTCTCCTCGATCTTCATCTCTCGCAAGGCCGAGCGGAGACTGCCCACGCTGCGATCGAGAGCAAGAATCTCCCCATACTGATGCTGGTGTCGCTCCGACAGCTGGGCGAAAGGAGCCCGGTCTTCGTCGGAGGCAACCATGGGATCGTGCGGAGTCCCATACCAGATGACCGTAAAGGTGGGGCTGTCGGGGGCATGCTTGCGGATGAATCGAATGGCCTCGTCCATCGCAACTTCGGAGGAATCGCCCTCGAAATCCTCGAATTTCCCCTCTCGGCCGAGAAGAGGATTGCGATCAAAGTAGTTGGTGACGGTCAGCCATTCCGAGAAACCAAAGGCCCCAGGATGGTGGGTATCGGTCTCGAGGACGGGAACGCCGGGTCCGCGCAGCCCGTTGAGATGCCATTTTCCAAAATGCCCCGTGACATAGCCTGCCTCCCGCAAGGCCTGGGCGATGGTTTTCTCCTGCAACCGAAGAGGGTAGCCATGATTGAGGACTCCCGTCCGGTCATTGCTGCGCCCTGTCAGGACCGTGGCCCGACTGGGCGAACAGTTCGACGCCCCCGCATAGAAGCGATCGAAGCGCAGGCTTTCCGCCGCCATTTCATCCAGGTGAGGCGTGAGGATGTCCGGGTGCCCCTGGTAGCCCATTTGCCCCCAACCCTGGTCATCCGCCATGACAAGAATGATGTGTGGCTTTGCATTTTCGGCCTGGGAAAACAGACCGAAAACGAGGAGGAGGCAGACGAGAATAGGCGCTTTCATGGAGCTTGTCAGGGAGAGGGGGAAGTGATACATCGCAGGAATGAAACGATCGATTCTTTTCTCTAGCGCAATTCTGGGGCTGCTCACCTCTTCTGTTCTCGCCGACCACCATGGCAAGAAGCAAAATCAACTGACCGACGAAGAGAAGCAAGATGGTTGGGAACTCCTCTTCGACGGAAAGGACCTTTCACAATGGCGCAACTTCAAGGGTGAAGGCATCCGCGACCAATGGATCGTCAAAGATGGAGCGTTTACTCTCACCAAGAAGGGCGGGGGAGACATCCTGACAAAAAAGCAGTTTGGCGCTTTCGAACTCAAGTTTGACTACAAGATCTCCAAGGGAGGAAACAGTGGTTTCATGTATCATGTCACCGAGGAGGAAAATACGCCCTGGAAAACAGGCCCCGAGGTGCAGATCCAGGACAATGTCGACGGCCACGACCCGCAGAAAGCAGGGTGGCTTTACCAACTCTACGCTGCCGAGACCGATGCGACCAACCCTGCGGGAGAATGGAACACGATGCACATCATCATCACCCCCGAGAAGTGCGTCCACTACATGAACGGCACCAAGTATGTCGAGTATGTCAAGGGATCCAAGGACTGGGACGAAAAGGTCGCAGCGAGCAAGTTCTCGAAGTTTCCAAAGTTCGGTAAGCCGACCAAAGGACACATCAACTTCCAGGATCACGGCAACGTGGTCTCGTTCCGCAATGTGAAGGTCAAGGACCTCGATTCGTAGCACGAATCGAATCCAAATACTCCAGGAACGGCCGACTATTCCGTCGGCCGTTTTCGTTTCCAGCCTTCTCGAATTCCTCGGCTGACTGGGGCTTGTGGACCTACGGGATCAAAGCATCTCGGAGAATCCGGAAAGACGTCGCAGGACGACCTCTTTTCCAAGCAGGGACAGCACCGGAACGAGGTCCGCGCCCGAGGTGCTGCCCATGACACCAACCCGACAGGGGAACATCAGCGCCCCCATTTTGACGCCGAGGGACTCCGCCCCCGCGACAATCCCGGCCTTGATGGCGTCATCGCTCCAGTCTTCGACCTGCTCCAGCCCTTCGCGGAGCGCCGAAACCGCTTCCGCAGCGCCTTCGCGACTTTTCACTTTCTCGACGGAACTCGGGTCGTAGGTCGGGAGGTCGACAAAGATCGTTTCGATGATCGCCGGAATCTCGGACAGCAGCTGAACCCGGTCCCGGGCGAGTTCGAGCGCGGCGGGGATTCGGTCGTCGTCGACAGGGAGACCAGCCTTTTCGAGGAAGGGACGACTCGCTTCGAGGAGGGCTGCAGGAGAGAGCTGCTTGAGGTGTTCCGCATTGACCCACTTGCACTTCTCGAAATCGAACTTCGAATTCGACTTCGTGATACCACTGAGGTCGAACTTGCCGATGAGCTCTTCCATGGAGAACACATCCTGGTCTTCCTTTCCTGACCATCCCAGCAAGGCCATGTAGTTGTTCACCGCATCGGCAAGAAACCCGCTCTCGCGGTATTCGTGAATCAGGGCGCCCTGGTCGCGTTTGCTCATCTTGGTCCCGCTCGGATTGAGGTTGAGAGGGATATGAGCAAAGACCGGCGGCTCCACGCCGAAAGCCTCGAAGAGCGCGAGGTGCTTCGGAGTGTTGGAAAGGTGGTCCTCACCGCGAATGACGTGAGTGATGCCCATCTCGATATCATCGACCACATTCACGAAGTGAAAGATATAGCCTCCATTGGGACGTTTGATCACGAAATCGGGATTGGCTTCGACCTCCTTCTTGAGCTCGGCATCATAGCGACGGGACCCGGCAGCCTTCAGGTTGGTCGTCACATCGCCACAGACTTCATCGTGCACCGTGAATTCCTTGTCCGGAACTCGAAAGCGAATCGCGCCCTCATCTTCATAGACGAGCCCGGCTTCTTCGAGACGGGAAAGATAGCGATCGTAGATCGCGACTCGTTCGCTCTGATTGTAAGGGCCACGATCTCCGCCGACGCCCGGACCTTCGTCCCAATCCAGCCCCAGCCACTCCAGGCCATCGAGAATAATCTGCATCGATTCCGTTGTGCTTCTCTCCGCATCCGTGTCCTCGACTCGAAGAATGAACTGCCCTCCATGGTGGCGAGCATAGAGCCAGTTGTAGAGAGCCGTGCGAGCTCCACCGATGTGGAGAAAGCCGGTTGGGGATGGGGCAAAACGGGTGCGAACACTCATGGGGAGGAAAGTGCCGCAAAGCTGAGGTTCGTCAATCGCGGATCAAGCTGCCGGGTGTGAATGAAAGTGTGTGCTATGCGGGGTCCTTGAGACCGCTGTTCCTGCCTCGGCGGCTTTGTCTGAGTTGGAGGGACAACGTCCTCGTTGTCCGCAATCTATGGGCTGTCGGACGTGGGTGAGCGAACGGACTGGGTCCCACGGACCGCGGGGACGCGGTCCCTCCAAATCGGATTACCATCCTTCACTTTCATTCACACCATCAAGCTGCCTGCCGCGCAGGAGCAATCTGCCTCACTTCGCCTTTTCTGTTCCCATGGCCTCTCGGATCTGAACTTGCTTGGCGGGCCATTCGAAGGCCTTGGCGTGCTGGGTGAGGTAGCTCCAGTCTTTGGGCTTTGCCGAGTAGATGCGCAGTTGACTCCGCTCTCCCACCATGGCTGCTATTTGAGGAAGATCGGTGAAGCGCAGCACGTTGAGATACGTGGGCCCGTCGCGATGGCTCGCAGGAAGCTCATGAAGATCGAGGCGATGAATATCGGGCTCGAACAAAGCGGCATAGAGGGCATTGCCCCCCATCGCTCCAGAGGCCTGGACCCACAGCTGAGGCTCCGCGCTTCCTTCCATCTCTCGGAAAGCCTGGATCCCGCGACGGATATCCCAGACCCTCATCGCGTCCAGGGTCTGCCCAAGAAGCGCGAATCGCCGACGAATATGAATCTGCTCCTTCGCGTCGTCGGTCCATGCGGTAGGCCCAATGCCGCGAGGCGGAAGATAGAGCATTCCCCACTTCTGGGCGGCATGCATCTTCCTCTCCGAGGCGAAAGCGACTTCATCCAGGTCGGGCAGGTTTTGTTCGGGGAAAGCTTCGGGAAACGCCGCGCCGATTCCACCCAGGAAATCCACCCATCCCTCCTCATCCAAGGCATTGATGACGACCAGATCCAACTCGGCGAGAGAAGTGCCCTCACGAGCTGCCAGGTAAAAGGGCAGTCTCACTCCGCCCTGGCTGTCAAAACTCCACTTGGAGAAGGCGATCCCATCGCGCTCTGCGGAATACTCCTGCGAGAGGGACAAATCCTCATTGCCTCCGGGCCATCCTCGGAAACTGCGGGAACTGAGTCGGTTCATGATCAAGGCCCGCTCCGAGACCCAATCGCTTTCGGTCGTTGCGACCTGGAGACTGCGCGGAACCCGACGGGTGAAGTAATCATCAATGAAGGTGTTCCGTTGATTCTCCGGAATCTCGGAGAGCACTCTCAAGTCATCGGGCTCATACGGTTTCGGGGCGATCGTGTTTTCCATCTCGAAATCAATCGACTTCCCCTTGAGGTGTCGTTCGAACCAATGAAAAGCAGGAACCCGAAGCGGCTGAGTGTCCTTGTGCCCGCCCTGGTAGAGCGCAAGCCCGAGCCGATCGCGAGCACCCAACTTCTCGTAGACCCCCCTCGTTTTCGAAAAGACATCGACCACGCCATCGAGCGGGAAAATCCGATCGTCATCCGTGTTCACGATCAGGAGCGGACGGGGAGCAATCAAGGACGCCAAAAGCGGAAAATCCCACCGATAGGTATTGACCATGAACATGCAATCGCAATGCCCTTCGATGCACCCACCGACAACATGATTCGCCATCGAGGTAATGCCTGCGACTGGCACGGAAACTTGGATTCGTTCGTCCAGTGCCGAGATCCAGAAGGTGTAGGCACCACCGCCGGAACGTCCGGTCGCGCCAATCTTATCCGCATCGACCTCTTCGCGAGTTTCGAGATAGTCCAAAGCGCGGATCGAGTTCCAGGCCTCGACGCCTGCCGGGGTGTAGCCCCGGGCATTCCACCACCATTTCCCATTCCGATGCGTGCCGTGGTGCTCTCCCTCGATCTCACCCAACTGGAGGGTATCGATCGTGAGACAGTTGTAACCGTTTCTCGCGAACAAGTTCCCATGATGCTGATAGTGCACTTTGTTTCCGTAGCTGACTCCGTCGATCTTCACTTTCCCATGTCCGCACAGGTAGAGAACGGTGGGCAGGGGACCTTCCGCTTTCGCAGGTCGGTAGAAATTTGCGGTGACGTAGAGTCCGGGCCGCGACTGGAAAACGATGTTCTCGACGATGACCCCGTCACGTTCCACGGTTCCCGTGACCTTGGGCTTGAGAGGGGATCGAGCCGGCAGCGGTTGGAGGCCGAGCATCTCGAAGAGTTGCCGACGGAGCATTGCCTTGGTCGAGGGCCAGTCCTCGGCGTTCTCGATGAGCGCACTGGTCCGGGCAGCCACCTTGCGGGTCTCCTTTTCAAAGTAGGACTCCAACATGGCGTCCCCCCGTGTGGATTCGCCAGGAATGTCCGAAAAATCGGCTCCCCACAACAGGCTGCTGGTGAAAAGAAGAACAAGAAAGAGTCGACTCATGGAGTCAGTGTAGAGATTTCCCCGGAAATCCCTCAAGCGAATTCCCATGGGAAAGACGTGTCCACTCCGAGGAGTTCATAGCGTCCCTCCTGTATGACGGAGCCGCCTCTCGACTTTGGAACCGCATTCGATCATCTTGTTCTGATCATGAAAGCACTCGTGAAAAAGCATTCGAAGCCGGGCTTGTGGATGGAAGACGTCTCAGAGCCGACGGTCGGGATCAACGATGTTCTGATCGAGATCGATCGAACCGGAATTTGCGGCACCGATGTCCACATCTACAATTGGGATGCGTGGGCCCGGAAGACCGTTCCTGTGCCCATGGTGGTGGGACACGAATTTGTGGGGGAGATCATCGAGGTCGGCTCCAATGTGGCGGATTTCAAACCGGGTGACGTTGTTTCGGGAGAAGGGCATGTCGTCTGCGGTCGATGTCGGAACTGCATGGCAGGTCGTCGCCATCTCTGTGCGGATACCAAAGGGATCGGTGTCAATCGTCCAGGCGCATTTGCCGAGCGGATCGCTCTGCCCATGACCAACGTCTGGCACCATGCGGACGATATCGATCGCGATCTGGCTTCGATTTTCGACCCCTTTGGCAACGCCGTCCATACGGCGCTCACCTTTGATCTCCTTGGCGAAGATGTCCTCATCACGGGAGCCGGTCCGATCGGCTGCATGGCGGCGGCAGTGTGTCAGTATGCGGGCGCACGCTATGTCGTGGTCACCGATGTGAACCCCTGGCGTCTCGATCTCGCGGCAAAGATGGGCGCCACTCGCGTCGTCGATGTGCGTGAGCAACGAATCAAAGATGTGCAGGAGGAACTGGGAATGGCAGAGGGATTCGACGTCGGTTTGGAGATGTCGGGGCATCCCAATGCCTTTCGGGAGATGCTCGAAAACATGTGTCACGGTGGGAAAATTGCGATGCTCGGAATCCCGTCCGAAGAAATTGCCATCGACTGGAATACGGTCGTCTTCAACATGCTCACCATATCCGGAATCTACGGTCGCCGAATGTATGAAACCTGGTATAAAATGACCGTCATGCTTCAGGGCGGGCTCGATATCTCACCCGTCATCACTCACCACTTCGATGCTGCCGATTTCGAGAAGGGATTCGAGGTGATGAATAGCGGAGAGAGTGGCAAAGTCATCCTGAACTGGTAGCAGAACCGACCACGCCCTGAAACAAACGATCCCATGGCCATCGACTTTCAAACCCACCTTCAGAATACTCTCCAATCAATTCGAGAGGACGGACTCTACAAGTCCGAGCGCATCCTGACCTCCCCGCAAGCTCCCCATGTTCAAGTCGGGGATGGAAGAGAGGTGCTGAATCTCTGTGCAAACAACTACCTCGGTCTCTCGGATCACCCGGAGGTCGAGACCGCAGCCCAGGCCGCGATCGATGAACGGGGATTCGGGCTCTCCTCCGTGCGATTTATTTGCGGAACACAGGATCTTCACAAGGAACTGGAGAAGACTTTGAGCGATTTTCTCGGAATGGACGACACGATTCTCTATTCGTCCTGTTTCGATGCGAATGGAGGACTCTTCGAAACCATTCTGGGACCCGAGGACGCCATCATTTCCGACGAGTTGAACCATGCCTCGATCATCGATGGAATTCGACTCTGCAAAGCGAGCCGCTTTCGCTACAAGAACAACGACATGACCGACCTCGAAGCCCAGCTCCAAGCGGCCTCGGAGTCTCGATTTCGACTAATCGCGACCGATGGCGTCTTTTCCATGGATGGATCGATCGCCGATCTCGCCTCCATCTGCGATTTAGCTGATCGCTATGACGCACAAGTGATGGTCGACGATTCGCATGCCGTGGGCGTCATCGGAGAGACGGGACGGGGATCCCACGAGCATTGCGGAGTGATGGATCGAATCGACGTCATGACCGGCACTCTTGGGAAAGCTCTCGGAGGGGCCAGCGGGGGATACACCAGCGGGAAAAAGGAAATCATCGAGTTGCTCCGGCAGCGTTCGCGCCCCTACCTGTTCTCCAATTCTGTGGCCCCGGCCATTGTCGCGGCATCGTTGAAAGCGATCGAGTTGCTGACCGCTTCTCCCGATCTCCTGAATCGACTGCGGAGCAACACTCGCTTTTTTCGAGAAGAAATGGAGAAAAGTGGACTCGATCTGCTTCCCGGAGAACATCCCATCGTTCCCGTGATGTTGGGAGACGCGCGACGCGCGACCGGCATGTCCGATCTTCTTCTCGAAGCAGGAATCTACGTGATCGGTTTCTTCTTCCCCGTCGTGGCGAAGGGGAAAGCAAGAATCCGGACCCAGATCTCGGCGGCGCATACGAAAGAAGACCTGGCCTTTGCCGCGGCTGAGTTTGCCAAGGCAGCAAAGCGTCTTCCCGCTTCCTGAACTCTGATCTTGCCGTGGTGCTACCAGACCGAGCCAACATTCCACTCCTCGACGAGTTCGGTGGGAATGTCCTCGATAAACCGGGACGGTCTCTGCAGGACCTCACCATCGAAGGCCCCGTGCCAGAGAAGGGGGTAGGTGAGATACAGCTCGTCGCGAGCCCGGGTGACCGCGACATAAAAAAGCCGGCGTTCTTCCTCAAGGCCTGTGTTGTCTTCTTCATCCTCATCAAGCACCCGACTACTCGGGAAACGCCCATCGGCGAGCCAGACGACGAAGACAACACGCCACTCGAGCCCCTTGGCCTGGTGGACGGAACTGAGGGCTACGGCCTCCTTGTCTGGTTCGGCCTGGGACGCGTCGAGCGTGTCCTGACCTGCAAGCAGACTGAGCTGGCTGAGAAATTCCTCGAGGTCATCGAATTTCTCCGCATAGCGCTCGAGTTGAAGCAAATCCTGACGACGAGCATCGAAGTTGGTGAACTTACTCCGCATGTAGTCCTCGTAGACTCCACCGAGGATGGAGGGCATCATCGGGCTGGGCGGCTTGGGCTTGCCCTCACTCGTCACCAGTTCATCGAGAGTGTAGGCAAATTGCTCCCACGCTGACTTGGCCTTGGCGGGAACCTTGAAATCGAGCATGGACTCCGAAAAAGAAGTGATCCCTTCTGCCGAATACCCTGGGCTCTTCACCCAGGAGGCCCAAAGGTTGTCGGCGGTCTTCGCCCCCACTCCCGGCAGCATCTTAGCCATTCGCTTGAAAGCGACCTCGTCCCTGCGGTTGCAGACGAATTTCATGAAGGAAGCGACGTCCTTGATGTGGGCCTGCTCGAAGAAGCGTAAACCGCTCGTGATCTCGAAAGGGATCCCGCGATTGGTCAGTTCCAACTGGATCTCCATGGCGTGAAAATGAGCCCGATAGAGAACCGCAATCTCGTGGAGTTCGATCCCTTCATCCCGAAGCTCGAGAATCCGTTGTGCAACAAAGGCCGCCTGGGTGTTGGGATCCTGGAGTGGAGCGAGAGCCGGCAATTCCTGTCGATACGGCCGCCAGGGGGCGAGATCTTTTTTGAACTGCTTCGTATTCGGGGCAATCGCTGCGTTCGCGAGGCTGAGAATCTCGGGAACGGATCGGTAGTTGGTCTCGATGACATACTTCTTCGCACCCTCGTATCGCTCGGGGAACTCGAGGATGTTTCGGAAGTCGGCCCCGCGCCATGAGTAGATCGACTGGGCGTCGTCTCCCACAACCATCACATTTTTCTGAGGGGCCGCCAGTACATCGATCAGTTCGGCCTGCAGGGTATTCGTATCCTGATACTCATCAACGAGAAGCCACTCGAACTGTCGCTGGTATTGCTCTCGAATGATCTTGTTCTGCTCGAAAAGCTGCAGGGGTTTCTCGAGCAGATCATCGAAATCCATCGAATTCGTCTGCTTCTTCTTTTCCTCGTAACGCTCCTGCATCCTCTCGATCACCGCAGCATGGTGATGAAAATACGGATAGCGATCGTGAAGAAGGTCGACGATCTCCGCCCCGGTGTTCTGAGCGAGACTGAAAATATCCCCGAGCACCTCGGGCTTGGGAAACCGGCTTGCCTTGGTGTCGATGTCCTCTTCGGCGATCACTGCGCTGAGGACCTCCTTCTGATCCTCCCGGTCCATGATGGAGAAATTTCGCTCCCATCCGAGTTCGTTGGCATGCCTCCTCAGGATCTTGTTTCCGATCGAGTGAAAGGTCCCGCCCCAGAGGTCCCGGGTGTCATAGGGCACCAACTCCTCGACCCGCTCCAGCATCTCGCGAGCGGCCTTGTTGGTGAAGGTGAGAAGCAGGATGTTTTTCGGCGCAATTCCGTTGTCGAGTAGATAGGCGACCCGATAGGTGAGGGTGCGCGTTTTCCCCGACCCGGCACCCGCAATGACCAGGGAAGGCCCCGGAGGAGCCGTCACTGCGGCAAACTGTTCCTCGTTCAGTTCCGCAGCGTAGTCGATCTCCGACTTCGCATTTCTCGGTACGCGTTTGACAGTATAATCACGAGCCATCTTCGGGGGACTCTAGACCCCGAAGACAACCTTTGCGCAAATAAAAAGCGGAACGCTCTTCCGGCTTACATCTTCGTTGCGGCCGCCTCCGCCAACTCGCTGCGCTCTCCGCGCTCCAGAGTGACGTGCGAGCTGCAGGACTCATCACGGAGACGGTCGCGAGTGTAAACAAGGCCATTACTAAGTCGATCGACATAGGGATTATCAATTTGAGCGGGATCTCCGATGAGCACGAGTTTGGAACCTTTGGCCATACGGGTCACAATGGTCTTGGCTTCGAGCGGGGTGAGTTGCTGTGCTTCGTCGAGAATGAAATAGCGATTGGGAATCGAGCGTCCTCGGATGTAGCAAAGCGCCTCCACCTCGATGAGTCCGGATTCAATGAGGGGATCGTAGGACTTTTTCCCTGCGGTGCTGTGCTGCGGATCCTGAACGCCTTTCCGATTTCGCGCCTGCTTTCGTTTCGGTCCATTCTGGTCCGGAGTCAGGATAAATTCCAAGGCGTCGAAGATCGGCTTGAGCCAGGGATCGAGTTTCTCTTCCAGCGAACCCGGAAGAAACCCCAGGGTATCGCCGAGTGGGATGACGGGCCGGCTCACGGTGACTCCGTTGTATTCCCCTCCAAACGTAGCGTGGAGAGCGGATGCGACGGCGAGCAGGGTTTTCCCCGTTCCCGCCTGCCCGTAGCAGGTGACGAGGGTCGCCTCGGGATTCAGCAGGGCGTCAATGAAACACTGCTGTCCCAGATTGAGCGGCCGAATCGCGGTGCCTTTCTGGATCCGGATCTGATCGGGGATGTAGAGCTTGTGAAAGAGACCGTCGGCGCCCATTCGGGCAGGCATCGTCCGCTTCTCGCCTGCTTTCAAGAGGACGTATTCGTTCGGGAAAACCTTATTGACCGTCACACCCCCATCGAGTGTGCCGGAACTGGCGAAACGCTGCAGTTCGCTCGGTTTCAGGTCGATCACCAGAGGGGCTGTCTCTCCTACGATCTGGCTGTCCACCTTGTCGTTCTGGTAGTCTTCGCAGGGAATCCCAACCGTATGAGCCTTGAGCTGCAGATTAAGATCCTTGGTCACGAGAACCGTAGGGCCGGAATTCTTCGATGCGATGCGGCTGGTGGTCAGGAGAATCCGATTGTCATTCGTCACCTGTCCCGGGAAAAGCGAGGTCAGCTGCTCCAGCTTGGCGTCCCGCTCGCCGGAAGCTCCCTGACCGGGGACCAGCCGGATCGATCCTCCTCCCGGCGTAGGGATCCCAACGGTCGCCGTCCCGGGATGCTCGGAAAAGACTCCCGCAAGATGGCGATGAACCGCCCTGGCATTCGCTCCGCGCTCGGTCTGTTCGCTCTTGAAGCGGTCCAGTTCGCAGAGAACTTCCAGGGGGATGCAGATATGGTTGTCGCCAAACCGATCGAGACTGTCCGGGTCGTGAAGAAGCACGTTGGTATCGATCACGAAGTTCTTTCCGAGGGAGGACGGAGCCTTGAGCCCGTCGCTGTATTTCTTTCGCGGCTTGGGGCGCGATTTCTGCGAAGCCCCGTTCGCTTTGAACATCTCGACCTGAACGGTCCCTTCGGAAGATGTTCCACCCGCACCAAGATCGGATTGCAGATCACTCATATCAACGTCTTGCCTCGGCTTTCCATGCAGCTTTCGGCGAGATCCATAATTCGACTTTGGCGAGTTTGATTAGCATTGTCAAAATATATGGGAAATTAAAATTCTGCCAGGATATCGCGGTCGCAGCCAAGAGCATGACCGTCAAGGAGTGAACGCATTAACTGTTCCACTTCGGATTCGACCATGGGAAGAGCGATTTCGGGAGGCACGCAGTCCCAATCCTTAATTTCCCAGTAGCGAACGCGATCGATCCACAGGGGGAACTCTTCCAGAATCATCGGCTCATGCTCCACTCGATTCATCGCCACCACGAGAGAAGATTCGCTGAGGTCCTCGACCTCCACCCCCCCGAGGCGACACTGTCCCGGTGGGAAGAGGGATCAGGAGTTCCTCCAACCTTTTCTCAACGCAATGGGAGAGGGGCTCTGGAGCGAGATACGGCCGGAAACCTGCGGACCGCGCTCTCCATTCCAGCCCTTCCCGCAAACTGAGGTAGTTGAAGACGAACTCCGCGTGACGGCTTCGGTAGAAATTTGCAGTGCAGAGGAAGAGAACTTGCTGAAACGCTTTCACGTTTTGCATGCTCCGCGAAGGGGGCCCAAAAACCACTTAGGAAATGTGAGGTTTTTGGCAGGAACTCAGGAAGCCTCGATCGACTCGTGAATGACACGCAGTAGAAGCGGGAAATTGACCGGCTTCGGCAACACGATCGAGGAACCGCTCTGAGCCACGGCACCGTCGGAGACCTCGGTCGAATCCACCAATGCCGTCAGCATGATAACGGGGACACGAGAGAGGAAGGGGTCGCTCTCGAACTGTGCCTGCACATCTCCACCATCCATGCCTGGCATCACCACATCGAGCAGGATCAAATCCGGCCGAAAGCTCAACGCAGTCTCCCTTGCTTTCGTCGAGTCATTTTCAATCGCCACCTCGAACTCTCCATTTTTTTCGAGATTCATCTTCAGCAGTTCCGTGAAACCAGCTTCGTCATCGATGAGAAGGATCTTGTGTGCCATAAGGGAAATTCAAATAGAGGATGAACGGGTAGAGGGTCGCGAATCGAGAGCTGTGATGTCAATTCAATTTCCGGTTTTCCGTGGTTCTGCAGGAACAGGTTCGATAGGTTCCTTGAGAGAGACTTTTCCGGTATCCAGTTTCGTTGGAAGCATAATCGTTGCCACCGCTCCTTTTCCGATACTGCGATTTTTCACGGTCAGTTTCCCTCCGTGGAGTTCCACGATCTTTCGCGAGACGGAAAGTCCGAGACCGGTTCCCACTCCGGTCGCTTTTGTCGTGAAGAAAGGATCGAACACTCGAGACGCATCCTTGCTCTGGATCCCGGTCCCATTGTCGAAGATTTCCAGCGTCACGACGCGATCCCCAGTCCGAAAGACTTCATACTTCCGCGCGCCTTCGTTCTTTTTCACCTCATCAAGAGAGTCGCAGCGCGCATGGATCTGCAACTTGGGGCTCTTGGCCTTCGACATCGCATGCACAGCATTGATCACGAGATTGATCAAGACTTGCTCGAACTTGGAAAGATCGAGGAAGACCGGAGGAAGTTCCTCGGGGAAATCGATCTCCACCTTGGTATTCGAGCGAGTCAGCTCATGCTTTGTGAGAAGGAGGACTTCATCGATCACAACCCGAAGAGAAATCGGCTCGCGACTGAGCGCACGTTGCGAAGAAAAATCGACGAGCCCTCGGACGATGCGATCGGCTCGCTCCACGGCCTCCCTCATCTGCTTGAGGATCTTGTCCACATTGGCATCATCGGGATCGATTCCCTGGGAAAGGTAATCCACTCCGAGAAGGAGCAGGGCGAGGGGATTCTTCACTTCGTGAGCAACCCCCGCGGCCAACCTCCCGATCGATTCGAGCTTCTCGGCCTGGATCAGCTGGAGCTGCGTCTCCTGCAACTCCTTGTTCGCAGCCATCAGGTTCTTGTTGAGGCTCTCCAGCTGCTGCCGTGACTTGACGTTCTCCGTGATATCCTCGCTGATTCCCACGATCAGGCGACGCCCCGTCTCGTCCTCGATCACCGGGATCTTGACCGTGCGCAGGTGGATGTCATCTCCGGTCCGCGATTCGATGATCTCTTCTGGAACACGTAAAAGGGAGCCCCTCTTGAGGACAGCTTTGTCTACGCTGCGGAAATAGTCTGCGGACTCCTCTGAAAAGAGCGCATAGTCATCCTTTCCGATGGCCTTGGAGGCTTTGATCGTGGTGATCTCCTCCTGCTTTTTGTTCCAGAGGACAAAGCGGAAGTCATCGTTCGCATCCTTGGCGAAGACGGCCACAGGAAGGTTATCAAGGACGGACTCGACGACGCTTATCTTTTTCATTTTTCACGGCACCCCATTATCACGGGTAACAGGTTGCAGGAAAAATGAGAAGAAAAACCGACAGCACCCCGCTTGTGCCTCCGGCCAAGTGAAGAGGGAAAGGTAGCCTCTTCCGATATGCGATCTAGGACTGGATCAGCGGACTGTGGATCGCGTCGCATTTCCCAATCCGGTGCTGAAGCGGGCGGTCTGCTCAACCGGAGTGGAGGGAGCAGGTCCGAAGTAGCCATCGCTGGTGGAAGAAGCGCCGGCATCCCCTCCGTTGGAAGTGCAGGAAGTCATGGTGGCAACAGCAAGGAACGTCAGTGCAAGGAAAAGTCCGATCTTCATGAGAAAAGCTTTGCCGAGCGTTCCTTCGCGGTCAACCAGAATCAGAAGCGCAATGGTTGCCGCCGGGCTCGAGCTTTTCGTGAGGAAGACACAGGCATTCCTCCAGGATCGGAACAAAGCGCCGGCTCAGCGTCTCGATCCCCTCGATCGGAAATTCCCAGGTTATGAGAGGGATGGACTGCTCCGCAGCCCAGGACCCCATGGAGCCGGGAGTCGGATAACCGATCTCCCGCACCAGGGGCGATCCGGTCTTTTCCGACAACCACCTTCCGAGCGGAGATGCTTCCGGATCGTCGATGCAGTCGAGTGGCCCATGGAGACTCAATACCTGTTTCGGCTTCCAGGTCAGGATCAGATCCTGCAAGGCTGCCGTTTCCGGTTCGGAGCCACTCGTAACGCCCGTAGCAATCGGGATTCCTTCCTCATCACCCACGTGCCAGCGACAGGAGGCCGGCTCCGGTCGCCAATTGGCGGAAGAAAAATTGCGGTTCAGATCGATCCCGAGAGCGTTTCCTCGTGTTCCTCGCGAAAGACCATCCGGGTTGGCACAAAGAATCGCTCCCGTGTTGGGCTGGATCTCGCGAGGGTCTCGAGATCGCAGGGCCCGGCTGAGAACGACCGTCGTGTCAGGTTCTTCTCCATGCAACCCTGCGACGAGGAGGAGATCGAGTTCTCCGCTCTGCGGAGGAAGCCAGAGCAGGGGAGCCCCGTCTACGGTTCGCCCGTACGCCTCGAGCGAAAGATTGAGTGAGGTCCGTCTCGGCATGGTGCGATCTCCCACCAGATCAGGGATTCTCCCGCTGCCACGGGATCTTTCCTGCTTCGTTGATGTGAGCCATCAGTGCGCGGAACAACTCATTGTATTTCTGGGGCGCCTTCTGCCTCGGAATCTCCGTCGTCTCTCCGGAGTCGGTATCGAGCCGGAACATCTGGTAGGGCTCGAAGGGAGTGTTTCGAAGCAATTTCCAGTCTCCGATCTTTGCGGCATGGTAGGGGAGTCCTCCGTATTTCTGATTCCCCTCGAGCCGGACCCAGAAAAGCGGTCTCGGTTCGGGCTGATACGCCTCATCCATGAGAAGAGGCAGAAAGCTGCGACCATCGATCTTGTGATCGATTGTGGCTCCCCCGATTTCTGCCAGGGTAGAGTAGAGATCCATGGTCATGAGATCGTGCTCATCGGTTATGCGCCCTTCCTCGATCGCGGCCGGCCACGTAACCGAAGTCCCGACTCGCAATCCACCTTCCCACATCTCCTGCTTGCCGCCTCTCCAGGGAATATTTCGGGCACCGACATTCGACTGGCCGCCATTGTCGCTGGTGAAGACGACGACCGTATTCTCCCAGAGTCCTTCCTTCTTCAGGGAATTCACGACTCGTCCGACACCGTCGTCGAGATGTTCAATCAGGGCGACGAGGGCTGCCCTCTTGTCGCTGATTCCGGATTCTCTTTGCTTCACCTTCTCCAGCCAATCCCTCGGTGGCTGGATCGGGGTGTGGGGCGCATTGTAGGCGAGAAAAAGAAAGAAGGGCTTCTCTGCCGATTTTCGTGAGGCGAGGTAGTCGACTGTCCAGTCGGTGAAGAGGTCGGTTGCGTGACCTTCAGGATGGATCGGCTCTTCGTTCTTTCGCATGTAATGCTTCCCATGGCGAAGGTGCTTGTAGTAGTCATCCATCATGTCGCCGAGAAATCCGTGGAAAAAGTCGAACCCCACATCGGTCGGCCGATCCGGGGCTTCGAGCCCAAGATGCCATTTCCCGATCAGCGCCGTGTCGTATCCGGCTTCGCCAAGAACGCTTGGCAAGCTGGGAACATCATTCCGGAGATTTCCCCAACTGGTCGATTGACCGGGGAGGGGAGTGCGAATGACCCCCGGGACACCGGCCCTATCCGGGTAGAGCCCGGTCAGAAACGAAGCGCGCGTTGGGGAACAGACCGGACAATTCGCGTAGAAGCTGTCAATCCGCAGCCCGGCCTCCATCAACCCATCAATATGGGGACTCTTCAGGTCAGGAGCTCCGTAGATCGAGAGATCCCCATATCCGAGGTCGTCGACCATGATGACGAGCAGGTTGGGTTTGGTTTTTTCCTGGGAACAAACCGAACCCGAGCCGAAGCAAAACAGGAGAGCTAGCGCAAAAGGGGTGAAAAAGGACTTCATGGCAGTAGTCTTGTCGTCTTACCTTCCGTTCGACAAGTCATGAGATTCTCTTTTTTCGCCATTCCATTCATTTGCTGTCTGCTCTTCGCTGGAGCCCGGATCTCGATTGCCGCTCCAGAGGGCGCCGTCATCGAGATGGGCAGTCGAGGGGTTTCCAATTTCATGGCCAGGATGGAGAAGGAGCGAGAGGCTCATGTCCTGTTTCTCGGCGGCTCGATTACCGAAAAGAAAACCGGCCACTCTCAAATGGCGGGCGACTGGTTGAAGGAGAAATGGCCAGACGTGGATTTTACGTTCACCAATGCAGGGCTCAGCTCGACCTGTTCGGTCAGCGGCGCTTTCCGCCTGAGCCGAGATGTCCTCGCAAAGGGAGGGGTCGACCTTCTCGTGGTCGAGTTTGCGGTCAACGATGACCAGGATGCAGGACACGACCGGAAAACTGCGATTCGTGGCCTCGAGGGAGTGATCCGTCAGTATTTTCAGGCCAATCCCAAGGGAGATGTGATATCCGTCCAGTTTGTGAATCCTTCCATTCTCGAAAAATTCCAGGAGGGCGAAACCGCGGTCAGTGTCGGGGCGCACAAGGAGGTCGCTCGTCACTACGATGTGCCCATCGTCGACGTGGGACTCGCACTCGCAAAAGAAATCGAGGCGGGCTCCATGACCTGGAAGGAAAACTACGGCGGCACCCATCCGAACGGAGAAGGCTACACCTTTGCCACGAATCTCATCACCCAGGTCATCGAGGACACCATCTCGGGCGAGACTCCGCAGATTGTCTCCCTCCCGGAGCCTCTCGATCCCGGATCTTATTTCTCCGCATCGACGATGGACCCGCAGCAAATGGCGTGGCTTGGTGGGTGGAAGTTTGCACCCGTGAGCCGTGACCTGCTCCCCGTGGGGCAGATCCGTTCGCAGTACGAGAAATACGAAGCACTGCGCTCCGATGAATCGGGGAACCACCTCTATGGCACCTTCAGTGGGACGATGCTGGGGGCTTTCGTCCTCGCCGGACCCGATGCCGGCACACTCGAGGTCTGTATCGATGGGGGAGAGTGGAAGCCCGTCGAGCTCTATCATCACTACAGCTCGGGCCTGAACTACCCACGGAGCGTGATCCTTGCCGATGATCTCGCCGATCAATTTCACTCCGTTGCGATTCGAGTCTCGGACGAGAAGAATCCGAAGAGCAAAGGAAACACGGCGACGATACTTCGCTTCCAGGTCAACTAGGTGCTCCGTTCTCGCACCGAGAGGCGTAATCCCTCTCGATGAAGCGTGAGAAGATTATCCGCAAATACATTCGGCAGGTTCTTAAAAAGGGACATCCTCCCGCGTCGGTTCACGCCTTCGCAAGTAAGCTGGAGATCAGTGAGCGAGAGTTCTTCGAAGAGTTCGCTTCTTTCGAGTCCCTCGAATCCGCGATTTGGGAGAAGGTCGTCACCGACAGCATCGAGGAAATCGAAAAGCAGGAGGACTGGGAAGCCTTCAATGCTCAGCAGCGCCTACTCAGCTTCTACTACCAGCTCTGCGATACGATCCTCGATCATCGCTCCTTCTTCCTTTCCCGTTTCCCTCGCATCTCTCGGACGGAGGCGCCTCCCCGAGTGCTTTGCGGCATGCGACGGGCGTTCCAGGAATTTGCCGAACATATCCTCGAGACCGGGAAAGAAACGGGCGAAGTGGCTTGTCGGGGGGCGCTCACCCGAACCTATCCCCTCGGACTTTTCGGCCATCTCCTCTCGGTGATCGAGTTCAATCTCTCGGACACGAGCCAGGGATTCGAGCGCACGGATGCCTATATCGAGAAATCCGTTCGCCTCGCTTTCGACGTCATCGGGACCCAGGCGGTCGACTCCGCCTTTGACCTCTTCCGTTTTCTCAGCGGGCGAAGCTGGGGGCCGCGCTGAACCAGTTCCCCAAACGTCACGATGAGCGTCTCCGAACAATCCTCCATTCCTTCCAGCCGTGCTTCCCGAGTGGCTGCTCTCGCAGGGGCAGGCGCCCGAGTCGGTGTGAACTATGTGAAGCACTACGGGAAGAAGGCGACGGGACAGAAAGTCGCCCCAACCGATTTGGAGGAAGCCAATGCAGGGGCCATCTATGACACATTTTCCCGACTCAAAGGTGGCCCACTCAAGCTGGCGCAGATGCTCAGCATCGACCGGAACATGCTTCCCGAAGCATTTCGGGAGCAGTTTGCGCAAGCTCAGTACTCTGCGCCTCCGCTTTCCTATCCTCTTGTCGTGAAGACCTTTCGGAGAGAATTTGGAAAAGAACCGCTGGCGCTTTTCGACACGTTTTCCAAATCCGCTCTGCACGGCGCCTCGATCGGGCAAGTCCATCGAGCCAGCAAAGGGAAGAAGGATTTCGCAGTAAAAGTGCAGTATCCCGGTGTCGCCGACAGTCTCGACAGTGATCTCGCCGTGGTGAAGCCGGTGGCTCTCCAGGTCTTGGGCTGGAAGGATGCCGAAGTGCAACCCTACTTCGCGGAAGTCAGGGAACGCCTCCTTGAAGAAACGGACTACAGCTTGGAACTCGAACGCTCGGTCTCGCTATCCGAGGCTTCCAAAGAGAAAATCCCCGGGATCCGATTTCCGCGCTACTATCCGGAGTACTCCAATCGTCGGGTCCTGACCATGGATTGGATCGAAGGGCGCCCCCTGGACCGCTTTGCTGCCGAGGTTCAAGATCCGTCGATCCGGAATCGCGTCGCACAGGCCATCTGGGACTTCTACCACTTTCAAATTCATCAACTGAAACGGTTTCACGCGGATCCTCACCCGGGAAACTTTCTCGTCGATGAATCTGGCGATGTCGTCGTCCTCGACTTCGGATGCACCAAGCAAATCGATCTCGACTTTCATCGGGACTACTTCCGCTTTCTCGATCCGGAGGTCGTGCGAGACCGAAAGGCGTTCGAGAAAGGCTTGTGGACACTCGACATTCTTTCTGAAAACGACACCGAGAGGGAACGAGATCTGATTCTCGAGAATGCGCAGGCAGGCGCTGAGTTGCTCGGTCGCCCATTCTACGAGGGCTCGTTCGATTTCAGCGACGAAACCTACATGGCGGCGATCTTCGAGATGGGAGAAGCCCAGAGAAAGAATCGTGAATGGAAACAGATTCGGACCGCGAGGGGGTCGGCCGACAGCATCTACCTCAATCGAGCCTACTTTGGGCTCTATTCGCTGATGGGGCTGCTCAAAGCAAGGATCGAGACCCGTCGCGACGTCTGAAACGCGGGGTGGATTCCTCTACGCGAGATAGGTCGCCCGTCGCTTTCGCACATCGGCGGCGAGCTGTTCGACCATCTCCACGGTGGTGTCCCAGCCGACACAGGAATCCGTAACGCTGACGCCATACTCGAGATCATCGAGATTGGACTGCAGTTTTTGCGCGCCTTCGTGGAGGTGGCTTTCGATCATGACCGCCCGAATCGAGCTGTCACCAGAAGCGACCTGAGCACCGATCTCGGCGCAGACGCCCGGCTGATTGCGGAAGTCTTTCCCGCTGTTGGCGTGACTGCAATCGATCATGATGGCAGGCTCGAGGCCTTTTCCCTCGAGAGCTTCCCGGACCGCAGCGACATTTTCGCGATCGTAGTTTGGACCTGTCTTGCCTCCACGGAGAATGATGTGGCAATCGTCGTTGCCGCGGGTCGCTACGATGGCAGAATCGCCGGACTTCGTAACCGAGAGAAAACGGTGCGGGTGATTGGCTGCCTGGATCGCATCCACTGCGATCTGGAAATTGCCGCCAGTACCGTTCTTGAAGCCGACCGGCATACTCAATCCCGAAGCAAGCTCCCGGTGAAGCTGGCACTCCGTGGTCCGAGCTCCGATGGCGCCCCAGCTGATGAGGTCTGCGTAGAATTGAGGGCTGATCGTGTCGAGAAATTCCGTTCCTGCCGCGATGCCTTTCTCGACGATCCCGAGGAGGAGTTTCCGGGCGATCGCGAGTCCTTCGTTGATGTCGTAGGACCCATCGAGATGAGGGTCATTGATCAATCCCTTCCACCCGACCGTGGTCCGGGGCTTTTCGAAGTAGACTCGCATGATGAGGAGAAGATCGTCCTCGACCTTCTTTTGCAATTCGGCGAGATGCTCGGCATAGTCCAGTGCCGCCTTTGTGTCGTGGATCGAGCAGGGGCCGACTACGGCGAGCAGGCGCTTATCTCTTCCCGCAAGGATATCGGCAATCTCCTTTCGAGAGGCGCTGACGGTCTCTGCGGCTTCAGGAGAAACCGGAACTTCCTCCATGAGAATGGTCGGAGCAATCAACTGACGCAGACTGTCGATTCGGATATCGTCGAGTGGGATAGACATGGGCGGGGGAATTAGCATGCGTTCCCGCATTCATGAAAGGAAAAAAATGGGGTTTTTCCTCGGGAGAAACTACTTTCCATGATTGAGCGGAAGCGAATCCTCCCGTAGCCTCGACAAGAATTCATGAGCAAAAGACGACATCTACGAAAGGACTCGAGAGACTTTACCGGAGGAGGGATTTTCGGGCTCCCCGGATCGCATGGATCCACCGGAGACAAGGAAATGGACGAGCGGATCGAATCCCTCGTCAATGACTGGGCCTGCGAATCTTCCAACGCGCTCGTCCAGGAGCTCATCGTCACCGCACTGAAGATGGGGCGGGATTGCCTTCCCGACGGAGATCTCAAGCTCTACAATCGTGCCCTCAAGGAGATGCGCCGAACCAGTTCGGTTTTCGGCCCCTTCACCGACGAGCGTAAGCTGTCGATCTTTGGAAGTGCCCGAACAAAGCCAGACGAGCCCGAGTTCCAGGCCGCGGTCGCCTTCGCCCGTAAGATGCGCGAAGCGGGGTTCATGTCCATCACCGGAGCCGGTCCGGGGATCATGGAAGCAGCCCAGGAAGGCTCGGGACGAGACGGAAGCTTTGGATTGAATATCAAGTTGCCCTTCGAACAGGGGGCCAATCACCACATCGACGGCGACGAGAAGCTGATCGACTTCAACTACTTCTTCACCCGCAAACTGGCTTTCGTGAAAGAAAGCGACGCCATCGCCGCCTTCCCGGGAGGCTTCGGGACCATGGACGAACTCTTCGAAGTCCTGACCTTGATTCAAACCGGAAAAGCCCAGGTCGTTCCCATCGTCCTCGTCGATGCAGAGGGAGGGACCTACTGGAAAACCTGGATGCAGTTTGTGCAGGACCATCTCTTCCGGCTCGGATTGATTTCCGAAGATGACTTCCGACTTTTCAAAATCACCACGGACCTCGATGAAGCCGTCGAGGAGATCGTGACCTTCTTTTCCAACTTCCACAGCTACCGCTACGTCGGAAAGAACCTGGTGATGCGCTTGCAGAAACCCGTCACGAAAGAACTCCTCGCCAAGCTGAATTCCGAATACCTCGATCTCCTCGAAGACGGAGAATTTGAAGCCTGCGAGGCACGGCCCCAGGAAGCCGACGAGCCCCACCTCGCCGATCTTCCTCGCCTCATGTGCCACAAACGCCGCGGCATGGCGGGTAGATTCCGGGAGTTGATCAACGAGGTCAATCGCGTCCCCTGATCGCCCACTCCCACATCTCGATTCGATGCCGGACCTCTCCCACGAACGAGCCCTCCAGGAAGAAGGATACAGCCGTGTCGCAGGGATCGATGAAGCAGGTCGCGGGCCCCTCGCTGGACCCGTTTCCGCCGCTGCTGTCGTGCTTCCTGACCATTATACTCATGACGTATTAACCGACTCCAAACAGTTGACCGAGAAGAAGCGAGAGGAAATCTACAAGGAGATCACTCAGCATCCCGAGATTCAATGGGCTTCGGCAATGATCACGGCTCCGGAGATCGATGAAATCAACATCCTGCAAGCCACCTGGAAAGCGATGCGAACCGCTTTTTCCAAGCTAAACCCTTCTGCCGACATCGCACTGATCGACGGCAAGCCGATCGGAGGATTCCCGGGCGAACATCGCGCCCTGATCAAAGGAGACTCTCTCAGTCTCTCCATCGCCGCCGCGAGCATCATCGCCAAGGTCGAGCGCGATCGCCTCATGCTTCGCTATGCCGAGGAATTCCCCGCCTATGGCTTCGACCGGCACAAAGGCTACGGGACCAAGATCCATCGGGAAGCGCTGGAGAAGTACGGCCCGTGTCCCATCCACCGCCAGAGTTTCGCGCCTGTCGCGCTGGCCCAACGCAAGCAGACCATGAAATGAACGGATTGTTTCGGCGACTTTACTATCGCTGGATCGATTGTGAACTCGATCATCCCATTGCAATTCCGGATTTCGACGAGGAGGAGTCCGGCGTCAGAAACCAATGGATTGGGGAAACGGGAGAACGCCTCGCTGCCAAGACGCTCTGGCGAAATGGACATCGCGTCCTCTATCGGAACTTCCGAGCACGGGGAGGAGGGGAACTCGACCTGGTCTCCCGGCACCGGGACACACTGGTCTTTTCCGAGGTGAAAACGCGGACCAGTGATCAGTTCGGTCGGCCCGCCGATGCCGTCGATCAGGAAAAACAGCGACTCATCATTCGAGGAGCGAACGCCTGGCTACGAGAATTGAACCATCCCGAGATCCTCTTCCGGTTCGACGTCATCGAAGTTCTCCTCCTGAAGGACGAAGTGCCCGAAGTCCGTGTCAACGAAGGCGCCTTCTCTTCGCCCCAGGTCGGTCTGGGGATGTGAGGAACACGGCTTCGCTTCGCCTCGCCACCCAACAGGGTAAAGCGGATCACTCAACCCTGTTGAATCGCCGGCCGTTACGCAGCTCCACGTGCCGCGGCATCACGAGCGGCGTTGTGATCGAAGAAGGACTCCATGCGCTTGTTCAGATCCTCGTAGAAGGTCTCCGAGAACTGCTCGAGTCGCTTCGCACGAGTCTTGGCTCGCTGGTTCTTCTCGTCGGCGAGAAGAGCCTTCTCCGACTCGATTCGCTCCTCGAACGCGGTTTCGAGATCGATCAGGTTCTCGACGAACTCCTTGGCTGCGCGAGAATTGTCGATGCCTTCGATCAACGCTTTCTCGAGAGGCTTGTTCTGGGTGAGGTGAAGCAAACGGCCTGAAGAAAGCGATTCCATATACTCGTTGTAGCTCTTGAGCCAGGCCTCACGCTCGCGGGCAAAGCGGACCTCATCGCGATCGACGAGGGCATCGTAGGGGCCAGGCTGGGAGAAGAATTTCACGACGAGAGGGATCGTATCGATGAGCATGAAGAGACCGGCAAGGATGAGGTAGGCCATGAGGGCGAACTTCCCGCCTTCGTAGCCCTTCTCAAACAGGCTGTGGAGAGCGAGGGTCTGCGTGAGAATGTCTTTGCGAGGCTCTGCAGCAATCGCATCGATGCGTTCCTGTTCCTGGTCACCGATCGCGGCAAGTTCGCCCTGGAGACGCTCAAGCTCACCGAGACGGGTATCGATCTGTGCCGTGATCGTCGCGCGGATCGCATTCTGCTGCTCGACGAACTGGCTCGCCTGAGACTCCTGAACCTGCTGCTTCAGGGCAGCGACACGGTCACGTTCTTCTTTCAAGCGCTCTGCTTTCGCAGCGGCGATGCCTACAAATTCTTCTTTCACGGCAGTCTCGATCGCCTTGACTCGGTCGGCATAGTCGGCGCGTTGATCGGTGAGATACTGAAGGCTGTCGGCGATCCGCTTTGCCTCGTCACGACGCCAGGCGAGCTGGTCATCCTGAATGCTCTTGGCTCTTGGTCCAAGTCCACGGATCCCACTGCGCTGTCCGTTGACCTCGCGTTCGAACTCCTTCTGCCAATGATCGAGATCGACCTGCAACGTGGCGTATTGCCCCTGCAAATCGGTAAACTCGGCATCGATGGCCTCGATTCGGTTCTGGTATTCCGCAGTTTCTGCTGCGATGCGGATATCCATCTGCTCCCGCAAGTCGGCATCCATCTCCGCCGTGGGATCCAGTTCGCCTGCGGAATCGTCCGCGACGATAAACTCGGCAAGAAAGGTGCTCTCGAACTTGGCGCGCTGATCGGCAATCTCTGCCTCCAGACCAGTGATCTTGGTTTCGACCTCTGCCTTGTCGACATTGGCGACATCGCGAACGGCTTCGATTTCGGTCTGCCGTTCTTCTTCCACCACGGTGGTGATGGTGTCATTGAAAAGCAGCAGGGTGAGAGGGTGCGAGATCGTAATCCCCATGAGCGCGGCAACTACAATCCTGAGGAAAAACTGCCCCACCTTGCGATGGAATCGCTGGTAGGAGCGATAGATCGAGAGCAAGGCCCGGTCGATCGTCATGATGATGAGTCCCCAGGCAATCGCGACGGGAAGAATCACCTTCCAGTTGTCCGTCAGGGTAGAGAGCGCATAGGCACAGGCGATGAAGGCAAAGACACTCGGGACAAGAACGGTAGCGCCGAAGGCGACGTATTTTCGCTGCTCCCATCCGGGACACTGTTCCAGTGTGTCGGCCCCAGCTCCGGAGAGCCAGAAGAAGATCTTGGTGATGGGACCGGGCTTGGCCGGGGTCATCTGTGAATAGGAGTGCGAGTTCATAGCGAGCGAGGTTGGAGTGGTGATCAATTGTCCGACAGAAGCCCTTCGAAACCGACCGAGTGACTGCTATCAACCAAAATACTTAAGTTTTCTTGACAATATGTAAACCCATATTTTCCGGGAACTCAGTAGGGTCGGGATAGCTCAAAGGGGCTACGAGGCCACTGAATCAGACCAATTCGCCCGAGGAAGGGGAGCCCGAGTAGAGCGCACGACTCGATTCGATCGAGGCCTCTTGCGGTAGCGCTACAATTTCTCCCAGGTAGCTTCCTTTCCAGACTAGCAAAAAGACTACCGATCCGAAACGGTGTTCGCCATGCGATGCCTTTCAGCGAGACACGGTGAGCTTCGCAAATCGCAAAACTCGTCCGGCAGTTTCTCGGTCGAGAACCAGCCTAATGAGCAACGAGCTGCGTTCTCTGCCCAGGCGTGCAACGCAAATAGACTTCAGAAAAACGACCTTCGTCCGATCCATGCTCGATAGAGAAGGGCATGAAAAGCTCTCTGGCCAGAAGGTCTTAGAGCGGACGCCCCCGGCTGGGAAAACTCAACCGAACGAGCCTCTAGAGGCCACTTTCCAATTTTTAATCATTTTATAAAAAATTAATAAAATGAAAATTCAACGGCTCCACAGAGTTGCCGAGATGGGGCGCCGAGATGAAGAGAGGGCTGGGGCCGAACTCGCTATTCTACGAATAGTCCGGCCACTCGTGCTTGGGATAGCGGCCTCGCAGTTGAGCCCGAACCGCTGAGTAGCTCCCGGTCCAGAATCCCGCAAGATTCTCGGTCACCTGGACGGGCCGATGATTCGGAGCGAGGACCTCGATCACCACGGGAACCTTTCCTTCGCAGACGGTCGGTGAATCGTTCAGCCCGAAGAGATGCTGAATGAGGACGGAGATTCGTGGCTTTTCCCCAGCAGTGTAACGCACCAAGCTCTCCCGGCCGTTGGAGAGTTTGATTCGCTCCGGGACGAGATGATCGAGCGGGCCCTTGAGATGGGACGGCAGCCACTCCTGGAGTGACGGCCAGACTTTGCGATCCTTGATCTGCTTATAGCTCGTCGCTCCTTCGCAGATCTGCTCAAGGATGAGCTGTTGCGAATCTTCGTCGATCTCGGGAAAATCGTATTCGGGAAAGTGCTCCGCGGCGAGGTTGATACGAGCGATCCAGGCTTCCACCTTGTCATCCCACGCCTTGAGATTGAGTTCGCCAGCAAGAACCCGCTCGGCGAGGAGAGCGGCAGCTTGATCGAGCGGGACTTCCCCGGAAGCTTTCGATTCGAGAACGAGATCACGAAAGCGTTTTTCCTTTCGCGCTTCGACGCGACGGAAACGCTCATCGTAGACGGCACCCTCTTTCTCTTCGAAGAGAGATGGGAAGGAATCCTCGAGCCAGGATTCTTCGATTCGCGTGCAGAGCCCCAACTTCACCTGGAGATCTCGTCCTTCGATCTCGATCATTTCGGCTGCCACGAAGAGCCTGACATCCTTCTCGGCGGCGACCGAGTCCTTTTCCAGTTGCCCTCTTCGCTTTCCCACGACCGCGCAGGCGAGAGTGGAGCTGCTGTTCCGAACCGCGACCCGATCGGAGAAACCACTCAGGAAGACTCGTGCGAGTGTTTCGCCGCTGGGATGAGGGTCTCGATTGGGCGAGGGATGCCAGCGAGAAGCGATCCGGGCGATCTGTTGGGACACGCGATCCACATCGCGACAGGCACCCGCGTGGATCCCGAGACGTTCCCCAACTTCGCGCCGGAATCCGTTTTCCTTCATCTGCGACCAGGCTCGCAGCAGGGACTGGAAGTCCGAGACATCCTCCTCCTGTGCGAAATCGACGGCCTGGAGATGATTGGCCTCTCGTTTTCGGGTCGGAAAGAGCGGTCTCGACTGGCTCAGCGCGACAATCCGGGCGAAAAGATCGAGGGAGCCGTATTGGGCCGCTTCGTAGAGGATGCGTCCAAATCGGGGTGCTACGGGGAGATGACTGATCTGCTTGCCCAGTGATGTTAGCTGCTCCTCCTCGTTCAAGGCCCCAATATCCTTGAGTCGCTCGATGGCTTCTTCGAGTCCCGTGGGGTCGGGGGCTTCGAACCACCGGAAGGTTCTGACCGATTCTACGCCGCTGGAGGCGAGAATGAGGATGGCTTCGGTGAGATCCATCCTCCGGATTTCGGAAGGGATGCTGACGGCTCGCGACTCCTGGTCCCGCTCACTCCAAAGGCGGATGGCATGCCCGGGACCCGTTCGGCCGGCGCGGCCTGCTCGCTGATCCGCCGACGCCTGTGAAATTTTCTCGATATGCAGGGTGGTGATTCCCCGATGATGATCAAAGGCTGCTCTCCTTTCGAGTCCCGCATCGACGACCAGACGAACGCCATCGATCGTGATCGAAGTCTCGGCCACGTTTGTCGCAATCACGATCTTCGGCTGCGCCGATTTGGCCACCGCAGCATCCTGCTTGCCAGGAGCCAGCTCCCCATACAACTCGTGGATCTGGAATCCTGATGTCCAACTCGCCTTGCGGAGCTGCTGGGCGGTCTTCTGGATCTCGTAGCGACCGGGAAGGAAGATGAGGATGTGTCCTTCCACGCCCTCCTTGCGAAGAAAGTCTCGGATCGTTCTCGCGATGTGATCCCAGAGCTCTCCCTTGTGTCTCTCCCGAGGCGGTGCGTATTGAATATCGACTGGGAAAGTCCTCCCCTGGGAGATCAGGTGGTGACAACCTTCCCCGAGGTATTCCTTCAGGGCACCCGCTTCCAGGGTCGCAGACATCACGACAATCTTCAGGTCGGGGCGAAGAGTTTTCTGCACTTCGAGACATCGGGCCAGGCTGATATCCGCGAAAAAATGTCTCTCATGAAACTCGTCGAGGACCACCGCGGCCATTCCACTGAGGCTCGGGTCGTCGATCAGCTTGCGAATGAGAATCCCTTCGGTGACGAATCGAATCCGGGTCTCTTTCGACACACAATTCTCGAAGCGAACCTGATACCCCACTTCGTCTCCCAATCGGACCTCTCGCTCTTCGGCCACCCGCTTCGCGAGCATGCGGGCAGCGAGGCGCCGTGGTTGCAGAACGAAGATCTCGCCGTCGCCGCAAAGACCAGAATCGAGAAGGAACTGGGGAATCTGGGTCGACTTTCCGGACCCCGTGGGCGCTTCGATGACCACTCGAGACGAGGGTTGCGAAATCGCGGCAGCCAGATCGATCTCTAGATCGAAGATGGGGAGAGAGCGATCGCGAGACATGGGAAAAAGGGGGGTATCATTCCAGGAAAACCAGCTCTCGGAAACTTCTCCAGAGACGAACTCCCAATTTGCCTCTCACCTTCCTCCCATCAGGAATGGGAAGAAACAGCAGCCTGATATGAACAGGACGACTAGGGGCGGGTCATTTGAAAGGTCCCGAGATCTCCCTTGCGGTTCGAATAGGTTGCGTCGAAGCGGTTCCCCGAAATCGTTGCCTTGTGCCCAAAAGTCCCGAAAAGCCCGAGACTCTTCTCGCCATTGGCAAGATACTTCGATCCAGATTGGGTCACCGGAAACCGAACCTTGTAGGCACCGGAGAAGATTTCCTTCCAGGTGGCATGATAGTGAAAGTCGTAGTCTCCGTTACCGCCTTTCGAAGGGCTCACGATGGCTCGCAGGTCGCCGGTGTGCCCGTTGGTTTCGGTGGTCCAGGTTCCCGTCCAGGGGCCCGCCGGGGCCTGGGTCTCGCCAGCCTCATAGGCCGCCACAGCCTCATTCCATTTCTTTTCGTAGGTCACACAACCCGTGAAGCTGAAAGCAACCATCGCGAGGAGAAGGGGGAGCGTTCTCATGATTCGTAGCATTTCATTCAAGCAGAGAACGTTTCGAACGCAAGATCCCGTATCGCGAAATGTCGATCGCTCGCATGAACGCCATTTCTCGAATCGGGCCCATTCCCAAGCCGCTACTCGATTCGAAAAGGAAATGCGTGAAGCAGGCAATCAGGCCGGAAGGCGTTCGATTTCGGCTCCCAATCCGATCAACTTGTCGTCGATGTGCTCGTAGCCACGGTCGATATGATAGACGCGAGAAATCTCCGTCGCGCCTTTGGCCGTAAGTCCCGCGAGAAGAAGAGCAGCCGAGGCCCGAAGGTCGCTTGCCATCACGGGGGCGGCACTCAACTGCTCGACGCCGTTGATGACCGCAGTTCCATCGGAAACTTCGATATTGGCCCCCATGCGTTTCATCTCGGAGGCATGCATGAATCGCTGTGGGAAGATCGTGTCTTTCACGACGCTGAGGCCTGGTGTCGTCGCAAAGAGAGCGCACATCTGGGCCTGCATATCCGTCGGGAATCCGGGGTAGGGCTCGGTGGTGATGTTGGCTCCGACGGGATTCTTTGCCTGTTGGATCGTCATGGACTTCTCGGACTGCTGGATTTCGCAGCCGCACTGCTCCAAGACTTCGGTCACGCTACTGAGATGCTCCGGATTGACCCGGCGCAAGGTAATCCCTTCGGGAGCGGCCATCGCACCCGCAACAAGAAAAGTGCCGGCTTCGATTCGATCGGGGATGACAGTATGCTCGACTCCGCCCAGTTCGGAGACGCCTTCGATTTCGATGCGAGGTGTTCCAGCTCCGCTGATCTTGGCTCCCATCGCAATCAGGAAGTTGGCCAGATCGACGACCTCGGGCTCGCAAGCAGCACCGTTGATCACCGTGGTCCCCTTGGCGAGAACGGCCGCCATCATGACGTTGTCTGTGCCAAGCACGGTAGCTCCATTCTTCCCCGCCATATCGAGAGTATCGCCATTGAGACCATAGCGGGCTTCGAGATGGACGTTTCCACCTTCGACCGTGACTTCGGCTCCCAAGCCCTCCAATCCTCGGAGATGGAGATCGATCGGGCGATCTCCGATGACACATCCACCTGGGAGAGAGACGTCGGCACGGTTGTGACGAGCGAGCAGAGGCCCCATCACACAGACCGACGCGCGCATTTTCCGCACCAGGTCATAGGGAGCTTCGTGCCCCCGAATGCGTTCACACTTGATGATGACATTTCCGCTGGCTCGCTCCACCTCTGCACCCAGATTATGCAGGATCTGAAGCATGTAGTTGGTGTCCGAGACATCAGGCACTCGCCGAATCACGCACTGCTCACGAGTCAACAGGGTCGCCGCAAGGATGGGCAGCGATGCGTTCTTCGATCCGCTGATGTTGACGTTTCCCGAGAGCGAACTCCCGCCATGGACTACAAACTTTTCCATTCTAAAATTTCAACATTGACTAAAAGAGGGGGCGAACACTAGCAGATTCAGGAGATTTTGGTAGCGAAAAGAAAGCGGTCAATTCCGCTAAGGTCTCGCACGGATTCCACGGGGTGAAAGTTGTGGTCCTCTGCGAAGACTTTCAATCCCTCTGCCTGGTCGATCCCGTGCTCCAGGGCAAGCAACCCGCCATCACAGAGCTTGGCGTGGGCCTGCCGAATGAGTTCTTCCATCATCTCGACCCCGCGTTCTCCGCCATAGAGCGCCAGAGCAGGATCACGTTGGACCTCCTTACTCAGTTCGGTTTGTTGATCATCCGGGATATAGGGGAGATTTGCCACGATCCAGTCGAACTCGCCCGAGACGTCGCCAAGTAGATCGCTCTGAACGAACTCGACCCGTTCTCCCAGCTCGAGTTTTTCCGCATTTTCCCTCGCCAGCGAAAGCGCTTCATCCGACACATCGGAAAGCATGACGGGAGAGGAAAGCTCCAGGTGATGGGCAAGGGAAAGTCCGATGACCCCGGAGCCGCAACCAACGTCGAGGATCCGGAGATCGCCGGGCTTCTCGTCACCCACCCTCGCCAAGAGGTGTTCGACCAGCTCCTCCGTTTCAGGACGGGGTATGAGGGCGCGAGCATCGGTGCGAAACTCGAGACCATGAAACTCGATCACACCGAGGAGGTGCTGAAGGGGCTCTCCTCGACTCCGGCGCTTGGTCAACTCTCGCAAAGTCTCCAGGTCCTCCTCGACCAGGGGGCGATCGAAATCGAGATAGAGCTGCATGCGCTCGACCTTGAGAACATGGGCAATGAGATGCTCCATACTGAGCCGAGCTTCCTCGACTTCGTAATTCTCAAGATATTCCGTGCCCTTTTTGAGCGTATCGAGAATGGTCGGCATGAGGAGAGGCGACCAGGCTTAGAATCCGAAACGCGCCTTGTTGAGCGGGCGGGCTTTGAACAAAGAGAAGGGAGGGGCCGTGACATCTTTGCCACTGTTGAAAAACGGAGTGCGATGAAGCTGGTTGCTGAAGAAGTGCAGCTCCCCATCTGGCCCAACAAGGAGACCTCCGGGCCAGACGATCCGAGGATCCTGGATGAGGAGACGGAGATTGAGGTATTTCTCATCGGGCGAGACGTAATCGATCGAACCACGGGAGATGTCGGCAAAGTAGATGACCCCCTTGGAATCGATGACCATGGAATCGCAGATTGGCTTGGGCGATACCCCTTGCACCTGGGCCTGAAGGTTGATTGGGGCAAGCTGCTGGTTTCGCAGCAAGTCCGTCTCGATCTTGAAGAGGGAGGAACCATTGCGCGGTCCGTAGTAGAGCCAGGTGCCCCGGCGATCGATCGCGAGGGGACTCACTCCTGTCAGTGGAGTCGCAATGGCGCCATCGGGTCGGCGAGCCAGGACCGAGCGGCCATCGAGCTCCAGGGCGACGTTGGGCTCTTTCTGCACCGAGCGATGCCCTTCGAGAACCCGCCGAGTCAATCCCGTCTGGGTATTCACGACGAGAATGGCGGAGCTGACCCCATCGGCAGGATCGGAGATGTAGATATAAGGCCCGGCAGGATCGAGGACCAGGTTCTTGAGAAAGGAACGGGGAGAAAGTGACTGCGGATGGATGACGATGACCTGATGAAGTTCATCCTTCTTGGTATCCCACGCGACCAGCTTGGGCGGGGTATCGCTGCGACGCCCATTGTCCAGCATCCAGACCACGCCACGTGTATCGCAAGCCATCCCGAGAACGGAGTCGAGGACCACGGGTGCCCCGGAGCCTGGCGTATTCATCTCAAGGGTCGGAAAGGGAGTCCAGGTGCTCTCCTTGCGATTCCATCTCAGGACACGATGAGCCGGATTGAAGAACTGGTGACACGAAATGATGGGATCGCCCGAGGGAAGGATACACATCCCTCCAGGCCCCGTCGGTGCCTGCGCCGTTTCCTGCAGGAGATTGCCATCACGATTGAACAGCCCCTGAAAGGTCGGCAGCTTCAGATCCTTGAGATCCTTCAAATTTTGCCCCTGGACGAGCGAAATCGAAAAACCGAGAGCCAGTCCGACAAGAAGCATCTCCCGGCAGGAGAGCGACGGAACGGAGGACTGGAAAACCTTTCTGCGAATGAGCATGGGGAGGGGATTTCGAGAGGGGTATTGTCGCGGAAAATCGAGATGGGTCAATGGGAGATCCTGGCCGCTCAGAGCAGAAGTTCCGGATAGGCCTGATCGGCCACTTCTTCACAGAGGCGCCTGATTTCACCCGCGGTGCCGATGCCCTTGAGTTTCTCGACCAGCTCGCGACAGGAGCTTTCCTTCAACTTGGAAATCGCCCAGCGCATTCTCAAGACCTGGGAAGATCCCACGGACAGTTCATCGACTCCCAGACCGACCCAAACAGGCATAAGGGAGAGATAGCCAGCGGCTTCTCCACAGATTCCGCACCAGATTTGATTCCGATGAGCCGCCTCGACGGTCTCCCGAATCATGGCGATGACGGCGGGGTGAGTGGGCTCATAGAGGTGGGCCACCCGGTCGTTGACTCGATCGACCGCAGTCGTGTATTGGATGAGGTCGTTCGTCCCTATACTGAAAAAGTCGACTTCCTTGGCAAGATGGTCGGCGATCATGACCGCACTGGGGATCTCGATCATGGCCCCGACCTCGATGTCGCGGTCGAACGCAATCCCTTCGGCCTCCAGTTCTCGCTTCGTGATTTCGAGCTGATCCTTCGCCCGCTGAATCTCTTCCACGGAGGAGATGAAGGGGAACATGATACGCGTTTTCCCGAAAGCACTGGCCCTGAGAATCGCTCGCAACTGGATCCGAAACTCGTGGCTGCGATCGAGGCTCAAGCGAATGCCTCGCCAGCCGAGAAATGGGTTGGGCTCGGGATGCTCCACCAACTCGGGCAGCAATTTATCGCCACCGATATCCAAGGTCCTTACGATGACCCCATGCGGGTCGGTCGCCTCGGCCACTTTCCGATAGTTTTCGAACTGGTTCTCTTCCTCTCGTTCCTTCTTCTCCCGAAGATAGAAGAACTCGGTTCGATAGAGACCGATCCCTTCCGCATCCTGGCTGGCAACTTCCCGGAGCTCTTCCACGAACTCGATATTGGCCGAAAGGGTCATCACCTTGCCATCCGCCGTGACGGTAGGCTTGCCTTTGAGGGTCTGGAGGGACTCGACGAGGGCATCATCTCGACGAGAAAGCTCCTCGTATTCCCGGAGAGTCTCCTCGGTCGGATTGAAAATGACTGTCCCATGATAGCCATCGATGATGACGAGATCGCCGACTCTCAAATCGTCAGGGATGCGGTGCAGCGCCACCACCGCAGGGATGTTCAGCGAACGGGCCATGATGGCCGTATGAGAAGTGGAGCTGCCGACTTCCGTGGCAAATCCTCGGACATTCGCGCGGGTCATAGTCACCGTGTCCGACGGGGTCAGATTGTGGGCGAGAACGATCTCGGTTCCCTCGCTCATGCTGCCGACATCCTTGTTCTCTGCCGACCATCGCAGGTTCTTGAGGAGTCTTTTCGCGACATCTTCGATGTCCACGGCACGCTCTCGAAGATAGGGATCCGAGATCTTGCGAAGCGAATCGATGTAGCGCTTCACGACCGAGAAATAGGCCCAGTCGATGGATTTCAGCTGGGTCTCACAAATACGCAGGACCTCATTGAGAACCGTCGAGTCCTCGAGGAGCAAGAGGTGGGCATCGAAAATTCCGGCGTGATTTTCCCCCTCGGCATCGGCGATCTCCTGTTGCAATTCGATGATCTGATCTCGAGTCGCCACCAGCGCGAGCGAGAGGCGTGCTTTCTCCTCTTCCACCTGGGTGCGGGAGATGGCGACGTTCTCAGGCTCCTCAAGAGACTTCCCCAGAATGTCTGCAGGCCCCCAGGAAACCCCCGGGGAGACGCCGATCCCGTCCAGACGGGTCTCGGTCTTTTTCGCGGTTTCTATCATCGACAACGCTTCTCTAACGGATCTTAAGCAATAATCTTATGATTTTGCCATAGAATAATTGAAACACCCTGGTTCCGATGTCCGGATCATCCCGGGGATGCAAGGGCTTTCCACCCGGGTTTGTGCAGAGGAGCGCAAAAACGCTCCGAGCTACTCTTCGAAGCCGCTGTTGACCAGTGCACTGATCTTCGCGATCGCGTCATCCGCATCAGCGCCCTCTGCAGAGACCTCAAGGGTGCTTCCCTGGCCCGCGGCCAGCATCATCAAGCCCATGATGCTTTTCCCGTTGATCTCCTCGTCATCCTTCTTGACCCAGATTTCCGAAGCGAACTGGTTCGCCAACTTTACAAACTTGGCCGCGGGACGGGCATGGAGTCCGTCCTCGTTGGGAATCGTCAGTTCGCAGGTTGGCATGAAGAAACAAAAGAGGAGCGCTCAAAAGAGGGGCTCCGGGAAAGCGGTTCAGACTACAGATTTACGTTCGTCCCTCATCTTTTTCAATAATTTCTTATTGAATTCCACGGCTGAATCATGTCCCAACGCCTTCAGTTTCTGGTCCAGGGCAGCCACTTCGACGAGCTGGGCCATATCCCGTCCGGGAGCGACGGGGAGCTCGATATGAGGGACATCCATGCCGAGGACATCGATCGACTCTCGATCCAGACCAACCCGCTCCATGTCGTTCATGTCCTCTTCCCGCCGAAGACTGACCACGAGATCGAGACGTTTCTCGGTTCGAAAGGTGCCGACTCCAAAAAGGGCGGCCACATTGATGATCCCCAGTCCGCGGACCTCCATATAGCTTCGTCCCAGCTCCGGAGCCGTCGCAATCAGCTCGCGATCCTCGATGTTGCGCACCCGGACCATGTCGTCGGCGACGAGACTGGCCCCCCGCCGCAAGAGAGCGAGGACGGTTTCGCTTTTCCCCGTGCCGCTGTCTCCACGAATCAGGATCCCGATCCCCATGACATCGACCATGCACCCGTGCTCGGTCGTGGAGGGCGCAAACTCCCAGTCGAGACGAACTGTCGCTGCATTGATGTAGTTCATCGTGACCATCGAAGTCTGAAACACGGAGATCTCCGCTTCATTCGCGATTGCGAGAAGCGCATCTGGCAGAGCCTGATCGCGGCTCACGACGACACAGGGGATATTCTGCCGGCAGAGGTCGTGAAATCGCTTCTCGGCATTGGCCGCACTGAGGTGACGCAGATAGGATCGCTCGGCAAGCCCGATGACCTGGATCCGGTGCAGGGCGAAATACTTGTAGAATCCGGTCAGCGCCAAGCCCGGACGGTTGATGGTCGGTTCGAGAATCTGGCGATCGTAGCCCGCCTTGGTTCCCACGCGTGTCATGTGCAGCTCCTGGGAGTGCCGGTGAAAGAAATCACCCACCTTGAGGGTGAGAGGACGCGGAGTCTTGCTGGAACGATCTGGCATGGGTGGAAAAATGATGTGCGGGGAGAAAGTATCCGCCATAGGGCCCTTTCCTGCGAACGAAAAAAGGCGGGACCGAAGTCCCGCCTTTTACCAAGGGTTGTTCCGATAAAATCGGAAAACAGGATAGAATCCTAGAAGTAGGTGCGAAGTGCGAGCATCCAAGTGCCCGACTCGACAGAACCTGCGACTCCGTAGAGGTCACCAGTCGCATACTCGTATCCAGCCATAACCTTGAGGTTGTGGTCACAAACGTAGTAGTTCAGTCCTGCATAAATCGTGTGGTAGTTCTCGACATTCAAACGATAGAAATCGTAGTTCGTGTCGCCAGGAACTCCGCTTGCAAAACGCTGGGTGCGCTGCTGCTCACCCTCGCTCATGTAGCTGTATTTGAACACGGCCTGAAGCTTGTCGGTGATGTCGTAGTAAGGCATGATGACAAGTCCCCACGTGTCATTACCCGCAGGAATGTCCCTTTCAACTGCCCAAGGAGAATCACCCTCGCGCTCACGGTTAACTCCGATGATGAAGTCCGTGATAAGGCCAAGGCGGCCCCACTCGGACTCGGTTCCGATAGCAAAGGTGTGCTCGTAGTTCGCCTGGTAGTTGTTCTGTGCACGTCCTCCGTTAACGAGGCCGTCAGAATTGTTGACGTAGACGTAGTCGAAAAAGAGCTCGGTAGCGTCACTGATCTCGACGGAGAAGTTGTAGCTTGCTCCACCGCGGCTGCGCGAGTCGGGCCAGTTGTTGAGACCTCCGTTAGGACCTGCTCCAAGGAGCCAGCCACCGATCTCGTGGTCGATTCCACCGAATTCGAACCCGATGGTAACACCCCAGGGCTTCTGGTCTGCTACCTCGTTGACGATAGGAGAACGCTCGACAGTGAGAATCTTTCGAGACGTAGTGCTGAACTCGCGGGTGATCGTCTGCTTCTGCTTACCAAGCTCAACATACTTGAGAACGAAATTCTTAGCAGGTGCTTTCGCATCGCTGTGATGCTCTGGCTCCCAGTCAAGGTAGAACTCATCCCAGTTGTTGAAAAACTCGGCGCGAGTCAATCCATGCCCGCTACCAGAACCATCGGAGATGTTGGTCGAAGTCTTAAGGGTAACATTTCCAGCGAAAGCGATGTTTGCTCCGATACGAAAGCGGCGGTGCTGCCACTCGTGATATCCATTCCGGATCGTGTTCCCGGCCGGGTCAGTGATTGTCTCATTCTGCGAAATTGCCTGGCCGTGGTAACGACCGTTGAGGCTAACTTTGCGAATGAAGCCATCACCCTTGTAAAGGGTTCCGTATTCGAAGATGTCGCAAGGCGACCATGCTTCGATAGGGGCTTTGTCGTCGATAACGACTTTGCCGTAGTCCCCAGCGAAGAGAGAACCACCGGCGAGAATCGCTGCGGCACTCACACTGGATACGATGTTTCGTATGTGGTTGGATTGTGTCATTGAATAGTTTTGGTGTTTGTCAGTGGTCTTTTTTAGTTGGTGATCAACGGATGAGCCAATCGGCATTTGTGACGTTTTCGCCATTCCTGCTTCAGGATCAATCACTGATGGGAAGATACTGCCCCTCTGTTCAAATCTCGCAAATCTATTTGTGTGACAAAATCAGGCGAAATGTGACGCATGCGTCACATTTATTCCTATTTGAAACACGTAATAAAACCCGCACACTTTTTAAAATGAGTATGTTACAATTGTATTTTGCATAACTTAACCGATTGGAAAATCCTCGTTTTTTCCCGAAAATTCTTCTAAGAAATTTCCAATGGCGCTCAAAAAGGCCTGTTTTTTGGGCTGGGGGGCCACTTCTACAGCGCGTTGATCCCTTTTCACTGCGATGATTCAACCCGAATCTTCTGGACACCGTTCACTCACGTGATTGATTCTCGCGCCGAACAACCATTCTTTTTTCTATGCCACACGTCGAAACCAACGGAATCCAAATGTATTATGAAGAGAAGGGGAGCGGTGATCCGCTCATCCTGATCATGGGAATCACCGCACGCGGTGAAGTCTGGGAAGCCCACGCCGAAGATTGGAGCAGCGAATTTCGCTGCATCATGGCCGACAACCGCGGGGTCGGACTGACGGACAAACCGGAAGGGGACTACTCCAGCGAGATGATGGCAGACGACTACGCCGGTCTCATGGATGCCCTCGGAATCGAGAGCGCCCGGGTCGTAGGGGTTTCCATGGGGTCCATCATCGCCCAGCAGCTGTGCCTCCGGCACCCCGACAAGGTGAAGAGCGCAGTCCTGATGTGCCCGTGGTCCGAGTGCGATCGCTACGCCACCTCCGTCTTCGAACACATGAAGGCGTGCAAGGCCCATCTCGACAATCGCCAGTTCCTCGAATGGATCCAGCTCCTGATCTTTACCAAGCCTTTCTGGGACAACGACGAGGCCTACGAGGGCTTGGTCACGGGTCGTGATGATTTTCACAACAATCCGATTCCGCAGCCTCTCCACGGGCTCGAGGGGCAGGCCGCAGCCTGTGTGAATCACAGTGTCACCGACCAGCTGGGGAACATCTCTGCGCCCTGTCTCGTGATCGGCGGAAAAGACGACATCTTCACCCCCCTGTGGATGGGCGAGCAGGTCGCCTCGGGGATCCCGAACTGCGAGAGTCACTTCTACGACGGCGCGGGACACGCCTTCCACTGGGAAGTCATGGACGACTTCAATCCACGAGTCCGCGAGTGGCTCAAGACCCACTAATCGCATCAAACACCTTTTACTTTTTCCTTTTCACCTTTTACTCTTACCTCATGTCAAAAATCAAATTTGGATCTGAAGTGTACACCTGGTTCATGCAGGGAACCGGGAAGGGCTACGACAACAAGCTCGATCACATGATCAAGGTAGCTTCCGAAGCGGGATTCACCGGAATCGAACCCATGGTTCTCGAGATCTCGGAAAGCGCTCTTGGCTGCGGCAAATACTGGCTCGGAGACTTCTGCGACCCGATCAAGCTCAAGGACACCTTGCAAGCGCACAACATGGAGCTCGCCGGTCTCGCGCTGGTCTGCGCCTGGGACAACGAGGAGGAAACTCCGGAAGAACGCGCCGCAGCCGATTTCACGATCGACTTTCTCAAGCATTTCCCCGGGGCCATGCTCGGAACGGTGACGCTGCCAAGTGGCCGCGCCAAGGATCTCCAGCGTCGTCGCCTCAATATCGCCCGGAACGTAAACCGCGTTTCCGAGCGTGGAACCGATGCAGGGCTCGTCTGCTCCTACCACCCCAACAGCCCACCCGACTCCCTCGTCCGCACCCAGTTCGACTACGATGTCGTCCTCAGCTCGCTCGACCCCTCGGTGACAGGATGGACTCCCGACGTCGGGCACATCATCCGGGGAGGCATGGATGTCATCGAAACGATGAACAAGTGGCAGCACCTCGTGAATCACATCCACTACAAGGACTTCTCCGGAAACGGTCCCGAACCCTGGGCACAGATGGGAACCGGGAAGCTCGATTTCCACAAGATCACCGAGTGGTTGACCCTGCGTAACTACGAGGGGTGGATCATCTGCGAAGACGAAGCCCACGAAGCGGTCGACGATCCCGATGGGATCACGATGCAGAACGGTCAGTGGTGCAAGGACAACCTCTATCCACTCGTCGGTCTCGAATAAGGTTTTCTTTCGAACACGGATATTCCAACAGGGTTAGGTGCTGCACCTAACCCTGTTTGGTTTCAGGAAGGGCGCTTTTCAAATCATCTTGACCTGTATTCTTCCGCTTCGATGAGCTTTCCCCTGATGACTGGCCTTTCCCGAAAATGGGAGAGCCTTCTTGCGGACCTTTCGGCACCACCGAGTGGTCCACGCTTCCTCCCGGTGCTTTGGGTGGCGCTTCCTCTCCTGCTTCTCGCCGCGGGAACGGGATTCGTTCGCCTGACCGACTTCGATTTTTCGTTTCAGAAAGCAATCTACCAGGCGGGAGGCAATTCCTGGGCGCTTGGCGATCATCCTTTCTGGAATGCGCTGTATCGGTTCGGTACTCTCCTGCCGGCATTTGTCATCCTGGGATCGATGATCGGGCTGATTCTCGGCTTCTCCCGGGACAGGTTTCGCAAATGGCGGAAGGTTTTCCTCTTCTGCATTCTCCTCGCGATCACCGGTCCTGGAGTCATCACAAACGGCCTGCTCAAGGAATACTGGGGGCGCCCTCGGCCTCGTCACGTCGAGGAACTCGGGGGACATGAAAAGTTCGAACCTATCCTGACGATCGATCGAACCTCGAAAGGCAAGTCATTCCCCTGTGGGCATGCCACGATGGGTTTTTACTTTCTCGGCGGATTTTTCCTCTTCCGTCGAAACCGGAGAAAACTGGCCGAGGGATTCCTGATCTTCGGATTGATTACCGGGGGGGTGATCGGCGTCGCCCGAATGGCACAAGGGGGGCACTTTTTCTCCGATGTGATCTGGGCCGCAGCGGTCTGTTATTTCACGGCCATGGGCCTCTACTACTTACTTCGACTCGACCGAGGTTTGACACTCTCACCCGGAAGCGAGAAACCCATGCCGAGGATCGCAAAAGTGGGGAGCGCCCTGGCCGGAGCCGTCATGCTGGGCGGCATCCTCGTCGCCACTCCCTATCGGGACGAGCGAGACTTCGAGTTGTTGAACGACTACGCAAAGGAGGGGGATCTCCGCATCCACCTGACACTCACGGTGGGAGAAGCCGACCTCGTTCCTTCCGATGATTTCACGGTCACGGGCAAGGCCTACGGCCACGGGGTTCCCACCTCGCAGATTGCGATCAATTACCTGGAGTATGACCTCGAGGATCTGACCTATGTCATTTTCCAGGAACGAATGAGCGGTTGGTTTTTCGAGGTCGATGAGCAACTGCAGGTGCGCATTCCCTGGGATCGAACTCGCGAGCTGTGGCTCCAACCGGATCGCTCTGAGTCCTGGCTGACACTTCCGGAAAGCCCCCGCGATACGACCCTCCGCATTATGAAAGGGGAAGGGGAAATCCACCTCGACACCAATGGGCAATCGATCCTGTTTGGAGATGGGCCTCGCCCGGATCCCTCGACGGTGAGGATCACGATCGACGACGATTTTACCGGCAGCCTCTTCGTGGACGGAGAGAAACACCCGCCAAACGGCGAAGGGGAGTGATTTTCACAAACTACCACTGGCGTTCCCCTTGCAGTTCGTTCACGTTTCTTAATGAACAAAGATTTCCGAAGTAAGGAAACCAGCTGGCTCTCTTTCAATGCTCGAGTCCTGCAGGAGGCTGGGGATCCGGAGGTGCCTTTGTTCGATCGCATCAAGTTTCTCGGGATCTACAGTTCCAATCTCGATGAGTTTTTCCGAGTGCGGGTAGCGACTCTGAAACGTCTCGCATCACTGGGGGATGAGTGGAAGAAGCTCGACATTCCCAACCCGAACGAAACGCTGAAGAAGGTGACCCGACTCGTCGGGAAGCAGGCCGAGGACTACAACTCCGCCTACTCACGGGTCAAAGAAGATCTCAACGAGAACGGGATCCGCTTGATCGATGAAACCGAGGTTCCGACCTCCCTCAAGAAGTGGCTGATCGATTATTTCCGCAACGAGGTCAGCACCCACATTTTTCCCATCATCCTCAAGGCATCGGCCAAACTGCCCAAGCTGAAGGATCTGCCCATGTATCTCGCGGTCAAGGCCTCGAAGGCCGATGGGACGGGACGCCCCATGCATGCGCTGATCGAGATCCCCGGAAATCTCCCGCGTTTCATCCCTCTGCCGAAGACCGGAGATGTCCAGCTCGTGATGTATCTCGACGACATCATCCGCTTCGGTCTCGACGAAGTCTTTGCCACCTTTCCCTACGACCAGTTCGATTCCTATGCGATCAAGTTTACGAGGGATTCCGAGCTCGAGTTCGACGATGACTTTACCGAGAGTTTCTACGAAAAGCTCGAAGACAGCCTGAAAGCCCGCGAGGAAGGATTGCCGGTTCGGGCCAACTTTGATGAGAATTTCCCCAAGCCATTTCTGAACCTGGTCCTTCGGAAGCTGAACCTGGCTCGATCCGATTCGCTTTATCCCGGAGCTCGCTATCACAATCGCCGGGACCTCCTCGGATTCCCCAAGCTGGGGAAGACTGGCCTCAGCTACGACAAGTCGGAGCTCGTGCCGGTAAAGGGTATCGCCAAGAAGCAGGTCGGACTCCTCGCCTCGATCCGCAAACGGGACATCCTCCTGCATATCCCGTATCAACCCTTCCGCCACCTCATCACCCTCCTGCAAGAGGCCTCGATCGACCCCCTGGTCCAGCGGATCTACATGACGCAGTATCGTCTCGCCAAGAACTCCTGCGTGGCCGCGGCCCTCCAGAGTGCCGCCCGGAACGGCAAGGAAGTGTTCGTGCTCGTCGAACCCCAGGCTCGGTTCGATGAGGAAGCCAACATCAAGTGGGCGAGTCGCTATCGCGATGCCGGAGTCACCGTCCAACTCGGCGTGCAAGGGCTGAAGGTCCACAGCAAACTGATTCTCATCGAACGACGGGAGTCTGGGCGAGACCGATTCTACACCGTTCTCGGAACGGGGAACTTCAACGAAGATACGGCCGAGATCTTCGCGGACCACCTCCTCATGACCTACAATCAAGAGATCGGTGAGGATGCGGATACGATTTTCTCTTTCTTTCGTCGCTCCTACAAGCCGCCGCGGCTAAACCACCTTCTCGCCGCTCCCTTCGACTTGCGGAGGTTCCTGGCAGAGAAATTCGAACGCGAGATCGAGAACCACCGAGCGGGCAAACCCGCCGGGATCTCGGTGAAGGTGAACAACTTCTCCGACTTGGAAACCAATGCGCTGTTTCGCAATGCCTCCGATGCCGGGGTGCGTGTTCGGCTCATCGTGCGGAGTATGTTCTCGATGGTGCTGGGGGAAGAAGAGAAGATCGAGGCCATCAGCATCGTCGATCGCTACCTCGAACACAGCCGGATGATCATCTTCGAGAACGACGGCGATCCAGAAGTCTACCTGTCTTCGGCCGACTTCCTCCCTCGGAATTTCGACACCCGCGTCGAGACGATTTTTCCGGTCTACGACAAGAAGCTGCGGAAGCAGCTGATTCAGTGCTACGAGATCCAGTGGAGCGACAACTGCAAGGCGAGAATTCTCGATGAGGACCTCACCAACAAGTATCGTCCGCGGAAAGCCAAGACTCCCGCGGTCAGGGCACAATACGATATCGAGGAGTATCTTCGCGAAGCCAAGTAAGGATCAGATCGAGTCTTTGAACTTCTCGAACTCGGCCTCCTCCATCCCAACGAGGTGGGACTCGGTCGGAAACGCCTCGTTCTGGACGTCGTTGATGTATTCCTGGAAGGCGGCGATCCGCTCGGCTTGCAGGCGGCGTTTCTCGGCAGCAAAGTCTCGGTAGGCCTTGGCATGACGAGGAAGTCGCTCGTCATAATCCCCAAGTATGTCATCGGAAAAGAGAAACTGCGTATCGCATCCCGTGCCGGAGCCAAGAGACATGAGGAGCAGAGAGGTTTGCGAGCTGAGAAAGGTCGCGAGACTGTGGGGAACGACCTCGAGTTCGGCAGCGTAGGCTCCCGCCGACTCGAGTTCCTTCATCTTTCGGAACAACTCGGCAGCCTCCTCGGCGGTCTTGCCAACCGCTCGATATCCGGTCCAAGTGACATGGCGGGGAACGAGCCCGAGATGTCCTACCACCGGAATTCCTTCGCGGGCCATCGATTCGACGAGCTGCGGACTCCCGCTGCAGTAAACAGAGCTCGCCCCGATCTCGAGCGCCTCGAAGGAGATGCGAATGGCCTCCTCGGGAGAGGCCATGCCGTGAGGAGTCGCGCACGAAAGAAAACTGTTGGGAGCCGCCTCGACGAGGCGAGGCAAACGCGCCTGGGCCTCTGGAGAATCGAAGCTGCAACTCATCAGGTCGACTCCGGCCGCCTCGGCCGCTGCCGCCTCTTCAGGAGACTTGACATGAATATGGGTAAGGACGCGCTTCCCCTTGAGCTGCTGAAGATCGTAGACGGTGTATTTTTTGCGGGGGCGTAACATGGGAGTAGCTCTGTATGGGAAGGGGAGAATGAAGGAGCGCAACCTACTGCGCGGGGCGTTCGAGAAGAAAGATATCGGTGAAGTCGGTGCGACCAGGAGACCATCCATCTCCTCCGCTGAATTCGATCCGGTCAAGGGGACCTGCGATCCTGGTCTCTCGACGCTCGAGGAGGCGATCGTTCACATGCAGCTCGACGAACTCCGGATCGACAATGAGCTTGATCCTCAGCTTCCGGTCCCGGGCATAGGGATGAACCTTCTTGGGTTCCGTTTTGGGATGAAGGCGCAACGCGAAATCATAGCCATCGTGCTGAATGACCATCTTGCCAAAATAGAGCCGTGGGCGTTGTCCCTCCTCGACTTCCTGACCAAAGGTGAGTTCGAAAGGGGGCGAAATCTTCTGCTCGTAGGCAATTCGGCTGTTTCCTTCTCCAATGAGGGTCTCTTTCCGAAAGGTCCAGTCGCCCCGAATGACCCGCCAGTGTTTCCGCTGCGACTCGTCCAGCAAATCCACCGGTTCCGGAGGAAGACCGGCGGAGGCGATCTGATCCGCATCCCCCGTGAGCTTTGCGATCTCATTGGATAGCTGCTGCCTGAATTCTCTCACCTCGAGAGCTCCTTCCAGGTCTCCCGCCTTTGTCCGTTGCTTCTGCACGACCTCGAGATCTTCGAAGCTGCGCTGATTCAGCGTCGTGAGCCCTCGAATCAGTCGAGTTCGCATTTCCTTGAAGACTTCCCAAAGAGGTGGCCAGGTCGTGGCTTGAGGGAGCCCCTCGGGAAGCTCTTTGAAATCCGCGTGCTTTTCCTGGAGCAACCACTGCTTCGTTGCTCCGATCTCGTCCTTCACCTCGGTGGCCCCATCGAGGTCTGCTGCTTCCAGTCTCCCTGCGAGGAGCTCCTCGAGAACTTCCAGGTAGTCGGTCAGCACCTTCTCGACCCCCGCATCTCGGGCGGCATGGTAATCCTCCCCGGGTTCTCCCACTGCCGCGTGCGTCGCGATTTGAAAAGACAGGGCGGCCAGCAGAAGGAGCGGGGAGGTATGAGTGCGGAAACAGCGGCTCATCGTGTCGTGATCGTAGGACGCGACAGCTCAAATGCAAAGATCAAAGACTATCGGGAACCCGGAAAAGAAACAGAAAACGATCTCTTCGCCTCGCCGAACGGTTGACCACCTCACGAAGGCTCTCTAGGGTCAGCGCATGCGTTTTCTCTCTCTTTCGACTCTTGCCCTTCTCGGCCTGGTGGGGTTCTTGGTAGCTCAAACGCCCATCAAGGCTGCGGACAAGCCGAATCTGCTCGTCATCCTGACCGACGACCACCGCTACGACGCCCTCGGCTTCCTCGATCATCCCTTTCTCGAAACGCCGACCCTGGATCGCATCGCGAAGGAGGGCGTCTATTTCGAGAACGCCGTAGTCACGACGTCTCTCTGTTCCCCCAGCCGAGCCTCCATCCTCACGGGGCTCTACGCGCACAACCACCGCGTCGTCGACAACTACAATCCCATCCCCGAGGGACTCACCTATTTCCCCAGCTACCTGCAAGAGGGGGGATATGAAACCGCGTTCATCGGGAAATGGCACATGGGCGGCGAAATCGATCATGTCCAACCTGGATTCGATCACTGGGTCGCCTTCAAAGGGCAGGGCGTCTATTTCGGAGATCCGGCCGACGCCAAGGTCAAGGGGCGCTATGTCCCCCAAGTCAATCGCGATGGATTCAACGTGAATGGCACCCGTGTCCCGCAGGAGGGATACATCACGGACGTGCTGACCGATTTCGCGACGGATTGGCTGAGCAACCGCGAATCCGACAAGCCGTGGATGCTCTATCTTTCCCACAAAGCCGTTCATGCCGACTTTCTCCCCGCAAATCGTCACGCCTACGACTACGAGGATGAGACCTTCGTTCCTCCGGTGACCTGGAAGGAAGCTCCCGAGAAATTTCGCGATGTTCCGATGTGGGTGCAGAATCAGCACAACAGTCGTCACGGTTCCGAATTCGCCTACTACACCGATCTCGATCTCGGGACCTTCTACAAGCGGTATTGCGAAACCATCAAGGCCGTCGATGAAAGCACTGGCAACCTCCTCCAGCATCTCGAAGACAGCGGCGAACTCGACAACACGGTGATCATCTACCTCGGAGACAACGGGTTTCTCTTTGGTGAGAAGGGGCTCATCGACAAGCGGAACGCCTACGAGCCCTCCGTGAGAATTCCGATGTTGATGCGCTATCCCGAGGGCGTGAAGGCCGGCCAGGTCCGAAAAGAGGTCGTCGCGAACATCGACGTCGGTCCGACGCTCCTCGACTTCGGGGGTGTCGAAATTCCAGCGCACATGGACGGAGCCAGTTTCAAAGATCTCGTCACCGGAGAATCGGAAGACTGGCGCGACTTTCTCCTCTACGAATACTACTGGGAGAGAAACTACCCCCACACCCCGACGACCCACGCCTTGCTCGGGGAACGCTACAAATACATTCGCTACCACGGCATCTGGGATGTCGACGAGCTCTTCGATCTCGAAAACGATCCGGAAGAACGCATCAACCTGATCAATGACCCCAACCATGCCGAAAAAGTAAAAGAGCTGAACGCGCGGCTTTTCGAGCTGCTTGAGGAAACGAAGGGGACCGAGATGCCCATTCTCAAGGATCGAGGCACCAAGTTCCTGCACCGAAAAGCGGGTGGCAGTCCCGCCGCGAAATTCCCGGACTGGTTCTACAAGCAACCGGAATAGTCCCATACGACACTCCCGACAACGACATCAATTCTCCCATGAAATTTCCTCTTGTCCTCATTCTCTTCGCCCTTTCCTCTTTGGCGTTTACCAGCTGCACGACTTCCAGTGCGCCTCGCTCTTCGGGCAGTTACAACAGCGGAAATTCTGGGGGAGGATACTTCCAAAGGTCTTCCGACGACTCCTGGCAGGATCGGACCTTCCGACCCAGCGGTTATTAATTTCTATAACTACTAGACCTTTCGGATCTCTTAAGCGATACTTCGGAGCCGCTCATGACTCCGGACCAAATCCTTGCCTACGTTCTTCCCGCCTTCGCCTTTGCCATTGGTGCCAGCATTGGATCGTTTCTCAATGTGGTCATCTACCGCGTTCCCAATGGGCTGAGCGTCAACGAGCCCAAGCGTTCTTTCTGTCCCAACTGCAAAACGCAGATTCCGATGCGGTTGAATATTCCGCTCGTGACTTGGCTGATGTTGCGAGGGAAGTGCAAATGGTGCCGCACGCCGATCGCTTTCCGCTACTTTCTCGTCGAGCTGCTGACCGGGATCGTCTTTCTCGCGATCTGGAAACACAGCCTCGAAGGTGTGGGACTGCCTGGAATTGTCGCGCTGTGGATCTTCGCGTCCCTGCTGATTTCGGCCACCTTTATTGACTTCGATCACTTCATCATCCCGGATTCCATCACGATCGGGGGAACGGTGGTCGGCATCCTCGCCAGCTTTGCGATTCCGAGCCTCCATGAGAAGGACGTCTGGTGGCACGGAGGCGTGGAAGGAATCATCGGAGCAGCAATCGGTTTCGCCATTGTCTGGCTGGTTGTCATGATGGGAAAACTGGCCTTCGGAAAGATCCGCCATGAATTTGACGAACCCACCGAATTCGAGATCTCACAGCCCGGTGGCGAGGAAGAGGCGATCATCATTCGACTGGGCGAGCATGAATACGAGTGGGGTGATGTTTTCTTTCGAAAGTGGGACCGGCTCGAGATGGATACCCAGGAGCTCTATTTCGACGATGAGCGGAGGGAGTTCTCGGAGAGTTTTCGAGTCGTGGGAGATGGTTTCGAGGTCGATGGCGAGCGGGTCGAACTTGAGAATGTGAAGAAGGTCTCCGGGAAAATTCTCAGTGCCGTGGTTCCACGCGAGGCGATGGGCTTTGGCGATGTCAAGTTCATGGCCATGATCGGTGCCTTTCTCGGCTGGCAGGCCGTGGTCTTCACGCTCTTTGCTGCTTCCATCATAGGAGCCATTGTCGGACTGCTGCAAAAATTCGTGGCCCGCGAGGAGTGGTCACGCCCACTTCCTTTCGGCCCCTACCTGGCGTTGGGAGCCTTCATCTGGCTGTTCATCGGGCCTGCGATCTGGTTCTGGTATATCGCGCTGTTGCGCTCTGGTGCCGGAGTGCAGTAGCGTTGAGCCATGCAAGTTCATGGCAAACCCTATCGAACGGTGTGGATCGATTCGGAAACCGATTCCGTCGAGATCATCGACCAGAGAAAGCTACCCTTCGAATTCAAGACCGTTTCCCTTTCCTCAACCTCCGAGGCCGGAATTGCGATCCGGGACATGTGGGTGAGGGGGGCCGGCTGCATCGGTGCCGTTGCCGCCCACGGGATGCTGCTGGCAGCAAAGGAGTGTCTCGCGAAGACAACCAACACCAGCGATTTCGACCATCTTTTTCGCCAGAAAGGGGAAGAACTCTGTTCGACTCGTCCGACCGCCATGAACCTTCGGTGGGCGGTGGAGAGACAGCTTCGGGAATGCGGATCGGTGAGTTTGCTCGAGGAAAAAGTGACTCGCGCTCGGGAGGTGGCCCACGAGATCGCCGATGAAGATGCGGAATGGTGTCGCCTCATCGGCGAGAATGGGCTTCCTCTCCTCGAGGAGATCTTCGAAAAGAAGGGAGGGCAAGAGCCCCTTCATATCCTGACTCACTGCAACGCTGGTTGGCTCGCCTTTGTCGATCACGGTTCAGCGACTTCTCCCATCTATGCCGCGCATGATTCCGGGATCCCGGTTCATGTCTGGGTCGACGAAACCCGACCACGAAACCAGGGAGCCCGCCTTACCGCGTGGGAACTCGGACAGCATGGAGTTCCTCACTCGGTCATCGTAGACAATGCGGGAGGTCACCTCATGCAGCAAGGGCTCGTCGACCTCGTCATCACCGGAACGGACCGGACCACCTACACCGGCGATGTCGCCAACAAGATTGGCACTTACCTCAAGGCTCTCGCCGCTCACGACAATGGCATCCCATTCTTTGTCGCACTTCCTTCTTCCACCTTTGACTGGGAGACTCGGGATGGTGTTGGGGAAATCCCAATCGAAGAGCGCTCTCCGGCCGAAGTGACCCACCTTTCCGGAGTCGACGCACAGGCTTCGGACAGTGAGGAGACGGAGATCCGATTGGGACCGGAATCGTCTGCGGCGAGAAACCCGGCCTTCGATGTCACTCCCTCCCGACTGGTCAGTGCCCTGATCACCGAACGAGGAGTCTGTGAGGCGAACGAAGAAGCGATTCTCTCACTTTTTCCAGAGAAAAGAGAGGCAAGATGACGTAAGCCCTTATAGATTCTCCCGGACCTCTGCTGTCTCCATCATGCCTGTAAAGATCGACCCGACCCTGCACAAGGAAAAGAAGCCACCCTGGATTCGGGTGAGGCTTCCCAATAATCCTGTCTTCTGGGACACCAAAGGAATGATCGATGACCTGAAACTGGTCACCGTGTGCGAGGAGGCACAATGCCCGAACCGCTGGGAATGCTGGGGGCAGGGGACGGCGACTTTCATGATCGCAGGGGAGCGCTGCACTAGAGCCTGTGGGTTCTGTGCCGTCGACACCCGTCGACCCATGCCGCTGGAAGCCGATGAGCCGGATCGTGTCGCCGAAGCGGTGAAGCGCATGGGGTTGAACCATGTCGTCATCACCGCAGTGGCTCGGGACGATCTCGCCGATGGTGGCGCCTGCCATTTCGCCAACACGATCAACCGGACCCGAGAGGTGAATCCGGGCACGGTAATCGAAGTTCTTGTTCCCGATTTCATCGGAAAGGATGACGCACTCTGGGTCGTCATCGAAGCGGCTCCTGAAATCTTCAATCACAACATGGAAACCGTCGAGAGACTGACTCCTGTCGTTCGATCGCAGGCGGAGTATTGGCGATCCCTCAGCGTCTTGAAGAAGGCGAGAGAGATGGCCCGCGAGATGGGGAACCTTTGCGCGACCAAGAGCGGCATCATGCTGGGTCTAGGCGAAAAGGAGGAAGAAATCCTGAAGACGATGGACGACCTTCGCGATCATGATGTGACCGTGCTCACGATGGGGCAATACCTGCGCCCCAGCCCCAAGCACCTGCCCGTCGTGGAATACGTGGCCCCCGAGACCTTTGATCGATACAAGGAAATCGCCGAAGAAAAAGGGTTTCGCCATGTCGCCTCCGGCCCCTTGGTCCGCAGTTCCTACCACGCCGCCGACTTCAAGCCGGAACTGGATCCGCTGGCCTAAAGGACCATCCAAAATGAGAAGGGCCATCGCGCCCCTCGGCTCCTTTGCTTGCGCAGCCAATAGAGAAGTCGCGCCATACCTTTCCAGTTTTTCCTGGAAGGATCTGTGCTATCATTTAGCACCCCGAAACACGTTGCCCTGTCCAAGTGAATTGATATCCGAATCCATTCCTCATGAATCCTGCCGGCTTTTTGTTTCGAACCTTTCTCCTCGCCGTCTTCACCCTGTCTCTCGTCGCTGGCGCAATTGTTACCGATTACTACCTGCGCCATGAGATTACCCGGAAGGCAAAACGCTTCCTGGCCGCCAACGGAGTCGAACTGACCCCGAGCAGTGCTATCCAGGCTGCGGAAGCTGGGGAACTTTCTCTCCTCGAAAAACTCTCCCACGCCGGGGTGAGCATGGGGGTTTCGGATCACTCGGGAAAAACTCCGTTACTTGCGGCGATTCAGTCGCGAAATCTTCAAGTCGTCGACTACCTCATCAAGAGAGACCCGGTGCAGGAATCGATCAATCTGGTTTCGGTGGAGGAAAAACTGACTCCCTTGGCCGCGGCGCTGGGTGACCGGGACTTTGCACTCGCCGACAGGCTTCTCAAGGCAGGTGCCGATCAGAATGTCGAGAATGCTGCCGGGATCCTCTTTCTCCTGAAGGCTATAGAAGAGAGAGACAAGGAGATGCTCGACTATCTCCTCTCGAAGTCCGCGGATGTGAATTACCAGGGAGCTCATGCAGTTCGTGCAATCGCGATCGCCTCGAGCAACAACGACCTCGACACGATGCGCCGCTTGTTCGATGCCGGGGCCGACCCCAATGAGCGCGGAATCATGGGCAACCCGCTACTCGTGGAAGCGGTTAAGGAACAAAGCATTGAGAAGTTCGCCTTGCTCATCGAAAAGGGAGCATCGGTCAATGCCGAAGTGGAGCTGGGCAGCGAGACACCGGTTTCCGCTTTGAGCTATGCAATCGAACTCGGGAATGTAGAAATGCAGGAGGCGCTTCTCAAAAAGGGGGCCTCTCCGGAAGTTTTCGATGAGGTGGGGAACCCCGTCCTCGTCCATGTTGTTCGAGATCTGGATCGGGAAACTACTGACCGTCTTCTTTCCGCAGGCGCCTCTCCTGACATCGCCGACCACGAAGGGCGCTACCCGCTCGGAATTGCGCTTGATGCCGAAGACCTTGATTTTGTGGATCTCCTTCTCGGACACAGCGCGGATCCCTCCTTTGCCCCCGAGGGCGAATTGACTCCGCTGGAGCGTGCGATTTCTCAAGGTCAGATTGCTGCGGCGAATCAGTTGATTCTTGCCGGTGCGGATCTCGACGAAGAGAACATGCTCGCAATGGCTTACGAAGGGCGGGATGACCCGATGATGAGTCTCCTCCTTGCCTCCGGAGTCAGCCCGGAGTCGAAGCTCCCCGGCACGGGAGAGCGCGTTTTCGATGCCGCCATACACGATGGAGCTACTTCCGCGGTTCGCACCCTGCTCGCAGCAGGAGCCAGCATTGGAGACAATCTCTGGGCAGCCCTGCTGACCGGGCAGGATGATCTGATCCGCCTGATTCTCGATGCCGGGGCCGATCCCCGTCAACTTGGTCCGGAAGGACAAGATCCCCTCGATTTCTGCCTGAAGCAGCAGCGCTACAAGGCCGCAAGGATTCTGCTTGATGGGGGAGCGAACCCCAACGCGCGTTTTGATGATTCCGAATCCTGGCTCACGAAATCCGTCAGAGAGGGGAATTCGGACATCGCACTGGCGCTGATCGAAGCGGGCGCCGAGGTCAAAGGAATCCGCGCCAAGGATGGTCACACCCTGCTGGGTTGGTCCATCGCTCACGAGATGGTAGATGTCGTCGAAGCCCTGCTCAACTCCGGTGCCGACCCGGACTCGGAAGAGAGGGCACCAGCTCGCTCCGAGTTTGCGGAACACTTCGAGAGCACCACCTTTCGCTATCATCTCAAAGTGGACCGCCGAATCCGCCCCATCATGATGGCGGCGGCGCAACGAAACCATGAGCTCGCCCAGATGTTGATGGATGCAGGTGCCAACGGCCGTGCCTACACGCCTCGCTACCTCATGGCGGCGATCATCGGAAGCTGGTATAAGGATTCCGACATGCAGCAGATTGCCCTTCTCGGGAAGGTTCCGAATCCTCAGCCTCGGAAAGTCGTTGTCGACCTTTCCAGCCAGCGTGTCACTCTCTACGAGAACGGCGTCGCCACCTATTCCACTCGTTGCTCCACAGGCAAAGCAGGACATCGCACGCCTACCGGCGAATACGTCATCAGCGATCGGCATCGCCACCACCGGTCATCGATCTACGGATCGAGCATGCCTTTCTTTCAGCGGTTCAGCTTCTCCGCCTTTGGCCTTCACCAGGGTCATCTTCCCGGATACCCAGCCTCGGCAGGCTGTATCCGACTGCCTTACGACGGTGCTCGCCACCTCTTCGGCAAGCTGAAGGTAGGGGATTACGCGGTGATTCAGCACTAGGGCTTTTTGGGAGATCGAGCCCCTTTCCGCGAAAGGCTGCTCAGGTCTGGTCGCTGTCGAATGGTCGGATTTCGGAGTGCTACTCTATTCCTTTCGTGGGAGTGCAGGGAACAGTGGAAAACGAGAGATTCCTCAGCATCGATTTCCTGAGTATCCGCTCCAACGGAGTGCCTGCGGATCCCCAGTAGAATTCCCGTCTCGTCCCACGCGAGAGCGCGAGATGTCTTGGTTTTCTTGCCCCGCTCTCGAACGCCGTCGAAACCGGGGGAGAGAAGAATAATTGGGAGGGCCAAAAAAAGCGACTCCCTTGAAAGGGAGTCGCGAAAACCGGAATACTTCCGTTTAGAGATTTTGTCGGAGGAGTGGCTCAGCCAAAAAGCTTGGTCACCGGCTCGCCCTTGTCCGCAAAAGTAAAGGGACGCTGGGTGGGGGAGTAGACGACTTCGTCGAGCTTCAGGCCCATTCCATAGCCAATCGTGGCGAGGAAATCCTCAGGCTTCACCGGATCACGCTTCACCTTCTTGCCACCACCGTCGGTTTCACCGTAGACGGTGCCACCTTTGATCCCACCGCCTGCGAGGACGCATGAGTAGGCTGCAGGGTAATGGTCGCGACCCGAGTTCATATTGATATTTGGGGTCCGCCCGAACTCGGTCCCAATCGCCACCAGCGTCGAATCGAGAAGGCCTCGGGACTCGAGATCCTTGAGAAGCGTGGAAATGGCCTTGTCGAGTTCGGGAAGCTTGTTCGCCGTCCCGGTCGAGACATCGACATGCATATCCCAGCCTCCGGAAATGACTTCCACCACTCGGACGCCTTTCTCGACCAGTTTCCGTGCGAGAAGACATCCCTGTCCGAGGCGCCCCTGGCCATAATCATCGCGGTTCGACTCACTCGAGATGTCAAACGCAGAAAGTTCGTCGCTGCTAAGAAGCTTGTTGGCCTGGTTGTAATACTCCACGTAGGACTCGGGTCCGGTATACTTGTATTTCTCGACGAACTTCTTTCCGAGCTTCTGAGCCATCTCCATCCGACGTGTGAACCGATCGCCTTCTACAATGAGGTCCGTGTTGGGCACTCCACCTGCGGGATCCGCAATCGGCAGCGGGCTGAGGCGGGGCTCCATGAAACCGGCGTTCGAGGTGCTACGACCGATAACCACACTGTCCGGCAGCACACTGCCCGATTCTCCAAGGAGGGTAGCTGCCCAAGGCCCCACTGTGGGGTGGACGATGGTGGCACGCTTCTCATACCCGGTCCGCATGATGTATTGACCCTGCTCGTGCGCACCGTTGGTCGAAAACATGGAATTGATCACCGCAAGCTTGTCTCCCATCTTGGAAAGCTCCTTCAGGTGCATCCCCATTTTCATGTTGTCGACATTGGTGTCGATCACCTCGGTATCGCCCATGACATCGCCTCTTTTCGGATCGAAGGTGTCGAGGTGAGTCATTCCACCCGAAAGGTAGATATAGATGAGATTCTTCGCCTTGGCGCCTTCCTGCGCGGTGATACCCCGGGGAAGAAATGGCACACTGAGACTGACTCCCAGCGAGAGTTTAGCCGACATTTCCATGAAATAGCGGCGACTGAGAGGATCTTTTCCAGCGAGTTCTGCGATATGGTCCATGAGAATAAAGAGTAGGAACGGAGGATTGGGTTTGGGTAAGGGGAAGTGGGATAAATTACTGTACGAATAGAAATTCGGGACTGTTCATGAGGGCCCAGGCGAGGTCACTGATCCCATCGTCTCCATAGTCCTCGATCATTGCCATTCCGGTATCGAGCTCATCCTTGGTCGGAAAGCGGTTCAATAGCGTGAAGAAGACACCGCGAACCTTGTCATCGGGTCCGTCGAGCTCTTCAAGGTCATCCACAACCTTCGAGGAAATCCCGGTCAACCGCTGAGTCACGGTGCCATTCATCAGGGCGAGAACCTGGGGAACTGATCCATCAAAGTTGTGCTCATCGGTGATTCTGCGGTCGGACTGTCCAAAAGTATCGAGCATCGAAGCCGCTGGTGCGGGTTGCGGCAATTCGGAGGCACGAAGGTCGGAATCGTTGACGAAGGTCGGGGTGTAGTCCTCGCTTCCCTCCGCGATCACCGCCTGGCCCATCCGATTGCCACGAGCACTCTGCCACATTTCGTAATGATTCCAGACATCGTCGTTGGAAGCCGAGTTGAAGTCGACGTTCAGGATCTTCTTGTAGAACGACCCATCGGCACCGGTCTTCTCGTCGATCTCTGGTCCATGCGCGAGAACCATCATGGAATCCCAAGCCTGTTCCGCCCGCATCCGGCGAAGCACCGGCCCGGCAAAGTAGTATTCGTCGGCCCAATCGGGCTCCTCGGCGGTCGCGATGGACTGGTAGGCACGCGTATTGTAGATGATTCGCATGAACTCACGGAGATCGTAGTCGACGCGCTGCATCTCTCGGGTGATGAACTTGAGCACCTCGGGTTGCGAAGCTCCGCGAACGAAATCGTCACTGAAGTCGTTGACGGGTTCGACCATGGCACGGCCGAAAGCACGGCTCCACATCCGGTTGGCAATTACGAGGGAAAACCTTGGATTATCCGGAGAAGTCAGCCAATCAGCGAGGGCCTCTCGGCGCGTCTTTCCACCTTTCTTGGCGGCCCCACCGATGAGAGTCTTGGGCTCAGCCACTTCGTTGGGCTTTCCGCCGCTCCCGCGAAAATCGTGGGGCAATACGGTTTGCAGGGCCTCATTGTCGGTCACATTCCACCCGAGGGCATTGACGAAAAACCGGAACTGATTGCTGTTCTGGTCGCGAGGGACGATTCCCTTGTTGTCTTCCGCCCACTTCATGAACTGGTCCTTCCAGCCCTCAGGAGCATTGGGCATCCCGATACGACCTCCGCCCATCATCGCCGAACTGGGGCGATAGCCGAGTGATCTCTGGGTATTCCCGAAGAAGGCAGCCATGTCGTAGAAGTCTCCCTGCGTCCACTCGTCGAAAGGATGATCGTGACACTGAGCACAGGAAATATCGATGCCGAGCATGACCTGGCTGAAATTGGCAAAGGCATCGAACTCCATTCCCGTATCCCGGAGAATGAATCCGGACGCAGGATTTTGACCGACGTTGCCCTCCGCCGTGATGATCTCGCGAATCAACTCGTCGTAGGGACGATTGGCTTTCAACTGATCCCGCCACCACTGAACGTAGGGATCCATCCGAACCCCATTGTTGAAGTCGCTGGCATGGAGGCGATACATATCAGCAAAGTAGTTGAACATGTGGGACGCATGACCTGGAGAGAGCAAAAGCTCATCGATCAGGGCTTCTCGCTTGTCGGCACGGGCACTCTCCGCGAACTCGAGAAATTCGTCACGAGTTGGAATTCTCCCAATGATGTCGAGGTAGACTCGGCGAACAAAGAGATCGTCGGGAAGAGGTTCGTTGAAGGAGGAAAATCCCTGCTTCTTCAGCGTCTGCGCAAGCAAGGTGTCGATCTGGCGCGCGGAAGCCTTCGTGTAGGAGTCATCGCCAATCAGGTTGAGACGCACAGCGGCCTCCTGGTCTGCCTTGATGAATCGATCTTTGGGAACCAGGATTTCCTGCCCCTGGGGCATCTTGAATCGGAAGGAATCGCCCTCGATTCCCAGAAAAATTGCCTTCATCGACTTTCCGTCGGTGGAGGTCCACGTGCGGGCTTCGGAAAGGACCGGAGTGATCAGGAACACGGCGACAAGGGCCGCAAGGAATGAGGGGCTTCGAAAAAATGACAACTTCATGGAGAATGAATAAGAGGTATCCGCCTAGGAATAACGACTCACACCCATTTTGTCACGGCTGAAATCAAAAAAGACGATCTTTTTCGCGCCCCCTTTTCGGGAGCTATCGGGCGAACCGATAGAGCGACTGCTCGGTCCGAATGAGGAGAGATTCTCCCCATGCGATCGGCGAAGCCATGATACTTCCTGGGAGAGTATTGGAAGCCAATGGAAGATAGCTTCGACCGGGTTCCACCACGGTGATGACGCCTTCCTGGTTGGCGAAGAAGATCTTTCCATCGGCAAGCAGGGGAGAGGCGGAATAGTTTCCGCTGACTCTCTCGGTCCAGTGAACCACTCCGGAACCGGCGTCGAAACAGGTTGCGACGCCTCCGTCCGAGATGACATACAATTCATCGCCCACGAGAAGAGGGGATGGCTTGGCTGGGATCCGCTTGGTTTCTTCCCACGCCAGCCTGTCTGCATTCGTGATATCTCCAGCCCCATCGACCCGAACCGCGATCAAACGCGGCTTTCCGAAACCCGTGCTGACAAAAATCAGCTGATGCTTCTCACTGAACACCGGTCGCGGCACGACGGAGAAACCGCTTCCGTGATCGTAACGCCACCATTCCTTTCCCGTTGCAGGGTCGTAGCTGATGAGCCATTGCGCGCCCATGCAGACGAGTTGCTCCCGTCCATCCCGCGAGGTGAAAACGACCGGGGTGTTGTAGGACTTCTTCTGATCCCCCAGTTTGGCCCGCATCTCCGGGCGGTCCGTGGTCCAGACTTTCTTCCCATCCGCCGTCGACAATGCCGTGACGAACTGACGGTCGATTCCATCACAAATGAGGATGAGAAGATCCTGGGTCACGATGGGAGAGCTCCCGGGACCAACTCCGTGCTCGAGAGGGATCTCAGTTTTCCAGAGCAGGTCGCCCGAGGAGCAATCGATCGCAAAAGTCCCGAAAACCCCGAAATGGGCGAATACCCGATCTCCCGACAGGACCGGGGTCGGAGACGCAAAGCTGTTGAGCGTATGAATCGTTTGCGGATTCTCAATGCTCCGCAGGGGGATGGCTTGCACGATGTCGCCGGATTCGAAATCGATCTTGAGAAGAGCGAGATCGATTTTCCTCGCCACCTGGCGAGACTTGAACTTTCGCTCGCTTTCTCCATCTGCCTTGAGCTTCGCGAGTCTTTCTTCCTCGGTTGGGAAGATCTCTTCGGCAGTGGTCACCCAGAGAAACTCTCCATCGAAAACCGGAGAAGACCAGCCCCGTCCGGGTAAGTCCGTCTTCCAGACGAGGTGGGAATCCTCGGAAAACTCGGCAGGCAGATTCTCCGCGTGAGAGATTCCATCTCCACCCGGCCCCCGAAATTCGGGCCAGACCTCAGCGGCAATACCCAGTGGAGAAAGACAAATCAGCAGAAACAAGAAACGACCCATGCCTGACTATGACGTCGTCGCACGCAAATGTTCAAGATGCTGTTCCACTTTTTCACGGTCGGGGATCGGGTCCTGGGCTCCCGAACCGAGGGTGGTCAGCGCACCCGCGCAATTGCCAGCCCGCAAGGCGCTCTCGACATTGTCTCCTCCTGCGATTCGGGCAGCGAAGCAACCGGCAAAAGCATCACCCGCACCCACGGTATCGACCGGAAGAACGGGAAGGGTCTCCACCGCGAGCGGGTCAGCGTTTCGCGAGTAACAGAGAGTCTCATCACCGCCTCGGGTAACCACCATCGTTTCGATTCGCAACTCGTGAAGACGCTGGCGGACCACCGACTCATCTTCCTCGAGAGGAGGGAATTCGAGAATCACTTCCGCCTCGCCTTCATTTACGATCAGGTAATCGGTCCGAACCTCCTGCCATGGAAACTGGTCGGATACAGGCGAGGGGTTCAGCAGGAAAGGGATTCCGGCATCGTTGGCGATACGGGCGGCTTCGACAACACTCGGACTCGGGACCTCCAACTGGGCTAGCACAGCGGCGCAGAATCGAATTTTCGCTTCCTTCTCCTGGATGGAAGCCACCGTAACCTGTGCATTCGCTCCCGCCGCGGTGACGATCATGTTTTCCGCTCGTTGGTCGACCGTGATGAACGCCGAGCCGGTTCGGCCCTCAACGGTACGGACACATTCCAAGCTCAACCCCGACTCGTCTGCAAGCACCTCGAGGTATTTTTTTCCTTCCTGGTCGCCGCCAACGGCCCCGATCAGGAAAACCTCGGCTCCTTGCCGAGCACAAGCGATCGATTGGTTTGCCCCTTTCCCCCCGTAGTGCAAAGTAAGGTCGGTAGATCCTACCGTTTCTCCCGGCGAAGGGAGTTCTGCCACTTTCGCAAAATAGTCGATATTGAGAGAGCCCACCACAGCGATGGCAGGGCGATTCTGGTCGCTCATAGAGAAGGGGACGCTATCAGAGAATCAAGACTTGGGAAGAGATAGTTTTTTTCCTGCTTCGTTGACGCGAACAAAGGTCACTTCCGTCGAAAATACCTCCTCTTCCTTGCAGTTGACTCGGACCAGATAAGTCACCGAAGTCGTCCCTGTGTCGACCTTGTCGATTACGAACTGTAGAATGCTCCCTTCGCGGACGCTGCGATGGAAGGACACCTCCTTCATCCCGACTGTAACGAAAAGGCAATCCGGATGCTCGAGACTGGCCGCCATCCAGGCGACCTCGTCGATCCACTTCAAGAGATAACCGCCAAAGAGAAACCCGAACTGGTTCAGGTTTTCGGGGAGGACAAGACGATAGTTTTCCATCGACTCGCATCTTGCACAGAGAATGCAGAGGGGATCGAAGAAATAATTCAGATTTGTTCCAACATTTTCACGTGTAGAGTTTCCAAAAGTTACAGATATCTTTAGCTTTTATCTCTGATCCGTGCATGTTGGCGCGGCTCAGTCGTCTTACCGCTCCCCACGTGATTCATGAGATTCTTTGCTCTTCTTTCTGCCGCCGTTCTTTCCATCAGCGTTTCCAACGGACACGCGCAAGAGGGAACCCAACCTTCCTTCGCCGGGAAACCGATCGACCAGTTGAGTGCCGATGAAGTCCTCAAACTCGTTCGCTACAGCTACACGCTCTACGATCGGGATTTCACGGGAGTGCTTCGAACCGGCATCGTGAAAAAGGTTCCTTTTCTCATGTCGCTCAAACCGGACTCGATTCGTTTTATCTTCGATTCTCCCGATCAAGTCATCCTGATGGACACCCGAAATGACAAATTCGGGCTCTACGAGGGCGTTGGCGGAGACGATCTCAAAGCCGTCAACCCATCCAAGTATGACGACGTCGTGCGAGGCACCGACATCACCTACGACGATCTCTCGATGCGGTTCCTTTATTGGCCAAACGCCAAGATCGTTCAGCACGACAAGTTCAAGGCCCGAAATTGTTGGGTTGTTCGCGTTCTCAATCCGGATGGAAAAGGTGCCTACGCCACCGTCGATGTCTGGATCGACAAGGGGAGTGGTGGAATGCTAAAAATGACCGGCTACAACAATCAAGGGCGCCCAATTCGCCGATTCGAGGTACTTCACGGAAAGAAGTTCGGAGATATCTGGATGGTCGACGAGATGAGAATCGAAACGATCAGCCCTGCCGCCGGAGGCCGAGTCACTTCCAGCACGAGGATGCAGATCAAGTCTTCCGTCGATTAATCGTCCCACCCCGACAACTCCGGCATGCCCGACGGCTCCCTATCCTTTGTGGAGTGCGCAGGGCACCGCGTCACCTGTCTATCGCACCTGCACCCCAACCCGGAACGACTTCCGGTTTTCTGAATCCACGGGCTCACGATGAGCGTCCGCTTCTGGGAGGAAGCGATGTATGAAAGGGTCCGAGAAGAACGCTCTTGGTTCTCCATCAGCCTGCCCCTGCACGCCCCAAGCACCTTCGACGGCCGTCTCACTCCCGAAACTCTCTGTGAAGACCTTTTTGCTGTCCTCCTCGCGGAAGCCATCGATCGACTGGTGCCTGAGGGGCAGTTTCATATCGTCGGGCATTCCCTGGGAGCATTTGCAGCCTTGAACTACGCGGCCAAGCACCCGGCACGAGTTGCCTCCATTGTCTTCATCGGAGGATTCATGACGGGCAGGGCGGAAGGGGTGGAGGGTGCGCTTCAGTTTCTCTCGAAGGGCAATTTCGCGCGAAAGCTGCTTTTTCATTTCACCTTCCGCGTCCTTCAAAGTCACGTATTCTTCCTCAAGTTCGCGACCCTGACTTACTCCCGCGCCTGGTGGAAGCTGCTTCGTTTTCCTGCCTTGGACCCGACTCTCCGGGCGGTTTTCCCCGATGTTAAAAATCACTCGATCGCTGCCCAGCAGGCTTTCTGTCGATATCTTCTCGATATGAATCTTCTCGACGAGCTGGATAACATTCAGGCACCCGTCCTCGTCATGGCAGGGGAAAAGGATCCGATCATCCCGGTCGAACACCAGATCGAATATGCGACTCGCCTTCCCAGGGGGCACCTGGTGCTGTTCTCCGGAACTGGGCATGTCTGTTTTGGCGAGTCTCCGGAGCTTTTCGAAAAAACGCTTCTCGAATGGCTGGAAAAAGAGGGCTCATAGATTCCGGCCTGAGTTTTTGAAACGGAAACCGCAAGATACGCTCAGCGGATGAGAAGGTTTTGACGCATAGTTCCGCCATGAATCCGCAAATGTGTCGTGTTCTCAGCACGATTTTCCTCCAGGCAGGCATCTTTTCCATTCTCCTCTCCATCTTCATCTGGTGGTATCTGGGCAGCGACGACCCTGCGGAGCAGGCTCACGCCGAGCGCTTCGGTATTTTCGTAGGGCTCTGGGCTCCGACGCTGCTGATTCTCTCGAATCGATTCGATCGCTTTGCAGACAAGGCCGACAAGCTGCCCGGGATGAAGCCTGAGTATCACGAAGAGGTCGAGGTGTCGGAAGAGAAATAGATTTCTCTTTGTGGACGGTGCATCGACCCGAGTCCCCGAAAAAGAAAGGCCCGCTCGTCACGAGACGAAACGGGCCTTTTTCGAAATGGGTCAATGGCGGGGTGGGATCAGGAATAGATCTCAGCGCCATTCTCGGAGAACTCCTTGGCCTTTTCCTGCATCCCTTTCTCCATCGCAGCCTCTTCAGTGAGCCCCTGCTTTTCTGCGTATTCGCGAACTTCCTCCGTGATTTTCATCGAGCAGAAGGTCGGACCACACATGGAACAGAAGTGAGCGGTCTTGGCTCCATCCTGGGGCAGGGTTTCGTCATGAAATTCCTGGGCCTTGGTCGGATCCAGGGAGAGATTGAACTGATCTTCCCATCGAAACTCGAAACGGGCCTTGCTCAGGGCATTGTCCCGTAGCTGGGCGGCTGGATGTCCTTTCGCGAGGTCCGCAGCATGAGCTGCGATCTTGTAGGTGACGACGCCATCCCGGACATCTTCACGATTCGGGAGACCGAGGTGCTCTTTTGGAGTCACGTAGCACAGCATGGCACAGCCGTACCAGCCGATCATGGCCGCTCCGATTCCGCTGGTGATGTGATCGTAGCCTGGCGCGACATCGGTCGTGAGGGGGCCGAGCGTGTAGAAAGGAGCCTCGTGACACCACTCGATCTGCTTCTCCATATTCTCCTGGATCATGTGCATGGGCACGTGTCCCGGACCTTCATTCATCACCTGCACGCCTTTTTCCCACGCAGTCGTTGTCAATTCACCTTGCACCTCGAGCTCTCCGAATTGAGCGCGATCATTGGCATCTGCGATCGATCCGGGCCGAAGACCGTCCCCGATCGAGAAACTCACATCGTAGTCCGCCATGATGTCACAAATGTCGGACCAGTGGGTGTAGAGGAAGTTTTCCTTGTGATGTGAGAGACACCATTTCGCCATGATAGACCCACCTCGACTGACGATTCCCGTCGTGCGAGTGGCCGTCATCGGAATGAAGCGGAGAAGAACACCGGCATGGATCGTGAAGTAGTCCACGCCTTGCTCGGCTTGCTCGACGAGAGTATCTCGGAACACTTCCCAGCAGAGATCTTCCACCCGACCGTTCACCTTCTCGAGGGCCTGGTAAATCGGGACCGTACCGATCGGAACAGGGGAGTTGCGAATGATCCACTCCCGGGTCGCATGGATATTCTTCCCGGTGGAAAGGTCCATCACCGTATCGGCACCCCACAGAGTCGACCATTGCATCTTCTCAACCTCTTCGTCGATCGTGGAAGCGACTGCCGAGTTTCCGATGTTCGCATTGATCTTCACGAGAAAGTTCCGGCCGATGATCATAGGCTCACTCTCGGGGTGATTGATGTTCGAGGGGATGATGGCACGTCCTCGAGCCACTTCATCGCGAACGAACTCGGGTGTGATATGCTCGGGAATGGATGCCCCGAAAGACTGGCCAGGATGCTGGAAATGCATCAGGTTGCGAGGTCCGTCACTCTCCGTCGCCGCCTTGAATGCCGCCTCCCGACCGAGATTCTCTCGAATCGCGATATACTCCATCTCCGGAGTGATGATCCCCTGTTTGGCATACCACATCTGGGTCACCGGATGCCCATCGGACGCCCGGAGGGGCTTCCGCATCAGTCCAGGATACTCCTTGAGACGATTCTTCTCTTCTTTCTTCTCATTGTAGCGGGAAGCGTGCTCGTCCGAAATGTATCCGTTGTCCTCTGGCTTGACGGCGCGACCGTCGTATTCCTCGACATCTCCTCGACCCAGGATCCAATCCCGTCGGAGTGCCGGAAGTCCTTTCGTGACATCACCGCTGAAGCCCGGGTCGCCCCAGGGGCCACTCGTATCGTAGATGCGAATGGGCTCGTTCACTTCGATCCGGCCATTGGGATGCTTTGTTTCTGCAAGGTCAACCTCCCGCAGGGGGACTTCAATATCCTCGTGGAGTTTGCCGGGGATGTAGACACGCCGACTGTTTGGAAAAACATCGGAAACGGTCTTGGGTTGGCTCGGGGCGGATTCGTTGGGTGTGATCATGGAAGGATACAAGAGATGAGGGGAACTGAACGACAGGAGACTCCTCGGAATCGCTCTTCAGAAGAAGAAACGTCGGAACAACAAAGAAGAGATGGAGAAAATGACGCCATGGTGAACTCCCTGCGGCAGCATTACCTGCATCAGGTTCAAAGGGTCTTGCTCGAGAAGAGCAATCTCAGCGTAGAACGCACCCCTGTCGGAGAGTGTCCCAAGGTGACCGAAAAAGAAGGTAGCGTCAAGGTTTTGCGGGCAGAAACCCCTTCCCAACTCAGCCAGTTCCGAGAGGTCTCGACGAATCAACTGCTACTCGCGAATACGCCGAAGCGAGATGACCCTCTCTGCTGTCCCACTCCACCCAACAGGCAACTCAACCTCATTACCATCAGAGGATTGCAGCACCTTTTTCACCTCCGAATTCTTTCCTGTGGGATCCCAGATCCGAGCCTCGAAGGACACTCCGCTATCCTCTACTTGCAGATTCGCCGACTCGAAACCATCGGGGATATACACGAGATAGTTCTCACCCCGTTTTGCGAGACACCAGGGTTTCCTATTTTCATTCTTGGGATTGCCGACCAGAGCATTCGCATTCTTCATTTCCCAGAAGGGCACTTCCGATGATCGGAATATCTCGATCGCGATTCGGCAGAAATTCCAACTTTGCTCTCGGCTGCGAAAGTTCTCGAGATAGAGGTCATTCTCCGGAAGCTTGTAGCCAAAGTAGTATTCCACGCCGGCTCCGCCCGCCATGAGGTTTCCCCACAGGGTATCGCGTCGAATATCGTGAAGATCATAGCCCTTCCCATTCTTTGGATTCGCTGTCTCGGAATGTCCTTCGAACCCAGGATCGGGTGGAACCCCGAGATCGGCTGGGTTCTGTTCATCATTGGCCACGACCCACTGTTTCCCCGCCTTTTCGGACGCCTCGATCCATTGAAGCGTCCGCTGGTGAACGACATTCCATGGATTCTGCAAAGAGGCTCCCGTGAGAGGGGAATCCGTGCCCAGCAGGGGAGGATACACTTTTTCCTGCTGATTCGGAAAAGTATGAATGACGATGGGATGACCATAGGGATCGACTTTACGGAGGTAGTTCCCCATCTCCCGAACCTCCTCAGTCGACTGGGTGTTCTCCTCCCCGATATTCCAGTTCAGGGCGAGATGATGCCCGAAACGAGCGACCAACTCTCGCAGGTAGAGCTTCCTTTCGGGACCGAGACGACCTCCGTCGAGTGAAGTCGGAACCTTCATATTCTTTGACTCTTTGTGTCCTCGACGATTGTCGTCCATCTCGGTCTCCTGGAGTTTGAAGTGAAGATGCATTCCACGAGCCGTGGCGTGCGAAAAGACGATCTCCCACTGGTCGAGCTTCGAACAGTCGTAGCGGAACTTTTCGTCTCGGTCGATGAACGGCCAGACATTGTCCCCGTCACCTCCGGCATTGTAGGTGAGGAACGACAAGGTATTGAGACCTTTCTCACTGAGGTAGTTGATCGCGCCAACGATGCCTTTGCCCTTTCCGTCCTTCCAAGAAGGGTCGCCCACATTCCAATCTCCCTGGTGAGGCCCCCAGGACTTCAGCTTTCCCTTTTCGGAGTTCGCACGCGTCCCGTCGAAATCCCTGTAGGCCAGGAAGGTTTCGGGCGCATCGGGCCCAGCTTTCAGGAAGTAAGAACCATCCCCGGCGAATCGCAGATACCGCTCGCCCGTATATTCGAGGCGACCTCGGGCCCGCAAATCTGGGACCATCTTGTCTGACTCGGCGATCTGGATCGTGCCCGACTTCTCTTTTCCTCCGAGAAGATCGGCAACCTTCTCGCCCGGGTCTCCAAGGGCAATCCCTCTCGCTTGAGACATCTGAATCTCGTATTTCCATTTCCCAGGGAGTGCGGGAGAAAAATGAGCCCGCCAAACCGTCCCGCTTTCCGCAGAGCTGTTCGCAGCCTCCCCATCGGCCGCAAAATAGCCGAGGACGCTGGACCTCTTTCCCGTTTCGAGATGCTCGAAATGGACACGATAGTCGTAATCGAGAAAAGGATTGGGAGTCGCACGCTCATGTGCCCAAGGCCCCTGGAAATCGACCGTGACCTTGTGCCACAGCTTCCTTTCGCCGGAAATCGATACGCTACCATCGCCATCCGCCCCCTTTTCGATGCTGGGGGCCGGCTTGTCGACTTTCGCCGCTGCCGCAGGCTTCTCGGGGCGATGGTATCCCGGAGGACGGAACTCCCGATCCCGGGTCAGAAGAAACTGGTCGAGCTCGGCCCCGTCTTCTCGCATCGAGATCAGGATCTCATGTTCTCCGGGCTCGGGAATGTCGAGAAAGAGCTGCATGGGCACGCCGGTATGGACCTCTTTCGTTCGCTGCTTGCACTCCCAATGCCACCGGTTCTTGATCACGGTCTGCCATCTTCGCCCGCTCTCCGGCCACGCTCCATTCAAGCCGATATGGAAACCATTGTCTTCCGTCCCGGTGGAAAAAGCCCGAGCCCAGACGTAATACCGACCCGCTTCGGGGAATTCGACTTTGTAGCGGAGAATCGCAATCTTCCCCGGTTCATCGGAAAAATTCTCACTCCGGATCAGTTTCTCTCCATGATTTCGCCTCGTGTCGGGGAGGGCCTCGATATACGCGCCACCGCTGGCCCCTTCGAGATGAGCTGGATCGGCGTCAGGACGGATATCGGGAACCGAGCCCGCCTTGGTGATGTGCCAACTGCGTTGCGCGGTTTCGGTCTGTTCGAGAAAAGATTCGGCTTCGAAGACAACTTGAGCGAGAACCCCTGGAGAGAGCCAGAGAATCCCTGCGAGGATAGTGAAAAGAGGACGGAGCGACATGGTCACGAGTTTTATCTGGGAAAAGCCAATCTCGGAAAGAAAAATCGGAACAAAGCCTCAAAGAAGCCTTTTCTTTCCGCTGGCCTTCATTTCAGGGTTGCTGATATTCGGGTTCGGAGAGAAACTATGGCGATTTCGCCAAGGAACGCGTCGCTCGACCGTTCTGGGGTTGTTCCATGAGGCTTCTTGATCGTTACATCGCCCGCCAGGTGTTCGTCTCCGCGATGTTTGCGGTGGCGATCATCATCATTATCCTGGTTCTCGGCAACGTTTTCAAAGAGATCCTGCGGGAGCTGGCGAAGCGTCCGGACCTGGATCTGATCTTCGTCCTTAAGTTCATCGCTCTCGTCATACCCATCTCGTTGAGTCTGGCGATCCCGTTTTCCTTTCTCACCGCCATTCTCCTCACCTTCGGGCGGCTCTCGGCAGACAGTGAGTTCATCTCGATGCGGATGGCCGGGTTGAATATGTGGAGAATCTGTCTCCCCGTCGGCGTTCTCGCGATCTTTTTCACCTCGATCTGTGCCATTGTGAATCTCTCGGTCACGCCTTGGGCAAAAACCGAGATGGAGGGGATGAAGGCCTCCCTCATCAACCTGATCAAGCGCGAGCCCATGCTCCTGTTTCCTGATGGCCAGGTGATGGCGGATCTCCCCGGACACCTGGTCTATGCAAAGAAGGAAAACGGCATCCTCAAGGAGTTCCAGATGATCAAGATGGAAGGCGACCTGCCCCATATCCTTGCGATTGCCGAGCAGGCCGAGGTTGCCGTCGATATGGAGCGAGAGGACCCGGAAATGGCGCTGACGATGAAGAACGTCAATCTCGTGACCCGGGGAGGAGATGGCGATTTCCTTTCTTCCTCTCATCCCTTTTTCATGGAAGAAGCCACTGCGGGTGTGCCACTCTCCCAGTTTTCGCTGGCGGGAAACGACGTACGTGATCAACCCGAAAACATCAGCCTGGGAAGGCTGATTCAGAAAACTCGCGATCCCGAGTTGGAACCCGCAATGCAGGCGACCTACCGCACCGAGCTGAGTATGCGGATGGCCTTCTCCCTGAGCTGCATCACCTTTGGCTTGATCGGGGTCCCCCTGGGCGTCACCGCACAGCGCCGAGAGAGCACCGCAGGGTTTGTCTTCTCGATGATCATTGCGGTCAGCTACTATGTCATGCTGACCCTCGCCGCACTGCAGCGAACGAACGAGGCTGCCTATCCGCACCTTCTCGTTTGGATTCCCAACATCCTCTTCATCTCGCTCGGCATCTTTCTCTTCTGGCGACTCAGCCGGAGATAAGACCCGACATCGGCTCGACTAGGTCTGCCGAAACACTTTCGAGGAAGGCAAAAACTGCAACAACTGCCCGGTGACCCGTTCGACGAGTTCGTCTTCGATTTCCGCAGGATAGGTCATCTGCCCATCCCGCAGCGACATCTCTTCGAGCGCGAACAGCTTCTCTTCCGGGTAAAGCTTGAGAATTCGATCATGCATCGATTTGGGGAACCTCATTGGCCCAAGCGTGACAGAGTGAATCCGCTCCGAGGCAACCCGGGAAAAGATCTCCTCGATCATCTCCCGATACAGATCGGCAAATCGTGGCCATGGGATCAGCGGATCGAGCCGCAACCCAACATTCCAACCCTGTTGGGTCAATGTCTCAACCCTGTTGAGTCGCTTTTCAGAAGGCGGGGCCCCATGTTCGACCTCCCTCGCAATGGTCTCGGGTGTCATGGTGAAGGCAGGAATGACATTGGGGATCGCCTCCCGCTCCTGCAGCAACTTCACGTTCAAGCTCTTGGTCCGCAGTTCGAGCCAGGAGTCGGGTCGATCGGCGAAAAACGGGAGAAAATGCTCGGCAAAACCGGTCAGAGACTCCATTGCGAGGGAATCACAATCATATCCCGAGAAAAAGCAGGGAGGTTCCTCAGCATGTTCTCGGATCTCGTTGATGCCCTCTTCGAAGTCCTCGAAATTGACGAAATGCACATAGTGCGCGGACCGATACATTCCCTGGAGAAAGCAATAGCGGCAATCGTAGAGGCAATTCAGCATGTGACTGAAATAGTGATTCTCTCGCCGCCCAATCGAGTAGTCAGGAGGCGCCGCGAGAACCGTTTCGCCATGTTTCTTCGCCAGGATGAGCCCAGGCCGTCGCTTCTGCAGCCGAAAGTCCTGCGCACTTCGATTGAAGATCTCGGTGTAGCGCTCGCACTCGACCACGGCAGCCTTCGGAAACCTCTCGAGAATGCGTGAAACCCGATCGTGTTTCCGGACGCTGCTTTCGACGTAAATCGTGTCCATCAGGCTGCAGATTCCTATTCGACCAATCCCAGCTGCTTTATCGACCAGTAAAGGAGGGCCGAGAAGAAAACCCAGGAGAGGATATTGAGAAGGAGGACGGTCCCGAGGATTCCCAGAATCACAAAGACCGGCCACCAGCCCCCAGGTTCCTGCTCGCCCTCGTCACTCTCGAGGAATCGATTGAGAAGACGATAGTTTCGCGAATTCGATTTGAACCAAACTGAGAAAAGGTCTCCCATCACGGGAATCGTGCCGACTCCTGCATTCAAAATCATATTGCCGCCCATCTTCATGAGGGTCCGGAAGGGGATTCCCTTCTTCCCGGCTTCTCCGAGAATGGAAGCTCCGATGACCGTAGCGATCGTTTCTCCGCCGTAGGGAAAGAGGCCGAGAATGGGGTCCAAACCGAATCGAATCTGCGTGCCCGGGATCCGAATGCATTCATCGAGGATCCAGGAAACCTTCTTCGATCTCCTCAACTCATCGAGAGTCACGGGAAGATCGAGTTCGGCAGGATCCTCAGATCCAGGATTCGGCTCAGGAGAGGACATCTTGTTCGGGGCTAAACAAGGGGTGGGGGAGCAACGAAAGGACTGCGCCCGCTTCCTCCCTGAGATCCTGATACCGGTTCACTTCATCAACGGGGCTCATGGCTACAAGTTTGTAGCAGAGTCAACCCCTCCCCGCAACCTATCGAGCAAGGGAGAGGAAAGAGCCGCGCGATCAAGACAAGGCGGTCGTCTTGATATCCATCAGCATCTGCGCATTCGATGGATATCGCTCCATGCAGCGAAGCAGCCACTCCATTGCATCGATAGGCTTGTAGCCACCCAACCCCCGCCGAATCACATAGATCTTTTCGAGCATGTGGGGAGGCAGAAGGAGCTCTTCCCGCCGGGTTCCGGACTTGTGGATGTCGACCGCAGGATAAACGTAATTCTGAGCGATCTGACGATCGAGAACCAGCTCCATATTGCCAGTGCCCTTGAACTCCTGGAAAATCGCTTCGTCGGCCTTGGAGTTGGTCTGGATCAACGCCGTGGCAATGATCGTCAGGGAGCCGGCTTCCCGGGTGTTTCTCGCTGCCGCGAAGATTCTCCGCGGAACCTCGAGAGCTCCAACGATCAAACCACCACTCGCGGTTCCACGCTTGCCACCTCGCATCTGCGAGTTGAAAGCGCGGGCGAGGCGGGTGATCGAGTCCATGAGAATGAAAACGTGTTCTCCAGCCTCGACCAGTCGCTTGGCGCGCTCGATCGCAAGCAGGGCGATGCGGGTATGATCTTTCCCGTCACTGTCATTCGAACTCGAAAAGACCTCTACATCCGGAAAGGAACGCTGGAAATCCGTGACTTCTTCGGGACGTTCGTCGACCAGCAACACCACCAGGTGCATCTCGCCCTCGTAATTCTCCTGCAAACCCTCTGCAATGTGGTGGAGGAGGGTAGTCTTTCCGGTCCGTGGCGGGGCGACGATAAGGCCTCGCTGCCCCCGACCGATCGGGGAAATGAGATCGATGACCCGAGTCGTCGTTCGGGTGGCATTGGTCTCCAGGGTCAATTTCTTGTCGGGATTGATCGCCGTCAGTTCCTCGAAATACGGAAGACTACGATACTCCTCGGGCTCACGTCCATTGATCTCGAGCAACTGGATCAATTGCGGGCCACGAAGTCCCTGCTTCGAGGTGCACTTGACCATGAGCCCGTCCCGCAAACTGTAGCTGCGAACCACTTCGGGAGTGATGAAGACATCTTTTGGCGACTGTTGAAATCCACGAATTCTTTCACGGAGAAAGCCAAACCCCTTTGGCGAAATCTCGACCAACCCTTCCGACTCCACTTCTGGAGCGGCTGCGAGAGCGGCGGCCTCCTTGGCGCGCTCTTTCTCTTTACGTTCGAGGTATCGCTGTTTCCGGGTCTTCCGAGGGCGGTCGTCACCCTCCCTGGAATCTTTCGACTCGCCGTTATCCTTCTGATCTGGCTTCGCTTCCGAATCGGCGCCCGCCTTGTCATCGGCAGAATGGGTTTCGGAGTCACCTTCTCCCTGGGGGTTCTTCTTGCGGTTTCGCTTTCGGGGTGGGCGACTCCGTTTTCTCTTCGAATCGCCTCCATCAGCAGGTTGCCTTCCAGAAGGTGCCTGCTCATCGCTTTCGTCGGTTGAGCCTTGCTGCGGTTTCTCTTCGGAAGCGGTTTCCTGACGAGCTTCCGAGTTGGCTTTCGGAGGATTCTCCGACTCAGCATCGCGTTGATCGGAACTTTCGACAGCCGACTCCATGGGCGGCGACGGTTTCTCCTCCGCCTTTTCGACAGGGGGATTCTCTTGCGGGGTTTCCTCAGAGATATTGGATTCGCTCATCAGGTAGTAGAAAAAGGAAAAAAGTGCCCCGAAACGGGAGTGACACCTTGGCTGAAATATCAGGCGACTCGAAAGAACGTTTTCCGAGTGTTCATGAAAAGATTGGGGATTGTAGGAATAATACCATGAGATCAAGGACGTGAAGCGTTTCCGCTCCGGGGAATACATCAAGGGATGCACTCTCAACGCGCCGATATCAGACTGCAGATCGATTGTTCCAAGAGGATTCCGTAGGAAGGAAAAAATCGTTCTGGTAAAAGGTGTCCCTTAATCCGGGGAATTTGGAAATCACACGGAGAATTCGAGGGAAATCTGGATGTGTGAGAAGCCAGCCTGAGAAAGTTCAGGGACTCGGAACCATGATCGTAATCCGAACATACTGCAAGCACTTTTTCTGCCGTGAGAATTGAACCCTCGAAGGGCGTCGACGATCAGATTTCCTCTCGATAATCGCTGACCGACTGGCGAATCACTTCGGCAACATTTCCATACACCTTCGCGAAAGGAGGAACGAACCATGGATATCCACCCACTACGTCGTGGAGCACACGGATCTGGCCATCACAATCCGTTCCAGCCCCGATCCCAATAGTCGGAATCGAGAGTTCACTCGTGATTTCAGCAGCGACAGAGGGGATCATGCTCTCGAGAACAATGGCGAAACATCCAGCTTTCTCCAGGGCAGTCGCGGACGTGACCAATTTTTCCGCTTCGAGCTTGTCTTTTCCCTTTTTCTTGTAGCCCCCTTCTTCCCGAACTCGTTGGGGCAGCATACCGATATGGGCGCAAACCGATATTCCTGAATCCACAAGTCTCTCGATCTTGGCGATCTGTTGAAATCCGCCCTCGAGCTTTACCGCGTCCGCCCCGGCTTCCATAAGGCGCCTCGCACTTTCCAGCGCCATCTCAGGGTGATCGTAGGTGTGGATAGGCAGGTCGGACACGAGCACGGCCTGCCGAACCCCGCGTCGAACCATTTCTGTGTGATAGACCATGTGATCCAGCGTGACTGAGGTCGTGTCCGGATTTCCAGCGACGACCATACCAAGCGAATCCCCGACAAGAATCAGCTGGACACCCGCTTCATCACAGAGGCGTCCCGTAGGATAATCATAGGCAGTGATTGCTGACACCGGTGGCGTGAGCCTCGCTCGCAACGAATCAGCAGATGGATAGGGGGAGGGCATACCGATAGTGAGACGAAAGTCGCTCAGCTTTCTGCATAGATGAATACCCGACAACGGATAATTCGCTAGTTTCCATTCTTTTAATTTGAGTGAATATGGTTTTTATATTAAATTCTTTCTGATCTTCTTTCGAAACGGAGAAAGTGTTTTTGAGCAGAGTTGCTGACAGACCAGCTTTGCACAGGAATCGGAGCCCTATTTGGCATCTTCTTCGTCTCGCAGAAACACGAAACCGAGAACAGAATTCATGGGAATACCCTTTATTTGGAGAAGCCGCTTTATCCCCGGGTTCCGTCTTCCATTCGATGGAAACGGAGATGAGAAGGGGAAACTCGCTCAACTGGGATTCCGACTGGAGCCAGTCATGGCTCAGCAGCGCTACGATGAAAGCAAGCGACGGGAGCGACCCCGGAAAGACTCGGGAAGAAAGGGAAGTTTCTCGGTATTTCCCGGATCGCACTCCAAACCGAAACGCCTCGTCTTTCCGGACCCCAAGCCAATGGCGGAAAAGGAGGCCTGAGAGCAATCCGCGAATTCCCTTCTGGGGCACCCCTTTGCAAAGCAGACTTTACCCGAAAGGGTCTTGGTAATGAGATGATACCGGGGCGGAGCCGAAAGGCTCCGCCTTACTCGTTTTCGCTTACGAGATTCGGAGCTCGCTTCGATTTGCGCTTCCCTGATCCTCGAATGAGCAGAGTTATCTCTCCTCTGACCTTGGTATCTGAGAACTCTTCGACCAATCGCTCCGCCGTGCCACGGTGGTAGGTCTCAAATTTCTTGGTCAATTCACGAGCCACACAAACCGGCCGATCAGGATCAAGCGAGGATAGGCAACGAAGAGTTTTCAGAACTCGGTAGGGGGATTCGAAGAAGACCGAAGTCTCGGGTCGATTCAACGATTCCGACAGGATCCGCTCTCGCTTTCCGGATTTCACGGGAAGAAAACCTCCGAAATAGAAAGCATCCGTCGGCATTCCCGAACCTGCCAACGCAGTCGTCACGGCACACGGCCCAGGAATCACTTCCACCGCGACACCCTTTTCGATACATGCATTGACGAGTCGATAGCCGGGATCGGAAATCGTGGGCATGCCCGCGTCAGAAAGAAAAACGAGTTCGTCTCCATTCAGTACACGCTCGAGGAGCTGGTTGGCCTTCGCTTCTTCATTGTGATCGTGAAGAGAGGCCAGCTCTTTATCCCGGATCTCAAGATGGGAAAGGAGTCGGGACGAATGCCGAGTATCCTCGCAGGCAACGATGTCGGCATTCCTGATGGACTCGACCGCTCGATAGCTGATATCTCCCAAATTTCCAATCGGTGTCGCGATCAGTCGGACCGATGCCTGCTTTCGTTCCATGGGATAGGGGGGCAGAAACGAAATGAGGGGAGCAGAGGAACGAATCCTCTACCACCCATCCGCAATCTGAGAGACGAGCTTGGTCGCTGCATCCTGAGCCGCCACCGAGAGGGCATTGCGTTCTCCGACCTGAAAACTGGGGTCGACGAATTGAATGGTGCGGCCAGTAACAGCTCCCTGACGCGAAAGATAAACGTCCTCATCGCCGGTCGATTTCTCATCCGAACCATACTTCGACGGCGTTGCCGTCGAATCGATACGTTGCCCAGTAGCCGGATCCTCCAAGTGATATTCGATATAGAGGTAGACGCTCAACTCCTGTGATTGGAGGGTATCGTTCCGTACCGCACGCAGCTGAGATTTCTGAATCCTCGTGATTTCTCCCACGAGGATCGCATCACAATTTGTCCGATTGGTCACCTTGTAGGTCCCGTCAGCCTGAATTTCTTTCAGCACGGCGTTGGTCACGAGACTGGAAAGCCGGGGTTCCAGCGTGCTGTTTTTGAATGGAGGAACATGAATGCGGTCGATCCCAGCGAGCGCGGACGGCTTGACCTCTCCCAACTGGTAGCCGGCACAACCAGAGATCAAGAGGGCTGCTCCGGTCAGGAATAAAAAGGCGAAGAGAGAGCGGTTCATCAAAAAGCGGTAGAGCGCGACTTCTCAGCGTCGCAAACGAACAAGAAAAAACTAGGCCAAATTCGGAAAATGACAAGCGGGAAGCCGACTCTGGCAGGAGCACTCCTTCACGCAGCCTCCGTCCAGAATGCGGAGAATCACTCGCCGCTGGGGAGAGGAACCACAGAATCCTCCGAAGTCCTCATCTCGACCTCGTCTTTCTTGATCGGATTTGGCCCGAAGAATCCGGCCTTCTTTTCCACGCTGGGAGGCGCATTGTCCAATGCGGTGAGTCGCGCCTGCGCCTTGGCAGCCCATGGCGTATTGGGATTTTTTACGACTTCACGATAATAAACCCGTGCCGACTCCGGCTTTCCGCTTTTCTCATAGAAGAGTCCCGTGTTGTATCGTTTTTCCATGGTTCGCTCCTCGATCTCACGAAGATTGGCCTGAATATCCTGGGCGCGCTCGTCATTCGGATTTTGACTCATAAAGTCGATTCCGGCTTCCACCTGCGCTCGATCTTCCTGCGGACTATTGGAATTCTCAGCTTTCACGCCGCGAAGTCGGAAGATTTCATACTGGGCTTCCGTCGCATACTTGGTTCCTTGGTATGTGTCCGTCACCAGTTTCAAGCTCGCCAGCGCCTGTGGAATCTGCTGCTCGGATACGTGAACCTTGCTGATATTGATCAAGGCTCTCGGTGCGAACTCCGTGTAGGGAGCTGCTTCCGCAATGCTCTCGAACATCTCAATAAGCTTACTCGGCTGGACACTGGCACCCAAACCGAGAAATCCTTTCTTCTCCGTGGTCTGAAGCTTTTCTGCAATCGCGAACTGGTTCATGACCGCCTCGTTGAAGTCGGGAGTGTTCCGATAATTCGAAATGAGGTCCTCATAGGCATCGAACGCCTTTTTCTCGTCTCCACTATTCTGGAGAATCTTGGCATAACGAAACTGCGCCTTGGCGGCTGCATCCGAATTGGGATACGACTTGGTGATCGATCGGTAGAGGTCTCGAGCTTTCCTGGCATTTCCGGAAGACTCGGCCTGCTGTGCCTGGGCAAGTTTTGCATCCGCAGCGCTTTGGTTGATCACGGACTCTTCAGCGCCACCATTCCCAGGTTTGCTGAACAAACCGTCCAGAAATCCCTGGGCCTGGGAAACGCTCAGGGTGGAAATCGCCAGGGAGATCGCGATGCATCGGGTGGGTATATTCATAAGAAAAGGGAATAGACTGTCAGCCACATGGGCAGGGAAACAGGATGGAGAACGTAAGCGATGGAACAATGGGATCAAATGCGAATTCTGTGGCATTTCTGGGGAATACTCAGGTGCTGCGAAAAGACCTCAAGAACGGAATAATAACAAAATCGAAAAACTGACCTCTTGGAAGATTCCATGTGGAACAATTCGTAACCGAACCGCCTCACGAGCCCACGAACTTTCGCCAAGTGCGCTTCGAGGAATCCCAGAGGAGATGAAAATACAAGAGGACATCGTCACAGGAATCGGAGGGAGAACAAGACCAATGGTTCAGCATCACTACGATATTCGCCATGCACTCCTTAGAAAAACCTGCCAAACCTTGCTACCATAGTCTCAGCACTACCACCACGGCACCCCTGAATAACTTCCTACAATATATGTAATGTAAAATTTAAAACGCTGGATCGCTGAGGCCCTGCTCTCGCAAGCTCCCTATTGTTCGTAATCCTAACTTTACGTGATGGGCGCCTTCCTATTAACTTTGAAAAAAGAACATCCCCTGATGATGAGACCTTCTTGGAACTCCTTTCTTGTTTCTCCTTTCCTTCTGGGAATCTGGCTTTTCAGCCTTCCCGCATTGCGTTCCCTCGCGAACGAGCCGTTCACCAGCACTCCGCTTGGTCCCGCGGCCTCTTCGGACTCTGACAAGCTCTTTAGGACGATACCTCCCGAGGAGTCCGGAATCGACCTCGTGATCCCGATTGATGAATCTCACCCTCTAGCGCGCGCCTATCACTCCTCGTCTGCCTGCTCAGCTGTCGCGATTGGTGATTTGGATTTGGATGGCCGTCCCGACATCTTCGCGGGCAGCGGTCCGGGAGAAAATGCGCTTTACCTGGCACAGGATTCCCCCTTTGCATTCGTCGACGTTGCCGAGGCCGCGGGAGTGACTGGCGGCGAAGCGGCATGGGCAGTCGGGGTCTCTCTCGCCGATTTCGATAATGACGGCGATCTCGACATCTATGTCTGCAACTACGATCATCCCAACCAACTGTTTGTGAATCAAGCCATCGATGAATCGGGAAATCGCACCGAGGGCCCGCTTCGATTCCAAGAGGAAGCCGCTCGCTTCGGGCTGGATGTAAACGATGGATCCGTCGTCGCGGCCTTTGCTGACTACGACCGGGATGGAGATCTCGACCTCTATCTGCTGACGCACCAGATCTATCGCGAGAATGGCAGACCGCGGGAACCGATCGGTATTCGAGAGGTCAACGGAAGGTTTCTCGTCACCGAAGAATGGCGACGGTGGTATGAAATCGATCACAATCGGCGAGGAGACGACGGCGAGATCCTTTACACGGAAGTCGGACGCCCAGATTATCTTTTACGAAATGATGGTAAAAAAGGCTTTGTGGACGTTACCGGTGAGTCCGGTATCACCACAGCGCGGCATTGGGGAAACTCCGCCACCTGGTGGGATTTCAATTTCGATGGCTGGCCTGACATCTACGTAGGGAATGACTTCAAGAGCCCGGATTTCCTCTATCGGAACAATGGCGATGGAAGCTTCACCGAGGTAGCTGAGAACCACGTCCGACATACCACCTGGTTTTCGATGGGTGCCGTTCAGTCCGATTTCAACAACGACGGATACATCGACTTCCTACTGGCGGACATGATGCCCAAGACCCACTACATGCAGATGGCATCGATGGCATCGATGGAAGCTCGTCAGGACAATCTCGATGCCCAGGACGGCCCGACCCAGATCATGCACAACACCATGCACATCAATACGGGAACCAATCAGTTTCTCGAAGGTGCCTGGATGGCCGGCGTCGCCCAGACTGAGTGGACCTGGGCGATACGAAGTGCCGACTTCGACAACGACATGCTGGCAGACCTCTTTTTTTGCAATGGAGTCCCCCGCCAATTCAATCATTCGGATCTTCCCCCCATCACCCACAGCAGCCTGATCGGCAATAGTCATTGGGATCACTACAAGGGAACCCCTGAACGCCGCGAGCAGAATCTCGCCTACAGAAATCTGGGCAACTTCCAATTCGAGGATGTCTCTACCCAATGGGGGCTGGACCATTTCGGAATGTCCTATGGCGCGTCTCTGGGGGACTTGAATGGAGATGGCCATCTCGACCTCGTCACCTCCAACCTGGCAGACCCCCTGCGAGTTTATCATAACCTCGGGACGGATGGAAACCGGGTCATTGTTGCCCTTTCAGGAACCCGGAGCAACCGTTACGGGATCGGGTCGCTCGTGACGGTGGTCACTCCCGACGGAGTGAAGCAGAGTCGACAGCTGTTTCCCTATGGCGGCTTCCTCGATGCTGATGAATGCATCCTGCATTTCGGACTGGCCGATCACGAAACGATCGAGATGCTTCGGATCGATTGGCCCAGTGGCGAATCCCAGACCTTCCGGGAACTGGAAGCCAACCGCCGCTATGTATTCACCGAGCCGGATACCGGAGCGACGAAAATCCCGGCCGTAGAAACCCGTGAGACCGAGGACCCTTGGTTTCGCGAGTCCCCTGTTCTTCGTGGATTTTCTCATCAGGAACGGGAGTTCGATGACTTTGACAGGCAACCTCTGCTGCCCTTCAAGCTCTCCCAACTGGGTCCAGGCCAAGCCTGGGGCGACATCGATGGGGATGGAGATGCCGATTTCTACCTGGGTGGCGCGGCAGGACAAGCCGGGCAGCTTTTCCGCAATCAATCCAGTCCGGGATCCGGAGAGGTCATTCTCATTCCCGCCCCCGCCTCGGATTTTCAGGACGATCTACGATACGAGGACATGGGATGCCTATTCTTCGATGCCGATGGAGATGGAGACGAGGATCTGTATGTCGTAAGCGGTGGCGTGGAAGCGGCACCGGGATCGGACGTCCTTCTCGATCGCCTTTACTGGAATAACGGGGCACAGGGTGGTTTTTCCCGGGCCGAAGCCGACGTTTTGCCGGGAAACGCGTTCAGTGGCAGTTGCGTCATCGCCTCCGACTTTGACCGAGACGGGGATCTCGACCTCTTTGTCGGTTCCCGAACCATCCCCGGAGATTATCCGATTTCTTCGCCGAGCCAGCTCCTGCTCAACGAAGGAGGAAAATTTCTGGATGTGACCCAGGATATCGCTCCTGGCTTGTTGCAAGCAGGCATGGTGACGAGCGGGATCTGGAGCGATGTAAACAACGACGGCTGGCACGACCTTATGCTAACGACCGAATGGGGTCCCATTCGCGCCTTCATCAATCAACAGGGAAAACTCGTGGAAGCGACTCCGGAGGCAGGACTCAGCGGCGAAGGGATTGCTGGGCTGGGTTGGTGGACAGGGATCGACGCCGCAGATGTCGACAATGACGGAGACATCGATTTCGTTGTCACCAACCTGGGACGAAATTCCACCTATCACGCCACGATCGAATCTCCGGAGTTGATCTTTTACGGCGATTTCGACGACTCGGGTAAAGACCACATTGTGGAAGCTCGCTTCCTGCAGGAGAAAGGAGAAACAATCTGCTACCCGAGAAGGAATTTTGCCACCGTGGGCGCTGCCATGCCGGCGATCACGGACCGTCTCCAGACTTTTCACAACTACGCCGTCCTTCCCCTCTCCGAAATCTTTGGGTTCGACAAGATCAAGCAAGCGAAGAACTTCCTCACGAACAACATGGATTCCTCCTTGCTGATCAACGACGGCACGGGGCGTTTTTCATGGAAATCGCTCCCTCACCTCGCCCAGATCTCTCCCGGCTTCGGGGTCGCTCTCCGGGACATCGATCTCGACGGGCGGACGGATTGCTACTTGGTACAAAATCACTTCAACATCACCACCGAACAAGGCCGGCTCGACGGAGGACTGAGTTCACTCCTGCTTGGCACAGGAGATGGAGAGTCTCCCTTCAAGATCGTATGGCCGCATGAAAGTGGCCTGGTCGTGCCCGGGGATGCGAAAAGCCTTTCCGTAGTGGACCTGAATCTGGACGGCTGGGAAGATTTCGTCGTTGGCGTCAATGATGATGAACCCAAAATCTATGTCAATCAGCTCGCTGCGAAATCCCCTCATCGCCCCCTGCGTGTCCGGCTCAAGGGAACCCCAGGAAACTCGAAAGCGATCGGAGCAAGAGTAACCGTCAATGTGGCTTCACTACCTCCTCAAACACGTGAACTCAACGCTGGCGGAAGTTACCTGTCTCAGTCTGATGGAGATTTCATCTTTGCTGCCCCGAAGGATGATAATTCCCCGATCGAGGTCACAATCAGGTGGCCTGACGGCAAAATCAGTAAAACTGAAGTCGAAGGAAAGTCGAAATTCGTATCCCTTGAGAGAAACCAGTAGACGGATTGGCACTGCGAATCTCGAGCCAGAAGATTTTGGATCACACTCATCACGCACACCAGCAATGAAGCCCACCCTCACTCTCGCCTTCGCGATCTATTCTCTCTTCCCCATGTGGGGAGGCGCAGGACCATCGAAAGACGTCGACCTGCTTTGGGAACTGCTCGAAAAGCACGAAGTGCGCCCCCTCGAAGCGAAACCTGAAGTCTCGGAGGAAAAGCTGAAACTCGGGCAGGCGCTCTTCTTCGATCCCGTCCTCGGTGGAAACCGGGACGTTTCATGTGCGACCTGTCACCACCCGCTTACCGCAACCGCAGACGGACGCTCCCGCTCGGTGGGAACGCGAGCCTACGTAAATCTCGGGAAACGCATGCCGGAAGGCCTCCGTCTTGTCGAAGTCGAAGGTCGTGACCCGGTCTTGATGGGTTTCAGCATGAATCGCGCGGCGCATCCGTTTACCCCCAGGAACGCTCCCGAGATCTTCAATCGCGGCGACTCAGCCTGGCACACGATGTTCTGGGACAATCGCGTCTATCAACGCTCGGATGGGAAGTTTGTCGTGAACCAGATGCGACTGACCAAGAGCCCGGACTACTACCAGGTCATCATGCCTGATATCATCGAGAACGTCCTCGCCGCACAGGCCATGATGCCGGTGCTGTCCGATGCAGAAATGCGAGGGACGAAGGGCGAGACCGACATCACCGGTGCCCACAACGAAGTGGGTGAGGTTCTGGGGCAGAATGAAGAAGAAATCTGGGCAGCAATCCTCAAGCGACTTCTCGAGTTCGAGGAATACCAAGGACTCTTCGCCGCAGCCTATCCTGAGATTGCAACGGAAGACCTTCACTTCGCTCACGCTGCCAATGCCATTGCCGCTTTCGAGATTGATGCCTTCACCTTCCACGACAGCCCTTACGATCGATTCCTCGCGGGCGATTCAACAGCGCTCAATGAACAGGAACTGCGCGGCGCCAAGCTATTCTACGGGAAGGCCAATTGCGCGAGCTGCCATACAGGTCCGCTCCTCACCGATCAACTCCCCCACAATATCGGGATCGTGCCCATCGGTCCGGGGCCACAGGCTAGTGAGGACTATGACCTGGGGGTGGCGCACCGAAGTGACTTCGGACTGGAAAACAGTTTCCAGTTTCGCACCCCCCCACTACGCAATGTCGAACTGACAGGCCCCTACATGCACAACGGAGCCTACACGATTCTCGAAGCCGCCGTCCGGCATCAGTTGAATCCAGGACAGGAGCTCGAGAACTACGACGCGAACCAGCTCGAACCGGAATTCCGAGGAGCCGTCCACCAGGAAAAAGAAGTCATCCGCCAGGTTAAGAAGACAATGCCCGCCGAGCTCAAGCTGCCCAGCTACTTCAGTGACGAGGACGTTTCAGATCTCGTGGCGTTTCTCAAGGCACTTACCAGCCCTTCCGCTCGCGATCTCTCCCACACCATTCCGAAGTCCGTTCCGAGCGGGCTGGAAATGGTTCTCCCATTTGTCCCCGAGGGGGAGAAAGACCCAGTGCTCCCGGAAAATTGATTCGCTATCGGACTTTTTCCGAGTAAAATGGTCTTCGCTTGTTCCGCCAGAGTCCTGATTGAGCCCGATGCGGAAGTCATAAGCTCTTGATGACCATTTTGAATCTTCCGCCGTTCCTGGCCGATCTTTCTCTTTCTCCGGTTCTTGCCCTGTCCGGAGTCCTTCCTCAGCACCCAGTGCTCTCCGCCCTCCTACTTGCGGCGCTCGTTTTCGGAAATGCATTCCTTGTCGCCGCCGAAGTTTCCCTTCTCCGCGTCCACGCCAGCCAGCTCGAGGAGGAATCCGGGGAGAACGAGGATCGCTCCAAGCTGACGTTGCATCTCGTTTCGAATATCGAGTCCTATCTGGCCGCCTGTCAGTTTGGAATCACCTTCTCGACCATCGTGCAAGGAGCCCTGGGGGAACCATTCCTATCAGCCTACCTGGTCCCGCTACTCACCGGCACCGGGCTGTCCGAAACGGTGATTCGCGTAATCTCCTTCTTCCTGAGCGTCATCGCGCTCTCCATCCTCCACTCCGTTTTCGCAGAGCAAATCCCCCGTGCGTTTGGATTCCGCAAAACCGTGCAGACGGCGATTGCCTGCAGCGGCCCGGTGCGATTGCTCTACCTTTTCCTGATGGGACCGGTATGGCTGATTCACGGAATATCCCGGGTTCTTCTTCGCGTGTTCTTCCGCATGGAGCCGGTCGACAGCAACCAGATTACCCACACCGCGGATGAATTGCGGCATCTCGTGGAGGAAACGGGAAGAGCCCAGGAAGTGACGGAGACCGAACAGGAGATTCTCAAGAATGCCCTGACCTTGAATGAACTTTGTGTGCGTGACATCATCACTCCTCGAAACGACGTCATCGTCCTCGATGTTCACCGTACCTTTCGGGAGAACCTCGAGTTAGCACTGGAGTCGAAACATACTCGCTTTCCCCTCGTCGACGGACATCTCGACAACACCCTTGGCTTGATTCACATCAAGGATCTCCTTCGCGAAATGCAGAAGGATTCCTCGAACCTTTTCGCCGCCAAGAGGGATCTGATTCGGGTATCAGAAGACCTTCCCCTCGACGAGCTCTTGAAACTTTTTCTTTCGAAACGAGCTCACATCGCCCTGGTTGTCGATGAGTTCGGCGGATCTGTCGGCCTCGTCATGCTGGATGATGTCCTCGACCAGGTCGTCGGTGAGATCTACGACGAGTTCGACGATGAGGAGGAAGCCGGTTTCAACGAGATCGACGAAGATACCTTCGAAGTCCAGGGCTGGCTCCCCCTTCATGAACTCTCGACCCATGTCGGAGAACTCGTTCTCGAAGATCCCGATGTGAGTACGGTAGGAGGCTACATCACCAGCGTGCTTGGAAGATTCCCGGAAGTCGGAGAGACGCTTCGCATCGAAGGCTTCGATGCGAAAATCATCAGCGCGGACGAGCGATCCGTAGGCGAAATTCGATTCGAGCGAGGTGAATCTCTTGGTAGCCTCGAGCCAACAGAGCAGGAACCTATCGATACCACCGGTTCGAAGAAATCGGAACCAGCCGAGAAGGAGAAAATTACCTGAGATAGGCAGCTCTCTCGAGCCGACGGTGCAAACAACCCGGAGCTCAGCGCATCACCGGAGCAATCGGAGCCGTGGGATCGACTTTCCTTCCAGAGGCCCCACCTCCCTTCGGAAGAGTCGCGACTTCTTTCGATACCTGAAGAGCCTCGGCCGCCTGGCCGGAGAGAAAATCGGTAAGGAAGGCGGAACCGGCCGAAAGAATGAAATCTGCCTCGTCGGCATGATGATGGAGGATCACGAGTCGATACCCCTCTCTCAGGATGAGAACGAGGTTGCCCCCATCGAATCCAAAGCTGAGATATTCAGGAGCTCTCTTTTCCTGCACAAAATACTGCTCGATATCGTTGAGAACCTGGGTCAGGTCCGCGACCCGGTCCGGCGAGTAGGCCAGGTCTGAAAAGAGCGTTTCCCCATCTCGGGAAAAAAGCACACCGAATACGGAACCGGCATTTCGCAGGGCTGCCAGGGTAGATTTGAGGCTTTCCGGACTCATTCGTTGATGAAATCCTGAATGGAGCTGACAAATTCCCTTACGGGTGCTCTACGATTGACGATTCCACCCGCGACTACGGGTTCCTGGGGGTTGGAGTTCGGATCGAAGCAGAAACCGATCGTTTCACCTTTTTCATAGGCGACGACAGAGGCGACAGCATGCATCCCCAGTTTTTCACCCAGGAGGATCGCACACTCCTGAAGGACCATGAGATTGTCGGCAAAGCGAGCCGTATCCTCGGGTCCAGTTTTACCAGTGGCTGACCCTCGGCTTGCTCGAAAAAAGCGCACCTGCCCTTGTTGGAGTGCAGATCGCAGCATGTGGTTGTCGGATTCCTGAAGATCGGCCATATCCTTCGTAACGCTGAGAAAGATATTCGAGAGTTCGAAAATGTCTAACGAATAGACCGCTTCTGAGGTAGGATGAAAGCCTCTCGAAAGAAGAAACCCCTCGTTTCCCGATGACCATTGCCAACCGCATCACGATCACCCGGCTGCTCCTTATTCCAGTCTTCATCGTCTTCGCCGCCTACTACAGTCGCAGCATCGAAATGGGCGCGGAGAACGTGAAATATCGGATCATCGCTCTAGGAATATTCGCGGTGGCCGCACTCAGTGACGCAATCGACGGCTACATCGCGCGGAACTTCAACCAGATGACCAAGCTGGGGAGAGTTCTGGATCCTGTTGCGGACAAGTTGCTTCTACTCAGTGGCGTGATCACTCTCAGCGTTACTCAATGGCACGCCGGTCTTCCAATCTGGTTTGCCGTGCTCGTGATCGCGCGAGATATCACGATCGTAATCGGTGTCATCGTGATTCACTACATCGCGGGTGGCGTAAAGATGAATCCACTGATCACCAGCAAGATCTGCACATTCCTACAGTTGAGTTGCGTATGCTGGGTTTTGGTGGACTTTTGGAGCGTTGAGTCGCGTCCCCTGCCCTTGGAGATCCTGATCTACCTTGCTGCCACGTTCACCGTGCTTTCAGGATACCAGTATGTGAGAGAGGGCATTCACCAATTGCGCGAATCTGGTCATACCCATCCTGAATCTGATGCCTCGTAGCCCCCTTCCCCAAGTCGCCATCGTCGGACGTCCGAACGTGGGTAAATCGGCGATCTTCAACCGCCTCGCCGGTCGAAGGATTGCCATCGTTCACGACCAGCCGGGAGTCACCCGCGACCGGATTGCGACCCAGGTTTCCAAAGCCAAAGTTCCCTATGAACTCACGGATACCGGAGGAATCGGCGCTCTCCTCGATGATGGTTTTGCTGACCAGGTGCGGGCCGAGGCCGATATCGCGATTCATGCTGCGGACCTCATCCTGTTCGTTGTCGATGCCCGGGAAGGAATCCACCCCATCGATCGCGAACTCGCCTCTCTCCTGCGACAAGAAGAAGGGAATGTCATCCTCCTCGCGAACAAGGTGGACACGGCAAAGACAGATTCCGATGCCGCCGAATTCAGCGAGCTGGGCTTTGATCACCAGTGGAGCATCTCGGCCGCTCATGGGAGAAATTTCAACGAACTCGAGTCGGCAATCGCGGAGCGCCTCGCTCCTATCGCCGCTGGCTTCGAATCAGAGGAAGGTGACAGTGAAGAGAATCCCGTAAAGATTGCGATCGTAGGTCGTCCCAACGTGGGAAAATCCTCTCTCATCAACGCGATTCTCAATGACGAGCGAAGCATCGTTTCCGATGTCGCCGGGACCACTCGCGATGCCGTAGATGTCCCCTACCAGAGAGATGGCCAGCATTTCACCCTCATCGATACCGCCGGCATCCGACAGCGAACCCGACGAGACACTTCCGTCGAAGTCTTCTCGGTGATGCGCTCGGAGAGATCGATCCGAAGAGCAGATCTCTGCCTCCTCGTTATCGATGCTTCCTCGGGCGTTGTCTCCCAGGATCGTCGTATCGCCAAGATGGTGATCGACGCCCACAAGCCCTGCATCGTTCTCCTCAATAAATTTGATCTCTTTCATCCAGGTGCTCATTTTCAGGATCGAATCGACCAGTTTCGGGAAGAACTTGGAGATGACCTTTTCTTCCTCCCCTACGCACCCAAGGTCGCTATCTCAGCGAAGAATCGGCAGTATCTCGGAAAGATTTTCAAGGCAATCAATGATGTCATCGAGACGGCCAACAACCCCGTTGCGACAGGAGTCCTGAACCGACTCCTCCAGAATGCCATCACGCGAAACCCTCCTCCGGTTCGCCAGAACAAGCGATTGAAGCTCCTCTACGCTACGCAGAAGCGAGAAGACCGCCCCTCCTGCATTCCGGTTCCCGAGTATATTCTTTTCGTCAACTACGCCAATCTTCTCACGAGGACCTACGAGCGTTTCCTTGAAAACCAGATTCGCAAAGAGTTCCCCATGGAGGGCTTGCCTTTCGTGTTTCGCACCCGTTCCCGTACCCCAAGGGAACTGCAAGACGGAAAATCGTCGCAGGGCGGGAAAGCCTCCGCCAAGAAGAAGAATCGGAAACGTTGAGCTACAACTTGCGAATCGTTCCCGTAGCTAGCGAGAGCGGATGTCCTCGATCTCTTCCGGAGTCGCAGGAAGCACGTTCATCCTCGTATCTTTGGGCACGCTGACCTCGGGATTCTCCTCGAAGAGATAGGACTCCATGATCATGTAGACCTTTCCCTCGGCATTGGGGCGAAACGTTCGCGATCCGAGCTCGCGAGTGATCTTCACCGGCTCCTCTCCCGTTTCCAGCTCAAGCACAAACTGCTGCCCGGCAAGTCCGAAAGTGGGATCCACCTTTCTCATCTCGTCCTGAATCTGCACGAGCGGACGAAACAGTTCCTGGTATTTTACCTTTCCTTCCTTGAAGTCGGGAGCCGTCACCTTCGGCACCTCGAGATCCACGTAGATATTCAAGGTTCCCTTGGGCTGGTTGGCGACAAGATCCGGATTCTCGGCAAGAAGCTCCTTGGTATGGGGAACTTCGACAAACCCGTCGTTGTCGACGACCAAGGCAAGAGGTCCCGTCTTCCGGTCGAGGAAGAGTTTGATGTCGGACGATTTGACTGATTCGTTTCGACTTTGAATCCGCAACTTGTAGAAGTCTGCCTCCGGCTTCGATCTCGCATCACTCTGTGCGATCTTGATCAGCTGCTGATACGGCAAGCGGGCGAGGGTCGCGTAGTCCAGGGGACGACCCGATAGCGTTTCCGGAGTCTCCTTACCCGTTGTTTGGGCGTGCCCTGCGCCCCCGAAGGAGAGAACGAAACAACCGGCAAGAACAGCAGACCAAATTTTCATAGATTCACGAAGAATATAAAAGTAGTGAACACCTCTCCGAAGCAAAATTCAAGCTCCTTCGCTCGCCTTCTTCTCCCAGTAGAGACGGATTCCATCGGCGCACATGTCAGTTCCGTTGACAGCTTGATAACGTGCCCAACTTTCTCGAGGCAGACCGGCACGGAAAGCCTGCTCCATCTGGAAGGCCTGATAGGCGATTTTCAAGGCGTCCACATCCATCCCTTCCTCGATCCGTTGTAGGACGAAAATTGCGTTCAATTCGACAGCATCTCGGTAATCGGAAAGGTGGCCGACAGGCTCATCGACCTTTCCAAAATGAGTAAGATAGAGATCCAATGAATTGATTTTCAAAATCTTATCAATACTCGCAAGGCTGTGCTCCAGGTGAAACTGGGGAGGTGCGGATGTCACGGAGGTGTAGGCTGCCCCTTCCAGCCGCGCCCCTGCCGCATCTCCAGCAAACACGGCATTCGCTCCCACAAGGTAGGCATGGTGATGAAAAGCGTGCCCTGGGGTCTCGATCGCCTGCACCGGGATTCCGGCAATCTCGACGATCTCCCCGTCCCTCATCTCGTGGACGTTTGCCGCCGGAGCCGGCGTCATCTCGCCCCAGAGCTCATCGAACTCTTCACCGTAGACCATCCGAGCGCTCTCGATCAGGCGAGTGGGATCGATGAGATGCTTACTCCCTTTCGGATGCACATACACGGGAACGCCGACTGCCGCAAAGGCCCCGGCTGCGCCGGCGTGATCGAGGTGAATGTGCGTGACGAATACCGCGTCCAGGTCGGCGGGAGTATATCCCAAGTCCTTGAGCTTTGAATCAAGAACCCGGCGGGTGGACTCCGGTCCGGTTTCGACCAGGAACACGCCCCCATCCCCTTCGATGAGATACGATGCGATGACCCCTGGCAACCCCTGAAATTCAAGATCGATCGTATGAACTCTCATCGGGAAACTTTACCTGTTCTTGGATCGAGGCAAAGCCAAACTTCACGAACCGGATGCACCGCAAAAAAGTTCCCCTTCTACCGGATTTTTTGGAGAGTTGGTATAAGTTGGCCGCCCATGAGTTCAGAAACGGTTTCCGATATCCCCGTCGAACACGACGACCCCATCAACACTCGCATCCTCGAAGTCTCCGAAGACCTCGTCAGCGGTTTCCAGCGCTTTCCTTTTCAGCATATCGCAGAAAAGTCGGGCGTAGAGTTGGATGTCGTCCTCGAGCGAATCCGAGCCATGCTCGAAGCCGGGGTGATTCGACGGGTTCGCCAGACCCTTCTCGCTACCAAACTGGCCCATGGAGCCCTCTGTGCCTGGAAGGTCGATTCGGACAAGCTCGACGCAACTTTCGACTTCATGTTCAAAGAGGACCCTTTCAGTGGACACGTCGTGACCCGATCCACCGACCGGGAAATCTCCGGAAGCGATTACAAGCTGTGGACTACCCTCAAGGTGCCCCAGGGAGAATCCCTCGAAGAGCACGCCGAAGTCCTGCGACGTCTCACCGGTGCCCATGAGTTTGTGCTCATGCCGGCCAACGGAATTTTTGCCCTTGGAGTCGGTCATGTCCGCCGCAAGTCGATGGAGCCCGGAGCGAAATCCGAAGCCCCCGCGGTCATGAACACGACCACCACAGTCGAGCTCACACCCGAAGAGTGGGAAGTACTTCTCGCGATCAAGGAAGAGCTCACACCAGAAGAGGTCTCGGAAGACCCCTGGGGCCCTCGAGCCGCTTCGATCGGCCTCGATCGGGAGGAATTTTTCCGCATTGCTGAGCAACTCGACGAAAAGAAGGCCATCGGCCGTTTTTCCACTTTCCTTGAGCACGTCAAGCCCAGCAAATCAGGGCAGCGGGTTACCCGTTTCAATGCCCTCTTCCACTGGAAGGTTCCTGAAGGCATGCAGCAACAAGCCGGATCCGAGGTCGGACGCCACTTGATCATGACCCACTGCTACTGGCGCGAGGGTGGCCCACGCTTTGGCGGAGTGAACATCATGGGAGTGGTCCACGGAACCGACAAGGATCGCGTCCTCGAGCACAAGGCGGCGATCGATGCCCACCTCGCGGATGTCGGCATCCCGCTCGAATACACCAACGTCTTCTGGGGAGGCAGAAGCGAGATCAAGCCCTCCGAAATTTCTCCCAAGGTCTACCAGGAATTCCACGAGAAGTGGAAAGACTCGGGCCAGGTTCTCTAATTTCTCCCTTCCCACTCATGGATGTCCGAAAAGTAGCGCATCTCGCGCGAATCCACCTCAGCGATGAGGAAGCCGAAACCTTCCAGGGTCAGTTCGAGCAGATCCTTCACTACGTCGAGCAGCTCAACCAGATCGATGTGGAGGGAATTGAGCCCACGGCACACGCAGCGGCGGTCTTCGATGTCATTCGAGACGATGTTGCTCTCTCCGAGCACCAGCTGAGCCAGGATGAAGCGCTTCGAAACGCCCCGGCAACTGCCCACGATCAAATCAAGATGCCCAAGGTCGTCGAATAGACGGCATCCTGCAAATCAACTCGGTTTCCTCCTGAGCCTGCCCCTGTCTGCACTCCGCCCCACCCCTGTCCGGTCTCACACCCAACCCTATTTCGTCCCGTGAATCCCAGCGAGTATACGATATCCAGCCTCCGAGCTGCCTTTTCAGCCGGAGAAACGACTCCCGAGGAAGCTCTCCGAAGTCTCGCCACCTCGATCGATAAGAAGGATGGCGATATCGGTGGCTATCTCTCCTACGATCTCGATCTGGCCCTCGCGGATGCCGAGAACGTCGACCTCTCCCTGCCGCTCGGCGGCGTTCCCGTTGCGATCAAGGATTTGATCAATGTCGAAGGACACCCCTGCGCCTGCGCCTCGAAGATGCTGGACGGGAAATTTCGTTCACCCTACGACGCCACCGTCATCCGCAAGCTGCGCGCGGCCGGAGCAATTCCTTTCGGAAGAACGAACATGGATGAATTTGCCATGGGATCCTCCAATGAGAATTCCGGGATTCAGCCTTGCCGAAATCCCCACGATCTTGATCGGATTCCCGGAGGCTCCTCGGGAGGCTCCGCGGCCGTCGTCGCTGCCGATACTGCCGTCGCTGCACTCGGAACCGATACGGGGGGATCAATTCGACAACCCGCCAGTCACTGCGGCGTGGTCGGGCTCAAACCCACCTACGGACGGGTCTCTCGGTATGGCCTGGTCGCCTTCGCCTCCTCTCTCGACCAATGTGGCCCCATGACCAAAACGGTCGAAGATGCTGCGCTCCTACTCGAAGTTCTCGCAGGCTCCTGTTCGCGCGATTCGACCTGTCTCGACGCTCCAGTCGATTCCTATCGCGAAGCACTCAAAAAGGATGTCGCCGGGCTCAAGATCGGCTTGCCCAAGGAATATTTCGCAGAAGGACTCGACAGGCAGGTGCGTGAGAAAGTGGAAACGGCGATCCGCGATCTCGAATCCCGTGGCGCCGAAATCGTCGAGATTTCTCTCCCCAATACCGAGCACGCTGTCGCTACCTACTACATCATTGCGACGGCGGAAGCCTCTGCCAATCTCGCTCGTTTCGACGGAGTCCGCTATGGCCACCGCTCCGAGTCAGCGGATGACCTTCTCTCCGTTTACCAGGACTCTCGTGAAGAGGGTTTTGGCGCGGAAGTGAAGCGAAGAATCCTCCTCGGCACCTATGTTCTCAGCTCGGGCTACTACGACGCCTACTACCTGAGAGCCCAGAAAGTTCGGACCCTGATCCGCGAAGACTTCACCCGAGCCTTCGAGCAGGTTGATGTCATTGCCTCGCCAGTGTCCCCTACCCCGGCATTCAAAGTCGGAGAGAAATCCGAGGACCCGCTCGCAATGTATCTCGCCGATATCTACACCATCTCTGCAAACCTCGCTGGCATCTGTGGAATCTCCGTTCCCTGTGGGACAACAGCAGTCGACGGAAAAGATCTCCCGGTGGGGCTCCAACTGCTCGGCCGCCCTCTCGGAGAATCCGGTATCCTTCAAGTCGCCCACTCGGTCGAGCAGGCACAGTCCTGATTCACTCTCGAAGTTCCGAAGAACCTCCCGCGGAAATCTCTCTCGAATCAGCCCACAACTTTTCCGGGCACCGCGGAACTTGCTCGCTACTCTTCTTTCGCAGCTTCGCCTTCTCCCGCGAGTTCGGCTTCCACCTCATCCTTTTTCGCCGGGATCTTGGCATAGGGCGCGGGGCGTTTCTTGATCCAGCCTCCTCCCGGCTTCTTGTCGATCGCAGGCAGAGTCACTTCTTCCAGCGCCGCGCCTCCTCCGAGGGCCCGATACAGACCCACATAGTTGCGTGCAATTTGCCCACGAGAAATGACGTCGAGATCTTCGTTCTGAAATTTTACCCGCTGGGAATCGATGACCCGCTGGAAGTCGACCAATCCCTCGGTGTAGTTGCTCTTGACCAACTCCACGGCTTCTGCCGAGGAACTGACCGCTCTTCGCAAAGCAGTCCGTCGCTCCAACTCGGTTGTGACCGCCACCATACTCGTCTCGACTTCTTCCACGGCGACGAGAACTGATTTCTCATATGCCGCATAGGCTTGCATCGCCCGAGCCTCGTCGACACGGATCAAATTCTTGATCTGTCCGCTGCGAAAGAGATTCCAGCGAAAGGATGGCCCAAAGGAATACCCAGCGGCTGCGGAATCGAGAAGGGATGAGATATCGCTTGCCTGCAAAGTCAGATCTCCCATCAGCGAGAACTTGGGATAGAGTTCCGACTCGGTCACCCCGATCTGGGCCACCGCCACGGCGAGGTTTCGCTCTGCACTCCGGATGTCGGGGCGAGCGCGTAGTAGGTCCGCAGGAGCACCCATCGCAAAATTCTTCTTCGGGATCGGAATGGAACGATGCTTCTTGAGGATAGAATCGACCGAATGCGGATAGCCTCCCGTCAGCGTGGCGAGACGGTTTCGCGCGGCGACGAGTTGTCCCTCGAGCTGCGGTACTGTCGCCCGGGTTGTCTGGAGGTTGGCCTCGGCCTGCGTCACGTCAATCTTGGAAACCAGACCCGCTTCGAGACGGCTCTCGGCAAGGGAGAGCGAATCGTTCTGGATCACGATATTCTGCCTAGCCACCCGGACCCGTTCCTCAAAGGTGCGATAATCGATGTAATTCAGAGCGACCTCGGCAAAGAGCGTCACCAGCAAATCCCGATATTCCTCCACCGAGACCTCGATATTCGCATCAGCGGCTTCCACCTGGCGGCATAGACCTCCAAATACGTCGATTTCCCACGCAGCAGCGGTTCCCAGCGAAAAGACATCGATCGGATTGGTCGGCCCAAAGGCCGCAGGTCCGACGCGAGCCGACTGCCCGGTTCGCGTGTAGGCACCGTTTGCATCGATGGCAGGAAAGAGAGCGCTCAAAGCCACTCCTCGCTGGGCCCTCGCCTCCACAATCCTCTGGATCGCGATCGAGACATCGGGACTGTCGCAACGGGCACGTGAAATCAAGGTGTTCAATGCGGGATCCTGAAAAGCTTTCCACCATTCCTGAAGACAGGCTGCCTCGTTTTCCACGTGGGGCTGAACACTCATCGTCCAGGCATTCGGTACCGACACTCCAGGGCGTGCGTAATCTACCCCCACGGTGGTACAACTCGTCACAACCGCAGCTAGAAACGCAAAGCCCGTCAGGAAAATCGATCTTGCGAAATTTCGCAGTCGCGCGCGGGCTTCCGGATTTTGGCTGAAGATCTCGATCATGCGATGAATAGTCGGTGTAATCACTACGCTCCCTATCCCATCGCAAGAAATAGGCTCGTGGCAAGAAGTATTATTGCCGGGCAGAGAAAGAGAGGGCGGAAGTTCCCACATCTACGTGCCAAGGAGAGCTTGTCCTTCCGCCCGATTCCGGGTTATCTATCCCGTATGCTGAATCGACGTCACCTTCTCACCCAGGGACTCCTGGGTCTCGGCGGGCTTGCCGCAGCCCCTTCTGCCTATTCCCAATTGCTCCGTTCCGAGACGAATCCTGAATTTGTTATCAAGAATGGCCGCATTCGGCAATCCATCATGGGATGGTGTTTTCGGGATCATTTCAATGCTGTCGAACTGGCACATCACTGCAAGGCCATCGGCTTGGTCGCAATGGAGGGAATCCCCCGAGAAGCCTACCCGGAGGTCAAGAAACTCGGACTCGATATCTCTCTCGTGGGCAGCCACGGGTTCGCCAACGGTCCCTGCAATCCGAAAAATCGGGAGGAAGTCGTGACCAAACTTACGGAAGCGATCGATGTGGCCAAAGAGGTAGGAAGCAAGTCCGTCATCACTTTTACCGGCATGCGATTCGACGGGATGGATGATGAGAAGGCGGCCAAAGACTGCATCGACACCTGGAAGGAAGTGCTCCCCCACGCCGAGAAATCGGGCATCACAATCGTTCTGGAGCATCTCAATTCGAGAGACGACACCCATCCGATGAAGGGACACCCCGGTTATTTTGGAGATGATCTCGACTTTTGTGCAGAGTTGATCCACGAAATCGGTTCCCCTCACTTCAAGCTCCTCTTCGACATCTACCATGTGTCTGTCATGAATGGGGACATCATCCGGAGAATCCGGCAATACAAGGACATCATCGGGCACTACCACACCGCGGGCAACCCCGGCCGTGCCGAGCTCGACAACACCCAGGAGATCAATTACCCACCCATTCTCCAGGCCATTCTCGACACGGGTTACGAGGGCTTCGTCGCACAGGAATTCATCCCGACTTGGGACGACCCAGTACTGGCTTTGCGTAACGCCGCTCAGCTTTGTGATATCTGAAAAACCCAGGCCGGAGCGAGCCGGGATTTTCACCCTTCGCGGGACTGACAATTTTCGGACCTTCCACCCGAAGTTTCAGAGCCACTCAAGGAAGCCGCGTAAACCTATGCTTTTCGAGACGAGGAGACCGCCTTCTCGTTTTCTTCTCCCTCATCATCGGTTCTCAGCAGGCTTTCCTCGTTACGAAGGTCTTCCTTGAGGGCGTCGAGATCCTTTGCAGTCCGGGCCACTTCGGCTTCGGCATCCTGGGTCTGAAGGTGACCTCGACGCCAGATCAAATAGCCACAGAAAAGCCCACAGAGCAGGAAAAAGAGCGCACAAACCACGTAGTAGGGCCAACCCATCTCACCGGTAGGAATCATCGCTATCGAATTCGAGGGGCCTGAGAAAGCGGGTGCGCGCATCAGTCGAAGGAAACTCTCAATTGACGGCTTCCGCGACGGCCTTCGACTCGAGGATCAACTCGACCCGACGAGCGCGAGCATCGGTGAATCGTCGATCCTGCCCCGCTCCCCTCACCGTCAGCATGGTCTGAGCCACGCCTCGCGCAAGAAGACGCTCGCGAACGGCATCCGCACGTTGGGCGCTCAATCTCTCGGAATAGTCCGGGCTCCCTTCAGCTCCGGCGAACCCGATGATGGAGACAGCCAGCCGGTTTGCACCTTTTCGAATCTTTCGTGCCATTTCGTCGATGGCTTGCTTCGCCTCTCCGCTGAGTTCGGCACTCTGTTCTCCAAAGAGGATCTCGGGAGAGCTGGACTTCTGGTTTTCAGGTACTGGTTCCGACTCCTGCGGCTCTTCGACGGACGCAACAGGTGCCGCTTTTGGTTCTGGCTCTTTTCTCTCGATGCCACCCTCACTCTCAGTTGGTACTGGAGCTTGGAGATTCAATACTTTTTTGGGCTTCGGCACCTCATGATTGGCTACCAGCGCCTGCTCCTCATCAGATTCGATCTGGTCGAGAGGTTTCCCTGGTCCTTTCGCCATTTCTTCCGAGAGAGTGAGTTGGAGCGTCTTCTCGAAACTCTTCAATGAAGGACTCTCTGCTACGGCCATATTGGAAACGGCTTTGGTCGCTTTTCTGGCATCCTCAAGCTCCGACTCCACCGCCCGCAGCTTGTTCTTGAGCATCGCGATCTCATCGTCGCGATTGGCACGCTGCATCATGATGCTACTGACCTCATTCTGGAGATCGCGAATAGACTGACCTCGCTTGGAAACCTTGAGACGGAGCCGCTCGATCTCTGCAACCCCCTTTTCACGCTGCTGGGAAAGCGATTTCGTAATGGCTTCCTTTTCAGCCCACGTTTTCTTCAGACGCTCCAGCTCCTTGCTGTGCTGACTGACCAGACCTCCCTGCTTCTCCTGCAGTGTCTTTGCATCCAGGCTGGCAGTCGCGAGCCTCTCTTCGTATTCCGCCTTGGCCGAGGCAGCGACTTGCTCGGCCTCACGCAGCTTCTCCTGATGTTGAGAATGTTCCTCTGCCAGCGCATCGACCTGGGATTTCCAATCGCCTAGCTCCTGATCCTTCTCCTCGATCTGACGCGAGAGATCCATGACCCGTTCATCGCTTGAACTCAGGGAAGCTTCCAGCTTTGTGATGGACTCTCTCGCATCGTCACGATGCACCTGAGCCTCTTCGACTTCGGTTTGAAGTTGCTCGATCCGCTGCTCGAGCTCCACGACCCTGCGAGAGAGCATTTCGCCTCGATCGGTTCCTGCCTCGATCTGGCGATTCAGTTCCGAGTTCTCGGATTGAAGTCGACCCGAATGCTTCTCTGCGGCTTCCAACTCTTCGCGAAGCGTATCCAATTGCTTGTTGAGTTGCTCGGATTGGCTGAGCGCCTCTTTCCAATCGGCCTCGAATTGAATAATTCGTTGTTCCCGCTCGCTGGTTGCACTTTCCAGCTCTTCCACCCGGCGGTTGGCACGTTCCAACTCCCGAAGCGTGTCATCCTTCTCCCGTGAAACAGTCCGCAGTTGTTCTTCCAACTGACCGATGGTGGCCTCGGATTCGTTGAGCTGCTCCATCAGCGACTCCAGCTTCAGGTTCGCTTCGTCCAAGGCCTGCTCCGTAGTCGCGATCTTGAGATCTGATGCTTCGAATTCTTCTTTCCTCCGCTCCAACTCCGATTCCACCTGGTCGGCACGAGCCGCATGGTAGCGAGCCGATTTGGCTTCTTCGTCATAACGAGACCTGACCTGGTTGAGTTCCTGGTAGCGCTCCGTCAGGGCAAGCTCCAGGTCGGCTATGCGGCGCGACTGATCGTTCAGGAAAATCTCCTTGGCAGACAACTTCTTCGTAAAGGTATCAGACTCGAAGGAGAGCGCTTCGAGTTCGCCTTCCTTCTCGGCGAGAGACTCTTTCAACAACCGCAGTTGATCCCGCTTCTGGCGCAGCTCGGAGGAGAGATCCGTGACTTCGGCCCCGCGATCCTCGATGATCGCCTCCAATTCCTCCATTTGAGCTCTGCGCTGCTCCAACTCGGCAGATTTCTCGTTGAAAGCCATCCGGAGATCACTCAGCTCGTGACGGGTGTCATGGAGCTCAGACTCCAAGCGAACTTTCTCTTCCTCAACAAGATCAAGTTCGTCGACCCGCGCCTCGAGAAGCCCGATCTCGTCGAGCCGCTCATGCAGGGCTCGTCGCACGTCATACATCTCATGGTAGGCATCATTGAGCTCTGACTGGAGGAGAACGCGTCGACGATCCATCTCATGGGCCTTCTCAAGCTCTCCCTCAAGAGCGACCATTGCGCTCTCTTTCTCGGCAACCGTCTCCGTAAGTTGCTCTACCTCCGACTCCGTCTGCACGAGTGCCTCTCGAACTTCCGAGAGCTGGCTCTCGCGATCCTCAAGCAGCTCGCGCAGGGAAACGACCTCCTCCTCGAACTTCGCCAACTTCAGTGCCTCTTCAAGATTAGCGCTGAGGCTGCAATTTTCCTGTTTCACTTCCGCAACCTGGGAGCGGAACGCACTGATTTCTCGACTCCTCAGGCTGGCGAGAGACATGAGCTGCGCGGCCCTCTTGGCTTTGCTTTCTTCTTCCCGCAATTTGGCTTCAAGGCTGGCGATCTGCTTCTCCTTCTCCTGCGCCTGAGACGTCTCCTGATCGATGAGTCGGGCTTCCAACGTCTCAACCAGTTCCACCTGCTTGCGGTATCCGGTCCGGACATCGTGCAACTCATCATGCGTGTCGATGAGATCCTGTTCCAAATCCTTCACCCGCAAAGAAAGCTCTTCGTCGGGCGCAGCCGAAGCAACCTCCCCGTTCGCGAGTCCTTCCATCGTGCCGCCAAGCCCCAGCGGCATCACATCGGGGACCAAAGGAATCTCCTTGCGAAGCTCGAGTTCGGCCTGCAACTCTTTCAATTCAGCCTCACGGGTCTCCAACTCCGCACGAAGCGCGGCCACTTCCTGTCGAAGCCCCTCATCGACCTCCAGCTCGATGGGAACCGATTTGCCGTCACTTTGAAGCTGATTCGTAAGCTGTGTGATCCGGGCGTCGCGCTCGAGAATGGATTCCTCCGTTTCTGCGAGTCTCATCTCCCAGGCATCTCGGTCATCCTGCCACCTGGATCGGAGTTTCTTGAAGAGGTCCCTTTGCGACGCGCCCAAGGCGCTCCACTGGCTGGCCAGATTCAGGTTTTCGTCGACAGCAAAGCTGAGCCGTTGAGAATACCTTCCCCAGATGAACTTGGCCGTCAGGAGCCCCACCAGAAAGAAAATGATGGAGGCAATCCCAACTGGCAACCAGTGTTCGAGCAGAAAGAATGAAAATTCGTGCATGAGTTTGGGTTTCGCAGGTCAAAAAATTAACGTCGCGGATGCAGTTCCGCTTTGATCTTCGATACTTCGTCGCTGGTGTTTTCGTATTCGGCAAATGCCTCGCGGTTTCCCGACTCCACCTTCTCCGCAAGTCTACGGGTGTTTCTCCAGATTATCCAGCCAGCAAACAGTCCGAAAACCACGCAGATGGCTCCCCAGGTGCCTAGATTGAGGCCCCACTCGTAGAGAAATGCTTCTTCAGCGGTCTGTGGCTCTGGAATCATGGCGCTTCCTCCTCAGTGATGGGAACCAGGCTGATTTCAACGCGGCGCGATTTCCATCGGTCGCTCCGCGATACCGATGTGACATCTTCACCTTTGCTTTCCTCGGTGATCCGCTCTTTCGAGACCCCCGCCGAATCCAGCGCCTCGACCACGGATTTCGCGCGTCGGAGACTCAACTGCCGATTGTATTCCGCGTTTCCGATATTGTCGGCGAAACCGGTCACTTTCAGCTCCACCGGAAATCCAGCCTCCTCCAGTAGCGTCACCACCTCCTTGAGTTTCTCACGCTCTTCGGTGGAGATGAGATCGCTGTTCTTGGCAAAATAGATGGGATACTTCTTCAACTCTTCCGAGAGCTTGTCGCGGTCTTCCGGCAGCAGTTCCGGCTCGGGAAATGCCTCATCCTCGTGGGAGAGCTGGTTCTCGATGGAGAACCCCGACGGCACGGAGTTCACCGCCACATTCTGCAGAATCTGCTTGTCGGCGATTTCTCGAGTCATCCCCTCCATTGCGAGCCCCTCTTCGGAAAACCGGAATACCCCGGACTCCGTCCGCAGTGCAGCCTCCTCGAGGAATTCGCCCAATTGAGGAAGCCAACCGGCCGAGGCCGTGCTGGGAGCCTCCGTCAGTTCATTCTGGATCGCATAGCCCTCCTTCCTGGATTCCAAATTCTCCTCCAAGCGCTTCAAAAAGGAAATATCCGGAAGGAATCCTGTGAGGATCATGAGATTCGGCTGAAACGTTATCAACAGTTCGGGTGCCCTGGCAGCTTCCGGAGCAGGTTTCACCTGATCCTCCAAGACTGTTACATCGGCAAGAATCTCGGGTGCCGAAGTCTCCGTCTTGAGCTTCTTCAGTGCAGAAAGGAGCTCCTGATACGATTCCTCGGTTTCCGCAGTCCCGGTAAGCCTGATTTGTTCAGGTTGAAACTCAGCCGTCATCTCCCCCTGGAATACGGTAAGCAAAACGGCGATCAAGCTCTCCGCGTCACCTTCCCAGGTCGCGGGAACAAGGGTCTGGTCTATCTCAATCCGATCGGTCACTCGGACGTTGGTCCCGGAATCCTCCAGGATCCGAACTAGGTTCTCCTTGGAATCGAGAGACGGAACCCGTCCCGAAACAACAATCCCAAAACGATTCCGTGTCAGGGAAAACTCCGAGGGAGAGGGCGGTAATTCCGGCTCGAGCAGTTCCAGGGAAACCTCCAACTTCTCCGGCTCCACCCTGGCTGCCAGATCGAGGATCGAGTCGCGACGTCCCGTATTGGAAACCTGCCCGGAAACCTGCAGCCCCGCTTCGCCGAACTGGATTCGAGCCTCGTCGGACTCGCGCAGAACCTCGGCAGCGAGAGTGGCCAGTTCGGCCGATTTCTCCAATGGCAACTGCCTGGGATCGAGAGCAATCTGATCGGAAACCTTCTCCACGCCATCCAAAGCCCTCAATCGTCTCACGAGAAGGTCTCGGTTCGCCTCACCATCGCTTCCCATAACTCCTTCGACGAGCACTTCCTGCGAGGCAGGCGCTCTAGATACTCGAAGTGAGGGAGGAAGCGTTGGCCGAATCGGAAGTGATTCCGCCTCCCCTTCTGAAATTCGAGCTAGAGGCACCGCTTCCTGGAGTACCGCCAGGATCTTCGCTCTCGCCTCCTCACTGTCAACATAACCAGTCAGGCTGACATCGTGATGATTGAACCGAGCCACAACCCCATTTAGGCCGGCCTCCTCGAAGGAGGTCTTTGCCATCTCCTCGAACTCCGCTTCAATGGCTCCCTGGTAGAGGGTCTTCGCCAGGAACGAAAAACCAGCTACGGAGACAAGAAAAAGAAAGGCAGCGAAAAGAAACCTCATGAAAGCGGGACCATTTAAGCTAAAGCAATAATCAAATTTTACAAACTTCTCAATCGCGAACTTCGCAACTGAGAATGAATGCGCTTATAGCACGCAATCTACTATAATTTTAAAATTATTCAGGAACTTTATATCCTAACCCCATTGCTTTGAACGGATTGAGCTGGGACACAAAAAAACCCGACCGGCTGAACCGATCGGGTTTTTTAAATTGTAAGAAGGAGGGCAATTCGCTGAGCCCTCCCCTCTGTCGAGCGAGCAAGACTCAGTCTTCGGAGGCAAGCTCGGCGGAAGCTTCTTCTCCCCGCTCGGCCATTGCGGCTTTGCGGCTGAGCTTGACCCGACCGCGTTCGTCGATGCCGATACACTTGGCGTGCACGATATCGCCGACTTTGACGACGTCTTCCACCTTGTTGACCCGGAAATCAGCCAACTCGGAGATGTGAATCATACCGTCCTTGCCTGGCAGCACTTCCACGAAGGCTCCAAAATTGGTCGTGCTCACGACTTTTCCTTCGTAGGTGACACCGACTTCGATCTCGGCACTGACACGCTTCACCAACTCGATGGCACGATTCAAAGCGTCCTCGTTGGCGGCATAGATGGAAACCAGTCCGCTGTCATCGATGTTCACATCGGCTCCGGTTTCTGCCTGAATGCCTTTGATGTTCTTACCACCAGGGCCAATCAGCTCTCCGATCTTCTTCGGATCGATCGTGAGGCTCTCGATCCTTGGAGCGTATTCACTGAGCTCTTTGGGTGCGTTGATCACGCCATTCATGACCTCCAGCACCTCGAAACGACCCTTGGTCGCTTTGTCGACACCTTCGAACAGGATGTTCAGAGGGATGCCTCGAAGCTTCAGATCCAGCTGGAAGCCGGTGACCCCCTCGGAAGTTCCACAGAGTTTGAAGTCCATGTCGCCGTTGAAGTCCTCGTTCCCGATGATATCCACCATCGTGACGTAACGCTTGAGTTCGTCGCCTTCGAATTCGGTCACGAGACCGGAGGAGATTCCTGCAACAGGACGCTTGAGTGGGACACCTGCATCGAGGAGAGCCATCGTTCCTGAGCAAACCGAAGCCATCGAAGTCGAACCATTGGACTCCATCACCTCACTGGTGACACGAACAGCATAAGGAAAGTCTGCTTCGTCAGGAATAACAGGTTCGATCGACTTCTCGGCGAGAGCACCGTGACCGATCTCCCGACGATTCATGCCGCCCATACGTCCCGTTTCTCCAACGGAGAATGGAGGAAAGTTGTAGTGAAGGATGAAGCTCTTGGTGTCTTCTCCCCCTGCGTAGTTGTCGAGATACTGCCGCTCATCGGCAGGTGCCAATGTAGCGATCGCCAGGGCCTGCGTCTCTCCTCGAGCGAAGAGCGCGGACCCATGCGTCCTTGGCATAAGGCCGATCTCGCCGGAAAGAGGACGAATCGTGTCGATGTCCCGCCCGTCACAACGCACTCCCTTATCAAGAATGCTGACACGGAAGGCTTTCTTCTGAAGGTAGTCGAATGCCTGTGAGACGGCGAAATCGTCTGCTTCGGGGTGTTTTGCGAGAATGGCCTCTTCCACCTCTTTGCGGAGCGCAGAAACGGCGTTTCCTCGCTCAACCTTGCTGGGCTGATTGATCGCTCCTTCGATGCGATCTCCCGCAACTTCGTAGGCGATCTCAAGAAGGTCTTCCTGCACCTCGAGCAGGGCGGGAACGCGCTTCTCTTTTCCGACACGGCGAGCCAGTTCCTCCTGGGCATCGAGAATCGGCTGAATTGCTTCCTGGGCAAAGGTCAGAGCCTCTTTGAAACGCTCGTCAGGAACCTCATCGGCTCCCCCCTCGATCATGATCACCTTGTCTCGCAGGCCGGCGTAGACGAGGTCGAGATTGCTCTCTTCTCGCTGTTCGAAAGTCGGGTTGACCACGAACTCTCCGTTGACCTGGCCGACTCGCACTGCCGCGATCGGTCCAGCGAAAGGGATGTCGGAAACGGCAAGCGCAGCCGAAGCCCCATTCATGCTGATGATATCGGAATCATGAACGCCATCAGCACTCAACAAGAGGGAGACGATCTGCGTATCATAGAAATAACCCTTGGGGAAAAGCGGGCGAAGCGGACGATCTGTCATCCGGCAGGTGAGAATCTCTTTCTCAGTAGGCCGGCCTTCTCTCTTGAAGTATCCTCCGGGAAATCGTCCTGCAGCAGCTGCCTTTTCCTTATACTCGACGGAGAGGGGGAACCAGTCCTGCCCTTCCCTTACTTTCGTCTGGGAAACTGCCGTCACCATGACGATGGTATCCCCCACTTGAACCGTGACAGCTCCATCCGCGAGCTTGCCCATTTTGCCGGTTTCGAATTTCATTTCCTGCGCGCCGACCTGGCACGTGATGTTTTCTATACTCATGTTTTTTTCGGTTGAATAAAATTGGTAGAATCAGTCGGAACGAGATGATCTTCACTCACAACGCAGAGAGGGCTCGTTCCCGATGGGGGTTCTCCAGAACAGGAGAGTAGGCAGCGCGACTCGAACGAAGCCGGCAGACACAAAAAAAGCACCGAGTCGCCTCGGTGCTTCAAAATTATCGACGGAGACCCAAGGTCGAGATCACCTTTTGGTAACGATCGTGCTGGGTGCGCGCAAGGTAGTCGAGAAGTTTGCGACGACGCGCGACGAGACGAAGGAGTCCTCGACGGGAAGAGAGGTCCTTCTTGTTGGAGGACATATGCTCCGTGAGCTGGGTGATTCGCTCGGTAAGACGTGCAATTTGCACATCGGCACTTCCCGTGTCACCCTCGTGGAGCTTGAGCTCCGTTGCTGTATCAGTAGATTCACTCATTTTCGGCAGAAATAGCGTCGCCTTGACGCTCGTTGCATTTACTTGTCGTAAAGTGGGCGGAATCAATCACAATTCAGTGGGTATGCAATGGAAAAGATGCCATAGAAATCAGTTTTTCAGTAAAAAACGAGGAGACGAGCATCGATCCATTTCGTAAACCTGTGGAGAATGGAGGAAGAAGAACCAGCCGAAATCCCTGATGCCCTGCCAGTAATGGTCCTGGGTGGCGCTACGCTGTTTCCCCATGGCTACATGCCTCTCTTCATTTTTGAGCAGCGATATCGGGATATGCTCTCTTACGCTCTGGAGCGGGAGAGAATGTTTTGTATCGGACATGCCATTCCCGGCATCGACACGGATGATCACCCGGATCCAATCTACCCGATGACGACTGTCGGTCTTATCCGGGCCTGCGTCACTCACCCCGACGGCACTTCGCACCTCATGCTCTCTGGACTGCAGAGAGTGGAAGTTCTTGGCTGGGAGCAGACGGGCCCTTTCCGTATCGCGACGGTTGTACCCCAGCCATCCCGAGTCGACAACCTGACCCGGGTCGCCAACGCAGCCCTCGAACTGGTCGACCTTTCCAGCCGACTCTGCGGCGAAGGGCAACCCATGTCGGAGCAACTGCGCGAGCATTTGCGTGGCGTCAGTGACCCCGCGGCAATTAGTGACGTGGTCGCGCAAACCTTCCTCGCGGATCCCGATCAGCGACAGGCCTTGCTCGACACTTTGGATGTCGAGGATCGCCTACTTCGGCTCATCGAGCATCTCAGCGAACTCCTCGCGAAGGGCCAGGGATAGTCTGCCCCCCATCAACTGGGGCCCAGACACGACACGGTTTCTACACCCGACAGAAATTCCGTTGACGAGCAATCCAGCTCTTTGATAACTAACCGGTTACCCCCTCGTCGGTAGCCGTTCTGGGGGGATTCTATCTATGAAAAACACCCCTACCCCCCTATTTCTACTGTTCGGTCTCGCCGCTTTCTTCCTGAGTGGCGAAAACGTCTTCGCCCAATCGGAAGGCATCGATTCAGGCGATACGGCCTGGATGCTGACGTCGACAGTGCTGGTTTTACTGATGACCCTTCCCGGTCTGGCTCTCTTCTATGGAGGGCTGGTCAGGGCGAAAAACCTGCTCTCGATCCTGATGCATTGCTTTGCGATCGCCTGTCTCGCATCCGTCCTCTGGGTCGCCTGTCTCTACAGCCTCGCGTTCAAAGGAAGCGGCGCCTGGATTGGAGACCTGAGTGCAGCCTTCCTCAAAGGAGTGACTGCTGATTCCAACGAAGGATCGATTCCTGAGACTGTTTTCATCATGTTTCAGATGACGTTCGCGATCATTACTCCTGGACTCATCGTAGGTGCCTTCGTCGAGAGAATGAAATTCTCTGCCGTCATGCTGTTCAGCGGGCTCTGGCTGATCGTCGTCTACGCTCCTGCCGTTCACTGGGTCTGGTCTGGATCTGGATGGATGTTCAACAATGGGACCATCGATCTCGCCGGCGGAATCGTCGTCCACGCGACTGCAGGCGCTTCCGCGCTGGTACTAGCCAAAATGCTTGGGCCTCGCACGGGCTTCCCGAAAAAACTCTCGCCTCCTCACAGCCCCGGATTGGTCATGATGGGTGCCGCCCTCCTGTGGGTTGGCTGGTTCGGATTCAACGCCGGAAGCCAGCTTGCAGCTGGAAACTCTGCGGGAATGACCATGCTCGTCACTCATATTTCAGCGGCCATGGCGTCCCTGACCTGGATGGTGGTTGAGAAAATCAAGACCGGGAAGCCCGGACTCGTTGGAATCGTCACAGGGATGGTCGCGGGACTGGCTTCCATTACTCCTGCCTCGGGAAATGTAGGCCCCATGGGAGCCATGATCATCGGCCTTCTCGCAGGTATCGTCTGCTATTTTGCCTGCGACCTGATCAAAGGAAAACTGGGAATCGATGACAGCCTTGACGTCTTTGCCGTGCACGGCGTGGGCGGAATCATGGGAACTCTCCTCGTCGCCTTCCTGGGAACCGAAATGTTTGGTGGTCAAGGGATCAACGCGGATTCGGCCCTAAGCCAATTCTGGCTCCAACTCAAGGGAGTCGGGGTCACCGTGGCCTGGTCCGTCATCGGAACGATTCTCATCGTCTTTCTCTGCAAGAAGACAGTTGGGCTTCGCATTTCGGAAGAGGAAGAGGAAACCGGCCTCGATATTGCGGAGCACGGAGAGCAAAGCTACTCACTGTAATTTTGCTAGGTCCAGGGCTTCGACCCGAAGCCCGCTGCTCCATAAGGGAAGCGATTCCCCCCAAAAAAAAAGCCCCGCCAGACACCACTCTGGACGGGGTTTTTTAAATTCAATGACACCCTTTAGACGAACTGCCTCTCGGGTTTATTAGAAATATTCACTCTTTTTTTCAGATTCTAGAGTGGGATGCGGCAAGCAGGATAAAGAAGCTGAAAAAAAGCTGCAGTATATTTTTACCCATAAAAGGTAAATACAATAATTTACTTCCCTATGCAGAACGCACTGAAGATCTCCCCTAGAATTTCTTCGATATCTGTTTTCCCGATCACATCTCCGATTGATTCCAGGCATTGGCGAAGGTCCATGGCTATGAATTCAGGCGATTCTCCTTGTTCGAGAAGCGCCTTGGCCTGATTCAAGGCTTCGCGGGCCCTGAGAAGACATGCCTGGTGACGACCGTTGATGGCTGTCAGATTGGCGGTATCCATCCCCTGTTCTTCTGTAATGTACTGAAAAACCTTTTCCCGAATCAAATCGGCAGCATCCGGTGCGTGACAGGAGAAACGGATTCCCTCTTCCCCTTTCCAATCAGGATGGAGAGGAAGGTCTGATTTGTTCAGAATTCGCAGCATCCTCGCTCCCTCGGGAGGCTCTACAGCCAGGGCTTCCTCTCGAGATTTGCTCCCATCGGTGACAAAGAGGATCAGCTCCGCGATTGCCATCTGCTGCCGGCTTCGCTCGATCCCCTCCTTTTCAATCGCACCCGGATTTTCTCGGATCCCCGCGGTATCGATCAGGCGAATGGGAATTCCGTTGAGATTCACGACTTCCTCGATCGTATCGCGCGTCGTTCCTGCCGCTTCGTTGACGATTGCTCGTTCGAAGCCGAGGAGCACGTTCAGAAGGCTTGATTTTCCTGCATTGGGCGCACCACAGATCACTGTCCGCAAGCCCTCTCGGAGAATGCGCCCCTGATCCGCTGTCGCCAGCAACTGATCGATCGACGCTCCAATCGAGGCTGCACGAGTCCGCAAAGCATCGGAAGACTCCGGATCGATATCCTCTTCCGGAAAATCGATGTAGGCTTCGACGTGGGCAGTCAAGGAAATCAACTCCTCACGAATTTTCTGCAATGCATCCCCAAGCCGCCCGGAAAGCTGCTCCGTCGCCGCCTTTGCTGCAAGCTCCGTCTGAGCTGAAATGAGGTCCATGATCGCCTCCGCCTGGGTCAAATCCATTCGCCCATTCAGAAACGCGCGCTGAGAAAACTCACCCGGTAGAGCTGGATCGACCCCCTGAGAGAGAATGCGGCGAAGCACTCGATTGGTCACTACAACCCCTCCATGGGTCGCTATCTCCACAACGTCCTCCCCGGTAAAGCTTGCAGGCCCACGGAAAAATGTCATCAAAACCTCGTCAATGACCTCCCCCTGCTCATCGACAATTTTGCCAAAATGCTGCTCTCGTGCGCGCCAATCGGACCGATCCCGTCCCTGGAAGACTGTGCCTACCGCCTCCGCAGCTCGAGGTCCGCTGACCCGTATCAGCGCAACAGCACCTGTTCCGGGAGGAGTAGCGATCGCAGCAATGGTCGAGGCAGAATAGGAGGACATACCAAAATGATCCATCTTCCCCTTCGAATTCGGCATTCCAAATCTACGACCTACTCAGGGTGCAAATCTCTTTGCGATCGAATCGGAAGAGAAGAAGAATACGTGTAAACCATGAGAATCAAAGATCTACCCGAAGATGAGCGTCCTCGTGAGAAGATTGCCTCATCCGGCGCCCGCAGCCTCAGCAACGCGGAAATTCTCGCCATTTTCTTTGGTACAGGCACTCGCGGACGAAGCGCCGTCCAGTTGGGACGGGAGATGATCGCTCATTTTGGAAGCTTGCGGAATCTTTCTCGTGCCAGCGTGCAGGAACTCCTCGCAGTAGATGGTATCGGACCGGCAAAAGCCTCCCAGCTTGCTGCGGTTTTTGAATTCGGAAGACGACTTTCCAGGGAAACCTACTCCAGCCAGGCCATTACCAGCCCAGAGGATGTTTACGATCTCGTCGGCTCGGAAATGCAGCAACTGAACCAGGAGTCTGTCCGAGTAATTCTCCTCAATCATCGCAAGAAACTGATCCAGGTCCTCGAAATTTTTGTCGGAACCGGAAACGAGTCCTTCGCAAATCCCTCGGAAATTCTTCGACCCGCGATCAGCCATGCCGCACACTCCTTGGTCCTGGTTCACAACCACCCCTCTGGAGACCCTTCGCCAAGTCGCGCAGATCACGAAGTGACCAAACGCATGAAGTCCGCCTCCAGCGCAATCGGAATTGAATTTGTAGACCACATCGTTATTGGTTCTCCTTCGGAGTCATATCACGAACCCTATTTCAGCTTTCGAGAAGCCGGACTTCTTTAACCTTCCGAACCGTTCCGCATGTCCATCCATCCCACTGCTGTCGTCTCGCCCCTTGCCACACTTGGAGAAGAAGTGGTCATAGGCCCCTACGCAATCGTTGATGAAGACGTCATCATCGGAGCCAGAACCCGCCTGGATGCTCACGCTCAAGTTCGTCGAGGGAGTGTTGTCGGTGAGGACAACCAAATCGGTTCCGGTGCGATCATTGGTGCAGACCCTCAGTTTCACGGATTTGACAGCCAATCGAAGACCGCTACACGAGTCGGAAACAAAAACGTGATCCGAGAATATGTGACGATTCATCGGAGCATCGAAGAGGAAGGCGCCACCCTGCTCGGAGATGAAAACTACCTGATGACGGGTGCTCACCTGGGGCACGACTGCCTCGTCGGAAGTCACAACACCCTGGCCAACAACGTCCTGCTGGGAGGCCACGTCGAACTCGCCAATCATTGCTTCCTCGGCGGCGGGGCCGTATTTCATCAGTTCGTACGTATCGGCGACTACGCACTTGCCCAAGGCTTGGCAGGGATGTCCCTAGACGTTCCTCCCTACACGATCGCAGCGGGAATCAATCAAATCGCCGGAATCAACGCCATCGGCTTGAAACGCGCTGGATTTGACGGAAACACCCGCAAGGAGATCAAGGAAGCCTTCCGCCTCTTCTACCGAACCGATAGATCCATCGCGGAGGTCCTTTCGGATACCTGCCCGGAGAGCGAAAGCCCCGCCCTGCGGGCCTTTTTTGATTTTTTACGGAAAAAATCGAAAAAAGGAATCTGTTCGAAGTTTGGGAATCCCTGAAATTTTGTTAAGAAAAGTGAAACAACACCCCGGTTTTCCGAACTTTTCGGTGGTGTTTTGGCCGTTTGGTAGTAAATCATTTTTGGTAATTTGGCGAAACACAGCCATATTATCAGAAGACCGAACGCCGCTTTGATTTTCCGTCATCACAGATCCCCATTTCTTCACGAGACGAAGTGGCGCGAATCCTTTGCCATCATTGCCTTGATGGCTTCTGTGGCACTGCAGACACTGCCCCTCGCAAATGCGCAAGATGGTGGCTTCAATTTCGGGAACCGGCCTGCGGAAGAAACGACTGACTTGGAGATCCAGAGCGACGCTTCCAGCTTTGACCAGAATCTGGGCATCGCGAAGGCAGCCGGAAACGTGGTGGTCACCTACGAAGACGTCACGATCTATGCGGACGAGGTCGAGTATCATCGAGATTCTGGAAAAGTTTTTGCTCGGGGGAACGTCCGGGTTTATCGCGGTGGCGAGGTCGTCGATGCAGAAGAAGTGATCTACACCGTTCCCACGGGGGAGATGACGACCAGCCAACTCAAGAGTTCCTTCGAACCTCTCTTCTACTCCGCGGGTTCGATCGAACGACCGGAGGAGGCATCCGATGGCCCGATCATCCTGAAGGATACCAGCTTCACCACGCATGATTCGGCAAACCCGAATTACCGGTTCAAGGTGAACAAGCTTGAAGTCTATCCCGACGACCGGATCGTGATGCACGGTGCTCGCCTCTTCATCGGAGATACTCCCACCCTGTATTTCCCCTACTACGTCCAGCCAATGAATGCGGACCTGGGATATTACTTCACTCCGGGGTGGAATTCGGCCTGGGGAGGATTCCTGCTCAACCAATACGGTTTCATGATCGGGGACCGGGTCCTCGCTACGACTCATCTCGATGTTCGCTCCGAACGCGGACTTGCAGGGGGAATTGAATTCGAGGACAGGAAGTTCAAGGACAATGATCAGATCGGCACACTCAATCTCTATTATGCCGATGACGCCAATCCTCAGCGCCGTTTCAATGGCCAGGCACGAACGAACAACATCAAGTCGAAGCGCTATCGTCTCAATCTCCAACACCGCGTCTACTTTCCGGGATCGGAGGACGAGACCTTCTACATCGATTTCGACCTGCATCGCCTCAGCGACGCCTTTGTCCTCGAGGACTTCTTTCCCGCGGACTACCGGATTGACCCGAAGCCTGACAATTTGATCAATATCACCAAGCTCTTCGACCAGGGGGAGATCTCACTCCTCGGTCGCTTCCAGGTGAACGACTTCTTTCAGACTGATACCCGGACACCCGAGCTCTCGGTAGACTTCATCCGCACGCCTATTGGCGACACTGGGTTCTTTTACAACGGGATGACCAGTTATGGAGTCATCGACGAAGACCTGGCCGATGTCGATATCGCTGCCGGAATGGTGGACCCCAGCGGCTACAATCGATTTCATACCTACCACGAGTTTCTCTTCCCCACTCAACTGGGTGGAGTCCTCAATGTCGTCCCCCGGGTTGGCGGAGGATACAGGCACTATTCCGATTTCGACCTCCCCGGTATCGATACGTTCGAGAGCACGACATTCCACGCTGGCGTGGACCTCTCTTTCAAGATGTCGAAGAAGTCACCGCATGTCTACAACAAGGCGCTCGGCCTCGATGGCCTGATGCACGTGGTCCGGCCCTATATGAATTACTCGTTTGTATCCACGGACGAAATCAATGGCCGCTTCACTCCTATCGACCGGTTTACTCGTACGACGAGACTGCGTCCGATCGATCTTCCCCTATTCACCTCCATCGACGATTTCCGCGACTGGCAGATCATTCGTACTGGGATTTCCCAGAAGTGGTTTACCCGTCGAGACGGAGCAACTTACGAGTGGCTCTCGCTCAATAATTACATGGACATCTATCTCGATGATCCGGAATTCAATCGCGACACCTCCAATTTCTTTACCGAGCTCGAATGGAACCCGGTGCCGTGGCTTACAGCCTCCACCACCGCCCAAGTCCCTCTTTTCGGCGATGGAATCGACTTCTCAGAAATCGATTCCAATCTGACTTTCATGCCGAACGATCGATTTCGATTCGGTGTTGGACACTATCACCTGAACAATCATCCATTCTTCCTCGATGCCGATCTCTACACCCTGTCGACTTACACTCGTCTCTCCGACGATTGGGGACTGGGCACGAATCACCGTTTCGAATCGGATGACGGCACCTTGGAGTTCCAGCAATACACCATCCACCGGGACATGGCGAGTTGGACGGCAAGCCTCGGTGCAATCGTTCGAGACAATCGTGATGGGCAAAACGAAGTTGGTTTTTTGCTGAGCCTCACCTTGAAGGCCTTTCCACGTTTGAGCCTTCCCGTGGACTTTCAGCCTGGCAACCTGGGAGCCGAATAGCGACTCACGTCTGCTCCCGATTCCAGGATGAGACTATTTGACGAAATTGCCCCACTTCTTTGAGTAGCTTTTTCCTCGAAGTCAGCCTATTTCGCGACTTACATTTTTTATGAAACTCACCATTATTGGATCTGGATACGTAGGACTCACCACCGGGACTTGTTTCGCCGAGGTTGGTCATGAGGTCGTCTGCGTGGACAACGACGAGGCAAAGGTTGAAACACTTCTTCGTGGAGAGATCCCCATTTACGAGCCGGGGCTCGCCGAATTGGTAGCGAACAACGTAGCTGCTGGAAGACTCTCCTTCACGACCGATACCGAAGCGGGTGTCGATCACGGCGAAGTGGTCTTTATCGCCGTCCCGACACCTCCCAATCCCGACCGAATTGTCTTCGGTTCTAACAGCGATCGCGTCAAATCATCTCCCCTCGGCCCGAAAATCCGTTTTGCGGAGAGTGCTGAAGACGCCACAGACGGTGCCGAAGCGCTGATCGTCGCAACCGAGTGGCCCGAGTTTGCGAATGCCAACTTCGCGAAAGTGAAGGAGAAGATGATCGCGCCGCTGCTTTTCGATGGAAGGAACTTGCTCGATCCCGAAAAAATGAGATCCCAGGGATTCGAGTATCACGGCATTGGACGAGGAGACAGCTCGGTCAGTGAAGCTTGATTCGAACTCAGAAAGTCTCGATTTTCATTGACCTGATTGATCGGTTAGAAAATTCTACTCACATGGAACCTCATCGTGGAACAACTGTCTTGGTTTTAGGAATTCTCGGTCTCGTCGCTTGCCAGATCTGTGGGATTATCGCTTGGGTAATGGCAAACAAGGACATCCCGAAAATGGAAGCCGGCACGATGGATCCGGAAGGGCTCGGGCAGACAAAAGCTGGGAAGATCTGTGGGATCATCTCGGTGGTTCTTCTTGCCGTCATCATCGTGGTGTATGCCATCATCTTTGTGATCGGAATCGGCGCCGCTGCGGCCAGCACTGCAATTCCTGCCGGCTAAATGCTGGTTGCAGAAAAGGTCTCACGAAAATCAATCCTCAAAGGATGGACGCCCGGGCTTTACCTTGGCGTCCTTTTTTTCGTCGTTGCGACCCTGTGTCTGCACATCGGCGGATTGGCACTCCAGCGAGATCTTCTTCCTTGCCTGTTTCAAGTTGCTACGGGATTCCCCTGCCCGCTTTGCGGAGGTACCCGCGCTTCATTCCTCCTCTTCTCAGGGCACCCCTTGCAAGCACTCTGCCTGAATCCACTCGTCACGTTTTCTCTATTCCTCGGAGCCGTTTGGATCCTCAGCTGGCTTGCTTTCGGTCTGCGCTGGAGACTTCGACTTCCCGATAGAGCCGTCGCTCTCGTTCTTCTCGCCCTCTTCCTGGTCAACTGGATCTATGTTTCGCGCATTTTACTTTAAGCCCTTCCGTTTTCTCTTCAGTTGGCTCTCCGTGGCGTATCTCGCTTGCCAGCCCTCTGCAGTGGACGCGGCGCCCAGTGCAAAGCCGGTACAGGTCATCGTGCCTTTTTCGGCAGGAGGCGGAAGTGATACTCTGGCGCGATTTCTCGTTCGGGAGATCAATGCGTCCGGTCTCGACGACTCCCCTTGGGTTGTAATCAATATTCCAGGAGCGGGAGGCACGATCGGAAGTCGCCATGCGAAGAATGCCTTTCCCAATGGGAACACGGTACTGTTTCTTCATGATGGAATCCTTACCGCAAAACTCTCAGGCAAAGCCCCTTACGGCCCAGAGGTGTTCGAGCCAATTGCGATGACCGGGAAAGTCGGAATGGTACTCGCGGTCAGTGAGAATTCGCTCTTTTCTTCACTACCTGAGCTTCTTGAAGCGGCAAGCACTACGCCCGATACCATCACTTTCGCTGCCAACCTGGGCGCTCCCAGCTTCTACGTAGGAAAACTCATCGAAAGCCGTTCTCCTTCTTCAAAATTCCGCTATGTGCAATCGGGGGGAGGAGCTCGTCGATTCGCTGATATCAAGGGAAACCATATCCAAGTCACCGTGTTTTCCGTCTCCGAGTTTCTATCCTTCCGCGATGGGGGGTTGCGAGGCCTCGCCTATTTCGGAGAAGACCGGCACCCCGGCATCCCCGAGGTTCCCACAGCTCGTGAAAACGGAATCGACGTAGTTTACGAGAATCTCCAGGGTTGGTGGGCGCCTCTTCGTACACCCGGGGAGCAGGTTGACCGACTGGAAAAAGTGCTGGAAGCAGCCTTCCGATCTCCCCCGGTGCAGAAGGCGCTGGAAGAACAGTCCATCGAGACGGTCTATCTTCCGGCGAAGCAGTTTGCCAGAGAGATCGAGGAGAAGAACGATCATTTGCAGCAGATCCCGTTTCGCGTCGATGTTCGCCCCCCTCCCAGGCTGGAGTGGTTGCTTCTGCCACTACTTGCGTTTCTCCTACTCATCCTCGCCCGCCGAACGAAGTTCGATAAACCTGACGACAGGACCGCTACTGCTTCTGTACCATTGAAACGGGCCATGATCGTGACCTTCGCTTTGGCGTTCTACCTTATCGTTCTCTCCTCGACCGACGGGCTTTTCTTTCTGGCGAGCAGTATCTTTCTCTTTGCGCTTCTCATCCGGTCTCCGTTTTCGGTCGGGAAGTCAGTTCGCGCGCTGATTCCCTCTCTTGCCATCCCATTTCTCCTTGTGCTGTTCATCGAAAAACTACTAGGGCTCCCACTTCCATGAGTATTTGGATTGATCTTCTCTATCTTCTCCCCTGGATTGCCCTCGGAGTAGTCGCCGGGGCCCTCGTAGGCGCTGTCCCTGGACTCACGGGAGCGATGGTCATTGCGTTGACCGTTCCGCTTACTTTTGCCATGCCGCAAGATGCCGCGTTGGCACTCTTGGTTTCTCTCTATACAGGTTCGGTCGGCGGGGGATTGATCACCGCCACCCTACTCAAGATCCCTGGCACTCCGGCCTCGATGATCACGATTCTTGACGCCTACCCGATGACTCAACGTGGGGAGAGCAGGAAGGCACTGCGACTTGGGATCATCGCTTCCTGCTGCGGAGGGTTGATTTCCGGCATCGCCCTTCTCTTTCTCGCCCGCCCCATGGCGGAATGGTCGGTAAAACTGAGTGCTTTCGATTTGTTCGCTCTCGTTTTGATGGCTCTTTGCTTCATAGCCGCGGTTGCCGAGCCGGGACCCCGAGGGCTGATCCGAGGACTGCTATCCGGAACATTGGGGTGTCTCGCAACCCTTCCCGGGACACACCCGGCGACAGGCGAAGTTCGCTACACCGGTGGATTTGCAGATCTAGACGGTGGGCTGAGCCTACTCCCGGTCCTGATCGGGCTCTTTGCCTTCGGCCAGGCATTTCGGGACTGTCTCGAACGAATTCAAGGAACCAGCCAACCAGAAAGAACTGATGAGCCCACTCGAGCTGACGAGAAGTCGGAATCCCCCACAGTTTGGAAAAAGCTCTACGGTAGCATCCTCCGCTCTTCCTTTATCGGCACGATCATCGGAATTCTTCCCGGTATCGGCGCCAACGTAGGATCGACGGTTTCCTATGGGGTAGCTCGACAGTTATCGAAAGAACCGGAGAAATTTGGAAACGGCTCCGAGGAAGGCCTCGTCGCCTCGGAATCTGCGAACAATGCCACCGTGGGAGGGGCTTTGATTCCCCTTGTCTCCCTGGGGATTCCAGGAAGCGTGGTCGATGCGATCCTCCTGGGTGCGTTTGTCATTCATGGACTGCAGCCGGGCCCCTTGCTATTCGCTAATCATCCGGAGACCGTCAATTCCCTGATCGGAGCCTACTTCATTTCGAATATCGTTCTGGTGATCGTGATGCTTGCGCTTTCCCGCTCCTTTGTACGAGTTGCACAGATCCCGAAGGCCTATCTCGGCCCCATTATTCTTCTTCTCTGTATCGTGGGAAGCTACTGCCTGAACAATCGCCTCTTCGACGTGAGCACGATGATCGTCTTCGGAATGATCGGGCTCCTTTTCTCGAAATGGAAGATTCCCCCAGCTCCTTTTGTGATCGGATTTGTCCTGACACCCATCCTCGAGGAAAACCTGGGCGCTGCACTGATGATATCTGGCGGCAGCTACGCTCCCCTATTCACCTCGCCCTTTGCTCTGATTTGCCTCCTGCTTTCTGCTGTTCTTATCGCGGGTTCCTATCGGCAATCGCTACCTTCGAAGGCCAAACACTTTTCCGGATAGAACAACGCCTCGTCTCCCCAAGGGAGGACGAGGCGCCAAGAGATTCTATCTATTCGAATCCTGAACGATCAGCGATCAAACTGGGCATCAAACACGATATTTGATGCCGGGAAATCGATCTTCTTGCAGAACTCCGCGGACTCTGCCGCACCCGCCTCACGGTCCATGGCTCCATCTTCCCACTCAACGGAAAGAGGCCCCATATACTGAATCTCGTTGAGGGCACGGATGATGCGCTCGAAGTCGATCCGGCCACGGCCTACCGACTTGAAATCCCAGAACCGGCGGCGGTCATGGAAGTCGAGATGTCCGCCAAAGACCCCTGCATCGACGGGATGATCCGACCAACTCACATCCTTCATGTGGACGTGATTGATTCGATCAGAGAATCGATAGATGAACTCGACATAATCCACGCCCTGATATCCGAGGTGACTGGGATCATAGTTGAACCCGAAAGCGGGATGATAATCGATCGCTTCGAGAGCCGTTTCGGCAGAAGCGATATCGAAAGCGATTTCTGTCGGGTGCACTTCAAGTGCGAACTTGATTCCATTCTCCTGAAACACATCCATGATGGGACCGAATCGATCCGCAAAGTCCTTGAAGCCCGCTTCGATTTGCCCGGGTAGAACAGGTGGGAACGAATAGAGATAGGGCCAGATCGAGGATCCTGTGAATCCGTTGACCACACTCACTCCGAATTCCTTCGCTGCGATCGCTGTTTTCTTGAGTTCCTCCGCAGCGCGCTCCTGAACCGCTTCGGGATTCCCATCACCCCATACATAATCGGGGAGAATCTGCTTGTGCCTCTCGTCGATTTTGTCACAAACGGCCTGTCCTACAAGATGGCTTGAGATGGCGAAGCACTTCATATCATGCTTCTCGAGAAGGGCTCGTTTCTCCGCGCAATAGGCGGCATCCGCTTTGTCGACTTCGAAATGGTCGCCCCAGCATCCGAACTCGACGCCATCGTATCCCATTTCTTTTGCCTTGATGATGATCGTTTCGCAATCGAGGTCGGCCCACTGGCCCGTAAATAGTGTAACTGGTCTTCCCATAAATGAGGTGTGTTTGAGGCTTTTGAACGACCGATGGAATTTGACTCAATTCACGGGCCGCATGCAGGTTACGTAGCGTGAGCGCCGATTTCATTCAAGTTGTAAATTGGAAAGAAACCGGGCACGGGTTCACTGGATCCTCTTCATGGATCGAGCAAAGAAAAAGGCGATTCCCGCGGGAATCGCCGTTCAAACTTGAAGTGTCGCTCTTGGACTGCGACGAAATCGATGAGAGCGCGCACTAGAAAGTCGCCGTCGCTCCGATGTGGAATCGACCGGACTCATCCAACAGCACATTGTCTGTGAATACAGGGTATCCATAGTCGGCTCGGAGTCGGAACCAATCGCTGTAGTTCCAACGAAGTCCGACACCAACCGATCCGATCTGACGCTGATTGGCCAAGGCACCAGGCAGCGGGGTAACCGCTTCCAAGCTCGCCGCATCGAAGAAACCGAGGAAACGAAGGCTGTCCGTCTCATTCTCCCAATCAAAAATACGGGCCAAGGAGAGATCTGGCGTATAAACCTCAACGGTTCCCCAGAATCCCTGGTCACCCACCAATTCACGTTGCTCGAAACCACGGACGGAATCATATCCGCCAGCACCAAGCTGTTCCGAAGCCTGCAGATTCTCCGACGCCAGCTGGCCCTGCATCTTGAATCGCATCGACCACTCGTTGTAGAGGCGCTGCTGATGCTCGATCGAGGCAAGGCCGTAAAAGTAGTCGGGTGAAGAATTGAAGCGATTGCCCTGGAAACCGACCCCAGTGCCATCGTTGCCGAAAATCAGCGCAGAGTTTTGGTTGTTGAAGTCGCCCGGAGACCAGACCCCTCGAAGATTAAACTGGGTAACGGCCCGGCGATGTTGGATAGTCTCGGCATAGCCAATGCTGAACTGGAAGATCTCGTATGGATTTCCCCCCAGCCCCAGGTTGTTGATATTCAGACCCGCGAATTCGAGGTTGGTTCCGTTGCTCTTCCAATCGAAACCAAAATCAAGATCACGCTTCTTGTTGGCAGGAGCCTTCAAGGGAATTGTGTAGCGGGCACTGAGTTGGACGTTTTCCCCTTGGATGATGTTGTTCACTCCAGGAACGGCTGCAGGCAGAATGGCCGATTCGATCGACACATAAGACGCAAGCAGGGTGAAATTGTGGCGCCACGGAAGGCTTTGCGTGTAGACCAGGGAGTTGGCTCGCACGTGCTCGAAATCAAGGTCACTCGTGAACTGGTAGCTGAGGGATCGATCCGGTCCAAAGACATCTCCCAGATTGAATCCGACAATGAGTCTATCTCGACCGAGGAATGCAGTCCCGGAATCCTCGTATCCCGCATAGAACCAGTTCGCCCTGGACTCATAGTTCTTGAGGATCACGTCCGTCGTCCCAAATTCGAGACCCGGAGCGTAGACCAGATCGACCTTGCGGTAGGGAGAACGGTTCACCCAGGAGAGGTCCTGAAGAACCTCGGAAGCTCGAATCACTTCGCCGTTGCGAACTCGCATCTGGCTTCGGATGTATTCCTCGGTATCCGCGTCGACCCCTTCCACACGCACTCGTGCAAGTTTCGATTCGATCACCACCAACTGGACAACCCCCGAAGTGATGTCCTGTTCCGGAAGGAGGACATCGACCACAGGTCGATCCCCTTCTCGGTAGGCGACGATCACATCCTTGACCATCCGGTCCAGGGAAGAAAGGGATACCGGCTGGCCGATGTAGGACTGAAGGGCAAAGCCAACTTCCTTCGGAAAGTCTTCGAAATCGTGCCAGATCCCCTCAACGCCGGGCCATCCGTCCGGACGAACGTCACCGGGTGTAGGAAGAAGAACCACACCCAACATCTGATTGACGAGAAATTCCTCGTCCTGAGAGCGCCCGCTGAGGTCGAATCGTCCGCGCTTGTCGACAGCCACCGGAGCTTGCCCTCCTCCTGACTGCATTACGGACTGAGTCTGCTGAACTCGGCTGCGCGTTGCGGGAGGAAGCACGTCCATCAAGATCTCCGTCCCATACTGGTCAGTAATCGTCTGAGCCGCAATTTCGGCAACAGGGCATGAGATCGCCAAGACTGCTGTGAGACTGATTCCGAAGGCAAAGTTTTGGATTCTCATCATTATCAAGAGGTCGCAGACGACAAACATCTACAATCCCCATTCGCTTAACACACGTTAACTGGGTTGAAAAAGGTTTTTTTCAGAATTTTTCCCAATTTCCTGTGGTTTGGTTAACGGTAGAGAATCGCCAAACGAATGGAAGAAGATAAAGAGTTTTTTTTCACTGACACCCATGCTCACCTTGCATCAAGCCGATTCGAGGATGATCTCCCCGAAGTTGTAGAGCGGGCGCGAGCCGCCAAGGTCTCCCGAATCCTCACCATTTCCTGCGATCTGGAAGACGCTACCACCAATGTCGAACTGGCAAAGCGCTACCCTCTAGTCCTGGCTGCCGCAGGAATCCATCCTCTCTACGTTCACGAGATCGCCAGCCCAGACTGGGAATCCGAATTACGGGGGGTTGCCGGGCAGCCGGAAGTCCACGCCATTGGCGAAATCGGCCTCGACTACTTCCACCCGCCCGGTGATGGAAGCGAGGAAGCGCAATGGCGGTCGTTGCAGCGGGAGATTTTCGAGAAACAACTGCAACTCGCCGAGGACCTCGATCTTCCCGTTGTCATTCATCAACGAAACAGCGCCTCGGACGTCAGTGATGTCCTTGGAAACTTTCCCGGAGTCCGGGCCGTTCTACACTGCTTCACCGGAACTCCGGAAGAAGCCGAGACGGCGCTCTCTCGTGGCCATCTGCTTTCCTTCACCGGGATTCTTACCTTCCCGAAAGCCCCCGAGGTTCGCGAAGTCGCCTCGATCGTCCCACTCGATCGGCTCATGATCGAAACCGATTGCCCCTATCTTGCCCCTGTTCCCTTCCGGGGAAAGCGATGCGAGCCAGCCCATGTTGTCCATGTCGCCGAGACGCTTGCGGAGATCCATGGCAAAACTCTTGGTGAAATGGCCATGCTGACCTCCGACAACGCCAGCCGCTTCTTTGGATTCCCTGAGCCGCGCAGTTGACATAAGCGCCTCACCTGAAACCGGTTAATTCCGATCAGTCAGAGACTTTTTTGAGATCTTGGACCACTTCCTGCTTTTTGTTTCACGAAAGTATTCAATGTCTCAGCCCCTCCCCCCCGATCGCTACACCGAATCCGTCGATCCCTTTCTCGGATGCGAACCCGCAGATTTGCCAACTCCCCAGGGAATCGCAGAAAAATGGTGGTGTGCCAAGCCTCCGATCGGCAACACCCACCCAGGCGCGACCCTGCCTTTTGGGATGATGTCGGTCTGCGCCTATTCGGGGGCCTACGTTACCGGATACGGCAAATATGCTGTTTCCTTGAGCGGGGATGAGCCTGAGAAACTCTACCCAGATCACGGTGCTTATGGTCTCGCTCACTTCCAGCAATCGGGAACCGGGCGCATCCGGATGTATTACAACTATTTCCTGACCACGCCTCTCTCTGGCGATGCCCTCGAGGGACTGGGAGAGCGTCACTTACTGGATCAGGAGGATGCTCGCCCGGGATACTATGCGGGGACATTCGGTTCCGATTCGATTCGATTCGAAACCACCTGCACGAAGCGAACCGCTCTTCATCGGTATCGGTTTCCTGAGGGCAAGGCAGGAAAAGTAGCCATCGACCTGAGTTCCGGCGGACTTCTCATCGACGGGATGAAGACTTTCCCCGAGAAAGCGAAAGGGAAATTTCGCGATCCCTCGATCTGCACTGGACGAGTCATCATCGAAGGAATCCCCTTCCATTTCCATATCCAATGCACGACCCCCATAGCCAGATCGGGATTCTGGGTGGATGGAGAACCGCTTTCCGAAGCTGACTCCAGGAAATTCAAAGCAGATTCCGAGCTTCGGAAGAGCCAAAACTCCTATGGCCTCTGGTTCGAAGCAGCAGAAGGTGAACCCCTGATCGAGGTTCGCATCGGGGTTTCCCTGCATTGTCCCGACCGCCCCGACGAAGCAATCGAGCTCGGTTCGGATCGTCCCTTTCAGATCATCGCCGAAGAGGCTTCCGACCTGTGGGAGACCATTCTTAGCAAGATCAGTATCCAGGGTGGGACGGAGAAAGAGAGGAAAGTCTTTTACACCGCGCTCTATCATTCAACGATCAAGCCTGCCGATTTTCGTGATGAGAATCCGTTCTCCGGCGAACCCGGGCCGTTTTTCTTTGACCTTTCCACCCTCTGGGATCTCTACAAGACTCAGCTTCCACTGCTGATGACCCTATGGCCCGAGTTGGGAGCCGACTTTGTGACCTTCCTTCGCGAAGTCGCGAGGAGAGAAGGCGCGTTCCCGATCAGCTACCTCATGGACAATGGAGGCGAACGGTTCGCCAAGCAGGCAACCGGACTCTGTCACATGATCCTTACGGATGCCCACATGAGAGGGATCGAAGGAGACTGGGACGATGTCCTTCGTCTCCTCTGGCGTACCAGCCTCAGCGGGAAAGGCCGGGGAGGAAAATTCGCCGAGTTTGCTCGCAATCATGTCGTCCAGCCCCTTTCCCACACCCTGGATCTTGCTTTCGCCAATTGGTGTATCGCCCAGATGGCAAAACGACTCGGGGATCAGATCATCTACGACAAATGCATCCCTCTCGCTTACCACTGGGTCAACGCATTCGATCCGGAGACGGGACTCCTCGACGAGGATTCGGACTACTACGAGGGTGAGCATTGGAATTACTCGTTTCGCTTTCTCCACGACATGGTGGGTCGCATCAATCTCGCCGGTGGCGAAGAACGTTTCGTAGAGCTGCTGGATTTGTTTTTTGGATTCCGGGAGCCCGATCCCGGGAAGACAGTCGATCGTTTCGAAGGGCTCAACAACGAGCCTGACATGGAAGCTCCCTACGCCTATCTCTGGGCAGGGCGACACGATCGCACCGCTGAGGTGGTTCGGTCCGTGATGCGATACCAGTTTACCACGGGCAAGGGTGGACTGCCGGGCAATGACGATTCGGGAGGACTGTCCTCCTGGTATGTTTGGAGTGCGGTAGGGATTTTCCCGGTCACGGGCATCCCCATCATGCTGATCGGCAGTCCACTGTTCGAAAAAGCGACCCTGAAGATGCTCGGCGGCGAGTTCACCGTCACCGCTCTGAATCAGGGGCCGGACAACATGTATGTCCAGAAAGCCTGGCTCAACGGGAATCCTCTGGATCGGTGCTTCCTTCACCTCAGTGAATTCAGCGCAGAAGCATCCCTCACGCTCGAAATGGGGCCAGAGCCGTCCGACTGGGCCACGAAGACGCGCCCTCCCTCGTTCATTTCCTGATCAAGGAACCGGTGAGAAGCCTCTATTCGAAACAAGATCGGCACAACACGGGACATTTCATTTGTCTTAAATATTGGGAGATTGGCACACAAGCTGCATTCCTTTGGGAAGCGCAGGATAACTCAACCCGCCACTCGACCATGTATGATACTCCCCAAAGCCCCGTGGATGCCCTGACTGACGCTCCCACTTCCGACAAACCTGTCCAGAACCTGATCCTTGTCGTTCGAGCCGACCCCATCATCTGCGGTCACTCGACTGAGGCTCGAAACCTCGCCGAAGCAGCCATTGCGAAAGGATTTCATTCCGTTCACATCGTCAGTTACCCCATCGACACCCTCGAACAAAGTGGACTTCCGCTGAAACCTCTCGAAACTATTTCGGAGTATTCTCCTGGAATCACCGTCCATCGACCGGCCCCCATCGGAGACTACAAGGTACTCGATGGCAGACTCGGCTATGCCATCAGCGGTCAGTTGATCGATCTGCTTCACAGTTTACCAGGAAAATCCCTGCTCATGGATCTCTACCTCGTCCCTCACGGGCAGATGGTCATCAATGCCGTCCACAGCTTCCGGGAACTTACCAGCGATCCCGATGTCGCCACGATTGGCGAAGCAGTGGGATCGGACATCACCAATGTCGTCACCAACGCACTCGCCTCCGGGCAGGTCGGAGCGGCCCAGGTCGTGCTGGCAAATTACCTGGACCACGATCTCCCCGTGGCAGTCTCCCAGTTTACCAAGGACATGATTGTCGATGCTGGCGTGAAGGTTGATGCCGAGTTGGGCACCAATTTTGCTCAGAGGCTGCAGGAACGTGTCGAAATCAGTTTCCCCGCGATCGACACCACGGCCTACACCTCGATCGAGAACCATCCCGAGCGCGTCACCGCCGTTCTCAACGAGCGAGGTCTCGAGAAGGACGACTACGTCATGTTTTTGTCTCGAATCGCCCCCGCGAAGGGAGTCGATGATCTCATCGAAGCCTACAAAACCAGCGAGCTTTACGGTCACAAGCAGCTCATTATCTGCGGAAACGGCCCCATGAAGGAGGAAATCCAGAAGATGGCGGAGACAGACAAGAACATTCGTGTGCTGGATGATGTCTCCGACGAGGAAAAAGGGGTGCTCATGCACGGGGCGTTCGCCTACTGCCTTCCAAGTAAACCCAAGCCGGAATTTATCGAGACCTTCGGAATCGCGGTCGCCGAGAAGATGCTCGCCGGGGGACTGGGCCCGGTCATCACGACTCGGACAGGCGGAATTCCCGAAGCCACCGGAGGTTACTGCCTGGAGCATGAAGCCGGCAACGTGGAAGAGCTACGCGAATGTCTCAACCGAGCCTATTTCATGACCAATGAGGAGCGAGAGGCGCTTTCCGAGCGAGCTCGTGAATTCGCGCTGCAGTTCGATCGAACCGCCATCCTCGAGAATCTCATCCAACGCTGCCTCGCGGAGTCAGGGATCTGATCGCTCAGAAATCCATTTTGCCATAGCCATACCGAAAGCCGGGGAGTGGGAAACCGCTCTCCGGCTTTTTCGCTTTCACCTCCTACAATCCCCCCCGCCCTTTAATCGCTTGAATACCAAGACTTAACACTTTTTTCTACACCTAAACTCAAGCCATGATGGCATCGACGTTTTGATGCTCGTGATCCTTCGGCCCGAGCCGACCCGGCACCTCAAGCCCCGACAGCATCGTGTTGTAGAGATCGAGCCCCTCGGCCTTGGCATTAAGCACCTGCCCGGTCTTGAAACGTCCGTTCGCCCCGGTGATGGCATGGAAAACTCCCGAAAGCTCTCGCTTCACATCGTTGTGACGTCCGTCCCCGGACTCCGTGGAAATGGTCAGCATGGTATTCTCGAGGATGGTTCGGCCATTCGCTTCGCGAGAGTCTTCGCCTTCCTGGAGGCGCTTCAGGAAATAGGCCACTTCATTCATCTTCATGTGAGCATGGGCCCGAAGCTGCTCGTTCTCCTTTTTCTCGTTGAATTTGTGCCACCACTCGTGGCTGCAGCCCTTCGAACCGGAGGCACGGAGTTGGGCGGAGTCATCGAAATGATGGATGAGGCGTCCGTTGTAGTGATAGTCGCCTTTCAACCGGATCCTCTCTCCTGCTGCGAGAAACGTGATCGATCCAAAGCGAGCCCGGTCCATTTGAATGGCGAGCGCATAGAGATCCGCCATGAGCCTCCACTCCTCCCGCAACTCTTCCAGGGTGATATCGATCCCCTCACCACCCGGGTCGGCCGCACCGCCGTGCTTGACCTTGGAGGGAGGAGGATAACTTGGCGCTCTCGGGTCATCGATCTTTACGGTGAAGGCCCGCTGCTCATATTCCCGAATCCGATCGAGATGATTCTTGAAACGTTCCTTGGAGACAGATCCCAGGGGGCTGTTCGGCCCCGTAAACTGGCGATACTGCTCAACGACTGAGTCCAGCACACTCCTCTTGAGACGTTCATCTTTCTCATCGCCGCCAGAACTCAGTTCTACTTTTCCAAAGACCCTCTCAAAAAGATCGCGGGGTTTTTCCTGGATCGTGGATGCCACCGTCCCATCGGGAAGATAGCTGTGCACATAGCGACCGACTCGGCTCCGCCGAAAGAATGTGCCTCCAATCAAAGTGGGCACCATGCCGTCGGGAAGCCCTTGGGGGTAGCGCCCCATCCGGACTAGCTGGTCGAGGGAAGCCCCGCCGGCTCGAGCCTCTCCATTGGGAGCAGAAGCAGTAAAGGCACCCGAGGCCCCGTCAAAGTGCGCATTCATTCCCGACCGGTCACACCGGACCTGATCGACACCTCTCAGGATGAGGAGCTGATCCTGGAGCGGCTTCAAAGGCTCGAGGACACCTTCAAAATTCCCTGGCTGAACCGGAGCCGGAATACCCAGGCCGAAGAAAACGTTGAAGGCCCGAACGGGAACTTCCGGTTTGCGAGAAGCGGCCAGCAGGGTGCTCGGAAGCATCTCTTCCAGCAAGGGCAAACCAACGGCTACTCCTCCAAGACCACGAAGGAGGGTACGGCGAGACAGGGGATCGGTCGTCATGAGGAATTCGAATCTACGGAGACGAATCGGAATCAGTAGAAGGGAAAGAATATCGAAAAAGTCGGCTCTCAAGAAGGGCCGCAATCAACGCCTCGTAGGTGCCTCCCTTTTCTTGTGCCTTTTCATGAATCACCCGGACGTGGACGGCGTCTCGGGCATTGAGTGGGCGTCCCATCGCAAACTGGACAACCTTCCAGGTAATCGTCTCGCGAACTCGATCGCTCTTTGCCAACAACTCCATCAACTCCGCCACGGAATGGAAAGGCTCCGGCTCGCGGTCTCCTGGAAAAAGAACCTCGCCATCCTGTCGAAGCTGATTTCCAAAGGCATCGGCAATACGAAAACTGCCCAGCCCATCAAAGCGCTCCAAGCCATAGGCAAGAGGCTCGAACTTGGAATGGCATCCTCCGCAACTCTTGTCGGCGACCCGCTCCATCGCAACGGCCCTCTGTGTCAAACCTGGTTTGCTCTCGACCGGTGTCGTATCAACACAGGGAGGAGGGTCCTGGATGACTCCTCGCAGGAGATCATTAAGAACGAACAGGCCGCGCGTGACCATCGAAGCCTCATCTCCTCCGATCGTGAGAATGCTGCCATGAGTCAAAATGCCTCCCCGCTCGGGTCGATTCTCCAGATCCACCCGGACGAGTTGGTTCCCTTCTCCGGAAACCGGAGGAAATCCGTAGTGCTCCGCAAGTGCCGGCGTCACGAAAGTCACTGGTTCATCGAGCAAGGCAGAGAGAGGACGCTTTCTTTTCCAGACCACTTCCTCGAAGTAGGCCAAGGTCTCTCTTCTCATCGCCTCGGCCAGTTCGGGTTTCCAATCGGGGAAATGCTTCTTGTCCGGTTCGAGGAAAGAAAGCCGATCGAGGTGCAACCATTCCGAGGCAAAGACGAGGGACTGCTTGACCGCCCGCGGATCTTTCAGCATCCGAGAGACTTGGTGCCTCAGCGCGTCCTCTCGATTGAGACGCCCTTCATCGGCCAACTTCAGGAGTTCGGCATCGGGGGCACTTCCCCAGATCGTGTAGCTGAGACGCGATGCGACTTCGAAGTCCCCTGCCGCCCGGGGGCGAGAGCCGCGTGGCACTGCCTCCACGCGGTAGAGAAACCTTGGCGATTGAACCATCGCTTCCACAATGGTGGCAATCGCATCTTCAAAATCCCCTCCCGCCGAGGCAACACTGGTGGAAATTCCACGATACAGAGCCACTTCCTCTCCTGACATTTCTCCTCGCAAGATGTTGGCCCCCATCTTTTCGATCAGGGGGATCATTCCCTTGTCGGTGAGATCGAGCCGATTGGAGAATCGCTTCGCAAAGGCACGAGAATCGAGCCGTTCTGCGAGTAACTCGGCGATGCGTGCGTAGCCCTCGATATGCTTCAGATCGACGGTGAGATTGTAGGACGTATTGCTGAATCCGTCCGTCCTCACGTCGGGAGGCAGGGTGGCTTCGATCTCGGAGGACAACTCCACTCCGAAGAGATCACGGATCGTGGCCGCATACTCGCTCCGCGTCAGTCGCCTCGACTGGGTTGCGATCTGCTTTGCCGGACGCGAGAAGATTGCCGGATCGATGAAATCGACAGTCCAGGCTGCGCCTCCATCGATCCATTCCCGGATGATCGCTTTCTCATCGGGCGTAAGCGGATCTCGCTTATGCGGCATCTCGTCGCTCTCGATCGATTCCCAGAGCAAGCTGTCCGCAGCATTTCCAGCGATGAGAATTCCATCCTCGAAGTGAGATGCCAGCTTCCTGGAAAGATCGAGATCCCCCTCGTCGGTCGCGGAATCGTGACATTCGAGACAACGCTGTGTCAGGATGGTCGTGACCTTCTCCTCGAAGAAGCGCTCGTTGTCCTGTCGCGACTGCTCTTCAGTGGTCAGGGTAGGAGCTGCCTCCGCGTCTCTTCCCGCCTCGAAACGCTCCTGCACCCAGTCGATATTCACCGCGCCATCAAGAATACGGATATCCGACAAACTCCCCCGCCAGTCCCTTCCTCCGGATGCTTCATCCCCGACGAGGACGGGGAAGGAAACATCCCATTTCGAAAGGTTGTCCCCGAATCGCTGCTTCCCGGCAAGCTTGCCATTCAAGTAGAGTAGCGAATCGCCACCTGCCTGGTAGACGAAGACCCCATGGGTCCATTCGGTCCGGAGACGCTCTCCCGAGCTCAACAACCCCGGCATCCCATTCCGATCGGTCTTGTTCGTTCGAAGCCGGACCGCAAGGCGATCCTTTTCCTGGCCGATCGTAAAATTCCGCTCACTGGTGTTCTTGGAAAATGTCAGGATTCGAGCTGGACCGCCCTGTTTCAGATTCTCCGGCAGGAACCAGAACTCTACGGAAAACTCACGGAGATCCCGAATGTCCTGGGAAAGCTCGCGTGCATCACCACGATATCGTAATCCACCCGACACCTGGATGGCGTTCCCCTCGACCACAAGGTCCCCTTTTGATTCCCAGCGCTCGGTTCCCTTCGAGAACTCGGTCGTCCAGAGGATGTCCTCGGCGAGCATTGAGGAGGTCCAGGTGAGAACCGGCAGGATCAGGAGAGCCAATCGCATCATATGCCCTTGAGGTTACAAATCGCATCATTCCCTGTCACGAGGAAAGGAACTCAAATCCGCCCCGATCATGCAGGAATCAGGTCACTCGGACGGGCCATAGCATTCGACATCCCAGGATTCCATACCAGGCTTTGCACCGATCACGCATTTCTCTTTTCTCCACCTTGGCATTCGCGCTGGATTCTGCTTCATTCGAGCCATGCGTTTTTGGTCTTGTTTCTCTTTGATTTCCGCTCTTGCCTGCTTTCCCTGCGTTCAGGCGCAAGACGCCCCCCCATCTCCAGAAAAGGAGATTGCCCAAGAGGAGTTGATGAAGCTCCCCAACCTCGTCTTGATCATCGCCGACGACATGGCCTGGGACGATTCCTCCCCCTACGGCCACGATTCGATCATGACTCCAAACCTGCAGCGACTCGCCGATGAAGGAATGCGATTCGACAATGGGTTTGTCACGATCTCATCCTGCAGCCCGAGCCGTGCGAGTATCATTACCGGCAGATATCCTCACCAGACCGATGCGGAGGAGCTTCACTGGCCGCTGCCCGAGGACCAGGTGACCTTTGTCGAGAAGCTCAAGGCCAAAGGTTACTGGACCGGAGCCGCAGGAAAGTGGCATCTAGGCGAGGCTATCCGGGATCGTTTTGACGAAATCCGTGAAGTGGACACTTCAGGATTTCAGCTCCCTTCCGGCAAGGCGGCCAAGGCAGGCAAGTTTGTCGAGACTCTCGAAGGAGAGGCACAGAGTGGCTGCGCCGACTGGATCCCGCTCCTGAAAGCTCGCCCCAGGGACCAGCCCTTCTTTCTCTGGCTCGCCGCCCTTGACCCCCACCGCCCTTACCATCCCAACATCCTGGAAGAAGGATCCCGGCCCGAAGAAATCAAAGTGCCCCCTTACCACCCGGACACTCCGGCCGTCCGAGCCGACTACCAGCTCTACTACGATGAGATCACCCGTCTCGATCGCTACGTCGGCGAGGTAATGCGTGAACTGGAGGCCCAGGGCGTGACCGAGAATACCCTCATTCTCTTCATCAGCGACAATGGCCGCCCCTTTCCTCGCGACAAGACCACCCTCTACGACAGTGGGATCAAAACCCCCTGGATCGTCAAATGGCCCGCCAAGGTGGCTCCCGGATCAGTCTGCACGAAAATCGTCAGCACGGTCGATATTGCCAAAACCTTCATGCGGCTCGGCGGAATCCAATCCTTTGGCCAGACCTTTGAAGGCGTCGATTTCTCTCCTCTCCTGACCAATCCCGAGAAACCAATTCGTGACTACGTTTTCGCCGAGAAGAACTGGCACGATTTCGAGGATCATGTCCGGGCGGTACGGAACGAACGCTACAAGTATATTCGGAACTACTATTCCGATCTGCCTCAAACCCCTTCCGCGGATGGGCTTCGCAGCCCTACCTATGTGGAGCTTCTTCGGCTTCGTGAGAAAGGCGAACTGACCGAGGCCCAACAGGCCTGCTTCATCCAGCCGCGCCCCGAAGAAGAGCTCTTCGACACCAAGCTCGACCCTTTCGAACTCAACAATCTTGCCGGAGACGAGCGTTATGCTCCCCTCCTCCGTGCCATGCGGGCAGCCCTCAAGGATTGGGAGGAAAAAACGAAGGACACCGTCCCCGAGCTCCGCACCGCGGATGAGTTTGATCGCGTCACCGGTCTCCCCACCGACGCGAGGGTTCGCCCACGACTCTCCAAGGAGGAAATGGTCGAAAAAGGCCTCGTCGCCCCCTGATTTCCTGTCATCTTTCCCGCTATCCCCCAAACCACACCTATGAAGAAAATTGCCATTCTCAGCGCCGTTTGCACCCTCCTGGCCTCGCCCTCCTTTGCCGACTTTCAGTGGAAGGACTCCGAAGGCAAACATCTCGATCTCTTCCACGATGGACAGCCTGTCGCCCGCTATGTCTACGAAGCGATCGACGAAAGCTCCAAGGAACGTCGCGAGGAAACCTACAAGCCGTTCTGCCACATCTACCAGTGGTGGAGCAAGGATCAGTTTCTCACCAAGGGACCGGGTGGGAAATACACTCATCACCGGGGGATTTACTACGGCTTCTCCCGAGTCAGCTATACCGATGCCGACGGCAAAACGCACGGCAAGATCGATACCTGGCACTGTCGAGACGCTCACCAGATCCATCGCAAGTTCACGAAGCAGGAAGCCGGAAAGTCGAGCGCGGCGATCACCTCGGAAATCGACTGGATCGACAATGAAGGCAATGCCTTTGCGGTAGAGTCTCGCACGATGACCTTTTCCCGGAAGAACAAGGACATCGTAGTCGATTTCACCTCGACCCTGACCCCCAAGGTTCCCGAGGTTCAACTCGACGGCGACCCCCAGCACGCTGGCTTTCAGTTTCGCGCAAACAACGAGGTCAACGATTCGACCAAGAATGCGACCTACTACATCCGCCCCGTCACCGGGGTTGGCGAGCGAGGTAAGACGATCAACTGGTCGGGCAAGAACGACACCGAAGCGACCCGCGACCTGCCCTGGAAAGCCATGTGTGTCTCGGTCGGTGGAAAAACCTACACCATCGCTTATCTCGATTCTCCGGACAATCCCAAGCCCGCTCGATTCAGTGAGCGTGACTATGGTCGGTTCGGCAGCTACTTCGTCGCCACCGTCACACCGGAAGATCCCCTCACGGTCAACTATCGGCTCATCATCCGCATGGGAGAAATGGAGCCGGAAGAGATCGAGAAGTGGAGCAAGGAATTTGTCGCTAACTGACCCCGCACCGCTCCCCTTTGTCGACTCCCCCTCCAGACTCTCACGAATCGGCCCATCCCGACCATACCGCGTCGGAGATTCGGGAAATCCTGCGTCGTGTTCGCAAGATCGAGCTGCGCACGCGCGGTCTCGTTCGCGAGAGTTTCGGTGGGGAATATCACAGTTGCTTCAAGGGCGAAGGCATCGACTTCGAAGACTTCCGTGAATACCAGCCGGGAGACGAGGTGCGATCGATCGACTGGAATGTGACCGCACGCATGGGACACCCTTTCGTGAAGAAGTTCACGGAAGAGCGGGAGATGACCGTCTTCGTCTGTGTCGACATCAGCGCCTCAGGCAACTATGGGAGTCACGGCCCCAGCAAGCGCGAACTCATGGCGGAAGTCGCCGCGCTCCTGACTTTCAGTGCGCTGCAAAACAAGGACAAGGTCGGACTGATCCTCTTTACCGACGGGGTCGAGCTCTATCTCCCTCCCAAGAAGGGAACGGCCCACGCCCTCCGCATCATTCGCGAGATTCTGCTTTTCGAGCCCACCGGACACAAGACAGCGCTGGGAGATACCATTCACCTACTCAAGAACGCAGTCAGGAAGCGGTCGCTCGTTTTTCTTCTCTCCGATTTTCTTTTCGAAGAGGACCTCGCCACCGACCTGCGCATCGTCAGCCAGAAGCATGACGTCGTTTCCATCCAGGTCAGCGACCCGGCCGAGCTGGAGCTCCCGGCCGCCGGATCCGTTCGGCTCGAGGATCCAGAGACGGGAGCCCAGGTCGAGATCAACACCTCCAGTCCACGTGTGCGACAGGCCTACGCTGCCGAGGCAGCCCGATGGCAGGAAGAAATCGATCAGCAATTCAAGCGTCTCTCCATCGACAAGATTTCACTGCGCACCGACGAAGAGTATCTCCCAGCTCTCCACGCCTTTTTTAAGAAACGAGAAAGAACCGAGATCGCCTGATGTATTCTTCTCTTCTCGCACCCAAGCTACAGCAGCCGCCCCCGCCACCGGAGGATATCTACGACATCGTCGTCCTCGAGCCGAGGGAATCTCTCCTGCCCGCATTGCTCTGGGGAGCCGGCGTCCTCCTGGTGCTGCTGATTCTCATTGGCCTGCTCTTGTGGTGGCTCCTGAAGAGAAAGAGCAGCGATCCGGTCCTTTCCGCACGCGGGAAAGTGAATCAGAAGCTCAGGCAGCTTGAAATTCGGGAGAACACGATGGAGCCCAATCGCTTTGCCCAGGAACTCTCCGATACATTGAAAGACTACCTCACCGAGAAATACCGAGATCCCGTTCGCTACGAAACGGCCCAGGAGTTTCTCCGTCGAAGCAGCGAGCCGGGAGCCTCGATCCTTCCCGAAGCCGCCGCCGAAGAACTGCGGGAGTTCTTGACCGTCTCGGAAGAAGTGAAATTCGGAAACAGCGCCCATGCCGCGTCGCGGACCTCCCTGCTGCTGCAGCGTGCGAGGAGTGTCGTCGACCTCTGCGACGTCATCAGCGAGGACCGAGCCACGCCGAAGCACGAGGCGATCTAGCTGGTCAGTTTTTCATAAACCGCGAGCGCAGTGCGAAGGGCGAGAAGACAGGACGTGAAAAAACCGACGCCCCCGAGGATGAGGATCCAGCGGGGAACCTTGCGATCGCCCGTGAGTTCCGGTCTCGTCCCGAGGTAGAGGAGCGCGGCCACCAGCGCCGGGATCCCCAGTACCGTCAGCGCCTGTGCGAAGGTAATGAGGTAGACCGTGCTGTCCTTGATCGTCAGCGAAAAGATCGCCACCACCATTCCCACGAGAAGGGCCGTCGTCGTCAGGTGAATCGGCCAGTTCTGAGAGAGTTTGCTACCTTTCCCCAAGGCATCCGACATCACCGTTCCACCGATCATGGAATTGACGAGGAAGGAACTGAACGCGCCAGCGAGGATTCCCAGGCTGAAAATCACCACCGCCCAAGCACCGAACAGGGGCTCCAACTGCCGAGCGACATCGTCGACCTGTGCGAGAGTCACTCCTCCAGGGCGCCCGTAAAAGATCCGTGTCGCGGTCAGAAGAATGACAAGAGTCACCAAACCGAGAACGGAAATACTGACGACAGAATCGACGAGTCCTCGCTTCGCATCCCGGATTCCCCAGCCCTTCTCCTTGACGAGATAACTCTGGTAGAAGGCTCCCCCAACCGAGAAGGTCGTCCCGATCATTCCGAGAAGCGCAAACAGATCCCCAGGATTCTTCGGCTTCACGGGCTCGAAATCCCGAGGCGTCAGGTAGGCTGTGACAAAATTAACGAGAAAAGCACAGACCATGAATCCGATGAGCAGTTTCATCAGCTTCTCGACCGAACCATAGAGATTCCGCATCCGGTAGAGACAGAAAATGACGAAGGCATTGAAGGCCACGAGGACCCCGATCCGGGCTCCCACAGTCAGCGACTCCCCACCGCGTGCCATTTCGATCAAAGGCGAAAGTCCAGCGACGACAGCGATGTTGTTGCTCGACTGGAAGATGGCCACGAGCAGGAAAAGAATCCCGCCGATCAGGATCGAAACCCACCGGCCCAGTCGACTCGCGATTTCATCGCAGGCACTTCCTTCGTAGATCACACCAATTCGGGCAGAGAGGGCGACCATACCGATCATGAGAATGGCGGCTCCGAGGACAAAAGGAATTCCCACCGGGCCGAAGGTCGCGCCCACCTTGGAACTCGTAAGAATGCTACCTGGTCCCAGAACCACTGCCGCAACCACGATGGCAGGCCCGATTGACTGAAGAATTTTTTTCACAATCAAAGCGAATCAGATCCGCCCCCCGTCGACGAGAAGATTCTTACCGACTTGACGCCATCCACTCTCTCCGCTGAGCCTTTCCGGATTCGATACCCAAACCGAGTGCAATTTCCTTGTTCGATGGCCCTGATTTCGCTACATCGACCAATAGCAAACGCTTCCCCCTCCATGGTATCCATTCGTATTCGCGGACTCGTCAAACGCTTCGACGAAGTCGTCGCCCTCGACCAACTCGATCTCGATATCGAGGCCGGCGAGCTCTTCTTTCTTCTCGGTCCCAGCGGATGCGGAAAGACGACCCTTCTCCGTTCGATCGCGGGATTTCATATCCCTGAATTGGGAACAATCGAATTCGACGAAGATGACGTCACCAAGGTTCCGCCTCACAAGCGGGAAACGGCAATGATGTTTCAGAGCTACGCCCTCTGGCCCCATCTCGACGTCTCAAAAAATGTCGCCTTCGGTCTTGAGGAGCGAAAAGTTCCCAGGGCAGAGATCAAGACCCGAGTCGAAGAGGCTCTCGCCATGGTGAAAATGGATGGCCTTGGGAGCCGCAAGATCAATCAACTCTCCGGTGGCCAACAACAACGAGTCGCTCTCGCGCGGGCCCTCGTCGTCCGACCGCGCTGCCTCATGCTCGACGAACCCCTCTCGAATCTCGATGCCAAGCTTCGGATCGAGATGCGCAGCGAGATTCGCCGGATCTGCAAGGAGTTCGGCCTCACCGCGATCTATGTCACCCATGATCAGAAAGAGGCCCTCTCGATCGCCGATCGGCTTGCGATTCTCGATGGCGGCAAGATCGCTCAAGTCGGCACTCCCGAAGAAGTCTATCGAAGTCCAAAATCGGCTCTCGTTGCCGGATTCATTGGCGAAACGAACCTGATCCCAGGAGAAGTTCAATTTTCCTCTGGGAGTAAATACTACGTGCAAACTGCTATTGGAGAACTATCAGGATTCCCTTCGATTGAGAACTGGGATCCGCAACCCGGTGACCGGGTCACCCTCTCGATTCGTCCCGAGTGTCTTTCTCTGCAGACTTCTCCTCCTCCCGACAACGGGATCAGTGGACACCTCACCGAGGCCGTTTACCTCGGAGAAGTCGCTCAGTATTCCCTGCAGCCGGAAGGGGATTCCGACCCCATTCATATCTCTGAATTGAATCCCCGCCGGGTCATTCGGGATCGAGATCACACCCTGTATGCCACGGCAAAGCCGGAGGACATCGTCATTCTGCCCCCCAACGACTGATTGCCCGTGCTTGCTCGACTCTCCATCGTCCTGACCCTGCTGGCGGTTGTTCTCATCGCGCCCTTCGCCCTGCGTCCCTCCTCCGATGCCGGCGGACTCGATGCTGGTGACGGCGAGAGATTGGTCATCATCACTCCCCACAACGAATCGATCCAAGCCGAGTTCAGTCGTGCTTTCGCGCTGCACATGAAAACGACGGAGGGACGAGACGTCTTCGTCGATTGGCGCCAACCGGGCGGCACCTCCGAGATCGCGAAGTTCCTGAAGTCGGAATACACGACTCGATTCGAGAACCTCTGGAAAAAGGAAACCGGGCTCCCTTTCACCCGCAACATTCGGGAGGGATTCCAGGACCGCAAGATGGGAGACGCGCTCGAACAGGTCATTCAACAGGGTTATGTCGACGACCTGACAGGGTTGCATGAGCGAACCGAAGAAGAACTCGCAGCAATCGCGCGGGCGCTCTTCCTGCGATCTTCCATCGGCGTGGGAATCGATCTCTTTTTCGGGGGAGGAGCCTACGACTTCTCCCGCCAGGCCAGTATCGGAACCCTGGTGGCGAAAGACGACTCTGGAGAATTCGGTCCAGGTGCCCTCTCCGCAAAGCGCCCGGGCTGGTTCGGCGACGCGATCATGCCCGAGTCGGTTTCCGGAGAGCCGTTCCGCGACGAGGAGTTCCGCTGGGTCGGCACGGTCTTGTCCTCCTTCGGCATCGTCTACAACGAAGATGTTCTCGAGCGGGTTGGATTCGAGCGCCCCCTTGCCCAATGGGACGACCTCGCCGATCCCCGATTCTTTGGCCAGATCGCCCTCGCCGATCCCACCAAGTCCGGTTCCACCACGAAAGCCTTCGAGATGTTGATCCAGGAACAGATCCAGCGACTCATGGCCAAGGGAGGTCTCAGTGAGGACGAGGCCGTCGCGGCGGGATGGGATACCGCCATGCGAATGATCCTCAAGATCAGCGCGAACAGCCGCTATTTTACCGATTCAGCCGCCAAGGTGCCACGCGATGTCGCACTGGGAGACGCTGCCGCCGGGATGTGCATCGACTTCTACGGGCGAACCTTCAACGAGATCTATCGCTCCGAAGACGGGGATTCTCACGTCCAGTTCGTGATGCCCGAAGGAGGGACTTCCATCGGCGCCGATCCCATCGGTATGTTGCGAGGAGCTCCTTCGCCGGATCTCGCTCACAAGTTCATCGAGTTCGTGCTCTCGCCGGCGGGTCAGAAGCTATGGAACTACCAGGTGGGAGCAACAGGAGGACCGCAGCGATACGCGCTCCGACGCCCCCCGATCCGTCGTGACTTCTACAACGAGGAGAATCGCCCCTTTCAAACCGACCCCGAGGTCAATCCCTATGAGATTGCGGAAAGCTTTACCTACCACCCGGAATGGACGGGCTCCCTTTTTGCTTCTCTCCGATTTGTAATCAAGGCTGCGTGCATCGATCCCCACGAAGAGCAGCAGGCTGCCTGGGATCGTGTTCGGCATGAGAAGCCGGGCAGTCCGGGACGAATGGCGTTCGATGATATTTCTCTGATCAGCTACGACCGAGTCATGGAGAGAATCGCGCCTGCTCTCGGGAAAAAGAACAAGGTGATCGAGATCTCGTTGGCTCGAGAAATTTCCTCGGCTTTTCGCAAGCACTACGAAAGCATCGTCCACGGTCCTGAATCATGAATCGCTCGCTCGCTCTCACGATCTATGGACTGACCGCGCTGTTCTTTGCGTTATTCTTCGTCTATCCAATCTTCCACACGGTCCAGGAGGCCTTTGTTTCGGTCGATGGGGGGGTCACTGCCGCCTACATTCTCGAGATCTTCAAGAATCCCGTCTATGTCGAGGGGCTGCTCAACTCCTTTTACATGGGGCTTTTCACAACCTTGCTCTGCCTCGTCATCGCGATCCCCCTGGCACTGATCTCGAATACCTGGGATTTTCGGGGGAAGGAAATCCTCAACTCCCTGGTCCTCATCCCGCTCATCCTCCCTCCCTTTGTCGGGGCTCTTGGGGTCAAGCAGTTGCTGGGGCAGGCAGGAGTTCTCAACTCTGCCCTGATCGAACTCGGGCTCATGAGCGCGGAGGCACCCTTCGACTGGCTTGGCGAAGGCCGACTCTTTGGCGTCGTCCTCATGAATGCCCTGCATCTCTATCCCATCGCCTATCTCAACGTGTCCGCGGCTCTCGCGAATGTCGATCCGGCCATGGAAGAAGCGGCCGAGAATCTGGGATGTCACGGATTCCGAAGACTCTGGAAGATCACTTTCCCGCTGATCATGCCCGGGCTTTTTGCAGGAGCCACGATCATTTTCATCTGGTCGTTTACCGAACTGGGCGTGCCGCTCATCTTTGATTTCACCCGGGTCACCTCCGTCCAGATTTTTGATGGGATCAAGGATCTCAGTGGCAACCCCTTTCCCTATGCCCTCGTCGTTGTCATGCTGGTGGCGACGGTAATCTTCTACCTCCTCGGCAAATGGTTCTTTGGAAAGGAGATCTCTGCCAGTTCGGGACGAGCAGCGACGGGACGGGCCCTCCGCAAGGCGCCGCCTCTCGTTTCCGCTCTCTGCGCGGGAGCGTTTCTCCTCGTCACCGGGCTCGCGGTGCTCCCCCATCTCGGCGTCATCCTGCTTTCCGTTTCCGGCCAGTGGTATGGGACGATCCTTCCCGACTCTCTTACCGGCCAGCACTACATCGATGCCCTCGGTCATCCGCTGACCCTGAACTCGATCGGCAATTCGTTGAAGTATTCTTCTCTCGCGACATTGACCAATGTCATTCTCGGGATCGGCATCGCCTATGTCGTCGTTCGGACCAAGCTCCCCGGACGCCAGTTTCTCGATGCCATGGCCATGCTCCCCCTGGCTGTCCCAGGCCTCGTCCTCGCCTTTGGCTATCTCGCAATGACCCGGGAAGGCCAGCCCTTCGATTTTCTCATTCTCGGGGAAAACCCTATCCTGATTCTCGTGATTGCTTACGCAGTACGGCGGCTCCCCTATGTCGTTCGCTCGGCCGCTGCCGGATTCCAGCAGACCAGTGTCACCCTGGAGGAAGCCGCCCAGAACCTGGGTTGCCCTCCGCTCAAGGCCCTCGGCAAAGTGACCCTGCCGCTCATCGCCGCCAATCTCATCGCGGGAGGTCTCCTAGCCTTTTCTTTCGCCATGCTGGAAGTATCGGACTCGCTCATTCTCGCGGAACAGCAGCAGCATTTCCCAATCACCAAGGCGATCTATGCGCTTGTCTCCTCCCTTGGCACCGGCCCCCACCTTGCCTCGGCGCTGGGAGTCTGGTCCATGGCCTTCCTCGCCGTAACGATCACGGGAGCAGGCCTCATCCTCGGCAAGAAAATGGGGGCCTTGTTCCGAGTGTAAGAGAGAATTAATATTATAATATTGACAATTATTATAATTTTCATAAACTAGTGATGTCCAGATGGTTTGGACTTCACCCTTATGAAGATTGCCTTATTCTCTTTTTTGTCCGTGAGCAGCGTCCTGCTCGCTGCGGCACTCCAAGCAGAAGAAAGCGCCAAGCCGCTCGCACCGGTTCCCTCTTACTGGGATGCATCCCATTGGGAAAAGGGAAGCCCGGAAAGCTTCTGGAAGAAAACCGATCCCTCTCCAGCTGATCGAGAACCCACCCGGCGCAAAGCAGCTCCTCAGCCGACTTCTCCTTCTGGGAAGAATTCCAGCGCCCACCACTCCCCTCGCTTTTTAGACAGACAGACCGAGAAATAGCCAAAGATCGCTCTTCGAATGCCGCAACTTCGGCTTCGATTCGATCCCCAGCTCTGGAAGGCCCTTGCAGTTCGCTGCAAGGGCTTTTCTCTGGTCTGGCGGCGCACGAGTCCCTTCCCGCGAACGCATCTTGAAAAGCAAGGAGGAGGAAGCCCGGAAATTCCGGTTTACTTTCTCTCAAAAAGACGCATATTCCGCGCCCGAGCGTTTATCCACTGCCGTCGGTCCTCAGGTATTCATTCGAAGGTCTACGCTCTACTCGAGGGAAACCCGGCAACCCCACTACTACATGGCAACATCACTAGCTCCGTTTGAAGTCCCAGAACGTCTCGTAAAAGACGAAGATACCGCAACCGACACCTACGCCAAATTCACGGCAGAGCCTTTCGAGGCAGGTTTCGGTCACACCGTAGGCAACAGCCTCCGACGTGTTCTCCTCTCCTCTCTCGAGGGAGCCTCCATCACTTCCGTCCGTATCGCCGGAGCTCAGCACGAGTTTGCCTCTCTTCCCGGTGTCGTCGAAGACGTCACCGAGATTGTCCTCAATCTCAAGCAGATCAAGTTCAAGCACTTCGAGGACAAGGATCCTGCCACCCTTTCTCTCACCGTCGACAAGGCCGGTGCCGTTACTGCTGGAGATATCCAGGAGATCGCTCAATACGAGATCGTCAACAAGGACCAGCACATCTGCACCCTCGACCGGAACACCAAGTTCTCTCTCGAAATGGAAGTGCGTGTCGGACGTGGTTTCAATACCTCGGAAGACAACAAGCACCCGGACATGCCCATCGGCGTGATCCCCATCGATTCCATCTTCTCGCCCGTTCGCCGGGTCAAGTATGCCGTTCAGAACACTCGTGTCGGACAGCGCACCGACTACGACAAGGTCATTCTCGAAGTCTGGACCGACGGCCGCATGGAGCCGCACGATGCCCTCCTGCAGGCTTCGGCCATCCTTCGCCACCACCTCGACGTCTTCGTCAACTACGACGACGATGCGATCCTCATCGAAGATCGCCCCGAGACACAGAGCGAAGAGAATGCCGAGCTCAAGAAGCTTCTCAACATGAGCGTCAACGAGATCGAGCTTTCGGTCCGTGCTGCCAACTGTCTCAACAACGCCAATATCACGACCGTGGGTCAACTGGCCATGAAGTCCGAAGCCGAGATGCTCAAGTATCGGAACTTCGGAAAGAAATCTCTCAACGAGATCAAGGACAAGCTCCACGAGCTTGGCCTGTCTCTTGGAATGCAGATCGACCCGAGTCTTCTCGAGCAGCCGTTCACCGCGACCCTCCTCGGGGGTGACCGTGGCGCCGAAGGTCCTGGTCTCGCTGCCCTTATCGCTCAAAACATCAACGACTGATCCACTCGGCAGATTCCTTCCTGATCGGAGACCTTCTCCGATCGAACCTGCCCTTTCCTATCCACTCCGATGAGACATCGAAGCAAAACCGTAAAACTTCAGCGCGACAAGGCCCATCGCGAAGCCCTGCTTCGCAACCTTGCCAGCAGCCTGATCGAACATCGTCAGATCCGCACGACCCTTGGGAAGGCCAAGGCTCTTCGTCCATTCGTCGAAAAGCTGGTCACCCTCGGGAAAAAGAACACCCTTCACAGCCGTCGCCGGGCGCTTTCCCTCCTCGGGAGCAACCAGCTCGCGCAGCGCAGTGTTAAAGTGCTCTTCGACGATATCGCGACAGCTAGCGCCGACCGCCAGGGTGGTTACACCCGAATCATCAAGCTCGGTCAGCGTCGCTCGGACTCTGCCCCCATGGCGCTGATCGAGTTCGTCGACATCGCCGTCCCAGCTGGTGACGCAGAAGAGGAGAGCTAGAGCGAGCCTCGTCTTTTCCGGGCTCGACTCGGAAATACTTTTCCAAGAACCGCATCCGGAAACGGGTGCGGTTTTTTTGGATACGCTCGAAATCGGCACTTCCCGGAAACGCTTCAAGTCGATCGCAAGACCGGATGGGTTTGCATCCTGGGGGTCAATCCTTCACCCTGTCTCCATGGACTCGACAGAAATACAATCTTTCCTCGGCTGGTGCACTCTCCTCAATGCCGCCATCCTCATTCTCTCGACAGCAGGTTTGCTCGGTTGCCGATCCATGGTCACAAAGATCCATGGCAAGTTGCTGGGTCTGGATGAAGACAGCCTCCAGAAAGCCTATTTCCAGTATCTCGCCCAGTTCAAGATCGCGGTCCTTGTCTTCAACCTCGTTCCCTACCTCGCATTGCGAATCGTGAACTGACACCGGAAAGAAGTCTTGTTGCCAGCTATCTGATGCGACAACCTCGCGGGATGAAAGCGCTCCTTCTTTTTCTTCCCCTCTTTCTGCTGGGTTGCGAACAGCCTCAGTCTCCCTCTTCCTCCCTGGAAGACTGGGAGGGAAAGACGGTCACCGTATTCTTCGATCGAAATTCCCTCGGAGCTTCCGGAAGCCCCATCGGTCCGAATACCACCTGGCTCAACAATACCAAGGTATCACTCAATGGGATCCTTCTCAGCGTCGCAGAGGATGGGATCGTTCTCGATAGCCAATACAAGATGAATTCTGGCGATGCTGATCTGCGCGAGTCATTCTTCTGGATCCCGACTGAATCGATTCTGACGATCGAGTTACGTAAGTAATTTTCTCCGTTTGCTCAAAAGACTTATCGAGCAATCCCGCGTCTTACTCGCGGGGAGCCAGCGTTCCGCGAAAGATCTCCAGTCGCGAATAATCAATCCCGGGTGGGCGATGCTCAAGCAGCCAGTCCAGGTCCGCTCTTGCCCCATCCATGTTGTCGTCCTGGATTCGCAGCAAAGCCCGCTGAAACCGCTCCTGGGCCGCATTGGGCTCGATGGCAAGAAGCAACTCGATGTAGTCGGCGGCACCCCCGGGAGTTCTCCGATGATTGATTTCGATATCGACCAGGTTTCGGAGCATTCTCACCGCAATCTCTCGCGCCGTCGCCGCCTCGAAAGCCTCCTTTCCCGGAGCTGATCCCAGTAATCCCCAGATTTCCCTCGCGGCACCAGATCGCGAAACCAGTCGCCCGCTATCGAAAACATCGACGAAAACCGTTCGGTCTTTCCCCTCCTCCTCGTAGTCGAGTCCCACCATGAACTTACCTGGAAGAGGCGCTCCGTAAACACCCTCGATTTGAAGTCGTCGCGCCATCTCGATGAAGATCACGCTCAAGGAAATCGGGAGTCCTTCGCGATCGTCGAGGACATGGTTCACATAGCTGTTGGCATGATGATAGTATTCCGTGCGGCTGCCGTGAAACCCATTCTCCTCGAAGAGGAAGTCCCGCAAGGCTTGCACTTTCTGTTTTGCACCAGCCTCCAGCGCGTGCTTCTCCAAATGCTCTCGAGCATCGGAAACGAGTCGGGAGAAGGACCTACGATAGTGATCCAGATCAAGTTCGACATCGTCGATCCGGGCCAGCTGCAGACCAATCTCGAAAAGATCGATTTCGGTTTCGGGACGGTCGAGAGCCATCGTCAGCTCGTTGATGACCACCTGCCGATGGACCTGGGACTCCAAGGTTCGTAGTTTGTCAGCCAATGCCTCCAACTCATCGGCTCGCTCGAGAAGAAGTTGCCGGCCTTTGCCTCCTTCGTGACTGAGCTCGGCGAGAGTATCCTCCACATTCTCTTCCTCGAGAAACTGCGCGATCCTCTCGCTGAGGCGTTTCCGATCTTCTGCCGACATCTTTTCGACACCGATTTCTTTCGCGACCTGGAATCCTCGGAAATCGGCTTTGGTGTTTCGAAATTTGCAGAGACCGACCTTTCCACCTCGCAGTCCCTCATCCGTGATCGAGAAAAGCTGCTCATCATTGACCCAGCCGGTGATCGTTTCTTTCTCGACCCGGACGCGTAACTCGTTCCACTCCCCCGGGAGATACGAAGGAGCCTCCAACTGCTCGAGGATGGACCAGGAATACACATCCGCTCCCTCAAAACGAGTCAGTCGTATTTTTCCTCCACTAGGGTAAAAACCGTAGTGCTTGTCCCCGCCATCAGCCGCAAAGGCGAGTCCTGCAGCTCCGGATTCATCGTCGAGACGCACCCTCACCGCCACCTCGTAGGGTTCTTGGGGCACCTCCCGGGTTGAAAGACAAAGGGCTCGCCCTCCGAATCCGTCTCCCATCTGGCGAGCCGTAATGACTCCACCGCGCTGGCTCCACTCGGCCCCCATGACCTCCGTCCATTGCCGCTTGTCGAGCACCCCGATCGTGCGCCAGCGGGACATGAGGACCGGGTTCGGTTTGTCGAGAATCGCTTTCAAGTCGCTACTCAATACCGCGAATCCCAAATTCTCGGTGACTCGGTGACGCAGGGTTACGACACCGAGCACTTCTCCATCGAGATTCAGAATCGGCCCCCCGCTGTTGCCCTGCTCGATCGGCATCGCAAGTTGCAGCATAGGATAGTCCGGAGTCTCTCCTTCTCCGATGAAACCGGGATCCAGTTTCCGGATCGCGGAGACGACCCCGGCAACAACGCTGAACTCCAGCCCCTGCGGAGCGCCAAAACCTACAATCAGTTGTCCTTGCGAGATCTTCGAAGAATCGCCAATCGACAGAGGCTCCAATTTTCTCGCCCCCGGATCGACCTTGATTACGGCGAGATCGTAACGCCGGTCCCATGCGCGGATCTCTTCTACCGACATGACCGTGCCATCGCTCAGTTCGATCTCGATAGGGCGCCCCTCTCCGATGACATGGAGATTCGTCACGATGAGTCCCTTCGCATCGATGATGAAGCCGGAACCCGTCCCGCGACTTTTCCCGTCCCTCCCCAATTGCCTCACGGTCACGAGGGACGGTTTTGCCAGCTTGGTGAGTTTCTGAACCTGCCCCGGCTCCAGGAATCGGAGTTCGTTCTCCGCTTTCTCTTCCTCCTGGAGCGCTCGAAGGGCCTCGGCAGCTTCCTCGGAAAACGGATCAAACTCCTTCTCGGCCTCCTGCCCCCGACTTCCGGTGAACACCAGGGCCAAGAGAAAGACAAAGGTTAGGACGCCGGTGGGAATTCTCATGGACAAAATCGGAAGATTGGGTGCAACCTGAAACGCGGAGTGGAATAGAAATGATTCAAGGGCATTTTTCGAAACGGACCTGCCGACTCAATTCAACAGCCTGCCAAGATTTACTACGCCTGACAATGAAAACAGCTACGCATATCCTGATCGCCATCCTTATGAGCATCGGCTTTTCAAGCTCGGTTTTGGCATCCGACTCATGGCAAAGACACAGCATTGATCCTGCCATTCCGATCGAACATCTCTCGGGCGCGGACGGGGTCAGGCTCGGCGATCTCAACGGGGACGGGCGGCTCGATATCGTCACAGGGTGGGAAGAAGGCAAATCCATCCGGGTGGCGCTTCAGCCCGCAAAGGAGGACCTTCGCTCCCCCTGGCCAGCCATCACGGTCGGTCGCGTCTCCTCGGCCGAAGACGCCGTTTTCGCCGATCTGGACGGGGATGGCAACCTGGATGTGGTTTCCGCCACCGAGGGCAAGAGTCGCACCATCTATGTCCACTGGGCACCTGCCAAGGCGGAGGAACTGGAGGAGGAGAAGGCCTGGAAGACCGAAGCCTTCCCACAGGACAAGGGGGAGCAATGGTGGATGTACACCCTCCCTCACGACGTCGATGGAGATGGCGATGTCGATTTGATCGTAGGATCGAAGAATGCCACAGGAGCCATGACCTGGTTCCGCAACCCTGGGCGAGAGAGTGCCCGCAAGCTGGATCAATGGGAGATGATCAAGATCGCAGACGCCGGCTGGATCATGTCGATCCGGTTGCTGGAGACGCCCAAGGGAAAGGGGCTCCTCTACTCGGACCGAAAAGGCAAAGCGAGCGGGATCTATCTCGCTCCCTTGTTGCAGGAGTCGCCCTGGATCGGCACCCCCGTTCTCATCGGTGCTGCCGGAGAAGAGGTCATGTTTCTCGATGTCGCCCATCTCGATGACGATCAGAATTTCGACATCGTCGCTGCGATCCGAACGGATAAGGTGAGAACGTTTTACCAACCGGAGAATCCATTCGGGGAATGGGAAGACTCGGCGGACTTCGAACCCATCTCTTCGGAGACTTTCGGTGGTGCCAAAGCGGTTCGTGTCGGGGATCTCGACGGCGATGATCTTCCTGACTTTGCGATCACCTGCGAAGGTGCCAACGGGAAGAAGAAGGGTGCCCTCTGGATGAATCTCTACTCCGAGGTGACGCCCATCAGTGACGCGGAAGGGGTGAAATATGACCGCATCGAGCTGCTCGACCTGGATGGCGATGGCGATCTCGATCTCATCACCTGTGAAGAAAGAGCCGGCCTCGGCGTGATCTGGTTCGAGAATCCCCACCAGTAATTCTGAGCGGACGTCTGTATCGGTCTTTTTGATTTTCACACAAGAAATTCGAAACCATTTTTCGTCGGCTGGGTTGAATGACTCAGACAACCGACATGAAGATTCGATCGATCCCCTTCCTTCTTCTCGCTTCCTTTTTTCCGTCTTCGCTTTTCTGCGTGGCGCAGGAAATGAGTTCGTCCCAGCTGACGTCAGAACAGGAAAAGTTCTTCGAGAACAAAATCCGACCGGCTCTCGTCAAGCACTGCTACAAGTGCCACGCCGAGGAGGGAGACAAGGTCAAAGGCGGACTCCTCCTCGATACTCGGGATGCCTCTCGCTCGGGCGGTGATTCCGGCCCGGCGGTCGTTCCTTTCGATCTCCGCGAAAGCCTTCTCTACGTCGCCATCACCTATGAGGACAGCTCCCTCGAGATGCCGCCCAAGTACAAGCTTGAAGACGAGGTCATCGCCGACTTTCGCAAGTGGATCGAGATGGGTGCCCCGGACCCGAGAGAGCGCATCCATCCGGAAGGCACGCCCCAGGAATACACCAATACGATCGACATCGAAGAGGGGCGCGAACACTGGGCGTATCAGCCGCCCCAATCTCCGGTCGTTCCCGCTGCTGCTGAGAAGGACATCCCCCTCTCCTCGATCGACGCCTTTCTCAGTAAAAAGCGAGCCGAGAAGGGACTCACCGCCAACGAGGCCGCCGATGGCTACACCTTGCTCCGGCGACTCACCTTTGATCTGACGGGGCTCCCGCCCACCTCGGAGGAGATTGCCCAGTTCGTCCCTGCCTACGAAGCACATCCGGAGAGTGCCATTGCAGAAGCTGTGTCTCGCCTTCTCGCATCTCCTGGCTTTGGAGAACGTTGGGGCCGGCGCTGGCTTGATGTGGCACGCTACGCCGAGTCGACGGGGAAAGAGATCAATGCCACCTACCCTCACGCCTGGCGATATCGCGACTACGTCATCGACGCCTTTCAATCCGACAAGCCCTTCGACGAGTTTCTTATGGAGCAGATCGCGGGTGACCTCCTGCCGAGTGAGACTCCCGAAGAACTGATCGAGAATACGGTCGCCACGGGTTTCCTCGCCATCGGCGTCAAGGGACTCAACGAGCAGAATGCCCGCCAGTTCCGCTTCGATCTCGTCGATGAACAGATCGATGTAACGACACGGGCGTTTCTTGGCACAACCGCCGCCTGTGCTCGCTGTCACGACCACAAGTCGGATCCGATTCCCATGTCAGACTACTACGCCATGGCCGGGATTTTTCTCAGCAGCGAAACCCTCTTCGGCACCGCCGAGGCGTTGCAGAACCGGAAGGCGACCGAGCTCATCTCCCTTCCCGCCCCCGCCGAGGCCGGAGCGTCGAGCAAGTCACTCGCGGAGATGATCGATCTCGAGTATCAACGCGACCTGGTTCGGGAGCGTCTCGCGGACATCAATACCCAGATCCGGGAAGCTCGTGCCGAGGGAAACACCGACCAGGCCCAGCGTCTCCGACTTCAAACCCTGGGACTGAACAACCGCGCCGGCCTCCTCGACCGGGAGATCGCCTCTTTCTCCGATGACGGAAAGGCCCATCCGCTCGCCATGGGCATGGCCGATCGTCCCGCCCCTTTCGACTCCCAGATCCTGATTCGAGGTGAAGAAGACAACCCGACCGAAGAAAGAGCTCCCCGAGGATTTCTCCAGGTGATTCCCACGCCGGACCAGGAGTCGATCGGACCCGACGAGAGTGGTCGGCTTCAGATGGCGGAATGGATGGCGTCTCCCGAGAATCCGCTGACCGCCCGAGTTTTTGTGAACCGCGTCTGGTCGTGGATGTTCGGGGAAGGAATCGTTTCCTCCGTCGACAACTTTGGACCTACGGGTGATCAGCCGAGTCATCCCGAGCTCCTCGACTATCTAGCCCTTCGGTTCATCGAACTGGATTGGTCGGTGAAAGACGTTGTCCGTGAGATCGCTTCCTCTCAAGCCTATCGGATGAGCTCCGACTACAATGCGGCCCACTTTGAGAAAGACCCGGAGAATCGGTTCCTCTGGAGAATGAGCAAACGTCGCCTCGATGCCGAGTCGATTCGCGACGCCACTCTCGCGGTCAGTGGGCAGCTCGACACCGAGCGACCTCACGCCTCGCTTGTCGCCGAACTTGGCGACGGTTTCGTCGGTCGAAATGTCTCCGAATCCCAGATCAATACCGAGAACCGGAGGCGTTCGGTCTATCTCCCTATCGTTCGTGGTCTGGTTCCGGAATCATTGAGCCTTTTCGATTTTGCCGACCCCAACCTGATTGCCGGCAAGCGAGAAATCACGACAGTGCCGAGCCAGGCCCTCTACCTGATGAATTCGGATTTCGTGATCGAGAATGCCGAGGCCATGGCAAAACATCTTTTCCAGGATCTCGATTTGCGAGGATCGGCCCTGATCGAAGAAGCCTTTCGACGTTGTTACTCCCGCTCTCCTTCTCCCGAGGAAGCATCCAAGACTCGGGCCTATGTCGAGCGGTTCATCGCGACCGCCTCCGACTCGGGAATGGAAGCCCAACAGGCTCGTGCTCTCGCCCTGACAACCTTCTGCCAATCCCTGATCTGCTCTGCCGAGTTCCGCTACCTGAACTGAACCCCGCTCCAACCCAATCCCGAAAAATTCGTTCATCTCCCGACTCATTCACCTCCCCACCCTTACACTCCCCATGAATCCTCAGCCTTCCTTCCTTCCCTCACGACGACTCGCGCTCCAGACGGCTTCGAGCGGCTTTGGCTATCTCGCCTTCTCCGCTCTCGCCAGCCTATCGGCCCAAAAATCAGCCTGGGCAAGTGCAGCTCCCAGCCCCCTGGCACCGAAGACTCCTCACTTCGCTCCGAAGGCGAAACGAGTCATCTTTCTCGCGATGCAGGGTGGGCCTTCGCATGTCGATACTTTCGACTACAAGCCTCAGCTCTCCAAGGACACCGGAAAGTCAGCCCGCGGCTTTGCCAAGCTCCTGGGCTCTCCGTTCTCGTTTTCTCCTCAGGGGGAAAGCGGACTCATGATCTCCGAGCTTTTTCCGCATCTCTCGGGGCACGCGGATGATCTCTGCCTGGTCAACAGCATGCACACCGATCTGCCGAATCACCCGCAGGCCACCACCCAGATGCATACGGGCAACTTCCAATTTGTCCGCCCCTCCCTGGGAGCTTGGACGCTATACGGGCTCGGCACCCAAAATGACAGCCTGCCCGGATTCGTGACCCTCGCGCCCCCCAACGGAGCCCAGAACTACGGGAGTGCCTTTTTGCCGGCCGTCTACCAGGGAACTCCCATCGGGCGAGCTTCGCGAAATCGATTTGTCGCAACCCAGGAGCAGACTTCGATCAAGAACATCAAGAATCCTCAGCTCTCCAAGGACCTTCAGCGGGTCCAACTCGATTTCGTAAAATCCCTGAACCAGGAGAAGCTGAAGCGGGACGAATACCACCCCGAGGTCGAGGGGATCATCGAATCCTACGAGCTGGCGTTCCGGATGCAGGACGAGCTTCCCGATGTTCTCAATATCTCGGATGAGCCGGACTCGATCAAGGATCTCTACGGGATCAATGACAACACGACGGGCTCCTTTGCCAGGCAGTGCCTGTCCGCGAGAAGGCTCGCCGAAGCCGGAGTTCGGTTTATCCAGCTCAATCACGGAAACTGGGACCACCACCGCAACCTCAAGGCCGGACTGGAGCAGAACTGTGCCCAGATCGACCAACCCATTGCGGCTCTCCTGGAGGACCTCAAGCAGAGAGATATGCTCAAGGATACTCTTGTCATCTGGGCCGGTGAGTTCGGACGGACGCCTCACGGGCAGAATGGCAACGGGCGTGACCACAGCAACAAGGGTTACTCACTCTGGATGGCCGGAGGCGGCGTGCAAGGCGGCCTGCGTTTTGGATCGACCGATGAGCACGGCTACCAGGCGATCGAGGACAAAGTGCACATCCACGACTGGCACGCAACGATCCTCCACCTACTGGGACTCAACCATGAGAACCTGACCTTTCCTTACGCCGGAAGAGACTTTCGCCTCACGGATGTGCACGGCTCGGTCGTGAAGGGGATTCTTTCCTGACCCACACATCCCCTCCCATCCAAACTCCAGGATCTTTTTCCGTCGATAGTTAACTTTTGCTAAATTTCTGGAAATTTCAGCTGATACTGATAAGCTGACACCATGATGGTGTCGACGCGACGGAATTTTCTCGCCACAGGCTCAGCTTTTCTGGGCACGACGGCCCTTGGTGTTCCGATTCAGAGCAGAGCCCAAGTGGTCGCGAAACGACGGGAGCTTCCAAAATCGCTGATCTTCAAAGGAGAGGATCGTTTTCGGAAGATCGTCACGAAGGCCCAGGAGGAAGAGTGGAGAAAACTCCCGATCGGAGATCGCATCATCAGGTTCGCTCGCGAACTCCATGGGCTTCCCTACGAAAATTTCACCCTGGAGATTCACGATCATATCGAGTCGCCTTCGGTCAATCTGAATGGTCTCGATTGCTGGACCTTCTTCGAGCAAAGCCTCGGTCTCGCTCGTATGATCGCGACGGAAAAGACAATCTACAATCCAGAGGACCTTCTCCGCGAGATCGAGTTCACCCGATACCGGGGAGGAAAGTGCAGCGGGAACTACCTCGAGCGCATTCACTATCTCGCTGAGTGGTTTTTCGAGAATGACGCCCGAGGCGCGTGTCGTCACCTCACTCCCACCCTACCGGGAGCCACACGGATTCAGGACCGGAAGATCAGTGAAATGACGGTCCTCTGGAAGAGCTATCGGTATCTCAAGAACAACCCGGAATTGAGAGCCCCCATGAAAACATGGGAAGATCGGGTCGCCGCCCTCCCCGTTTATCACATCCCCAAGTCCAAGGTCGCTGGAATCGAAAGCCAGCTTCAGAATGGAGATGTCATCGGCATCGCGACGAAGCATCATGGCGGCTTCTGCTCCCATGTGGGTCTCGCAATTCGAACCGATGACGGAGTGACACGCTTCATGCATGCCTCGAGAAACTATCGCAAGGTGGTGATCGACAAATCCATTTCCGGGTACCTCAATGACTTCAGTTCTCACGCCGGCATCCTCGTCGGTCGGCCTCTGGAGGTCGACCAGACCGTCACCAACGAAGCGCAATACCAGAACAACCTGAAGCAGCTCATTGGCTGATCTCTTCATTCTCCCCACTGATTCATGGACGCTCAACCCCTCGTCGACCCGGAATGGGCCATTCGCATCACCATCCTGCTGAGTTGGATCATGATCGCACTGGGGTTACTCAAGATAATCATTTGGATCATCGGTGAGTTCTTTCCCAAGGCCTACGAGAGGCTCAAATCCTCGGGAGCCAAGAAATTCATGACCGGATCAGGCAACCGTCTCGTCTTCGGCCTTCTCGGCTTCCTGACCTTGCTTTTCGGGTGCTTCGGCCTCGTCGCCGCTGCCTTCATGCGCTGGCTCATGAACGTCACTCCCGGCTACTGAGGACTTCGCTTCCTCCGCGGCAAGGAGCGCGGCCACTTCCTGTTGCACGACTTCGATCTCGTCCAGCTTGAGTCCGGGATCGGCCACGATGAAGACGTCGCCAGTCTCCTCGTGCTCGTAAAAGAGCAATTTTCGCGTCTCGGTTTCCTTGCTATCGGTAGGCACAAGTGTCTTCTTCCGTTCCAGCATCAGCGCGAGGATGTAACGCGCATGCTCGGTTCGCGAATCGTCCTCCTCGATAAACCGTCGCAACATTCCTTCAGCGGAGGTATCCTCGATCCGTTTTTCGTCCACCTCTGGCACCGGAGCCTTGTAGGTGGATTTCCAAAAGGAAAACGGTGCGGGATCGATTTCATTCCGAATCTTCTCCCAGGATTCGACGGAGTAATCCTTTCGCAGAAACCCATCGGACTCCGGATCGTCGAAGATACAGGTGTAGAACACCTGCTCGTCGACAAACGGCTCCCCTGTCAGCTCACACTGCGCATTGGTCGTTCGGATTTTCCAGTCCTGAATAATCGCCATGAAATCAGGCTCGTGATACGCCACCGGGTGACCCGGGGCAAGGGCTATTTCAGATTTTCCACCTTCCCGATTCGACCGCTTCGCTCGCGTTCTCGCTCGACACTCTCAATAGGTCCGAGGCTGCTTTCTAGGCTGCCTTCTGACCAGGGAAGATGCGGCCAATCCCGGAACGGAACAAGGAACTTACCTTGGGGATCTCTCGATTCTGAGCCCGAAACCAGAGCAAGACACACCCCAGAGCCGCCACAGCAAAATTGGTCCCCCATGCCGCAATCAGCGGTGGAAACGTCCCTCGATGCCCCAGGGCAAGGAACGTCCCTCTCATCACATACATGAGTGCAAAGATGATGATCGCACCGGCCACGCCTCCCATCACTCCGCGCCTCGAGTAGACGATTCCTAGAGGAGCCGCGACTAGGATCATGGCAAGGCAGGCAAACGGCTCGGCTCCGATATACCAGAAATTGGTGCGAAAAGGGGCCAACGACGTTTTGTCCATGTCGTCATTCGCGTTCATATACATCACCAGCCCGGGAACTCCGAGAAACTCGGGATCCTGCGAAGAACTCAACACCTTCCACGGAGTCTCGGACCAGTCCGAGATTCTGAGTTCGGGAAAGGTCGAGATACGAGGGATCTGACCCTGATCGTATTCATACACCTGGGCGTCAGTAAGAACCCACTCGGCGGGTTGCGCATCCCAATGCCACTCGGCTCGCTGCGCCTTCCAAATTTTCTCCGGCTGACCATTTTCGCGGAGCTGCCAGACGACGATCCCCGACATCGGATCGCTCAAGGTATAGGGCACTCTTCCCACATACCAGGTGCGGCGATCGACGGAATTCACATGCATCCATCCGCGTTTCGCCCAGACATCCTTGTAGACCTCCTGCCCCTGCCGTTTCGCCCAGGATTCCTTGAAAGCGGTATCGACCAGCGCCTCCTTGTAGCCGACGGAGACCGGTGCCCATTCGTATTTGAAAGCCAACCCGATCAAGGAGCAATAGACCCCGATAATGAATATGGGAGTGAGAATGCGAAAGACACTTCGTCCCGCCCCGATCATGCTGATCAGCTCATTCGATTTCGAAAGCTTGCTCAGTGCCGAGAGACCTGAAAGGAGGACTGCAATCGGAAGGACGAACAGGATCACATAGGGAACCTGGACGATATAAAACTCCACCATGCGGCTGAAGGGAAGTCCGGTAAAGGCGGGGCCATTGTCGGTGAAGTCGGCGATGAGCCAGACCCCGATGAAGGAGAAAAGGCAGAAAGCAAAGGGAGATAGAAAGCTGTGCACGACATAGCGATCCATCAGGCTGAGCCGAAAATAGACCATCGCAGCGGCAGGCAGACTCATGAGCACGGCTGTGATCAGAACCAGCTGCCCCAGATACGCCGGGATGCTGGGAGTTTCCCCTCCAAGAGCTTTTCCGGAGATCGCCTCCTTTGTTGCGATGACATCGGCCGGCAACCAGGAAACCAGGGCGGCCACCGCAGCCACCCAGAGAGAAATCGTCACCAGGGTCCCCCTGCGTCCGCCAGCCGAAGCTTCCTCGCGGACCCACAAACTGATGAGAAACGCCACCAGCGCAAGAAAGAGCCCGATCCCTCTCCAGACGAGAGGAACCATCGAGGGAATCGCCGATAGAGAGGAGGCCTGCCCTTCTCGCAGGGCAAATGACTCAGCCTGGTATTGCGTCCAGGTATTGTAGAAAAGGAAAGCCAGCGAGGTGAGGAGAGCTCCCATGATCAGCTTGATCGTCAGCCCCCGCTTCCCGCTACGACTGATCACGCCACCCACCCCCTCGGTGAGGAACTTCACATTCCTCCGATGGACCCGGGCTACAGCAGCCCCGGCAGCGCGCAACCGATCCGCAAAGGTCCTCTCATAGACGGGGGAATCGTTTGCCGTCTCCGAAGGAGACTCTGGGTCGAAAAATTCGCTCATTGATCAGGGGGAGAACTCAGCAAAGGACACTGTTCCTCGGGTGGCAACGTCGCCAAAGTCGTGGTAAGCATCTCTCTACGCGACACCGTCGGTCGAGTCTCTCCCTTACAACGGATCTACCGACAATTTGTGAGTCCAAACTTTCGCAAGGATCGCGTCAACTCATGACAGGGTCAAGAACCAGCTTTCCCTCCGACTGGGATCCTTCCTCGACACCACCACTCTCCGATCGGGAGGAAACGCTGGACGAGGTAGCTCGACGCGTCCTCTTCTCCAATTCCCTCGATGAGAAACTGCGTGGATTCGAACTGTCGTCCCCCCCCTGCGAGGAGATAAAATCGGCCAATCTTTCGCTCTCCGTCGAGCCTGGACGACCTGAAATCCTTCGCTTTGCCAGCGAAGGAACGCCCCGACCCAATCTCCCCGCAACTCCAGCGCTGATCGAGGAAGAAAGCCGCGGCGTCCTCTTGCACTTTTTTGCCAATCACGAATTGCTCGCTGCGGAACTGATGGCCCTGGCGCTGCTGAGGTTCCCGGATGCTCCGGTGGCCTTTCGCAAAGGGCTGGCTCACACCTTGCGAGAAGAGCAGCGTCACACTCACTGGTATATCCAGCGCATGAAACAGTGTGGCGTCGAATTCGGGCAGTATCCGGTGAATCGCTTTTTCTGGGATGCCGTATCGAGCATGGATGAACCGATCGACTACGTTTCCCGGCTCAGCCTGACCTTTGAGCAGGCGAATCTCGACTACGCCAACCACTTCTCCCAACTCCTTTCCGAGGCCGGAGACAGGGCCAGCAGCGCTCTCCTGCGGAGAATCTACGAGGATGAGATCTCCCACGTCGGGTATGGATTGAGCTGGTTCCGAAAGTGGAAGAGAGAAGAAGAATCCGATTGGGAGGCCCTCGAAAAACGACTCACCTTTCCCCTGTCGCCCAGTCGAGCCAAAGGCAACCGAACGGAGTTCAATATCCAGGGTCGTCGCGCGGCCGGGCTTGACGAGGAGTATATCCAGAAACTGGCCCTCTTCGAGCGGTCCAACGGTCGGACTCCGAACCTCTTCTTCTTCAATCCCGATGCCGAGAACCAGATCGCAGCTCTGCCTCGGACCTATCATCCTCGCAAGCGCGTTCGGGCCTTGATCGATGATCTCGAGTTTCTCTGTTGCTTCCTGTCTCGTCGCGACGATGTCGCCCTCCTCCGCCGAGCCCCTTCGGAATCCCATCTCACCAAGCTGCGCCAGGCCGGCTTTGTTCTTCCTGAAATTGAAGTTCTCACCGACGAGAGACTCGATCCGGAAAGCCTTCTCCAGGAGCGAAAAATCGACACTTTCCTCCCCTGGTCGAAAGCCCCGGGCCTGGCCGAAGCCTTTCCGTCCTTTGGAGAAAGCACGAATCCTCAACCCCTGCTGCACTGGCAGGAGAGCGACCGCCTCCTCTTCTCCAAGCAGGAACAGTCTCGCGTCTTCTCGGAGTGGTTTGGAACGTCGATCCCCATACAGAGTGCCACCGACCTCGAGAAAGCCCTCGAGACCTATCGTTCCCTCGGTTGCTCGGAGTTGATCTGGAAACGGAGCATCGGAAATGCAGGCGGTGGCATGCAAAGGCTCTCACTGGAAGAATGGGAAGACCTCCTGAATCGCAGCCAAACCCCACAGTTTTCGCAGGAAGGAGGATTTCTGCTCGAACCTCACCACGCCCGGGTCTTCGATTTCTCAGTCCAATTCGAGATCCGAAAGGGAGAACTGCGTTTTCTCGGGACCGTCGAGCAGATCATTCAGCCTTCGGGAGGATATCGCGGGAGCATCGCCATGCCCAAATTGACCCAGGGACAGCCCCCCTCGCTCGCACGATTCCTCGCGACGACAGCGCTCCCGGTTTATTCCCAGGACTCCCCTCTCTGCCACACACTCCTGGGCTGGGCAAAAGAGCATCATTACGAGGGTCCGCTCGGAATCGACAGTTATGTCTTCGAGGATAGCGAGGGGGATTTTCAACACCGCCCGATTTGCGAGATCAACACCCGCCACACCATGGGAAGAGTCGCCCTGGAATTGAAACGGCAGATCGCTCCGGGCTTCGGCGTGAGGTTGGATCTATTCAAGGCAGAGCATGCCCCTCCGGAAACGCCTCCAGAAGAGCTTCCGAAAGAAAACCAGAGAATCGCAGATGGAACCATTGCCCTGACCGAAAGGAGAGCTGGGACAGAACTGCTCGCGATGGCATCGGTCGCAAAAAAACGCGCCGAGCTCATTTCCCAGCTCCCCGAAACAGACCGTCGTGTCTCCTAGGCTGTTCAGCATCACTTGGTCTCGTATTCCAAGAAATTTGCAATATTGAGAAAAAATGAGACGTAATCTCTGACGACTCCCCTCGCTATGATCTCAGACCGCGCCAATCTCATTCGCGAAAAGCAGTTTCCTGTCTCCCGTAGTGCGGGCGAAGGACACCATTTCGCGCACACTTTGACCGACGACCATACGCTCTTCCTGCTCAATCAGCAGCGAGAGCGCCGTGCCAAGGTCGAGAAGAAGTCCTGGCTGGCCCGGTTGCTCCGGCTCGGCTAAGGAATCCAAAACGCGGTGGGAAAGAGCAGCCGATTCGCCTCCCGCGTTCAACGATCCAAACCTCAGTTCTCGAGCATAGCGAAGAAATCCTCTTCGCTGATGATTTCGACGCCCAGGGACTCGGCCTTGTCCCGCTTTGATCCGCCCCCCTCACCTGCAAGCAGGTAATCCGTCTTCGAGCTGATCGCGCCCGAGACCTTGGCCCCGGCCGCGAGAAGTTTCTCCTTCACTTCGTTTCGCGGTGCAGAAAGAGTCCCGGTCATGACGATCGTTTTCCCAGACAAGGGAGAATCCGCAGCATCCTTGGCTGGAATCGGAGCATAGTTCTCCGACTGAGGGTCGATTCCTCGTTCTTCGAGTCGTGCCAGAAAGGCCTGCCCCCCCGGACTCTGAAAGAAATCGAGCGCCGCTCCGGCCACCGTAGGACCGACTTCGCTGGCGATCTCGTAGGGAGCGAGGTCAGGATGATCCTCTTTTCGCTGTCCCGTGGAAAAGGTCCTCAGCTCGGCGAGGATCTCGGACTCGGCAATTTCAGAAAAGCGTTTGTGGAGACGGGCCAGTTCCCGCGCTGCGGACTCCCCGACCTGGGGGATCCCCAATCCGTAGATCCAACGATGAAGAGGCATCGTTCGCGCTCGAGCGACGGTCTCGACGATTTTCGTCGCATTCTTCTCCCCGAGCATTCGAGGTTCGCTGTCCGTGCCCAGGTTGAAATCAGCGAGCTGATCCACGGTGAGATCGAACAGGTCGAGGATGGACCGGACGAGACCTCGCTCGACCAGTTTCTCCGAAACTGTCGTGCCGACCCCCTCGATATCGAGCGCCTTGCGACTCACAAACTGGCGAACCTGGTTGGCGGATTTGGCCGGGCAGATGGGATTGACACACTTCCAGGCGACGAAGCCTTCCGGACGAACGATCCCCTCCCCACAGCTGGGACACTTGCCCTCGACCTCGTCGAAAAGCTGGAAGGGCTTGGTTCCCTCTGGTCTTTTCTCGAGCACCACCTTGACCACGGCAGGAATGATCTCCCCTGCCTTCTCGATGATCACGGTGTCGCCCACGCGAACATCCTTCCGATCGATCTCATCCTGATTGTGCAGGGTAGCGCGCCGCACCGTGGTTCCGGACACGAGGACCGGATCGAGCTCCGCCACCGGAGTGAGAGTCCCCGTTCTCCCCACCTGAACTGTGATCTCCCGCAGGAGAGTCTCTTTCTGCTCGGGAGGATACTTGAATGCCGCCGCCCAGCGAGGGGCTCGAGAGGTGGCACCGAGGGCGACCTGGTCTGGAATGGAAATGACCTTGATGACCGCGCCATCGGTTGCGTAGTCGAGATCATGTCGCTTCTCGTCCAGCTCCCGGATGGCCAAGAGAATGCCTTCGAGGCTGTTCTCTTCCCAGGTGGGGCGATTCAATGGAATCCCGACTCGCTCAAACAAAGACCGAAGCTCGAGAATCGACTCCGGCGCCCAGCCATCGATCCGCCCACTCCCATGAGCAATAAAATCGAGGGGGCGTTTGGCCACCTCGCGGGAATCGAGGAGCTTGAGGGTCCCAGCGGTGGCGTTTCTCGGATTCTTGAACGCAGGCAGGCCTGCCTCGTCTCGATCCTGATTCATCTGGGCGAACTTCTCATTTGGCATGAAAATCTCGCCCCGCACTTCCAACCACTCTGGGCAATCTCCCTTCAAGCGAAGCGGGATATTCCGGATCGTTCGAACGTTCTCGGTGATGAGGTCTCCTTCGCGCCCATCTCCACGAGTCACGGCGAAGGCCAGTTCGCCACGATCGTAGTGAAGGGCGACCGCCACCCCGTCGATTTTCGGCTCGATCTGAACTGGAATCTCCTCGTTGTTCAGTCCCTTCCGGAGACGTTTGAAAAAGTCGGCTACCTCGTCCTCTGAAAAAACATCATCGATACTGAGCATCGGGACGTCGTGCTCTCGCTGCTCAAAGCCATCAATCGGGGCTCCCCCGACCCGGCGAACCGGAGAATTGGGAGAAGCGAGATTGGGAAAACGATCTTCCAGCAGTTCCAGGTCGCGGAACATGCGATCATATTCCGCATCCGAGATCTCGGAAATCCCCTCCACGTAGTAGAGACGGTTGTGCTTCTCCAGCTCATCCGCGAGCCGAGCCATCTCCACGCGAGCCTCTTCGGGACTCATGCTCATACGCCGACCTTCGCTTTTTACTCTCCCTGCTTGGAAATCTCTTCCTCAAGCCTCTCGCTCAACCATTGCTTGATCATGCTCTGATAGTTGAGATAGCGGTGTCGGGCCATTCGCTTGATCCGGCTGAGCATTTGCGGATCGAAACGGAGAGTGATCGTCGTGGACTCGCGGACCGTCTGGCGATGGACGGAGGCATTCATGAGGCGAGGATCGAGCGAGTGACTTGCCCAGTACTCCGCCTCCTCCTTTTCATCATCGAACTCGGGGATCTCGTCCCAGGATTGTATCGTTTTCAAAAGCAACAGGGTTGGATGATGGATCTGACAGGGTTGAATCGGCCAAGGGGTTGGACTTCATAGCCACTCCGCATTCTTCCGATCGTAAAAAGTGACTTCCTGCTCGGACATCTCCCGGCAGAGAATGACTCGGTAGTTCTTGCCGTCGGTCCAGAAAACCGAAAAGAGATTCCTGCTGTTCACGGTCCGCCCCAGCGCAAAATAACGCGTCTCGGAGTCCGCGCGCTCCGATTCCGGGAGCAGGCGAATCGAAAATGGGTCCTCGAAAGCCTCTTCAATCTCACGGGGGGTGATCTTCTTCAGATCGAAATGGCAGTCAATCCAGTCGAATTCCATGGCAGGGTCTACGGGAAAGCGTCAGTCAGGCGGCTCCTCGTCTCCTATCGAAGCTAGGAGGGAAGGATCGAGAAATCAATGCAGGAAACCCCCTATTTTGCGGCATGGCTCCCCTTCTGCTTTATTTTCCATAAATTTAAGTTTTCTAAATGGTTTTGTGATGTTTAATAAATGTCGTGAAGACCCTATTCGTCAGCCTTCTCTTTCTCACCGGGTTCCTGGTTTCCTGCCAGGTCCAGCCCTATGCTCCTCCGCCTCAGAAAGTCACAGTTGAGTCAGTCGAAGTAAAAGTGACCGAGTTTCACGGACGGCCGGAAGTGTATGCGATCGTCAAAGGTTTCCTTACCACGTCAGCGGCCCAGCTTGTCGACACGAAGCAGTCCCGGGACGGGAGAACAATCTACCTAGAGGTTCGCGAACAGACTCCTCGCGGAGCCAATCTGCTTTCTGGCCTGACGGCGTCGCCCCCCTTCGAAAAACAGGTTCCCCTGGAGCTGATCGGCTTGCCTCCCGGCAGCTACCGACTGGTCGCCAACGAAATTCAGACCGTCTTTACGATTCCCACCCCAGTGGCCAGTCGCCCGTCCCACAACGCAGTGGGATATCCCGTGGCAGGTGAGGTCGGTTCTCCCGAAAGCGTGGAGGACGGGGAATGGATCGACCTCGAAGACACCGAGTTCATCGAACCGGAGCGCTAGAAGTCTCTCGTCAACGAACGATGCCGGGGAGCCCCTGCTTCCCTTTCGAGATTGCCGTTCGGAAATCATCGGCACTCCGCGCCTCCTTGTTCGACGGCTTGCCTGGCTGCACCCGATTTCGGGTTCCGAGGATGCGTAGCAATTCCATCTAGTCTTGCTTTCGCATCTCCACTGTGAACGGGATTGGGGCAAATTTCTCGCTCTTTCGAAATCCCTTCGCCTTGGAATCGTCGATCTCGAAGCGAAAGAGTGTCTCCGAAGCTTCGAAGGAAACCGTCGAGGGATCGTCTTGTATCCGTTTGAAACGTTTTGTCCCTCCCTTGTTCGAGTGTTGAATCACCTCCGTCGGAGTGATGATCCATCTTCCGGAAGCATCGTGGAACTCCACGGTCTCCAACCAGGCTCCAAGACCGCCGCTTCCGGCATTTTTGGCCCTCGGTCCCTTGCCCGAAGACTCCATCGTGCCGTTCAGCTCCTCGATCTTCTTCTTCAAGGCGACAGCAACCTCCAGGTTTCCTCGTTTCGTTTCTCGCTCCAACGCAGTCTCAAGAACCTTCGCCACCTCTTTCCGCTTTTCCACGATGCGCGTCTTCGCCTTTTCCCATTCCTCGCTCTCGAAACGTTCCAGCTTCGAAATCATCTCGGAAACGTCGCGAGGAAAATCCTCTGCGACACCCCAGTTCAGAGAGAACCCCACCAATAGTATCCAAACCGCCACTCTCCTCGCCGCACGTCGTCTACCGAGTCTCGGAGGGAACTGATTTGGGGATGACGCCCCCCTGAATGCGCATGAAACTCGCCCGATCTTTCCCAGTCGATTGAAATTCATTTCTCGTCTGTCGATTCGCCACTTCCGGATCCCGTGTCGAATGCCCCTCTCGCGTGAAGAAAGAGGTAGATACCGATCGAGATGAGTATGGATGCGAGCAGGATTCCCCAAGCCATTCCCCAATCATGTCGGGAATTAATGAAGTAGCTGAGCGGCCCGGTGGAACTCCAGGATCCGCGCTTGGGCAGCAGAGTGGCCGTTGCCAGAAACACGCCCAAGTTGACAAAGACAAGAGCCCAGAGCGTCGAGTTCTTTTTCATTTTCATTGTCTAAGTAAGAGAGTCCTCCGAAAAAGGAGCCTCGCTGTTGCTGCGGATACTTTTGAAGGCTTGCCATGACTGATTTCGTCGCCCTGCAATAGCCGCGAGGCGAGAACCGTTCCCGGCGTTTGGACCAAATCGTAGACAGGCGGGGAAAAGAAGCCAAGCAAAGAAGCGTGCGGATCGGCACGCCGGTGAACCCACTTCACGGAGGAAATCCAAAGCTAAGCTTCACGGCAGCGTATTCGGGATGAACACGCCCATCTTCCCGGCGAATAATCAGCGGAGGTTCGCGCCAGGTTTGCCCCTGAATCGATTCTGGCAGATCGATGTTCCGCATCAGGAGAAATACGGCAAGCAGCGGAGGCTCTGGCTCGCGAAGGATGATGGGGCGCTGCCGGATGATGGTCAGACCAGCCTGCTCGGCAGCCTCTCGGACGCGATCCTCCTGCTCGGATGGATTCACCGGGAAGACACAGGCAAAACTCCCTCCGATTGCCAATTGGGCAGCAGCTCGCTCACAGTAATCGTGAATGGATCCCCTCACCTCGAATCGACAGGCCACTTTCTGCGGGTGATCCCCTTCGACCCCCGTTCCGAGGGGAAAATACGGAGGACTGCCAAGAACGAGGTCGAAGGTTTCCTCCGGCCCGAAAAGGGTTTCGTCCCGCAGATCGCCCTGCCGGATATCGAATCGGTCCTCGAGTCCATTCCAGCGGACGGACTTTCGAGCCAGATGAATGCTTTCAGGCTGCGCCTCGACCGTGACAACCGGCACTTTCGGCACTCTCCATGCCGCGGTCATGGCAACGGTTCCGATGCCACTCCCTAGATCGAGAATCGAACGAATCGTGGGACTCCAGGATGTCCCATACCATGCCGTGAGCAGATCATCGGTGGAATAGCGGTGGCCTTTTCGAAGCTGGAAAATGCGGAAATGCCCACAGAGAACATCGAGTGTTTCGCCTTCCTCGACGACCAGCTCGGGATGCGCTACGTCTCCGGGAACACGATCGCCGGGGATGGCATATCCTCGAAAATGAGTCTTGGGAGAAATATCTTTCGGCTGACGTGGCATCGATCTGCCCATCCCTCGCATCGCTGGGCGGTGATTTCCTCCACTATTTCATTCTCTTTTCCCCGTCTGCAGCTCTCTCGAACGGCACTCAGATCGAGCTTCTTCGAACCAGGTCTCGAAATTCCTCCCGCAAGCCGAGAGGATCCTTTCTTGCGCCTTCCTGAGACCATACCAGGATGTCTCGACGGGTTGTCTGCCCGGCATGGGGAGAGTCTCGAAGTCGCATCCCAAAGGCCGCTACCGCAGTGGCAAACCGAAAATCCGAAGAGGCTTTCGCAAAGGAACAATCCGAATCCTCGATGGGAAAGGATACGAGCTCGCTGTTGCGCCCCTCCGGTTCCTTATAGCGAAGCTTTACGGTCATGAGTTCCTCGGTCATCGCCTCCTCACGGAAACTCTCCTCGGTGTCCTGGTATCTGAGATTCTCTGCCTCAGGCTGAGAAAACGGCACGCCGCGGGGAACGATCTCATAGAATGCGGTGACTTGGTGCCCCGCTCCGATTTCACCAGCATCCTTCTTGTCGTCGGAGAAATCGCGGTCTTCGAGGATCCGATTCTCATACCCGATGAGCCGGTACGCTCGGACCTTGGCGGGGTTGAACTCCACCTGAATCTTCACGTCCTTGGCAATGGTCATGAGGGTCCCGGCAGTTTCCTCGACCATGACTTTTCGAGCTTCGTTCAGGGTATCGATGTAGGCGTAGTTTCCATTTCCTTTCCCCGACAGCTTCTCGAGCATCGAATCGTTGTAGTTGCCCATGCCAAAGCCAAGAACACTGAGGTAGATACCCGATTTTGCCTTTTCCTCGATCAGGTCAACCAGGGCACTGTCGCTACTTGGCCCCACATTGAAGTCGCCGTCGGTGGCAAGAATGACCCGATTGATCCCGTCCCGCTGGAAGTTTTCCTTGGCCACTCGATAGGCCAGTTCAATTCCCGCTCCCCCGGCTGTCGACCCGCCCGATTGCAGACGGTCCATTGCCTCGTGGATCGTATCAAGTTCGGAGCAAGGTGTCGATGGCAGGGCAATACCGGAGCTTCCCGCATAGACGACGACTGCGATTCGATCATCGGCTCGCATCTGGTTGGCCAGCATGAGAAGACTCCGCTTCAGGAGAGGCAACTTGTTCTCACTCCCCATCGACCCTGAGACATCGACCAGGAAGACGAGGGTCGCGGAGGGCCGATCTTCTGTTTTCATTTCCTTTCCGCTGAGCGCGACTCGCACCAACTGATGCCGCGGCTTCCAGGGACAGGACGCGACTTCGCTGGCCACGGAGAACGGAAGACCGTTTTGAGGCGCCGGGTAGTCATAGTCGAAATAGTTGACCATTTCCTCGATCCGAACCGCTCCTTTCGGAACCTCGATCTTCCCTTCGATCATCCGTCGCACGTTGGAGTAGGAAGCCGTGTCGACATCGACCGAAAAGGTCGAGAGCGGGGAAAGCCGCGTCGCACGAAACTGGTTGTTCTCCCGAAAGGCGTATCGCTCTCCGGTCGCGAAACTCGTGGGCGTTCGCTTCCCTCGGAAGCCGAAAGCGGGTTGCTGAATCGGAGCTTTCGCCACCCCCGAATAGGAAGATGGCGAAGCAATCGAATGGGAATGGTGATAGTGGGTTGATCGACAACCGACTGAAATCAAGCCGGCGAACAGGGAAAAAACAACAAGTGGTCTCATAGCACTGCTGTCTACGGTGAGGAGATTCCTAATCTTTCAGTTCGGAGCAAAGTCGGGGGGCATTGTCCTGCTCTTCAATGAATCTACTCGCAAGAGAGTCCAGCGAATGGCACAGGCCTAGGAGACTGTCGGGGTTAGCGCAAGCGGATCAGGCGAGATCCCGGATGAGCGA
>JARGNI010000045.1:0-33835 GCA_029213195.1 Verrucomicrobiales bacterium
CATCGCAGCCACCGGGACAGTTAAGACAACCCCCACTACTGTTGGCGCGCTACCTTCAGCAGCCACGGCAGGAGCAGGGGCACGGACATTCGTCACTGACTCGGCTAACTCGCTTTCTAGCCATCACGGTCAGACTGTGACCGGCGGTGGTACTGATTTCTCGCCCGTCTATAGCGACGGAACTACCTGGAGAGTTGGATAACTGGATAACAATCGCGTAACAACACAACAACACAGCATCAGTCTAACAACACAACAACACAACAACAACACAACAACACAATAACACAATGCCCAAAGCAATTACCATCACACCACCAGCACCCGCACCGGCGGAGCTAACGTCAGCCGAGAGGGACGCTCAGCGTCTCATCGTCGACTCAGACTTGGCGCTCCAACGCCTCGCCGAATCGATCAAACGTGGATTCGAAACCGTCTGGGGGGCTTTGGATAACCCTCGCTCGAAAGACGAAGCTCAAGCCACTGTGGACGCTTTAGGCGACAATCGAGCCGAGTTGTTTGCACGTCACGCAGCTATCGTGGCCATGCTCGCATCCGAAGGTCTAGCAACATTCGAGCCTTGGGAGACTGTCCCAGCCTACCCCGTCGACGATCAGGGACAGCTAGGGGAGCTAGCACCGGAATGGTCTCAGTAACACAAACAAGCACGCAAATAAACACACAAACAAGCACACACACATAATGGAAACTACTACCACGCCACTGACACCTTCACAAGCTCTCGTGATACTAAGCCAAGCCACTGAGCCCGGGGCTAAAGTCTCGCGCAGGGACTACGTCTTGATCGAGCACTCTTTGGAAGTAATCGGCAAGATTCTCGCAGAAGGCAGCGAAGGCGGTCAACCAGAAAGCAATTAGGGGCTTCAGGGCGACAGAACTGATTGAGGAGGTGACTGGCGGCACTAAAGCCCAGCTCAACCTGATTATGGAGTTCACTCTCAAGCTCTATGCCCATGTAAAAGGAGACCCGACAGCCATGGCTGACCTCGACGCGACAGCCATGGCTGACCCATTGCTGCCATACAGACACACAAAGACGTGTTGATAGATGCTCTGACCACAGCGAACTACGAACTCTTAGACATCGACGCCGGAACCCTTCCTGGCGTAACCGGCTCTTGCCAAATATCTAATGACTGTGCACCATCACTTCACCTTTTCAGAAAAATTCGTCGCTATCGTCGGAAACGCATCTGCGTGGGTTCTAGCCTCGCTCCCTCAAGATTTCATGTGGGTGGCTGCTGGCCTAGCTAGCATCTCCACTGCCGCATTCATGATCACGCGTATGGTCTTACTCATCAAAGGTAAGATCAAATAGCATTATACTACTATGGCTGACTCGAATATCCTCTGCGCCAACATTGGCACCCTATGCGAGATCATCGACGCTTGGAAAGCGAGCGAGATCTGCACGACTCCGTGCGGATCTGGCACAGGCACGGATACGAACACCCAATACACTCTGTCTATTGCTTCGGGCTCGATAATCCTCACCCCGGATGACGGAGGGGACGCTCAAACAATCGACCTGTGCACGTCCCTCATAGAGTGCGGGTTTGCAAGAGAAGACTCTAACCTAGACGCTGTCGAGGCGAACGACGGCACGCTGGTGATAACGCTAACCGATGGGACTGGAGCAGTCACAACGGAATCAATCATACTCACAGAGCACCCGACGATCGCAAACGCCTTCAATCTGACGATGGCAGGGAAGACGGCGATCATCCAAGACACTACTTACACGCTGGCCGCTACCGGAGCCGCCGCGCCAACCTCGATCACGTTGACCTCTTCGACAGGGGTAGAGTCAGTGGTCGACCTGTGTCCTCTTGTCCAGGCATGTGACCCAACTACGGACATTGATCAGGTGACCACGGATGGAAACGGATCGGTGACGATTACGTTGACCGACCACGAAGGCACTGCCACTACTCAGACGATCTCAGTCACGCAGGATCCAGTCAACACCAACGTCTACAACCTGAACATCGGAGGTGTCACGCATCAAATTTCTCAAATTCGCTATATCGTCGAAGCGTCGCCTACGAGCGATACGTCGATCCGTCTAACCCCCGATGACGGCTCCATCGCTACTGAGGTTGACCTATGCCCGATCATTGCGAATTGCACGGCAGACACTGATGCGCTACCTCTTACTTGTGGGGCCTTAACCACCCTAATCTAATGTCCGATAAAGAAATCAACAACGCAGAGCCTCTCAGTCTAGAACAGCGCTTGGAGAACCTGAAACAGCAATTGCAGACCCAAACCCAAATGCGCGACCGACACAGTGAAGCTGCCAATCAGGCACAAACTACGGTTCTCCAAATTACTGCCAACATCCAGCTGGTAGAGGAACTCATTCAAACTCAGACATAGCATGGCCACAACACGTACTTACATTAGAACCAGTGACCTCAATACCACTGACTTTGCCTGTGGCCCTGACGGGCTGACGGTCATCGACAAGCGTGTTATCGAGGGTGCTGGAGATCCAGTCAATCCACCCAACTCGATCGACCAGGAGGCGGCTAACGACACCCCTACAATCTACTACGACACCGACGATCAGACGCGAGTCTGGACGTGGGATGTCTCCACTACCACCTGGATCCTATCCACAGGCGCCGTGGCAGCAGGTAACACCTCGATAGTCACTGGTGTCGCTGCAGCAGCAGCCACCGCTCCGATCGCTGATGAGTACGTGCAGCATAACGATGGGACGGGCACGCTAGTCCAGCACCTTCGTGGGTTAGGGGCAGTCACCAACACCCAGGATCCGTTCGTATTCGACTCGGTCAACCGGACGCTTCAGATCCCCGCCATCGACGACCCGGTCAACTTCGCCCCAGCTATCGCTGGCGCACCTACTGACGCAGAGGCTCTGGCAGCGGTTCCAGCCGGATCGAACCCCGGCACGCTCATCTGGACAGAAGGGACCGTCGATAACCCTGACTTCGTTTGGCAGCTGCAGACGAATGGCACTGTTCTCCGTATTGAGGAGACGGGTGCCGGGAACACGTCAGCCGTCGCTGGTATCGCGGCAGCGGCTGTCACCTCTGAACTCGTCACCGAGTATGTCCAGCATAATGCCGGCAACGGGACGCTGTCTGAATTCCTCCGTGGTTTGGCCAATGTGACCAACCTGCAGACGCCATTCGCCTTCGACTCGGCACTACGGACTTTGAACGTCCCGGTCATCAACGTACCGGTCAACTTCGCCCCAAGTGGCAATCTGGCGCGGCTAGACGCTCTGGCGCAGATAGCGGTTGGCACGTCCAACCCTGGGACGATCATCTGGTCTGGCGGAACTGTAAAGAATCCTGACTACGCCTGGATCGTCCAAGCTGACGGATCCGTTGTCCGTGTCGAGACGCCTACGTGCTGTCCGGATCCACCGATCAACTTCACTCCAGCCGGTGCGGTGCCAACAGACGCTGAAGGCCTAGCGGCCCTAGCGGGCGCTGAGATTGGCACCATCTCATGGACCGGCGGGACAGCAGAGAACCCGGACTACGTTTGGCGGCTTGAGTCTGACGGAACAGCAACCAGGATCGAAGGTCCTGGCGGAGCCGAGGGGCTAGCCCACATCGGCGGAACCCTCGACGCAGGCGTGGAGCAAGCGGACATCCAGATCGTCGCACCGACAGTGGAAGGCCGGCCTTGGCAGCTTGGCTTGCCCTGGATAGATGTTACCTACGATCGTAATACTGCCGCCTTATGGGGGAACCCAACAGCATCCGGACCACGGTCTATTGCTATTGGAACCGTCTCTGTGGCATCCGCTGACAACACTACCGTTGTGGGTGGTTCAGGTAACTCTGCTACTGCAGACAGAGCTGCCGTTTTCTCCGGTCAAGACAACGTCGCTTCTGGCGGACGTGCTACTATTGTGGGGGGTTTCGCTAATACGGCATCTGGAGCCCGCTCCTTCGTCGCCAGTGGCGCAAACAACATCGCAGACTCAACAGACTCAACCGTCCTTGGCGGTAGCGCCAACACGGCGACAGGCAGCTTTGGAACAGTTCTAGGTGGAACTACTAATACTGCTACATCATCCGTGGTCTACGGCTCTAACAACACCGCTATTGCGGGGTCAAACCTCGGCTCGATCATCGGCGGATCCACGAACTCCGGAACTGGTCAGTTCTACGGTATCTTCGGTGGTAACGCTCACACCCTAGCGTCCGATAGTGCTGGTATTCTCGCAGGAACCGGGCACAACGTAACTACTAGTCCAACAAGCGGAATCGTTGCTGGAGGCGCTAATACGATGACCGGTTCAACCTCCGGATTCATTGGCGCTGGTGACAACAACTCCGTCCTATCTAACCGGGGATCTGTCGTAGGCGGAACAACCAACACGGCAAGCGGAGGTGATTCGACTGTTATCGGATCATCTAACTCGACGGCAAGCGGAGCGGTTTCTGGAGTCTTCAATGGTATCGGCTCAACAGCTTCTGGGGCTGAATCTCAGGCATTCGGACCAAATGCAACTGCCTCGCACATCGGAGCCAAGGTCTTCGCCGCAGGGATCGTAGGTCCGGTAGCTAGTCAGTTCGATAATGAGATTGTTCTTGCGACTGACTACTCAGACCCAGCCGTAACCGGGGGTCACCTCGATGGCGGTATCACTGCCATGGTCGGATTGCAACCGCTCCGTATCGACGGGACTACACACAACGAGGCACTCGGTGCGGCTGATCCACCTATCTACGCCACGGGCGTTCAATTCTTCGTTCGTCACGTTGGTGGCATAGCCAAGCTCTACGTCATGGATGGTGCAGGTGTCGTCACCCAGCTTACTCCTTAACAATGTTCCAACTGATCTCCAGTCTAGCAAATTCGATGCAGCTGTACTTGGGGATCAAATACAAGAAAACAGAGTATGATCTCTACAAAGAATCCAAGCAGGTCGTTGAGGATCTCAAGGCCCGACTCATCAAGGCCAAGAATTCTCCTAACTCTTCTGCTGCTCTCGTTGCTACTATTCGTGCAGAGTTGCGCGACGCAGACGGCATCTGCGACGCTCACCGACGAGACGTACAAGAAACCATTGAGTCCTGGCCAGGAAGAAGCTCTTCAGATGATTCTGGAGGACACCGCTTCCGAGTACAAGGACTTGTTGGCTCCTCGCCAACCCCAACCGGAGGATCTAAACCAATGACAGAAGGAGAACAGTCATCTGAGTTCAGAGGAGCAAGACGAGCGACTTGGGCGGTCGTTGCCACCATTGTCGCGGAAATCGCAGCTAATTACTTTCTTAAAATCTCACTGGGAATTGATCTACAAGTGGCCCTTGCTGCTGTAGTTGGACCTACGATGGCTTACGCAATCTCACGAGGCTTAGCTAAGAGTAAGATCACACTCCCACCCGCACAGGATCCACCCGCTCCTCAAGTCGTCGACGTCTTCGCCGGAGTTGCCAATCTACCTAAAAAATAATGCCTGTATCCAACTCAGACCCCCTGACAGATCTTCGTGAACGTGGACGCCCTCTAGAGGTGGCAGACCTTGGACCTGGGGGTATCTTGCTTGTGCTCCAGTATGCCCTCAACCAGCTCGATTATGAGCTGCCCGTCACGGGCGAGATGGACGACGCCACAAGCCAAGCAATCCTGGAGACGTATGACATCGCCGTCAAACCAGAGGTTGCTCCTGAGATTCAGGCGCACCTCGACCGGCTAGCACAGTGGGTTGACCAAGCGACTAAACTCCCCGGAATCACCGTCGACGAGGATGAACTTAAAGACCTAACCCGAGCTGCCGAAGACCTATTGGATTAAAATGCTCTTAAAAAATATTCAGAGACATGTTGGCGTCGATGATGACGGGATATGGGGTCGTCAAACCGAGCGAGCCGTTGCCGTTGCGCTTGGACTCCTCGTTGACGCCACTCCTACGAAAGGGCCACCAACACCCACGCACCTAACGGTCACCGAAGAATCTCGGAAGAAGATCATGGAGTTCGAGTGTGGTGGACGTGTGTACTACAACTCAAGGTATGCCCGTCCATCTTGGCCCGGTGGCGCCAGTGGCACGACTGTTGGGTGCGGGTACGACCTAGCTTACAACTCCAAGGAGCAGATCGAGAAAGACTGGGGCGGGATCGTCTCAGAGACCGAGCTGCGCTACCTGAAGTCTTGCTCTGGGATCAAAGGTTCAAGGGCGAAAGCTCACAGGAACCGGATCAGACCGCACGTCTACATCAGTTTCGACGAAGCTTGGCAGGTGTTCTTGAAACGGAGCATACCCCGCTTCGCTAAACTGGCGGCGAAAGCGTTTCCGAATGCTAAAAACCTGCATCCGGTGACGCAGGCCGCTATCCTTAGCGTCACCTTCAACAGAGGTGCGAGTAAGGTAGGGTATCGTCGTCGTCACATGGCGCAGATGGCTCGAGCAACGACAGATGAACAGGTGAGAGACGCGATCGAAGCCAGCAAAGCTATCTGGCCCAACTTCAAGGGCGTCCGGAATCGTCGCGATAAAGAAGTGGCAATGATTGACAACCGTCATTCTGATGACAGCGAGAGGGTTCGAGTGTAATGAGCGAGTGTGATTCCTGCGACCTTATCCCTGTCGACGCTAGCTCTCCTAAGCACGTTCTCGATGCAGCCGTTGCCGAGTTGGAGCAACGCCTCGACGTCTTCAAGAAAATGGCTCGAAGTTCCGCAGCCCATCTTGCGATCCTGGAACGGGTCGCAAACCTCCAGCAGAAGGTCGACGCCAACACCGAGCGGCTCAACGCGCTCACCGATCAACTATATCAGGTCAAATCCGAGGGCTCGGTCATCCTCCTCTCCGTATCATGAGCTTCTATGGGAACATTACCACCTCGTCAAGCCTTCAGACTCGCGTCTCGGCTCTGCAAGAGTATGTGAGCGACTACGCCGAATCCGCCTCCAAAGGCCTGGGCATCGGAGGCACTCGAGAACTCCTCGACAGTTTAACTAACACGCTGGAGCGCCAAGCGGCTCATATCGCAAAGCTTCAGTCTGACCTACACAACATCACCACCGGAAATGGTGGCCCCATCGTGCTCTCTGTGAGCGAATCTATCACTGTATAATTATATGGCTACAACATCCGGATCACCAGCCTGCACATCCTGCGGGAAATACGTAAACCCTGGAGTCGTCTCCACTTCGGATTGTTCAGACTCTTCATGTTCTGACACGGTCTGCAGTGACTGCATTGTCACCAACTCAGACGACGGTGTTATCCAGGGGCGTGACGCCTGTATCCGGACGGAGGGTTGCGCAACGACGGCACCTTCTACCGCATGCAACCCATGCTTCGAAGGGACGACCAGGGAGTGCAAAGGTCACATCATCGTCAAATCAAACCCAGAGGACAAGTGCCTGAAACACCTGCACTCTGAGGAGAACGCTTTTATCGTATCCAATCCAACTTCTGGGTCCACTCTGGAGACGAATCCAGAGGTTCAGGTCCGAGGTGCGAACGGCTACCAGACAGACGCGAACGGGACTGTCCTGAATGACACGGATGGTAACCCACTCGTTGCCGAGGTGCCTCAGTTTACGAAGCTGTGGATCTCGGGTGTCGTCGATCGAGACACGCACAAGCTCTTTGTCGCCCACCCACCAAACTCTACGGTCCCTCTCTACCTCAAGTCGGAGAACGGATGTTTCAGCTTTGCGTCTAGAGCTGAGGAGCAACTGTGTGCTGAGGTTCTTCCTGAGAAGGTGACGACCGGGCGACTACTGCTAGTCGACAAGGTCTCGGATTGTGAGGGAGATGACTGGTGTGTTAAAGAGCTAGACTTCTCCCACCTAGCAGCCAGTGACACGGACACAGCCTGCGTCTGGATGACAGCATCCAGAGATGCAAACGGTCACACGAACATCTCCTACGCCACGCCACCTACCACAGAAGGGATCGTTCGCTACAACCCAGCGAACCCCTGCGAGCTTGGGGTGGTCGACACGTTGACGACTGCCGAAGTGACGCAGTTCACGGACATCTTCAACCAGCTCTTCTGCGGAACCCCTGACGCTTTCTGCGGGACCTCAACGTTTGACGGCGTCTTGGCCTGCGGAACACGTACAGATAATGCGGGCATCGTTACGACCGGCATCCAGTCATTCACATTAGAAGAGCTTACGACCGAGATCGAACGAATCCAGGCGGAGAACGCCGCGGCGAACCCTGTCGACACTCATCCGAAGCTAGAGGACAAAGTGACGAACACGAGTGACGGCGTCCCCTACATTGGCGTATGGGACGAGACGGATAGTACATTCTACTACCGACGAGCCTCCACCGAGTTTATCCTGACCAGCCAACCGCAGATCGCTCTCTATGACAGATCTGGTTTCCAGGCGGCTAATAGCCAAGCGTTCAGCTACAACCTCATAAGTATTGGCGAGGATAACAAAGGCTGGAACTACGCAGAGATCTTCGTCACCTTGGACACTCGAGTAGCACAGTCGTCTAAGCGCTCTGATAGCCCCACAGGCATGTTCTTCAGCGTAGGAGGGGTCGAGGTCGCCTGGGCAGGACAGATCAACCGTGGTCAGCAGACGTTCCAGGCGGACGATGATATCCCTAACAACGTTAACAGCTTCTCCTATCTGGTCCCAATAGTGAACGACTCATTCTCTATCACTATCGGAAACCTAGCAAACACCTCTGGAAACGCTGAGCACTATGGGGTCGCCAAACTCGTCGGCCTGAAGAGTATCCCAGATGCCTAAAGATCAAGCCATTGCCTTCCCAAGACTTGGGTGGAATTTCTCCTTGGACCCTCTTGGGATCCCGGAGGATGGCTATCACTTTGCCAAGAATGTAAAGTTAGACAAACAGGCACTGTCTCAGAGAGATGCTTTTAGAGAAATCACGCTCACCTCAGCCACTGCAGGACTCGTCGACGAGTTCCAGACACTCGCTTTCCAAGGATCAAATCCTTACAGCCCGGGCCGTGGGCAGAGCGCTTTGCAGTTTTCATCCAAGGGAGATTACATTGCCATTGCCGCATCCGGTCGGAAGTTCATCATCGAGGTAGAGGGACGGGGAGAGAACCTAAAAGGGACGCTTCAGGAGGTGACCTTGGGTTTCCCCCAAGCTCCCGATCTGCACGTCGCCTGGATGACACAGGCAGAGAACTACCTGATCAACGGTGACGACTTTGGTGACACCTTTATCTACGATGGACAAGAAACCAGCCAACTCTCCACCGGATATGACCCGTCGACCCCCGCATCTTCAAGAGTCCCCAACCGGGCGAGGCTCCCTCTCTACACACACGGCCGTCTTTCTATGGTCATTGGAGCACGCTCCATTCTCATTGGGGACATCATTCATGGAGGAGGTAAGACGGACGCTACCGCACTGCTCAACTTTATCGAGCAAGTCTACTGGGCTACAGGTGCCGAGTTCACGATGCCTACAGAGTCAGGACCAATCCTAGCAACCTACAACCTACCCACCCTTGGACAATCCTCCTCGCATGGAGAGATGATCATCGAGTGTGAGAATCGAGTCTACGCACTTCGCACCGGCATCTACCCTCGCTCATCATGGATCGACACCCCCAATATGCTGGTGACCGTCTCGGCCGAGGGGGGCGCCCGTGGGCCTTGGGCTCTGGATGTCTACAATGACAATGCTATCCGTCGGACGCTACGCGGATTGGAAACGTTGACTTTCTCACAACGTGCTTCTGACCTCGTCTACACCCCGCAGGATAACATATCCAATCCGATCGATGAATACCTAGAATCTGACTACGGTCCGTTGCTTCGATTCGCCCAAGTCAAGATTCACCGGAAAGCGAAGCGTCTGTTCTCGACTGTGCGGCCCTGGATCTCAGGTCCTGATTGGCAGCACCGTGGGCTGGCATCCTACGACTACGAAGGCAAGAAATGGGAGGGTGTGAACACGCTGCCCCATGACTACCAAGTCAAGGGTCTTGTCTCACTAGTCATGTCCGGGGAGGAGAGGGTGTTCACCATTGCCGGTGACACCACGAAAACGATCCGGGTATTAGAGATCGAGAGGAACACCCGCTGCGACATCACCGAGCAGGGCGAGCAGCCGATCCAAAGCTCAGTGCATACCCGAGCGATCTACGGCAGTCTGAAGGAGGGTGTCCGGATCGAAGACGGGTGCCTGCAGTTCTCTAGTGTCCTGGGCGATGTCGACTGGCAGGTCTTCTGGAAGTCAGACTGGAGTGAGGGTCGCTGGACCCTCTGGAACGAAGGAACGGTCTCCAGCAGCCTCACAGGAGCCCCAGCGGTGCGTGACGCTGATCTAGGCGTCTTCAATGGCCGAACGGTGGAGGGTGTGAAGAAAACAGATGGACGGCACTTCCGCTTCCTGATCAGGTGGACAGGCAAGGCAGACCTCCGATTCCACCAATTCAACGCCTCCCGGACCCAGGTTGACAGCGGAGCACCTGCCAACGAAATCATCGAAGACCCTATCCACTGCGAGCTAGCGGACGAGCTAGCTTCGTGGTAAACTAATACCCTTATGGCTACACTAGAATCTTCAACCGGATCGAATACGTCGGCCAATAGCCAAGCCATCATCAAGGTGTCAGAGGGTGGTTGTCTGACCGCGAGTCTGGCGTCGGCTCTTGAGAAACAGCTCATCGTTGAGTTCCCCAACGCACTCGGATCCTCCGGAACGGTGGACGTTCTCACGAGTACGGCTGTCAATCAGGTGGTTGCAGCGATCCTGGTAGACCCCGACTTCACGACGCAGCTCACCGCGCTACTTCAAGGTGACGCGTTCGTACAGCTGGCCGCCGACAACGTCCTGACGTCTACCACCTTCGCCACGAATCTGAGCACAGCGATCGGAACGGAGCTGGATACCCAGGCCCGGCAGGATGCAATCTCCACGTTCCTGCAGACGGACACGGCGTTCCTCGACGCTGTGACCACCTACGTCCTGGCATCGGCGACCTTCACCACAGCGATTCAGAACCGGGTGGATGCCTACATCGCCTCCCTAAGCCTGTTCGAGTGCACTCAGGGGATCTACACCGTCATCACCGGGAACATCGTAAACGTCCCGATTACCAGTGCTAACGGGACGAACATCTTCTTCACCTACAACATCACCTCCTATGATGCAGCCGGTGGTGGAACGGATACGACGGGGGATACCGTATCATGGACGCCTTCACAAGCTACGATATCTCTTCCAAACACCCTCCCAGGCGACCGGGTGGGCGTCAGCTCATTGCGCGTAAACTGTTAATATGACCACCAAGCAACTCAAATCCTCGGCTACCGTGAAAACTGCGCGGCAGGAGATCGGTCGTGCTCTGAGCCAGACCAACCCTGAGGAGCAGTTGCGGGTGCTTAACCTTATCAGGCAGTGGGCCTTCTCGAATCAACGCCAGCTCGGCCTGGACCTCTCGATCAACTTCTGCGCCCCAGTCAGCTACTTCTGCACGGAGTGCAAACCGTGTGGTAATCAGCAGCTCGGGATCCGTCTCCCTGGCAAATACGTTTCTCTAGAGGCTGCCGAATACAACGGTCAGCACGTGCCGACCCACTCAGCGTGGCGCCTACCCTACGATGGCGTCTCCGGCTGGGAAGGTGACAGTAGACTCAAACTCTTTGACAACGGCTTCAGAGCCTTGGAGACCGACTTCACGGATTGCCAACCCACAGCCCTACGCTACGTCGGCAAAGACTGCGAGAAGGCCAAGATGGTTGTAGTCGGCACAACCCTAGAAGATAGAGAAGAGGAGTTTGAGTATGAGATCAGCGGAGAAGCGCAAATCACCAACGAGGTTTTCAAGTCCATCTCTACGATCCGGTTCTGTGAGCCTCTCTCAGCAACTGTGGTTGTATCAGAGCCGGATGGCAAACAGCTTGCGCGCTTTCCCTGCGGAACGACCGCACTGCAGTTTAGAGAGTATCGAATCCTTTCCCCGGATTGTAACTGCAAGCCAAAGGTCCTCATCCTGACGGCCAACTGCTCCTTTGAGAACGTCTACGACGATTGCGACATCGTCGAGTTTGGGTCACCGCTAGTCTGGCAGACCTTGGCACGATACATCCAACTCCTTAACAAGAGTGACAAGGATTCTAACGATCGTGCCAACCAGAAGGACTACCTTCAAACAGCAGTGAGCCTCATCACGGAGCAAGCAGCCGTGGAGAGTGGAGAGAGCACCGACTGGCGATTCCGACGAGCGCCAATCAAAAGCAAGAGGCTAGGTTCCTCCTACTGGGGGGCACGACGAGGACGATGACCGACCACGAGACACTATTCCTAGAAGAAGATAGCGTCATCCTACTGAAGGATCTTGTAGAGCAGTTCGCAGCGGAGTCGACACTGCCAGAGATCTTCGACAGCCGGATGGATTTCGATGGGTTCTCGAGCGTCCTCAAGGACCTCATGACACGCGATCTGGCTGACGTCATCGTGACCATCGACGAGCAGATGATGCCCATCGGGGTCCTGATCTTCACGGCGACACCCAACCTCTTCACCGGAGACATCGAAGCCCGGGAGCTAGTCTGGTATGTGAAGCCCGAGTATCGAGGCACCCGGATCGCTTTCGATCTTTTCAAGGCTTTTGAGATCTCAGCAGTAGACGACTTCAACGCGAGGCTGTTGATCATGACACACCTAGAGGTGTCAATGCCAGAGAAACTCAAGAAAGTTTACGAGCGCAGGGGGTATCAACTCCTTGAAACCAACTACATGAAAAGAGTATAGTGTTATGGCAGTAGCAGCAGCAATCGGAGCCACCGCATCCTTGGCAGGATCGGCGATCTCAGCACGAGCACAGAAGAAGGCAGGCGAGGCTCAAGAGGATCGTCAGCTCGAAGGCATCGCTAGCCTTGGGCAGATCCGTCAGGACCTTGTCGACGAGTCTCTCGCCGGTACCCACCTCGGTCGGTTCAGTGCTGAGGATATCTTCGGACGTCGTCAGCAAGAGATCGACTTGAACGACTCTATCAGACGGGCGAGTATCGACAACCTCGCTAACCTCGGATTGAACCAGGAGTTGGTGCAACGTGCGAACACTGCGACGACGGCAGACTCAATCCGGCGGGCATCGCAGATTGATCCTAACTTCCGTCAGAACATCAGAGGCTTGTCAGACCAAGCCAGACAGCTCATCCAGGGTGAGATCCCCCAGGACGTGGTTGAATCAATTACCCGGGCTCGTGCCGGGCAAGCAGCTGCTGGGGGTATCCCGGGGGCTCAGCGCAATGCTACGGCACGGGATCTGGGTCTGACATCTCTCGATCTGCAGCAGCAGGGGGCGAGTCTCTTCTCACAGGTCCAGTCTATCCGTGAGCAAGTTGACCCACTCAGCCGACAGATCGGATTGAACCAGTTGCTAGTCTCTCCATCTCAGCAACTCGAGATCGACATCGCTAACAATGTTCTTAGAAACGCCCCAGATCCTGTGGCGCAAGGGCTGACGGCACTCAACTTCCAAGGGGCTCGTGAAGAACAGTTGGCCAAGTCTAATGTTAAAGTGCCAGTGGACAACGTGCTGGGCTCGTCACTCAGTGCTGCAGGTGGTGCTATCACGGGTCTATCAGAGAGTGGGTTCTTCTCAAGCTTCGGTAACAAAGACAAAACCAAGATCGGCTAGGAAGAAGAATAGTTATGGCAATCGAACAACTCTTAGCAAACGCAAGCAGGCAGATCAATCTCGGTCAGGCCGCTGCTGCGTCCGCACAATCTGGTCTTGGGCTCGCCCAGAGTTTCAGGCAGACGGACGCCCAGCTTCTAGCAGAGCACCAGTCAAACGTTGCTACCAACTCGGCAGCGTTCGAGCAGGCGCTGCGTGCTGGCAAAGCCTTCGGTGTTGCTGAGCAGCAGAAGATCGACAACCAGATCAGGCAGGACAACGCCGCAGCAGCCTTGGCGAATGCCGGATTGGCACAGCGGGCACAGGCGCAGCGTTTCGAACTGGCTCAGCAGGAACGTCAGGACGAACGTCAGAACGCACAGGCGCAGGCTGAGATTCTGTCTGGCGGATCGGTCACGGACTTCGATATCTCTAGCGGTGACAGGTCTTCGACAGTCGACTTCAACATCGACACCTCACCCGTTAAAGGGTCTTTCAATGTCACAGCTGACCAGCTGACACCACACCTCGGTGATGGTCTCAAGGGTCTAGCCCAGGACTTCGTCGATGCCGGTGCCAAATACGGATTGGATCCGCGTTTCCTCGCGTCCATCTCCAAGCTTGAAACTGCCAACGGCACATCCTCAGCGTTCCGTAATAGGAACAATGCTATGGGGATCAGCAACTCCAAGGGTCCTACCTCGCAGACATCACACCGTGATTCTATCTTTGCCCAGGCACGCAGCCTAGCAAAACCCAACGGCTACTACAAGAACGCCAAGACCATCTCTGAGATTGGTAACATCTACGCACCTCCAGGTGCTGGGAACGATCCGAACAACACGAACGGTGGCTGGGCACAGCACGTCGGCAAGTTCTATCAAGAGATGGTGGGTGCCAGTGGCGAAGCAGAGGGTCTGATGCCTCCCGAAGAACAGCAACGTCAGGCAGAGATGCAGGCGCAGGCGCAAGGCGACTACGCAGCTGAGACTGTGGCCGAGCCTCTGCAGCGCCCTGACATCGGTCCCGAAGAAGCGGCACCACCTCGCCCACCAGGGCAGAGCCCAGACGATAAAATCTACGATCCGGAATACATCCGGAGTCTCCCAGAGGGGGACCGTCGTCCTTTCCACACGGCAGCACTCAAGAGAGATGTGGATAACGCAGAGGGTATCATCAAGGCTGAGCAGGCGTTCGATGCAGCTGTCATGGATCTGACGGTCGCCGAGGATCGTCTTGACGATTTCAAGAAGCAGATCGGGGACGTCCCTCTAGGACAGCTCGGACCAGAGCAACGGCAGCAGCTGAGCGATCAAGGCCGACAGCTCAAGGATCAGGTGACCGCAGCACGCCGGGCACGGGCGACCGCCATGTCGGATCAAACCCGTCTCAAGCAGGAGCGGGCCTCTATCGAACACAACCTAGAAGCAGCTAGGCCGAAGTTTAAAGAGATGACCTCTGGACAGCAGACTCGTTACGAGGACCTGCTCAGTGCACGTGGGAACATTCGGAACCTGAAGCGTCGTTTCAACGCTCTGAGCCTGGAGAACATCACGGCAAAGGCAACACCAGAGCAAGAAGATGCTAGTCTTTTTGGTGAGATCACGGAAGGTCTATTCAACAAGGCTGTCGATAAGCTGAAGGACCTAGCAGGGGTCCAGGGCAATGATGGCGTGGGTGGTTCAGGTGCCAGCCGGGACCATGACATCATCCACGGTGTGCTTCGGAAGTTTGCTGGAAAGATCATTCCAGACGACGAGGCTGCCGTGTTCCAAGCAGAGCTGAATGCCATGCTCGCATCTATCGGTCGTGGTCTATTGGGTGAGAAGGGTGTCTTGACTGACAAGGACATCACCCGGATTAGAGCATCCATGCCTGACATCACCAACGGTCGTGAGCTTGGTAACATTATCTTGGGGACCTTGGACGCTACAGCCAATCGGCAAGCACAATCATTCCTCGGTAGTGTCGGCCCATCTTCTAGCATTGACACAGCATCCCTCAAGCAGAGCATGCTCGACGAGGGCTTCAACCTGGAAGAGATCTACGCAGACGACCTATTGAAGAAAGACGCCGCGGCAGCATTGAAAGCCCAGGACTCTTCAGAACGAGAGCAGGCAAGTCAGCCTGCTGCAGAGAGGGACACCCCTAAGGACCTGACCGAGAAACGCGCCAACTTCAAGAAGGGGCTCGTCGACGGGAAGGTCTACTCAGTGAGAGGGAAGGACGCAGTATGGCGGGCATCCGCCGGGCGATTCGTACCCGTTAAATAGCTATGCCATCACCACTATCAGCCGCACTCCCTGGTGCCGTCAGTGCCCTCTACGCTGAAGGCGAGGCACAACAGGACTTCCGTGAACTCGGTCAATCCCTGACACCACCAGAGGAGTTGAACGCTGATCTGGACGTAGGTCTGAGCCTAGAAGCGGATCCAGAACTGGAGAACCAGTCACCGTTCAGCAGTGGCCTTGGCACACAGGAGCAGCTGACGCTGGAATCCCAGAAGGGTGTCGACCAGGTTCGCCAGCTGGCCGAACTGGAGATGAGACTTGGTTTCCGCTCCTCGTTCAATTTCGGCGTCAACAAGCTCACACTCACAACATCTGAACAGGATCTAGACGACGCTGCCTTTCTAGAGGACACCGGTCTATCAATCGACGACCTGGATCCCAGCGAGTTCGACTCTATCTCAGAGCCCGGTTTCTCCCTCGACGATCTCACCGAAGATGATCTCAATGGCGGAGTTGTTGAGGTTGATCTCGCATCACGTTACGACGAGCGCCTCGCTAACAACGACCCGGACCTGACGTTCGCTGAGTTCGCAGCACACGAGGAGCGCGAGGGCAAGAAGAGCGTTCTGGAGAAGGGCGGCGAAGCTGTCTCTGGGATCAAGGAGGGGTTCAGTGGCATGGTGAACGATTTACTTGTCGCAGGCTTCAGTGTTGCCGAGGTCGGTCCTAAGGAAGCTGCCGCTAGTTTCGGAGAGGCTGTCCTGGGGTGGGGTGCTAACACTGGTATGATGTGGGACGCAGCCACTGGCGGATTGACTAGCATATACGCTGGGGCCACAGAGGACGAACGCACGGCACAGATCATTCGCTACCAGCGGAAGAAGGAAGAGCTGGCTAACAAACAGCAGATGTCACTCCGTGAGGGTGAGACCTTCCTGGGATCTGCAGCAGTTGCTCTAGACTCGGCACTCACAGGTAGGAACGATGGCGACCGAGCGGCCACCATCCAGCGCAAGGCTGAGTTCCTGGTCAACGACGGATTGCAGAAGGGTCTCCAGTTTGTCCCGGACATCATTCTCCCTGGTACCGTCGGTAAAGGTGTGGCCCAAGTGGGTATCAAATCCGCTACGTTGCCCGGCAAGGCGGCTGTCACCTGGATGGGTGGTAAGGGTGTGAAGGCTGCCCAGATGGTCGACAAGACCGTGGCCAACGCTATCAACAAGGCGACCCCCGTAGTCGGCAAGGCTCTAGACAAGACGGCGAAGGCATCGGGCAAGGCTGTTTCGAAGACTGGCAAGCTGGCATCACTGGCTGTCGGTGCAAGCTCAGGTGACGTGGCGACCATCGTCGGTGGTCAGCTCATCGCCCCTGCAGTCGGAGCAACTGTGAAGGGTGGTCTCACCGCAGGCACTGCCGCACTGCGCCACAGCTACCGAGGCGCACGAGGTGTGACACGCTTCGGCCGGAAGTCTGCCGCGCCATTCGCTCACGCTATCAAGGGCAAGCTGGAGTATGGCACGGGGTTCCGCACCACGTATGCGAAGATCGCAGCCGATGCTTCACAGCCTGCCTGGACGCGCACCGTAGCACGTCAGGCCGACTTCCTGTCTGGCTTTGCGTCCACCCGGGTCGCGGCAGCTGCGACAGCTGGTGCTGTCACGGAGGCTCTACAAGAGGGTATTCAAGAATCTCTCACCATCGGATCGACCTTCAAAGACATCGGTAGAGGTGCTGGAGGTGGTGCTGCATTCGGTGGCCCCATGGGTGCGGTTGGTGGTATCGCAGGGGCTCGGAACTTGGATGAGCATTTCCAAGACCTCGACGCCCTGGACTACCGGGACCGTGTGATTGAACGCGGAGACGATCCGGCAATTTTCGACGGATTGGACCAGGACACCCGGCGAGGCATCGCAGCCATGCAGGGTGTTGCTCTCGACTCTTCGAACATCCGGCTCGTCTCGCAGTCCGAGTTCGCTCGGCTGACAGATCAAGACCAGGGTATCGCCACCCAGGATGGAGCCTTCATCCAGGACAACGGTGACGTGCTGGTCAACATGAACCAAGTGGGGTTCGACAATCCGAAGAGGCTTCTCTCAACCATCGGTCACGAGATCGGACATGCCGCCTACCTCAACCTGGACGACTCAGTCAAAGACCAGTGGCGCGACCTCGCGCACCGTGAGTATGGCGAGGACGTAGTGGAGAAGTTCCGGCAGGACTACGGTAGCGCCATCGGTAAAGAGGTGACGACCGACGTCGCCCTGGACGAGATGTTCGCCGAGCACTTCCTAGGACACGGCACCACCGGCAAGCGTCTTCTGGATAAGAAACGGAAGCTGGGCGCCATCGGTGTAGGTGGCCAACGCACCCTTCGCCGGATTCAAGACGGGGTGCTCAAGAAGATGGGCATCCACGGCTCTGGTGTGGATCCCAACACCGATCTTCTCGAGTTCACGCCCTACAAGGATAACGCCGACGTTGAGAAGTTCATTAACGGATCGCTACGGGATCTCGGGGCACCCCTCCCCAAGGTCGACATGCCGAAGGTCAAGGCTGGGCCAATCAACGTAGATGATCCTGGCATTGACGCACTGCAGAGAGCGCTAGACGCTGAGGCTGGCGACGTCATCACCCTGGCGAACGACAAGTCTGTGTTCCCTGTTAGGGTAAACGGTGACAATGTTAAGTATGTCGACATGGATGAGGCGACGGACGCAGTCATGTCCGAGGAGCCAACCACGGATCCAGACGAGCAACGGATCCTAGAGGAACTCCAGAAGGTGAAGCAAGGCGAGCCGTCTGCGTTCGACCACCTCGTAGAGGAAGCACCTGCGAAAGCATTTGAAACCGGGGACGTCACAGACGCGGACATCCAAGCAGCGATTGAGCCGGGTGTCGCTTTCGGTAAGGAGATCGAGGACACGATCAAGTCGAACATCGAGACCGGTGGTGTCGAGGCGATCCCCTTCCAGTACCAGAAGACACCGGACGGACCAGTAGAATCCAAGATCGTCTTCCCGTTCAAGGTGAAGGCCAACAAAGCAGGTGACCTGACCGTGACCGGTCTCGACTCGGACGCCTTCAAAGCATACCTGGAACGCGAAGGTGTACCGGATGGTTTCCGGGACAAGGATCACCTCAGGGACGTGGCCCGACGCATGGCGACCGACCCGGAGAGCGTGACCGCTCAAGAGAAAGCGGATCTATTTGCATCAAACCAGGACTTCCTGCGGTCTTACAGATTTGATAAAGTTGTAGGTTTGAGTAGAAAAAGTGGGAAAAGTGGAGTAACGTCATCAATATCTAATGAACCAACACGACCAAGACCGAGAGCTTTTAGCCCAGCACGAGACGCAGAGCGACAAGCCAACATCGACCCAGGAAATCTTAGCGATGCCCTCGGACGTGTTGCAGGCCCGAAGGCGGCTACAGATTTCCTCGCAGATGAAGGCTCTAGCCAATCTGAGCCCGGGAGTCCTGAAGCCGTCAAAGCAGCAGCCAAGGAAGTCAGAACCATCAAGCGACTCGCCCCCAAGCTAGTCCCCGCAGTCCGTGCACGTGCCAAACAAGCAGCCACCTCCAACCAGGGAGGCGCCGAACACGAGGTCCATCTGGATCCGGCGTCTGACCGTGTCGTCAAGGTATGGCGTCATTGGGACGGAGGCGGCGACACACCCCGGAGTTACATTGACCGGCACACGACACTCAATCGGTTCTTCAACTCAGACAACCGGATCGAAGGCGTGCTACCCGATGGTGGTATCGTCACCTCAGCACCTTTCGCAGACGCCGCGGACATCAACAACCCACACCCAACCCCGGATCAAATCCGTGAATACATGTGGGAGCACGGCTTCAGAGGAGAGGGAGACATCTACCGCCGAGGTAAGGTCACCATCTACGACACGAAGCCAGAGAACTTTGTTCAGACTCAAGACGGCACGGTTATCATCGACGCACTCGTCGACACCGACGACGTGGCACCAGAGATTCAGCAGGAGCAGGACGACCTCTTCAGAGATGAGGACGAATTCGGCGACGACCCCTTTGCAGACACACTAACAGACGACCCATTATTTAGCCCTAATAGAGATGCCACCAATGCAATCACCGAAGTCGACGCCACAGACCAAACAGCAAATGTTCGAACGGGGGCAGAAGGAGTCCAAGGGCTTCGTGACCCTGCTCAAGACCCTCAAAGCACAGGGCAAGAAGGACCTATACAACTCGGCAATCAAGCTGAAGTACCGCTCGGGCTACAAGCCTCAGACGGAACAGGAAGCAGCCCTGACCTCGGAGCAGCTGTCCAGCCTCCGCTTAAAGGAGTCGCAGTCGAGGCAGGAGACACCGCTGCCATTACCAAGTTCAGAGACGGGCTTGTAGCCACTAACGCGACCCACAAGTTTGGGTTTGCGGTGGAGGACAAGGGCCCTTACTTCTACGCCAACCCAGAGACCCGACTCTTCACATCAGGAGGGGCGGGAGTCGCCGTGACCCCTGATGGGGATATGGTCTCTGTGTTCAAGCAGCCGGGCACGGAAGGCAACGTGCGTGAGCTGATCGACATGGCGATCGAGGCAGGCGCAGACCGCCTGGATAACTATGACATCGGCGGATTCCTCCCGGGGTTCTATGCCAAGCACGGATTCAAACAGGTGGCACGGGTGAAGTTCAATCGGGAGTTCGCACCAGAAGCGCCCGCCGACCAGAGTCCTGACATCGCGCTTATGGTCCACGACCCGGATGGGGTTGTGCAGGCCGACGATACCCTCTTCGAAGATTACGAGGACGCAGAGGCCGCACAGATGGCAGCTGTTGCACAGGTCCGTGCCGCACAAGCGCAAGTCCAGGAAACCCACACCCCTGAATTCGAGGTGGCTCCGCTCCCCGTGGAGATCACTAACAAGAAGAAGAACACCGCCAAGACTATCCCGTATGCCCTGACACAGTCGCCAGAGTCTACCACCTTCCAAGGAGTGGTCGACGATCCGACGCTGCCAGACTACAAGAAGAAGTTCCCATACAAGGTCACTGGTGAGGGGCAGAAGCGCATCAACCGGCAGATCGAGTCCGGCTACGTCGACGAGCTGAAGCGGCGTCTTGTGAACGAATACAACGAGGTCGTGACGGACCCAGCGGTGGCAGGTGGTCAGGGCTGGTATTCACGGATGCGTAAAGCCTTGAAGGAGGTCCTGGGTGACCGGGCCGAGATCTTCTCCCAGCTACTGGGTGCCACCAGCGCAAAGACGCCAGTCGATACCAATTTCATCTTCACCGTGGACGCCTTCGACCGATACGAGTCGGGCGCACTCGACGAAACCATGGCTAACTACGTGGAAGCACGCGCCATGACAAAGCCTCAACTGGTCAAGGCGCTCAACGACAAGGGTATCACGCACACGACCCCTGAGGACCCCAAGACAGAGCCCAAGCTGATCACTGAGAAGACTCAGATGCCGACGCTGCTCGTCTCCTATGACCAGCACGTGAAGACCATCCTCCCACGCCAGTCCAACGGCAAGAAGTACGGAGCGAACTCTTCTGCTGTGGCCAAGGTACTTGCAGGTGTGTGGCTTACGGAGGCCACGGCTCCGAAGACACCCAACTTCGCTGGGAACCTCACGGGGCGCACGCTAGCGGCCACCATCGACGTGTGGGCCGCACGTACACTACGCCGGCTGACTCACGGCAGCGCAGACACCCCTTGGCGGATCCAAGCCAAGTCGGAGGGTGCTGTCAGCAATGAGGACTTCGCCTTTGGGCAGATCGTCTTTGAAAGAGCTGCCGCTGAGCTGGGTATCAATCCGGATGATCTCCAGGCGGTAGCGTGGTTCGGGGAGAAGGCTCGCTACCGTAACGAGGGCATCACCGGAGCCGTAGGCGAGGAACTGTCATCCTTTGACACTGCGTTCGACGCGATCTTCAGAGACCCGGACAATCCTGCCTCAGCTAGTGAGGGGCAACGACGGATTGCACTTCAGAAGAAACTCAAACAAATCCAGAAACTAAGGAAATCCCATGCCACAGACACCACCACTGCCGACAAGATCAAGTCCCTCCGACGAGACATTGAAAGACTTGTCGCTTCAAGACCTTCGTAACTTCTCAGAGTTCCAGGCCGAGGAGTTCAGTGAAGGCGATGAGTTCGATCAAGCCTTCGCAGAGGCGTTCGACGGAGATTAGCGACCTCTCACGAGAAGTTGACTCGACCAAGCGAAAGGTCGTCGATCATATTGGTGTGGCAGAACCGCTCGATCAGAGCAGCCGCCTCCCTGATATCCTCAGGGATGGTGAAAGGTTCACGACCAGGGAGCACGTGTAGCTCACGGAAGAAGCGATCTCCGTGGTCGTCGTCTACGTTATCTATCTCCTCGTTGGGCGTAATCATTAAGCACAATACCACACTTATCTACGCTTTTCAACCCTTATAATCCCTTGTAGTAGTGCTTGTCGTGAATCTCACTGATCCACAGCTCAAGCAGACCCAGCTCACTAGGCAGGACAAAGCCATGTTCAGCCAACCAGCGGTAGCACGCCCTTAGATTGGACGTATAGGATTCGGTGAGGTCCAATGATTCTAAGCCCTCCCGGATCTTCTCGGCACCATCGTAGAGTGGGAGTTCCTGTTTCAGGTCGTCGATGAGATCGTGCTCGTTGCGGTACTGAATCACCTCTGGAGCGTGGAAGACGATGGGCTCTTCTTGGATCCTCTGGGCAACGTAAGACCGCAGAATGTCGCAGACCCTCATGCTGCAGGTGGAGGGTAGATACATCAGGGGGTAGGCCTCAGGCCACCACCAAGTACTCTGACTATTGAAGGGGCACCACGATCGCACTCGCACGCTCTGCGCCGAAGTGGAGAAAAGGGTCTCACGCCCATCTGCCAATCTCCAGACGGCATCAACATCAGGGGATCCATTAGCCAAACCTTGCTGAATAGGGGCAACACAGTGATCTCTCCCAGCTGTGAAACCGGATTCAATCTCGGAGTGAGGGAGACCCCTTGGCCAGATCCGGGGGTCGCTGAGTCCTTTAAATGCATTGTAGACGTTGGCCCACTCAGATCCAGAATAGGCTAGCCGTGCGAGACACTCCTTCTCCCTGACCTTGAAATTGGGCAGGGGGTAGTTGTCGTCATCTGTGTCGTAGAGAACAGATGCGCCCTCTTCCATTGCCTTCAGGTAGCCCAGGTTCTTCCTAGCATAGTGGTTCTTTGGAAGAGCACCAGCGAGAGGACTGCTATTGTAGACGATCCGGCCTATCTGTGAGGTGAATAGCTCGCCGGGTGTCTTCTCATCGGGAACGATGAGCAGATCCCCAAGGTCGTGCCACGACTTCACAGATGAGTCTGGGCCATTGATAGTGGTGATAACGATCTTTAACATGTGAATTTGTGAGCGTTGATTGTCGTCAGGTTCTCCGTGCACCCACCGAGCCACCACGCAGCTTCGCCGAAGGTGCTCATCTCGGTGATTGTTAGGTCGTGGCAGGTCGCTAAGATGAGCAGCTCTATCAGATCCTCCCGGATTGCTTCCGGTGTTCTGTTGCGTGGCGTGGTCCTGGGATACTGCAGGTAGTCACCCTCGATGTCTTTGTCAGAGGTGACGAAGGCTCCGGCAGGTGGAGGGGGCAGCTCCCCGACCTTGATCCGTTCGTTCGCTTCGTCCCAGCTCCGGATCTGCCATCCCACCGTCGGCTGGTGCTCGTTAACAAAGTGTGTCATGTCCAGCAGGATGTCCGTTTTGAACGATGCCATGACAGCACTCCACAGTGCATTGTAGGTGCGCTTGATCTGGTCAGGGTCCTCTAGCCACTTGAACATCCAGCACTCGTATGGTGGCTCACCCATAGGCTGGGTGAGGTCTTTAATCTCTGCGATAGATGCGGGCATAAAGCGCCTCCAGTCTGGCTCTGCCCGGATGAACCGAGCGTGTGGCTTGAAGAGGGTTGCAGGATTGCAGCAGCTCCACTGAGGGAGCAGGCCCTGGAGCATAGATCCGACCATGTCGAGAAGGCTGTTGCCCAGTCCAGCGTGTGCCGGTGAGATGATCAGGTCACGCTGTGTGTTGCCCTCGTCAGGGATGGCCTTGTGCACGTGGAACTTGCCCTCGATCGGCAGAGGTCGCTGTCCTGCGTAGGCGTTGATTAGGATCTCCTCAACGATGGCGACAGAGCAAGAGAAGAACGCCTTCTCCCCGCCCTCCATGACGTCAGCCTCGGTGCCTTGAGTGTCCACCTTGATGATGTCTGGCCAGCAGTCGTTGTCCTTGCACCAGTCGTCCAGCCGGATCGTCGTGACGTTCTCAGAGCCTACCGGATCCGTCAGGCTACCCCAATCATGATCAGTCCCCTTGTGGAGCAGCGAGCTGCACTGGTCGAACTCGGTCACGTTGATAACGGCACTGCCATACTCGTTAGAGATGGCGCACTGGATAAGATCAGCGTCGATCTCGTTGCACTTGTCCCGGGCCACCTCGGTGACCAACGGCTCAAAGCAAACGATCTTGGCATCCGGATACAGCTCGCGGAAGATCTCCGCGCTCTGCCCATGGTGAGCACCGATGTCAAAGATGACAGGGTTCTTCGGTGCGTGCTTCCCTGCCTCTAGGAACAGGTCCTTCTGGCCTTCGCGCCAGACTAAATATTCTTCGTAGCTCATAGTTTTCTTGTTATTGATAGTGCGTTCATGAGTGCATCCTGCTCTGTGTCTTTCATGGCCACGGCAGCCTCGACAGCGATGTCCACAGTGTTCTCCACAAGGAGCCGGTAGACAACCACCGGGTCTTTCTGGCCCATCCGCCACAGTCTTGCCTCTGCCTGGATGCGATCCAGTAGGGAGTAAGTGGGGGTATGCCAGCACAGGGTGGATCCTCCGGCCTGCAGATTCACAGAGATACCTATGCCCCCAGGGTGTCCGATCGCCAGGGGGATCTTCTTAGCGTTCCAATCCGGGACGTTGTCGGGGGTAAGGTGCACGGCGCCGGGAACATCCGTGCTTTGAAAGTTCCTCATCACCAGGAGAGGTCGCTCTTTGATCTTGAGGAGCGCCTTCGTCTTCAGGTCGTGCAGGTGGTGCACCTTCTTGAGCATCTTGCCCTCGATCGTAGGGTGGGGCACCTGCTCGTAGATGCTGCCGGATGTGAACTGCAGAAGCTTGTTCACCAGGACACCGGCAGAGACTGCGGTGATCTCCCCGTCTTCCAGTTCCAGAAAGAGCTTCTCTTTCAGCTCATCGTACTGGGTGCGCAGCGCCCGCGGGAACTTGATAGGCACGTCGACGTAGGCGATGTCCGGCAGGTCCAGGTAGTCGCTCGACTTCATGCAGAGCATCCGGCCTTCCAGCTTCTCCCTGATCTCCTCCTTAGCACCGTCCTTGAGCGTCTTGTCCCAGCGCATGTAACCTTGTTCGAAGTAGGCCCGCTCGAACCGGTGCTTGCTGTCGCCAAACGGATTGTCACTCTGGAAGACAGCCTGACACTGACCGTAGACATCTGCCTCTGTGTTAGGGCGTGGTGTGCCTGTTAGACCATAGACGAACTTCGCACGCTGCAGGACAGGCGCAAGCTGGACCATTCGAACAGCTTCCGGGTTGCGAGCCACCGTGCACTCATCGATAATCACAGCATCACATGGCCAGAACTTCGTCTTCTTAATGAACGCCACTAGCTTCTTCACAATGTCGTAGTGCAACACGTAGACATCGGAGTCGTCCCACTCCCAGGTCTGGTTCAACACGTTGACTTTGAGCCCGGGTGCCCACTTCTCAATCTCGGCAGGCCACGTGATAAGGCTGGCATTCTTAGGTGCTAGAACCAGAACGGATTGGCAATCACCTACCAGCATCTGAAAGTGCAGGGTGTCTATCGCTATCCGGCTCTTCCCGATACCGCAGCCGATGCCCAGGATGGCACGGGGCTTGTCACGCAACCACTCCACAGCCTCTGCCTGAGCAGGGGTGTGGGGGGTGTGTGGTCCTACCTCAAGCATCATCCGGATCGATAATCTTGAGCAATTCCTCCTCTTTGTCTTCCGGGATCTTACACTCCTTGTCGAACTCCTCTGTCTTAGGGTCGCCTTTGTAGGTAGCAAGGAGGTCAGTGATAACCCTGGAGACGCTTTCCGGTGGGAGACCTGTCTTGGCTTCGGCACAGTGGAGGATGAAGAAATGCAACGTGGTCACGAGGATATCCAAAGCTAGGATGCTGTCCCCTTTGGATTCTACTTCGAGACCCTTCATCATCTGAATGACGACGTCGTTTCTCTCCGGTCGTGACTTTCCGAAGTTCATTAGTGATTCTGGTAGTTCTTTATCGCTCATTAGATATCTTTGTTAGTATTTGTATTGCTTGGTCGAAATCATCAGCCCAGTCAGCGTGGTGACCGAGGTCCTGCAGTGTGTGGATGGTCTGAAGCTGACCAGTCCGGGGTCTGTGCCCCTTACGTTTGAGTTCCAGGAAGCAGACCCACCCTGGACCGATGATGGTACGATCCGGGAAGTTGCGTAAACCTTCATTCTTCTGGTAGATCCAGCCGTGCGAGACGCACCACTCTCGGAGCCGTGCCTCCAGGCTCTTCTCCTTAGGTGGTCGGGGTGGCTTGAGTGCTTTGTCGAAGTCGTCGTCTATGTCCATCCGTTCTCCTTCTCCGCGTTCTCCCGCCAAGCTATGGCATCCTTTTTATTGATAAACCTCCGGGCGTACCCACGCCCCCTGATTTTAATATGTGCTATCCACCGCTTTCTCGTTCGACACCATCTGACACCCACACCAGTATCTTTGAATAACTGCCTGACCGGTTTGGTGGGCTCGAACCAGCGACTTTCAGGCCAGGTACGAACCCTGTAAGTCAATGTTTGCGGGGATATCCCGGACCTCTCAGATGCCTCAGTCATTGTGATAGACCCCCACGGATCGGTAATATAGATTGAGCATACATCAAACTATTTATGGTAGAACGGAACCAGATTCGACTCTGCTTCTATGGGCAGCCCGGCCATCCAGCTGGCAGGCTCGCACATGGTCGCCTCGATCACATCCCCAATGTTAGGGTCGTTCATCTGGTCATCGTCCAAGAGGATGCAGGACTCATCATGGATGAGCATGCGGACATCGTATCCTGCGTGACACAGGCTGTTGAAACCGTTGACCATGACGTCTGCAGCTGTAGCTTGGGTGGCATGCTGCACGAACTTTCCACCATACATCTTGTGCCACTGGTAGGAACGATGGGTGGAGCTTTTCCCGTAGTAGTGGATTTGCTCACGCTTCTCGTCCCACGGTGTGGTCGCCAACTTGATCTTGGCGTCCAGGTAGTTGAGGCAGCGCCCACTCGGGAGCTTGCAAATCAAGTAGGCCCGACCCTTCAAGTTGCCGTAGTAGTATGTTAGCATTCGGGCCTTGTATTTCTTGCCCGGGTTTCTGATCGCATTCATCGCGGCGTTCTCACACTCACGCCAGTAGTCCACGATGTCAGGGTTCTCTTCTCTCCAGATTTGAATGTAGCCGCTGGCAATCTCCACCTTATCCTCCTCAGTCTCGCCACCGACGATGACGTCAGCCGACTGTGTAAAGAACCCCCTGCCTCCTAGTCCAAAGCCAGCACCGAGCACCAGCGCCTTGCCAAGGTCACGTTCAGGTGAAGGCTTGCCGATCCCATCCGGATCAACACGGAACACCTTGCCCGCCATGATACGGTAGACGTCTCGACCGTCTCTGAAATGCTGAAGCAGATCATTCTGCCCAGCGAGCCAAGCGATGATGCGAGCCTCGATAGCAGCGTAGTCACAGAGACAGTAGGGACCGGTGAGGAAGTGCCGGATCGAACAGCCTAGATAATGATGATAGTCTGGGTAGACGGCAGTGATCTCTTCGAGCGAAGCACGGTTCTTGAGCATCTCATAGAACGCAGAGGTGTCCATGCCTTGGCTCGGCTTCTTGAGGTTCTGCGCCTGGAGTCCTTGGGATGACCAGCGCCCTGTCTGTTGGGCACCTCCGAAACTGAAGACACCTTTGACGGTGTCGTCTGGCATGACCATCGCTAGCATCTTGTCCAACTTCTTAACGGCAGAGCCTGCGATGTTGTAGCGGAGGCGCATCATCTTCTGACCGATCTCGGTCATCGACTTGTCGACTTCCAACTCACGGGTCACGTGCTCCTCATCCAGGCTGGAATACTGATAGCCTTGGTCGTTGAACCAGTCGACACACTGCGCACGTTGTGATGGCTTGCAGCCTACGGTGTCATAGAACTCAGCCTCCACCGTGGTCTCAGCTTCCTCACGCAATTTAATTGCATGGTTAGCGGTAGCCACATCGACGGGGATGCCCTTCTCATTCATTCGATCCGTGAAAATTGTCCCCACCCTAAAAGAGGCCTTCGCTTCAAATGGCTTAGTTTTCTGGGAAACCTTCTGTTCGACGACAACGTCTTGTATGCAGTAGTCGATAAACTTGTCATAGTCGGCAGGATCCTCCCAGCCGTAGCGTCGTTCGCCTTTACGTTTGCCGGTGGAGATGGGGATCGAGAATTTGCGGATCAGACGCGTCCCTTCTTTGTCTTTACTCTCACCGATGCACATGGATGCGACCGTGGCGAGGTCATTGGGGAAACCGGCTCGTCTCGCAGTTATCTGCGTGTCCACCCAATTCTCGGATGGGATGCTGATCTCCATTTGTGCTGAAAGGCAGAACTTCTCGAACTGCGCATTGAACGCCCTAACAACGTCATCTGGTTGGATGTCGTGTTTCAAATACTCGAGAACCTCGTCGGCACGGTCCCATTCAGCTCGACCGAAGATCGGGCGCATCGATGGAGGGAGCCAGACGATGCAAGGGTCACCATCGACCGAGATGGCGGCCATGAGGATCTCGGTGGTCGGGTCAGTTGCATACCGGATCGTCCCACTGTCTCGGATGTTCGAACGGGAGAAGGTCTCCAGGTCAATATTGATATCCATAAAAAAGGGCCCACCCTAGGAGGGCGGTCTCCGTGTGTAGCTTAGCTTTTGCGTTAAAGAGTGCCGCCTCCGCGGAAAAGAGGAAAACGCGGAGGCGGCTGGGGCGGTGGGGAGGATACCCCGGATTGCTACGCTAGTGGATCGTGCTCGTCCTCTTCGTCATCGATGTCGATGTCTGCGAGGTAATCGTCTGAAGCGATCGGGGCACGGCCGCCAAGGCGCTCGCCATCGGCTGTCCATTGCACCATATCGAGAGACAGGTTAACGCGTTTGCCGTGCTGGTTGTTCTGCTTCCAGAGGGTGGCGACAACACGCACCTGGGCCCCTGGGTAAAACTTCCTCTCTTCGCCTTGATCCATTGGAGACCGACCGATGAACAGCTGGGGCTGTTCCGTGTTGGCGGCACCGATGGTGAACTTGCCCTCGTAGCCGTTCTCGTCCGGCTTGTCGTTCCCGTTCTTCAAAGAGGTGTTTACCTTCTTGAGTTCTGGGAAGTAGTTCTTCCCGGCCTTCTTGAGCGCAGCTTCGAGAAGCTTGTGTGCTGGGCTATCCAGCTCCCCGAGAAGCACCAAGTTGTAGCGAGGTGGTTTGTCGGGTTGAGTGTCATCCACCTGTGGTGTGATGATGTGAGGGTAAGACAGAGTGCCATCCAGTACTACCCGGATTTTGCCATCACCGTTTTCAAGGTGCTGGGCGTTCTCTACTTTCTTGACTAACTTATACTTATCTTTCGTTTCGGACATGGTGTTTACGGGTTTCGGTTTAGGCCAATAGATCCGTGACTTCCTCATCGGGAGGGGGCACTTCAGATATTGGGACAATCGTTGGTTTAGGATCGGGGCGGAAGGTCAGATCGTCAATCAGTGCGGACTGCTCAGCGTCTAACAGTTGACCACGAACCTGCGTTGGTGAGAGGCGTATCTCTTTGTAGAGTTCCTCTCGTTTGATGAATGGGAACAGTTTCCGAAGACGAGTGACAAAGGACCTCTCTGTCATCTCCTCCCAGGTTGTGTTGCCCTTGCGTTTGCCAGGAGCGAATCCTAGATACTTGGAGAGGTAACCACCTTCGGAAACCGACTTGGTGACGTGCTTCTCCAGGTTGTTGATCCACTTGACCATCTTCTTGCGGTTCAGGTAGAGATCGACAAGCGTCTCGTCCTCAATAGCCGGGATGGCCCCTTCCATCGTTGGGAGGTTCTCCAGTGCCCAGCCGTTGTAAGCAGTGCACCATGGTCTGGCATCGCAGAACTGGCAGGTCGAATCCGACGGATTGAAACGCAGATTCTTCTTCTCATAGATCAGCTCAGCCTTCGAGACGAGCAGATCCGTGTAGTCCATCATCTCTTGGAAGGTGATCGACCAAGTCTTGACCGGATTGTCACCCCTGTATCGGGGCTGCACGATCGTGATGAGCATCATGTCAGTGGAATCCATCTCCACCCCTAGACCTACTGCAGTCAGGGAGTCGTAGAACGCACGGGCATAGATTGCCGTTTGCGAGTTGAAGGTCGGGCTGACGTTCACACCCTGGCCCCACTTGAGGTCGATGATGTGAAGCCTGTCATCCGTTACTATCGCAGCGTCCACGGTGCCCAGGTAATCCTGGTCATGTGGCAGAGGCGCCTTCTGCTCAACGAGCAACATGGCGTCGTCCTCTTTCCAGACATCATACGTCGACGTGACATAGTCCGTGTAGACCTTCAGCTCGTCAGTGGGAGCCTCTGGGTTCTCACCTGCGACATAGGCTTTGAGATAAGCCTCAGCTCGGTTGTGAGCGTCGGTGCCTTCTGCAGACCACTCCTCGTCGTCGTTCTGGATGATCCGGTCCTCGTGCTGCGCGAGCAGCCAAGGAGCCATGGAGCATTCAGGCCAAGCTTTATCGGATGGGCGGAGAAGGACAGGTCTAGGCTGCCTACTCATCAGCGTTGATAGCGTCGACGATTTCCTGAAGACGTCCTGCCTTGTCAGCAGCCGAGATGTCCTTAATATCGAGACCCACCATGAGTTCTTTAAACTCTGCTAGGCTGTGGGAAGAGACATAGGTCCCTGCGAGTTTCTTCACCTCACCGACCGTGAGTGGTTCAGATGCTTCAGACTCTGCGGGCTTGGGGTCTTTGGTATCCTTTGGGGTTTCTGAGGCTGTCTTGGTAGCGGCCTTCTTGGCTGCTGCCTTGGCTTTGGCTGCTTCTTGCTTCTTCAAGCGCTCGCTTGTTGTAAGCGTCGCCGTGGAGCTGGTCGATTGGGGTGGTGTCTCTGATTGCTCGTTTAGGAGCAGGTTCAGGGTTTGGGTTAGCGCGTTTACGCTTTGGAGTAGGCTTTCTAGGATTTCGGTTTTCATGTATGCTTACGGTTTCTGTGTTAGTTGAGATATCGAATCGATTGTAAATCGACATCAACAGCTCGGCTTGTTGCCTTCGGGTTTTCGGGAGTGTCAATTTGAGCAGCTGGACGTCCGCGTGCTCGGCCAAACTCTTGGCAGTCTTAGTGCCGTCCGCTTGGGTGGTGTCCACGGCATATACCACGCCGGTATGATTCGTGGCAACCGATATGTAGAACTTTTCTTGTTTCATGAGAATAGAGGTTTCAGTTTTTGTGCTTGTGTCATGACTCTGTCGTAGTAGCGCTTCGCCTTGGCCTTGTTCCAGGAGTTCCCGTCTACGTAGTATCGAATCTTCCGTTCAACGCTGTCAGATCCGCGCCACTGGGACTGCTTCTCTATCACAGCGAGGTAGGCTTGCACCCCTTTATCCCAGCTGGTCCAGTCTCCGTCAAGCGAAGCGTAGATCTCAGGGTGGTAGCGCTTGTGAATCTGGAACCCGGTCACGCTGCAGCCACCGTCACCGACACACGCCGGATTGTAGCTGGATTCCACCTTGGGCACGGCTGCCACCCAGTGACGGTCAGCCTTAGGCACGTGCGCCATGACAGCGACGTAGAGGTCCTTGGGGATGGGTAGAGACGCCTGATCCATGTCCAGACCACCTGGGCCCATCTTATCGAACTCAGTATCCGGATCCCAGCCCTCATCATGGGCAGGCAGCCCATCTTTGTCGAACCACATCCGGTCGTCGTCGTCAGCCGCCACTGGAACCACTGGAACCACTGTGTTCGCAGGAGCCGCCTCTTTGGACACCTCCAGGACGAACAGGGAGACAGCGATCGTGAAGATAACAGCGAAGCTTCCCAGGTGAATGGCGGTCGTCTTGTAGTTCCGGGCTCGTTTGCTGTAGAAGAGACCAATTCCGAAGAGCCCACCGAGCGCCAGCAGTGTAGCCTCAAAGAACCCAGTCCGGGCCATGAGAACGTGCGACGGTGAGAGACCTACACCGAATCGCGCAAGGCTACCGGCGCCCGATGAGTTGGCAGAGCGGAGAGATACCGCGTCAGCGGATCGTTTCGCCTGGAGCTCAGCGAGCTCTATGCTCAGCTCACTGTTCAGAGTCTGACGACGAAGACCATTCGCCTTGAGCTCACCCTGCACCGTGGCCAGGGCGTCGCTGTAGCCCTTTTTAAGGTTCGATCCGGTTTTGACCGCAGGACCTACGATGTCCGAGAGTCGCGCATGCTCCTCTGTCAGCTCGGCTCGTCGGTCGCTTACGTCAGATAGAAGACCGTTGTAGCGATCGCGAAGAGCGGCGACATCATCGTCGTGCTGGTGGATCGATGCCTCCAGGACCCGCTCACTCCCAGTCCGAAGGCCTAGCTTGTAGTCCTGGTAAGAGAACGACGTCGACGCCGAGTCGAGGAACATGAACAGTGCTAGAAGAACAGAGATGCTAGCACCACACAGACAACCAAGACGAACAAGCCAGTCAGCACGACGGCAATGCAAAACTTGCATAACAGCAAGAGCACTGAATACGACCATACAGGATTGCACGCCAACAGTACGAATAGCAGCGCCAGCGATAGAGCCAAGATTATTGTGATACTCCATCGCACTCGTGTAAGTTGAGAAGATGGTAGCGGCTCCACACCCGACGAAGGCGAGTGCTTGGATGGGTCCGAAGTTAAAAGCCCTTTTACTGTCCTTCGTGTAAGGTTCATCTGTGGAGGTGCGATCAAACAGTAGTGGTTCGTTGATAGAAAAAGCGTTCATAGGTGAGTAGGTATTTAGTTAGTTAGTTAGTATGCCCAGGCGCTGCCGTAGATGTAGGACTGACCATCTCTGGAGCGGCCAATGGCTGCCTTTGGAATCTTATTGATAGGGCCTTGATAGATGGTCTCGGTGACCGTCCGGAACACGCCGGGCTGCCCTTTGACCTCGATAGGTTCATAGTTCACGATCGTTGTCTCCGTGCATCCTGGGATGCGCCCCGTGCCATCAGGGATAGCCACGGTCTGGAAACAGTTACCGGTGGCGTTCTTCCTCCGGCAGATGATGTGCTTGGTTTTGATTCGGAGCTTCGCCCGGATGATCTGCCGTATGGGCAGAAGATGATCCTTGCTAAGGAAGATCCCCTGCGTCTTACGCATTGGTTTAGGTAGTTTCTTTCTCATAGTGATAGACTGGTCTCCATGCAACCCCATCGGGATTTCTGTTTTGCCACGATCTGCTCGTAAGTTAAACCACGATCCGTTCCACGTTGGAAGTCGGTCCTGATCGTTCTCTTGCTGGGCGTGTGATGGCCCCACATCTCGTAGTAGTTGAACCACCCCTGGATGGTTCTACCCCCATATTCTTTAGGGACCTTACCGTTGCCGGTCGGCGACACCGGGCGAGTCAGAGCCGCCTCTGTCACCGGAAGACCCTGCTCTAGGAGACGCTGTCGCCTTGAGTAGAGGGTATCCTTGGCGATGCCGGAAGTGGCGGATAGTGTCGGGATGTCCATCAGAAAGAGGCCTTCCTTTCCATACCGGCGCGACCGATCTCTACGCAGATGTCGAAGATCTCTGCCTCCGTGACGTCCTCATCGTCATCGGTCCCGATGAGCAGAAGCACAGGGTTCTTGGGGAGCTTGGTAACAACCGCCGCACCTGTATCGGTGAGCTGAAAGACCAGTGCTTCCGACGTTCGTGGTCCAAACACAACGGATGCGCCGGATGATTGAA
>JARGNI010000045.1:33935-39982 GCA_029213195.1 Verrucomicrobiales bacterium
CAGGCGGTCCCGGGCTCGTTTCTGGATCCTCCTGATCTGTTGAGGGGTCAGTTTAGATGCTCGGCGAATCTCACGGAGATCGGCAGCGCTCGTCTCATTCTGGGGTAATTTCATGATGTCAGTTTTGTTAATCGGGGCTGGTTCACTCATAGCGTGTATAGGAGTTTAAGGAGTTTGTAAGTGCCGATAGATAAGGGGATCATCATCCCCAGCAGCACCATGATGAATGACAGTTGAAGGTGAGATCGTTCTTGGTAGTGGGCTGTTCTCTGGATGATATCATTCTCTAGATCGAGGATGCGCTGTCTCAGGACATAGGGGTCTTCGTCGTATTTCATGATGAGATGACGGTAAGGATTAACAGAATCGCTGCAGGAACGCAGGCGACAAGCATAACGAAGGCATCAGCAATCATCCTCTGATCTCCTTCAGTTCAGTTTCCATGCGTCGGGCCATGCCGTTGGCGACCTTGTGATAAGAATTCAGCTGCAGAGCGTTGATGTCCCCCGCTTTCTCTTTAGCCTGGACGATGGTCAACCAGTTGGCCTCATCACAACACGCCCGGATGATCTGACGCTCGACGATCTTGCCCGGTGGGACGAAGTGACTAGCCCGGATGTCTAAGGCTCTGCGCCGGATTTCAGCGCGAGTTATGATAGCGGTCTTGGTAAGCAGATCAGGCTCTGGCGAATCTTGCATGACCGCATCGACGACCGCATCGACGACCTCGTCTAGTCGGGTCTCAAGGGCGATCAGGACGATCTGTGTCTCGTAAAAGGTTAGGTAACGTTGCATTGGCTACCTGTTACTACACCTTTCTGGAAGGGTCAACGCTTCTCTACGCTTTTTAATTTACAGAAGGCTCTTGCCCTGGTAAGAGTAGAGAGTGAGGGGTGGACTGCCACCCCCCACCGAGACCTACTCAGCCTCTCTGCAACTAACTACACTAATCAACACTTACCTCTTCATAATGTCAACGAAAGAACGCCACCCCACTACCGAAGCCGTCTCCGACATCACGGATTTCCGACTTCTTAACCAGCCGCAGCTCGCCAAAGTCCTCGGTGTCTCGATCAACCTCATCCGGGACCTGACAGCCAAGAAAGCGATCCCTACTCTCTACATCTCGAGCGGGACCAATCCTAAAACTGGGCAGCCTACGAAGCCCATGCCGCGTTACGAACCTCAGGCAGTCATGGACGCACTACGCAAATCTCACGGAGCTAACTACCCAGCAGACGAGACCGAGGACTAGCCTATGCGCCATCTCTGCAGCTTTTTCAAAAGCGGCGCTGAAGTAGTCCCCGAAGAGACCCTCTCACTCAAGAAGATCCACTCGATCATCCAACGTAGTGCCACGCTGCGTCGTGTCCGGGATGATCTGACTACTCTACGCACAAACAAGGATCCGTCCTACCAAAGACAGAAGAGACTCTTGTCTCCGATGATCCAACCGACCGGTGTCATCGACACCCGGGCAGCGGGAGAACCCCGCAACCTACAGCCTAACAGTTTGATCCAGCTCGACTTCGACAAGGTCGACCCTGAGCGATACGATGATTTGTTCAAGGCCGTCTGTGAGGATCCTCACGTTGTTCTGGCGTTTCGCAGTCCTAGCGGTGGCATCAAAGCCCTCGGCTCGTGCGAGGAGTCCGACGATGCTCTGGTTCTGACGTCCTGCATGCGTGAGGCTGCCGAGTGGTTCAACACCATGGGACCATGTGAGATTGATAGGTCAATCAACCCATCGCATCCCCTGTTTCTCAGCTACGACCCCGACGCGTATCTCGACGAGGAGCCGTGGCAGGCGTTCACGGGAGACGCGGATTGGATTGAATCCGAGCGTAGCAAGGCGACAGTCTTCCATGAGAGTGATGAGAATAAGCGTCTTCCGGTTCCTGTGGTCCTGGAGGCTCTGCACAAGATCAGAGGCATCGCCGAGAACAATCAAGACCCATTCGACGACGGATTGATTCACACAGAGGAGGCTACCAGGATGACCTGGGCATGTTGTGAGGCTCTGGGTCAGGAGGCGGCCTCGGGTATCATGCTCGAAGTCCTGGGTGATATCGTCACCCGTCCCTACGAGGTGACCAGGGCGGCGACGCGCTACAATCCGGAGAAAGCCGGATGGGGCCTCATGTCTCACTACGGTGGGACGGAGGGGCGAGAGCGTCTCGAGAAGTCGGATGCGCAGGATTACTTAGCGGATGATGGTGAAGTCGAGACGTCAAAGAAAGACGAGGAGGACAAGAACAAGTGGCGACACGACAAGATCAACACCTTCTCTGACCTCCTAACAAAGAAGCCGAAGCTCAGACCAGAACTCATCTTTGGGCTTCTGCGAGAGAAGGAACTGATGACACTGTCAGGCGGATCGAAGACCAACAAGTCTTGGTCATTGATAGACCTGAGCATACACTGTGCTCTGGGCCTGGAGTGGTGGGGTGCATTCAAGCCTGTGCGGAAACTGCGGACACTGTTCGTCGACTTCGAGCTAGGCAAAGATACGTTCTACTCTAGAGGTATGAAAGTGTTAGGTGACAATGATCTGATAGGGAACTTCAACTCCTCAGACCTAGACAACCTCGTGCACATGAACCTGGAGAAGTCTGACCTAACACAGGATAAAATTATCAAGGAGATTCAGGGACAGCTGAACGAGAGCAGATTCGACATCGTCATTATCGATCCGGTTTATCTGCTCATCAACCGAGATGAGAAGAGCGACGAGAACTCTAACAGTGATGTCACCCGGGCACTGATGGCACTGAGGAAGACGGTCAAGGGCACCAAGACTTCAATCATCGCAGCGCTCCACCACAGCAAAGGCACTCAGAAAGGCAAGTCACACATGGACATGGCAGCTGGTGCCGGTGCTTTCGCACGGAACGCAGACAACGTCTGCAGCCTGCGACCGCACGACCAGGAAGATCCAGAGGATCCGGAGGCGTTCACCTTTCAGGCCAGTTTGCGCCGTTTCGCGCCAATGAAGCCTTTCTGTCTTCGGAGAGAGGACGCTCTCTTAGTACCCGCCCCTGACCTGCAGCCGGACACGGGGCAGGCCAACCGACCAGAACCGGCCAACCCCGAGCTGACCCTTCTGGCCTACTTCGAGGAAGAAACCACCGAGGAGTGGGTGCGCGCCAAGGACTGGAAAGACTGGGCGGCAGTGGAGCTGGACATGGGGGGCAGTGCTTTTGATAGGGCTAAACTCAGTCTCATCAGGACAGGCCGGATCGAGTCTAACGGCAAGGATGGCACCAACGGTGTCCGGTGGCGTGCGGTTCAAAACGCCTCCGATGTCGAGGACTTCGATGAGCAACTGCGTGATGCGGGTGATCCGGAGTCAGCGGTAGAGAAGCTTCGACGGCTCACGCCCCTAATAGACGAGGTGCCCACGCCAGAGACCATCGGGCGTCTGGGTACTTTGGTGAACACGATCTGTGACCAGTTCATGGACGACCACATGCGGTACTACCCGGGAACCGACTTCAGAATGAAGAAGCAAATTGATGCATCTCAACAACTGAAGAGATCCGGAGAGCTGCAGGATATGAGAGTGGATGGCGTGTATTATTACTACCGACTGAATCCATCAAGATAATTACACGGGTGGTTGACACCTGTTCGAATCTCGTGTAATTCATTTCTGTAATTCAGTGAGATAATTCACTGAGCATGTAACTAAACCCAATCACATCATGTCACGTAGAGAAGATGGGCAGGACGCCCGTAACAAGAAAGAACTCATTGAGAAGCTTAAAATAACGCTCAATCAACTCCGATCCGGGGAACGGTTCCAGATGGTTGACTTCGATGTCGACCGTGCATCGGTCCCCAACTGCATTCACCGGCTTCGACATAGCTGGGGCTTCACCATTGAGGGTTGTGGCTCTAAAAAGAAACCTTACCACATGCCTATCCCCGATCAAAAGCCGCAGCTCATCAGCACTACTACGGCGATGAGGGACGCCTACTATGAGTCGGAGCACTGGCAGGGGAAAAGATCCGAGCGCCTGGAGCACGACGGCTATACGTGCATAAAGTGCGGCGTCTCCTTCGAACAAGAAGAGCTGGAGGTACACCACGACCAGTATGATCTCTTTGAAGAGGACGTGCTTCACCATCTAGTCACCCTTTGCAAACCATGTCATCGCCTCGTTACGGAGAATGGGAAATTCACCTTCCCTATTGGGATGTGGAGAGACCATCTCGACCAGCTGGAAATCGACGTTGATTGGCCTCTCTGGACAATGCCATCCTATCCGGACCACGATCCGTTGGCGTGAAGGCCTAGCGTATTACCTCAAGCCGTCATCTGGGAAACGGGTGGCGGCTTTTTCGTGCCGTTTCAAAATAATTCAGGCACCCATTCTTAGCCCCCACTCATCACAATATTCAAAAACTGTAACTCGTTCACCCTCAGTGACTTACGGAAGCTATATTGTTGACCCCCGTCAGGAACAGCGGTCGACAATACAGTCGAATCTCTGAATTACAAGGGTAAATCTTCATATAGTTTCCATAAAACATGGGTATCTCGATCAATTGATTCGTCTCCACCCTTCCCTCCCTTCGGTCGGGGGTGAATCCAAGAGGTAAAACAAGGATGATTGAGATACAAGGGAGGATCAGATCATCCACAGACACCCAGAATCCCAGCCAAGACCCGGATTGTATAAGAAAAGAGCAGATATAGAGAGAAAGGGGTAGACAAGTGTCCAAAAGCCGTGTAAAGTGTAGATGTAACACAGATCCCCGGATCAAGGCCGAGTTGAAGAACCTCCTGCCACACCAAGCCAACTAACAATGAAACTAACTAAAGCTAAGATATTGGAAATCCGCAAGAAGGCGGAATTTGAGAACGCTGAACGGGTCGCCGACCAGGCGAACAACGGCCGGTCAGCTCCGTTTGTGAACCACAATCGCGCGGGGCTCAAAGAAATCCGGATCGAAGATGTCACAGGGAGCGTCAAGTGGTCCTACGGTAAGGTGACCGAGAAAGCACGTCGGCCGAGGATCGAGGCGAAGGAGTCTCGGAGTATCGGACCAGATCATTGGCGATGCCATCAAGATGGGTTCACGATCGGCACGGAGCCCACTGATAGGGGCGTCAATGGTGAGGCGAACCAGCAGGTCTTATGGCGTCTTGAGAAGGTGGAGCGGCTGGCAGCGGTGACTGGGAGGCGGCTCACACCTGAGCGCCTGCTTGAGCAGTGCAAGGTCCAGGCTGCCAACGGGGTGCTGAACTACCAAGACTTGGTGAAGCTGTCCAAGCTGTGCGTTCGCCTCGGTGGTCCTGAGATTGGGCCACGGTTTGCCAACCAGATTCGGGAGATACCATGCCGCTAAGGCTCGCCCGCACCGCATACCCGCCCGAAAAAGCAGTCCTAGCAGAATCTGTGAGCATGCGGGATGTCATGGCGGCGGCACGCTCCTTGCGGGCCGAGGGCCTGGTTTGGGCTGATGCTCTATCATGGGCGCATCAATGCAAGCGCGAATGGGTGGCGGCCAAGACGAAAGCAGAGGAAGCGCAGCGTCAAGCCTTCTTTGCGAGCCACAAGCGGCGCCGGAAAACGGTGCTGGTCCGTGGCGCGGTGTCCCATGAGGGCGGCTCGCTCGCGGGCGGTCAGGTGGTTGAGTTCTATGATCCCGCTAGGGTCCGAGCAGAGAAGGCCAACCCGATAAGCATATGAGTAAACCATTCGGATACGTAGACCACCGAGCTATCCATCAACCCGATGATAAGGGTTTGGGTGCTCCGCCTTCTGCTGTTATGAACAATCAAGAAACAAACGAAAGGCTAGCTACGCTTTGCGGGCGTCTCGGTCAGACTGAATCGCTGCCCAACTACTGCAACGACCTGAACGCAATGAGTGAGGTGGAAGATTGGATGGTAGGCCGTGGGTATGGCGGTAGCTATCAGGCCGAGCTTCAAGCCATGGCTGGAGGTTACTTGAGCTACCACCTTGCATCCGCTTCCCAGAGAGCAAGGGCTGCAATCCTTGTTCTGGAGAACGCCAAAGGTGACGCATAGACCGTCC
>JARGNI010000097.1 GCA_029213195.1 Verrucomicrobiales bacterium
CCTTGGCTTCTCTTTGCGACTGGCTCAGAATTTAGTTTTTCGAACACACCCTAAATCTTTCCGCGATTTATGTAGCGATTCCGTTGCAGGCAAACCGCAATACGAAGAAGACCTTTCTATAGATATAGATATTCTGTTTCCCCTAAATATTTCGGATTCTCGTTCTGATTCGAGCTTTCACTCGACAGGGAGAAACCGTACGGCATCGAGGATCACATGACCGTTGGTCCCCTCGTTGGTGAGAACGACACTTGCAGTGGAGCCAAACTCGTACGTTCCCAAGGATGCAAAAATTCCGTTGCTCTCGGGGGGCTTCTTCTGGTTCAGCCGCTTGGTGACCTCGCCTCCCTTGAACTGAATCGTAACCGGTACATTAGTGGCGCGGTTCTCGTTGGTGGAGTAGGCGACTTCCACCTCGTAGCGACCCGGCTTGGGGAGTTCTGAAGCAAACACGGCCCGACAGGAGCCGTCCCCCTTGTTTCCGTCGTGGAGGTAGCCGAGGTGAACTCCGTGAGTCAGGATGGTGGGAACCCACTCTCCTTCTTTCTCCGCCTTGGTATCGTCAATAACGATTCCCTTGAGACTCTTCAAAGAAGTATACCCCGGAGACGGCCGGTATCCCTTGGAGCCCTCGTGCTCAAGGATCTGCCCCTTCTCGAGAAGAATCTTGCGCAGATCTTCATAGGGGACTTCCTGCACCGAGACTTCTTCGTCGATCGCAAGAGAGGCGGCCACTGCGGCGGTCTGCCCCAGTACCATGAATACCGGCTCCATCCGTATCGATCCAAATGCCATGTGGCTGGCGGATAGACAGACGGGCACCAGCAGGTTACTGGCTTCCTCGGCACGGGGAACGAGGGATTGGTAGCTGATGGGATAGGGTGGAAATCCTCCAACCTGCACATCGCCCTCGTTCTTGACCCAACCGTCCTGGGTCACATAGCGCTGCACGTTGTGAGAATCCATGGTGTAGGCTCCCATCCCGATGGAGTCCTCCACCTGCTCCCGCTGCTGACAGTGATTTTGCGTCATGACGAAATCACTGACCATGCGGCGAGCTTCTCGCACATAGAGTTGCTGCTGCCAGCCGGTTGGTGATTCGAATTCGTCTTTGCACATGCCCCAGCGCGCGATGTGGTGTCGAATCTTACCCGGGACACGGGGGTGATTCGCCAAGGTCCACATCAGCCCCTGCTGATAAAGTCGGTGACGAGCCACGATCTTTTCGCGCTCTTCATAACTCGCTTCGGGATAGTCGTAGTTCTGCCCGATGAAGTCGGTCGAGAAACCCGTGCGATTGTTCGTATCGGTTTTCCGATTCGGCATACTGGAATTGATCCAGGGCATGCCATTTTCGCCCGCTTCAAAGTTCCGCAGGAGAAGTTCGTACCATTCTTCCTGGTAGCCTTCCGGCTTGTGAAAGGGGATCCGATTCTCGGGATGATCGGTAAGACACATGCGGAAGCAGTAGGCCTGCACCCGGCTGTCGGCCGATCCCTCTTCCCCGGGACCGTCGGGATCGATGAAAGGCAGGAGTCCGCTGTCGGGGTCTCTGGCGATTCGATAGGGATCGACCCCATCCACGAAGTTGTGACTGCGAGCCCGCTTCGTCTGGACGCCATTCAGGGATTCTCCGTACTCCTCGATCGACTCGCGCCCTACCGTGTAGCTCACTCCCGCTGCAGCGAGGAGATCACCCTCGTAGGTGGTATCGAGAAAGACCTTTCCTGAAAACGTCCGGCCAGATTCCATGGTGATGGAAACAATGCGAGCGCCCTCTTTCTTGACGCCCTTTTCCCGATCGAGTCTCTCCTCGTAGACGACCTCGAGCCCTGTCTCCTCGATCCATTCCTGGTAGACCTCGAGGGCGGCACTGGGTTCGAAGGTCCACATCGTCGCCTCTCCCTCTGCTGTCCGGGTCTGCCCCGAATCCCGATATTCTTCCCGCTTCTGCCAATTCCAGGCGGAAGGATCGGAATAGTGCTTCGAGATCCGTTCGTAGAAGGTCCGCGACAGCCCTCCGATCACTTGCTTGTTTCCAATATCGGTCTGGCCCAAGCCCCCCGTCGTGAGACCGCCCACGCGACTGGTCGGCTCGATGACCACGACGGTCTTGCCCATTGCGAGGGCCTCGAAGCCGGCAACCAGTCCGGAGCTGGTTCCGCCATAGATGACGAGATCGTAGCTGGACTCTTCGGAAACGGCCCAACCAGCAAAACTCAGGATCGAGAGTGCGGCCCAGATGAATGTTTTCATGCGAAAGCGTCCTACTGGTGAGTAATTACATCCTCGGGCTGAAATCGCACTTTCGGCAGGTGAGCATACTTGTCTTCTTCCGATCGATAGCCCGCCGGGCACAGGACCGCCGTAGTCAATTGACGTTCTTCAAAGCCGAGAATGCGATCATACTCTGAGGCGACGAACCCCTCCATGGGACAGGTGTCGATCTTCATCATCGCAGCGACGGTCATGAACTGACCCAGGGCGATGTAGGTCTGGAGTTTTCCCCAGTTCTTGATCCCCTCTTCATCGAGGTTCTGGATAAATCCGACCATCATGTCGCGATATCCGGTGAATCCGGGTTCCCCTCTCACCTCTTCGACCCGGGAGACAAAGCGGTCCACATAGCTCTCATCCACATCGGTACGCAGGGCAATCACGAGCAGGTGAGAGGCATCTGCGACCTGTCGCTGGTTCCAGGAATGAGCCACGAGCTCCTCCCGAACCTCCTGGTCCCCCACGACCACGAACTCCCAGGGCTGCAATCCGAACGAAGAGGGAGTCAGGACGAGCGACTCCTCGAGAGTTTTCCATTCCGCTTCGGGAATTTTCTTCTCAGGATCAAAGACTTTGGTGGCGTAGCGCCACTGCAAGGCGGCGAGGATCTGGTCGGGAGACTGTGGATTCATAGATTGGTTTCCAAAGAATCCTATCCGCATCCGATCCGTCAAGAGCGGAGTCTTGCGAAGACTCAGTCGCCGCCGCCGTCATCGCCATCAAAGTCGAAATCAAAATGCCACCCCGAATCGTCATCGTCGTGCCAGCTGTGGTCATCGCTCCAGGCGTGACGGTAGCCACTGCGGCCATGATTTTTTCCCCAGATTCGCTTCGCGATTTGGATCAGAAGCAAGATCGGCAGGAGGATGAGCATCCACGGTTCGATTTCCATGGGGACAACCTACCGGGATACCCAGATTTGTTGACTACAATGCACCGCCTAGTTTGTAGCCCCCTCTTCGCAAAATCAGGGTAACTTGGGGAACCAACCCAGCTGAAACTATGATCCTTGCTGAACTTGCCACCATCACCGAACAAGCCACCGAAACAGTCACCCAAACCGGAATCGGCCTCGGCTCCGCTCTCGCGGTCGTCTGCTCGTGGCAGCGGAACCGCTCCATCCTCTGGGCAATCCTGGCCGGGATCCTGAGCTGGTTTTACGTTATCTACTTCGCCTTCACCCGCCGTCCGGGAGAAACCAAGGAGTAGGCGGTCCCTTTCGCGTAGGAAAATCTATGCAGGCTCGATGCCCTTGAGCTCGGCGACCTTGGAGATGCGGTCCTCGGCCCGCATCAGGGCTTCGCCTACGAGAATCGCATCGGCTCCCCAGCTCTGGATCTTCTGGGTATCCTCTCCGGTGTAGATTCCGCTCTCACTGACGAGAATATGATAGGGCCCCACTTCCTCACTGAGGCTCTCCGTAGTTCGCAGGTCCACTTCGAAGGTCTTGAGGTTGCGATTGTTCACCCCGATGATCTGCGCCTCCGTTTCGAGCGCTCTCTCCATTTCCTCGAGGTCATGCACCTCCACGAGCACATCGAGCTGGTAAGTGCGAGCGACGTCCAGGAGGTGGAGTAGCTCCTCCTGCTCCAGTGCGCCCACGATGAGGAGAATGGCATCGGCACCGGCGACGACCGCTTCGAATATCTGAACTTCGTGAATGATAAAGTCTTTCCGCAGCAGCGGAAGATCCACTGCCTCCCGAATCTTTGCGAGATAGGAAAGGTGACCCTGGAAATATTTCTCATCCGTGAGGATCGAGAGAGCATCGGCACCGGCTTCCGCATAGGATTTGGCAATTGCGACCGGATCAAAATTCGGAGAAATCGTTCCCGCGGAAGGCGACGCCTTTTTCACCTCGGCAATGACGGAGAGAACATTGGTGCCATATCCCTCATCTTCGCCCTGATCCCGAATCCCACCGCCCAGGGCGGTGGCAAAAGAACGAAAGTCCTCCCGGGCCTGGGCCGAAAACTGCAACTTATCCTGGAGAGGGAGAAGGCGTTCCACCTCTTCTCTCTTGTCTGCGAGAATCTCGTCGAGCTTGTTGCCAAATGTTTTCATCACGGGAGTCAGGTTCTGCGGAACAAACCGCTGTCGGGCGAACCGTTACGCTCCCCCGATTTCTCTTGCCACTGTATTTTGTTTTTTTTGCCTTGAAAAAAAAACATTTGTATCCAGATTACCCGTCCGCGCTGCCTCGGTAGCAAATGCGGGTGTAGCTCAGGGGTAGAGCGCAACCTTGCCAAGGTTGATGTCGTGAGTTCGAATCTCATCACCCGCTCCATTTT
>JARGNI010000046.1 GCA_029213195.1 Verrucomicrobiales bacterium
GCAGGAGCAGGAGCAGGAGCAGGAGCAGGAGCAGGAGCAGGAGCAGGAGCAGGAGTTGCGGGGTTTTCCGGGGCAGGTGGGGTGGGGGAGGTGCGATCCACTGCGGCTTTGAGGCCGTCGCCGACCACGAGGGTAGCCCCGGAGATCTGGATCGACTCGATCTCCTCGGTGCGTTGTAGTCCTGTCGCAGAGGCCTTTACCTGGACTTCTTCAATTTTGAGAACCTCTTCTTCATTGACCGGGGCTACTCCCTCGGGAAGCCTCGATGCCAGCGCTCCGAGTTCTTCGAGAAGGACCGCGTGATTGCGAAGTCGAAGGTCACTGAGCGTGGCGAGATAGAGCGGGTCATCCGAATTCTCGCTTGGGATGGTCTCGAGGTGAAACTTCGACTCGATCTTGGGCACTTTCTGTTCGGCGAAGCTGGAATCTGCCACAATTCGGCCTCCGGTAATGAGCAGGTCCTGGACCTTGTAGACTGGACGGTTGATCGGTCCCGGACGGCTCTCCGAAGGGAGAGGGATGTCGAGCCAGGATCCCAGCGATTCATCCGTAAACTCGATTTCCGGGGCACGCAGGGTGAGGCGTGCGACACGATTGTCGAAGGAGAAGTGGTTCCAGTTCACTGCGATTTCGGCGGTCTCCCAACGGAGCAGGGGCGCAGTTTCCGAACCTTCGACCTCGGGAGGCCAGAGTCTCGATTGCTGGAGAACGATCTCCTGGAGCGCGTTGGATCGAAGCCCTTCCGGACCTCCCACTTCCAGATCCGTCAGTTGGGCGGCGATCTGAGATTCAATATGAGGGAGTGACCGTCCACCGAAGTCGAATTGATTGAGGAGCAGGTGACCACCGATGATGTCGAGTCGATCGATGTTCCAGGGGGCGGATTCCTCCGCTGAAGCAACTGCTCGGTCCGTGCTCGTGACGGGCATCTTGAGGGATTGCGTCGTTTCATGGGTGACGACGAGATCGATTCCGATCAACTCGAGGGACGAAATCCATCTTTCATGGATAAGGGAGCCAAGAGACGGGGATTGAAGCAGGATGGCTTCCGCGGAGGCGAGTTGCTGATCTTCACCGCCTACCGATAAATCCTGAAGTTCCAGATGAAAGGGACTGTCACTGTCCCATCGCTGGTCCTGCAGTCGGATTCCGGAAAGCGAAAACGAGGTGTCCCACCTCAGGTCGGGGAAAGAGGGGAAATCCGTCGAGCCTGCAAAATCGCGAACTTCGATGGTCGAGGGGCCAAGCGAGAACTCGTCGATGAAAAAAGAAAAGGATCCAGTGGACGGTTTCTCGGCCTCGGGAGGCTGCGAATCGAGAGGCTTTGTCTCAAATACTTCGGGTGAAAACCAGTCCGGAGTAATCGTGATCCGGGAAGACGGAATCTGGAGTGATGAGATTCGAGCCGCGCTGAGATCTCGCTGGAATGTGAGATCTCCATCGATCCTCTCAAAGGTTCCCCCTTTACCGGAGGTCCCGACTCGCACGGCGCTGAGCGTCCATTGCAGGGGTGTCCGGAGCCAGTTTTCTTCGTCAAACTGGGGGGAATCGACGGAGAGTGACCAGTCCGCCTTGATCTTTGGGGCTTCGAGTAGATCCAGGGAGAGTTTCCCATCGAGGAAATCAAGGGTTTCCGAGAAGAATGAGAAGGTCGCGAGATCGACCGGGGACTTCTCGGATGACGAGGCCCTGTCCTGGGTCTCCCGGAGGGCTCGGATAGCGTCCTCGGACAGCTGAATGTGGGGTTCATGGAAAACCACCGAACGAAACTGCCTTGTCTCGCGAAGCTCTTGAAACTGATAGGTCAGGGCAACCTTGGGGACGGTGATCAAGGGGGTATCGATCTCGGTTGCCTTGGGATGCAGTTGCAGGTCGGACACTGTGACAGTCCCCAAGGGGTAGAAGTCGAGAGCGCCGACCTTGACCTCGAAAGGTTCCACATAGGTCGCCAGCGCGTCATTGACCAATGCGACACGATTTAGATAAACGCCGAACCCAATGAGCACGGTGAGGAGTAAGCCTCCCACAGCAACCATGAGGGACCACCCGAAGAAACGGAGGACCCATCGGAACGCTGAGGCGAGTGATCGACGAAGATCTCTCTGCTGGGAAGATGTTTCAGACACAGTGACTGAATATAGTCACCGGTGTCTCGAAATGCCAGCGGGGGGATTTGGCAGGAGGACGGGCGCGTGCCTGTAACACCGCCCCAGGTTTTCCGAAAGAAGAAAGCGCGGACGGGAGCGAATCGGCTCCGGAGATGCGCGCTTCCTGGGAATGCGCGAGTTATACGAGGATGGCCTCGTCGCCCGGTTCTTCTGGCTCGGTGGTCGGAGTCTCTTTCCGCTTTCGGTTTCGGATCACCTCATCGGCAGCTTTCTGGCCGGCGTCCGACCCGGATCGAAAGCCTTCCTTCAGATTCTCCGGAGTGACTTCCTTGAGAAGAGCCGCCCCAAAAGTCGTGGCGTAGGCGAGTGCATAGGCCAAGTCATGTGCGCCCTTGGCGAGATCTTCTTTTGCCTTTGGGATCGCTTTTTCGAAAGCCTCCTTGGCGTCATCGGTTCCGCTTCGGAGGGCTTCCTGAAAAGATTTTCCCAGATCTTCGAAGGAGGTGCCTGAGTTGGAGCGGGTTTCCGCATCATCACTTGTCTCCGAGCTTGTCTCGGAAAAAGCGGGATCGGTCTCGGGTTTTTCAGCGTGTGGGTCGGTATCGTGATTCATAGCGTTTGGTTGTTTTGGACACTGCTATCTTCACGCCGTTGAAATCAATTCTCGATTACAATCCCTGCGCTGGTTTGTAGCGATCGATTTCAAAGAGGGCGACCTTCGTTGATGCGAGGCGGAGGCGAAGTCTCTGGTGGCTGAGTTTCTTCTTCTCCTTCGACAGGGGCGCTCGAGGTCTCTTCCCGCATCTCGTTCCATTTGGAGAGATAGACTTTGGCATCTTCGACGATCTGGGACCGGAAGGGCTTCGCTTTTTCGATCCAGTCGAAGTGCCAGCCTGCGAAGAGAAGGCCCCCCACAAGGAGCACCTTGAAAAGATCGCTACGCCAAAGGCCTCGCTGTGCGGCGATCTCGTTCTCCAACTCCTCGATACGGTCTCCCTGGACAGCCAATCGTTCTCGAATCTTCCGAAGTTCGCGTTGCGGCGAGTCCGGGTCGGGGCTGGGTTCCACGGGTGAGGTCGGCTCGGTCTCTTCCGGGATCTCGTTCAGTCCGATTTCCTTCGCAGCGCAAACTTGCTCATGAGAATGAAGCACGAGGGGTTCGAGTTTCTCGAATTCGATCGGCTTTGAGAGGAAATAGGTGGTGAGCAACGTCTCCGAATGAAAACTCTGGAATTCTTTTTCCAGCTCATTCGATGGATATCCGGTGATCATCAGAAAACTGACGGGACGGTCCAGCTTTTCTCGCAAGGCCTCAAGGACCTCGATCCCTGTCATTCCCGGCATCTGGAAATCGAGTGTGACTACGTCGATGGTCTCATCTTCGAGGATTCGATCAATCGCCTCGGCGCCTGATTGCGCCGTGAAGACCTTCTCAAACCCCACGTATTCCCGTAGAAAGGTCTTGAGCCCGAGCTGGAAGGCAGGATCCTCGTCGACGACGAGAATCCGAGCGTGTTCAGCAGAGGGGGTATTCATGCGGGTGGTGGCCACTTGCGGGACTCCGATGCTCATTCTAAAATGCGGTTTGCCCATCTTTGAAGAAGTTGCGCGCGAAGTCCAGTCGTGATTCTCAGTTTTCAGAGGGGCTCGAATTGGTCGAGACGGAGGCCTCGTGCCATTTGGGTTGCAGCGCCACGAAGTTTGGGTTTGTCTCGGGTATGAGGCTAGCGCACGACATCGACCTCGGATATTGCACCAATATTCATCGAGGAGAGACCTGGGAAGAAACCTTTGCCGGGCTTCGGGATTACACGGATGAGGTTCGGCGGAGAGTGTCTCCGGATGCGCCCTACGGAGTGGGGCTGCGCCTCAGCAATACCGCGTCTCTGGAGTTGAAGGAGGACCCGGGAAAGAAGGTGGCATTTCAGAACTGGCTGGAGCAGACCAATAGCTACCTCTTTACGATCAACGGGTTTCCGTTTGGCACCTTTCACGGGAGTCGGGTCAAGGAGCAGGTCTATGTGCCGGATTGGGCGACGGAGGAGAGACTGGAATATACGGTTCGCCTCTTTTCCCTGTTGGATGAGTTGGCTCCCAAGGGGCAGGAGATCAGTGTTTCGACGCTACCAGGTTCCTTCAAGGAATTCGTCACGGAGGAGAATAGGGAGGCTCACGAGGAGGCCATGTTCCGGAATCTTCGCAAGTGCGCAGAGGAGATCGACCGCATCCGTCAGAAGAGCGGCAGGGTGATCCATCTCGGAATGGAGCCCGAACCCCTGGGTTTGTTCGAAACCAGTTCGGAAACGGTTTCTTTTTTCGACCGGCTTATCGATGGAGAAAGCGAGCGAAGTCGGAATCTCATTCTCCATACAATCGGCGTCAACTACGACACATGCCACCTTGCTATCGAGTATGAAGACCCACGCGATGCCATCTCACGGTTGCGGGATGCGGAAATCCGGCTGAGTAAGATTCATCTCAGTTCTGCCTTGAAATTGACCCCTGAGCCTGAAGCGGTGAGAAGACTGTCCGCATTCCACGATGAGGTTTACCTTCACCAGGTCATTGTGAGAGCGGGGGACAAGATCACGGAGCGATTTCGAGATTTGCCCGATGCCATGGCTTGGTTCGAGGAGCAACCGGAGGAAGCCGGCGAAGAATGGAGAGTGCATTTTCATGTACCGATCCACGCCCAGCCGGAGCAGATTTTTTCCGACACTCGAGACCACATTTCCGGATTGTTGGATCTATTGGGAGCGGATCCGGGTTGGTGTCGGCATTTTGAGATGGAGACCTACACCTGGGAAGTTCTGCCCGAGGAGATTCGTGCTCGCACCGTGGTCGACCAGTTGACCGAAGAATACGCTTGGTGCCTGAGCGAGTTTCAACGGGTTGGGATCGAGAAGATCCGGTCGTGATTTCTCTCGGATTTTTAGAAACGCAAGGAGCGAGCTTTACCAGACATCCCGCTGATCTGTGCGGGGGCTATCGTCTGGCTCGGGGAAGGAAAAGTCGACTTTGGGGGTCAGATCTGCAGGGAAATCGTGATCTTGAATGGAAATCTCTCCTTCAGAGCTCAACATTCCGTCGAAATCGGGGAGACTGCTGGTATGCGGCTCGGTCCGGAGTGGAGGCAGAGTTGAAGCTTCGTCCGACGGGGTCACGTTCTACGCCATCTCGAGTTGAGAGTCGATGGTGTTGAGCAGTTCCTTCAACTGGACTGGCTTGGAAAGAATGACGCTGCGAATGCCTCCCGTGTCTGCGAGGGCTTGCGCTTCCCTGGCGATACCGGTGAGGAGTACGACGGGGATGTAGCGCAGGGAAAGGTCTTCCCGAAGATCCGCGAGGACTCGTCCTCCGTCTCGCTCGGGCATCATGACATCGAGGAGGATGAGGTCAGGCAGATAGTGGCGAGCGGTGTTGATCGCCAGAAGCGGATTGTTCTCGACTACAGGGGCGAACCCGAACTTCGCCAGGGTTTTTGCGAGTAGGGTCGTCAGGGCGACGTTGTCGTCGATGATTTGGATGGTAGTCTTCATTCCCAAGAGGAAGTGAAGGATAGATGAAAATTATGAATATTACAATTATTTTATTTTTGAGACCCTTATTTTTTCCCTTTGGACACAAAAAAACCTGTCTCCCGGAAGGGGAAGACAGGTTTTGGAGAGAAAAAATTTACTCAGCGACCTTCATGACTCCGTTCATAATGGCCCAGTGACCAGGATAGGTGCAGAGGTAAGGGTAGTCGCCAAGTTCGCTGGGAGCAACGAACTCGAGGATGTCTTCTTCACCTGCCTGGATCAGCTTCGAGTGGAAAAGAATGTCCTCCGAATCAGGCACAGCCTGCTTGGTGGTCAAAAACTCAGGATCAGCCATACCGGCGTTTGCGGCCATGCCTACGACGTCCTTCTTACTTGGCTTCACGATGAGGAGATTGTGAGGCTGTCGGGTAACACTGTCTGCAGGGTTGACCAGCTTGAGTTTTACCTTGGTTCCGGGTTTCACGGTGAACTCCTTGATATCGTAGAGGAATTGAACCTTGTCTGCAGTGATCGTGATCTCCATTTCTTCGGCCTTCGCGCCAAGCGAAACAGCGAGGAGGCAGAGTCCGAGAGTAGCTGTGAGGATGCTTTTCATAGAAATAAACAATTGGGTAGGTGTAGGCGAGTGACCTCGAGAAGGTCACCGCGCACTTTACGTTACGGTTCTGACGCTGCAACGGCTTGTTTCATGAGAACTTTTCAAAAATTTAAAAAATAGGTTGGAAAAAACTCAATAAACGGTAAATTTATGGAAATTTGACTTTTCGCGGAAATTCTACCTTTATCCCTTTTCTAGAATGAATCGAGTTCTTATCGTTGCAGGAGAACGCCAGACTGGCGAACGTTTTCAGCAGGCCCTGGGAGAATCTGGCTTCCAGACTGCCGTGGTCTGGAATCCCATGCAAATGGTGGAATTCTGCCGTCAGCATCTCCCGGATTTCATGGTGGTCGATCTCGATCTTGCCGAACATGGACTCTGGAGTGCGGTGCAGGCCGTTCGAGGCATCGGGACCCTGGCCAACATCCCTTTCATCGGCATTTCGTCGATCGGGAATCCCCAGGTTCTTGAAAAAGCGAAGGCGGCCGGATTCGGATCGATTTTCCCGACCCACCAGAGTGCGCAGACCGTCGTGGATGAGTTGCAGGGCCTCATGGAGCGGAATCAGCCCGAGCCCGAGTTCGACGATTCGGCCGACATCGTCACTCGCGATCCATCCTTGAACAAGCTGCGAGAAATTACTCGCGACATCGTCACGACAACTTTCCGGCTCAAGGAACTGGTTCCCGAGTATGGGGAAGATGGTCCGGAGCTTTTTGGGTACATCGAGTCTGCGGGAGCCGCGATTCGCAAGAAGCTGAACGATGTCGAGGATTTCTCGCTCCATGATAAAGAATTGCGGCACGATTTTCGCAACATGATCGGTTCGGTGACGGGGTTTGCGGAACTCATTCTCATGGAAGAGGGCATCTCGCCCGAGTCGACCCAGGGTTTGTCCCGACTCCGTGAGCGATCCCGCGAGTTCGTCGAGATCCTCGATGAGCAGAAGGCTTCTGCCGACGCCTGACCCCTTTCTGCGATTCCGAATCGAATTTTCGTGCTTCGGATAGCTCTTTGCAGAGTTCCTGATCAGTCGTATCCTCAGCACGTGTCGACGTGTGAGGAGAAAAGAATCGGGAAATGAAAATCGGGATTACCGGAGCAAGCGGATTTCTGGGGGGAGAAATCCTCTCCCAGGCCAAAGCAAAAGGCTGGACTGTGATTGCCTTTTCTCGCTCGGCAACGGCCATCCCTGGAGCGGACGAGGTCCGTTCGCTGGCGGATCGAGAGAAGATCGATCTCAACGATCTCGATGCGGTGATCCATCTCGCAGGTGAGCCCATCGTGGGTTTGTGGACGAAAGAAAAGAAGCGGAGAATTCACGAAAGCCGGGTCGATCTGACTCAGGATATCGTGGATGCCCTTGAGAAAATCACGAGAAGTCGCCGACCCGAAGTGCTTGTGAGCGCCTCTGCCATCGGATTCTATGGGGATCGAGACGATGAATGGCTCGATGAAGAGTCCGATGTGGGGTTTGGATTTCTCTCAGAAGTCTGTCGGGATTGGGAGAGAACGGCCGAAGGGGCAAAGCGTCTCGGCGTCAGGGTCGTCAATCCACGGATCGGGATTGTCCTGGGCGAAGAAGGTTTTCTCCGGCGCTTGCGACCGATTTTCCGACTCGGACTCGGGGGGCGTCTCGGAAGCGGGAAGCAATGGATGTCCTGGATTCATGTGGCGGACCTGGCAGGGATTTTTCTCAAATGTGTCGCCGAGTCCACCATTCATGGGCGAGTCAATTGTGTCACCCCGAAGCCTGTGCAGAATCGCGAATTCACGAAAACCTATGCCCGAATCCTTCGACGCCCAGCCTGGTTCCGGGTTCCGAGGTTTCTACTCAGCCGGTTGCCAGGCGGAATGTCCGAGCTGTTTCTTGCGAGCCAGCGGGTCGATCCGGTGGTGGCGCGTGCGTTTCAATTCGAATACCGGCACGCTTCCCTGGAATCTGCACTGGAGGCTGTCGAAGAGGACCGTTCTTGAAAGAATCGAGCGCTGCAGAAACCGGTAATCCGTGGTATTGTATCGAGTCTCTTCGATAGGGTTCCCGATGAATCATTTCTCTCCGGAATCCAGGATCGAAATCGCTTTTTCTTTACATGGCAGCTCCCCAGAACATCATCGGCCTGGTTTACGACTATGACCAGACACTGAGTCCCACCTACATGCAGGATGAAGTGCTCTTCCCGAAGTTCGGGATCAATCCTTCGGAGTTCTGGAAGCGTTGTAAAGTCCTCGTCGAGGAAGATGGATATGAGAGCGAGCTTGCCTATCTCAAGGCGATGATCGACTACCTCGAAATGGACGGGCCGAGCAACGCCGATCTCGAGAAACTCGGCGAAGGTCTCCAGTTTTTTCCGGGACTTCCCGATATGTTTGAAGAGCTTGAGGAATTGCTCACCGATGAGCATCGTGCGATGGGGGTGCAGATCGAGCACTACATCGTCTCGAGTGGGATCAAGGCGCTGATCGATGGGAGTCGGCTCAAGCCCTACACCAAGGAAGTGTTCGGTTGTGAGTTCGCGGAGAACAGTTCGGGTCGAATTTCTTTCCCTCGACGAGTGATCTCGCACACTGCCAAGACGCAGTATCTCTTTCGGATCAACAAAGGAATGCTCGATCCTTCCGAGGATGTGAATGATCACATGCCCGACGAGCTTCGTCCGATTCCTTTTCCCAACATGATCTACCTCGGAGATGGTCCGACCGATGTGCCCTGTTTCACAGTGATGAAACGATTCGGCGGACACAGCATTGCCGTCTACAATCCGGACGATGCTACTCGAGTCAGCTTTCGGAAGGCATTCCAACTCTCGGGGGTGGCCGGAAGGATCAAGCACATCGCTCCCGCCGACTACCGTGCGGGGAGTCATCTTCGGCTCATCCTTGAAGAGACCATTCTCGAGATTGCCTCTCGCATTGTCGAAGTTCGACGACGGGAACTGGTCGAAGGGACGGTTGCGGCACCGACGCACTGATCGATCTCAGCCTGGAGGATTTCCGGGCTAGGGCAGCTGCTGGAGCAGAGCGCTCAACTGGGCTGCCGACCACTGACCGGGGGCATTGGCCACCTGGAGGTAACCGTAGTTGAGACACGATCCGGCTTCAGGCAGAACGAGCCGGGAGAGCTTGCCGAGAGGGCCCATCCCCATGGCCGAAATAAGTCGGCCGGTGGTTCGCGTCTCGGAAACGAGTTCCGCCAAGGCATAGAGTTGGGAGCGGTTGTCCAGGTGGACCGCAAGTTTCGCCACATCGGCATCCAGGGAAAAAGCTTCCGAGATGGTGTCCCGGAGAACATCGATGCCGGGGAAGGTATCGAAGTCGTGAAACGAGCCGATGCGCTGAATCCCCCTGGCTGCGGCTTCACTCATCAGTTCCGAAAAACCGCCTCCGCGCAATGAATCGACTTCGATGTCGAGGAGGTGGGAGTAGGGGAGTGCTTCGGTGTAGAGTGAGACCCGCTGCTCCGTGGAAAGATTGCCAGCCCCGCCTTCGAGGGAGGATCGAACGGTTGTCAGAACGGGTAGGGGGCTGGTCGCCATAGACTCGAGTGCCTCTGAAGCCTGATCTCGCAGATTGTCGAGACGGAACTCGAGCACGTCGGAACCGGAAAACGTCTCGGCTTTCAAAAAGTCGAGATCGCTTTTCTGCGTCACGGTGGCGACGACAAGGGGAGAGGAATGGAGATCGGGTTTCACAGGGCGAGAAGAGAACGATGAAACTGGCCAGAAATCAAATTCCCATTCTCGCCGGCGAGATCGCAAAACAAAAAGCCCCGACTCGCTGAGGCGAGCGGGGCCTTTCGAAAGAAAAAGAGCGAGAGCCGATCAGGCTTTCTGATTGTCCTCCGGGAAGACCGTGTCCTGAGTCTCAGGAACACCGGGAATCCGCATCGGACGAATCGGAAGTTCACCGTTCATGTCGATGTTGTCCGGAACGAGATCCTGCTCGGCGTTGTTCAGATCTTCCCAGGTGATCCGCTTGCCCGAGTAGCAGGCTGTCCGTCCGAGGATTGCCATCGTGGTCGAGTGAGCGATCCAATCGGCATCGTCTTTCCGCTCGCCGGAACGAATCGCGGCGAAGAACTCTTCGTGCTCGAGATCATACATGCTCTTCGGCGTCCGTGGCTTTCTCCAATTCCACGGATTCTCTCCCGTGATCGATGCCGAACTCGTTCCGAACTTCGCGATGCCCTTCGTTCCGTAGATCGTGTCTCCGGTGAAGTTGTAGGAATCGACGAACTGACGCCACTCGACGTGGGCCTTGGCTTCGTTTGGATATTCGTAGGTGATGCTGAAGTGATCGTAGATGTTCCCGGCTTCGTTGGGACGGGTTCTTCCGCCACTTCCGTAGGCAGCAATTGGACTCGCATCCTTGAAGGCCCAGCCGATTCGGTCGACGTTGTGACATCCCTGCTCGACGATTCCATCACCGGAAAGCCAGGTGAAGTTGTACCAGTTTCGGATCTGCCACTCGGTGTCCGACATGCCATCGGGACGGCTCGAGGCAGGTGGCATCGCTTTGACGGGGCCTGCGTAGTAAAGCGAGTGGATGCTCTCCACTTCTCCGATGGCGCCGTCGTGAATCTTCTCAAAGAGGGGGCGACCGTGCTCGCTGTAGCGGTAGCAAAATCCACAGAGAACCGAGAGGTCCTTCTCGGCAGCCACTTTGCTCGTTGCGAGAAACTCTTTTACGCCCGCCATATCGGTGGCGCAGGGCTTCTCGACGAAAGCGTGGATTCCGGCATCGACCGCGGCGGCGAAGTGCGTGGGGCGAAAGGCAGGTGGAGTGGTCAGGAGAATGACGTCGACACCCGAGTCGATGACTTTCTTGTAGGAATCAATTCCGCTGAAGACGCGTCCATCGATACTCTCGGAGACCTTGTCTTTCACCGATCCGTACTTCCGCACCATCGCGAGTTTCTTCTCTGCTTCCTCGAGATAGAGATCCCCCATGGACCAGAGCTCGACGTTGTCGTCGGCCTTCATTGCATTCATCATGGCGCCACCGCCACGGCCGCCGGTCCCGACGACTCCGATCTTCAGTTTCTTGTCATTGGGAGCTCCGAAGGTGACCGAAGGAAATCCGATGGCAGCGCCTGCGGCGGCAGCGGTTCCGGTGGTCTTTACGAAGTTTCGTCGTGTGGTGTCCGAGAGGGGGGTGTCAGGTTTTTCGCTCATAATAAAAGGTTCTCACTACAGAATGTCTTTCGATCGAGAATCTCCATAAGCGTCGGGTAGAATTGCGCCCCTGTCAAAATCGCTTCCCTACGTGATTGCATCTCTCGGATCGAAACGATATCGATGGCGGCATCCATGGATTTCGCCTTTCTTCTCAAAAAAATGCTCACCGTTCTCGTGACTCCGGTGGGCATGGTGCTCGCACTGCTGATTCTTGCGTTTCTCGCGATTCCGACTCGCAAGGTGCTGCCGCTCCCTCGACAACGGAGAAAAGACAAGGGGGCGGTAGAGAGTTCGGAAGATGGCCAGGAAAATGACGAGGAAGGTTCGGCCAATGAGAAAGAAGACACAGAAGCGGCCCCGGAACCGGTTCCTCTCTTCACCCCTCAAAAACAGGGAGGCGCGGCGACCTTCTTCGTCGCGGGGGCGATCTTTCTTCTCTACGGTCTTTCGATCGAGCCGGTGTCGAACCTCCTCGTAGCCACGGTCGAGAAGAGAGTTCTGAGCGCCGACTCTATCCCAGACGGGTTCTCCGCTACCTACATTGTTGTATTGCCCTCCGGAGTCCGGGATGAAACCCTCCCCCTGGAATCTCGACTTTCGTATGTCTCGCTCGCTCGACTCCATGGCGGGCTTGAGTGGTGGAAGCGGTTTCCTGAGGCGACCCTCGTATTCAGCGGGACATCGGAAGAGACCGAGGCGATGAAAGCGGTGGCTCTGCGAGCCGAGGTGCCGGAGCCCCAGATTCTCGAGGAAACAGAGGCACGGGACACGCGGGGGCACGCGGTCTACCTGGGTGCCATCCTCCAGCAGCAGCCGTTTCTCCTCGTGACTTCAGCCCTCCATCTCCCGCGATCCTTGGCTCTTTTTCAAGGAGAGGGCCTCCATCCGGTCGGAGTTCCCGTCGACTTCCTTGCAAGGGTCGAGGGCGGAATTGAGTTCGAACCGAGGCATCTGCTTCCCAAGGCAATGTTCCTCAACCGATCCGAGCGAGCCCTTCACGAAATGGTGGGGATGATCTGGGCTGAAATTCGAGGGCAGACAAGTTGACCTCGGCTGGTGGAACTATGGAGCTGACTTCAGGCGCGCGATCTCTTCGAGAACTTCTTGGTGACGAGAAACTTCGTAGATCAGAGAGCAGAGTCCGGCTCGGTCGCCGCCTTCGCAATTCTCGGGACGATCGTCGAGATAGACCGTGGTAGCCGGATCGAGGTCCAGGGTCTGGATCGCGCACTCGTAGATTTCCGGGTCGGGTTTCATGAATCCCACTTCGTGGGAGTAGATGCGTCCGGAAAAGGCTTCGAAGACCGAATAGGTGGACTCGAAAAAGGGCACATGAATCGCGTTGGTGTTCGAGAGGAGGTGCAGTGGGTAACCCTCGGCATGAAGCGATTCGATCAGCTCGACGATCGGCTGGTTCAGCTCGAAGATATCCTCGAAGGCCTCGAGGAATTGTCGCGGATTGCCGGAGAAACCGATTCGAGAGGAGGCTTCGGCGACGAATTCATCCACGGTGAGTTCTCCTCGTTCGAGCGGTGGAGTCAAGGCGGCCACTCGCTCGAGTGCTTCCTCCGGCGCGACTTCGCAGGACGGTGCGATTCGATGGGCGGCTTTGCTGAAATCGAAATGGATGATGACATTTCCGATGTCGAAGAGGAAGGCAGAGATCATGTCGGGACCGACCTAACAGGGTTTGGTCACCCACACAACAGGGTTCCCTCCCTTTCGCCTCGAAACATCGAGCCGAAGTGAGTCGAAGTGACACACAGTTCTGGCACACGGGAAGAGTGCCGATGTGTCAGTTTGGCTCATTCGGGGGTGCTGCTTAGGTTCTTGATTTAGATTTACTTCATTGGTAATCAATGCGTTAAGACAAATGGGAGATCAATGGCACAGCGAATGCATCTTCTTTGTGGCGAAATTATTCTCTCGAAGAGAAAAACCAATACCCAAACACAAAAACCATGAAATTGATCCGATACAACCAACCGTCGTCCTTTCTCAGTGATTGGGATTCCTTTTTTGCGGATCCCTATCGTGCGTTCGCGCCCTTCTTTCGCTCGACGCTCTCTTCTGCCCGTGAATCAGCCGCTCCGCTGGTCGAGTGGTATGAGGATGACGAAAACTACTACGCCCAGGTCGACCTGCCGGGAATCTCGAAGAAGGAGCTCAAAGTGGACGCCGAAGATGGGCTCCTCCGGCTCGTCTACGAGTCTCATGAAGAGTCTTCCGAAAAGGAGACCAGGGACGAGCAGTTCGAGCATGTCCTGAGATGTCCCGAGGGCGTCGATGTCGGCAAAGCCTGCGCCAACCTGAAAAATGGCGTGCTTCGGCTGACCTTGCCAAAAGCCGAGCAGAACCGCCCCGTCAGCATTCAAGTCAAGTAATCCAAACTGAACCCAATCCATTTCCATGAAAAGTCGAAACGAAATTTCCCCAGATTGCCAGGAAAGCCCTTCCCGGGAGACTGCCTTGCAGGTGCGTCCCGGTCCGGTCATCAAGCCCCACTACGAATCGCACTACAGCGAGGAGAGCTGGGAAGTCACCGTCGCCCTTCCCGGGGTGGAGAAAGATGACCTCAAAGTAAACATCGAGAACGAGATTCTCGATCTGCAGGGCGTGCGTCGAAGGGATGTCCCCGAGTCGTTCCGTCCCCTCGCCGAGTATCCCGATGAGCGTCGCTATCGCCTTCGCCTCGATGTTGGACCGGAGGTCGATCCTGAAAAGATCGAGGCTCATCTCGAAGATGGGATTCTCAGCCTCAGGCTTCCGCTTCGTGAAGAAGTAAAGCCTCGCTCGATCCCGATTCATTGATCGAAATCTGGGCGGAGAATCCAAATTTTCCGGCTCAGAACCGGTCGCATGTCTTCCCGGCATGCGGCCGGTTTTTTTGCAGAAACGGGCCTCGTGCAGGCCGTTTCCCTCTTCTTGCCAGTTACGAAAGATTCTGGTACCGTTTTCCGGTGATCTCCTGGCGACCCATCCTGGCTGTTTTTGGACTCTGCACTTGCTGGGTTCACGCGCAGGAGTCTGCCCCGGGGGCGAATGGTCCTCGGGCCGGGGCAATGAGCCCGAGTGGAGGTAGCAGGCCGGGTGCGGCTATCAGACCGGGGGCAAGCGTTGTGAGTCCGACGAAAATCCCGGACGAGTGGGGGACCGACTACCAGATCCAGGTTCAGGGGGCGACTCCCGGAGTTCGCACCGAATTCCTTACTTTTTGCCAGGACCTTCGAAAACGTTTTCGATGGACCCTGTTTCGCTATCGTCCCGGCGATATCTCGAGGAGGAATGAGTGGGTCATTCCCTTGCGCGTCGAACTATGGGGCGATCCGAGCGATGTTTACAAAGGAGACTCCGCTCGCATGGGGGTGGAGCTCCGACCGGGAGAGCGATTCGAGATCTGGGTCGCGGCTCGACTCCACGACGAGTTTTCTTCCGACGCCTTTCGATTGGAATTCGTCCGAGCCCTCGTGACCGAGAGGATCATCGAACCCTACGTCGTCTCGGCCGGGATTCTCGGAGAGCGGGTCATCCACCCTCCGGACTGGTTGGTTCATGGGTTCGATGAATTGTTGATCCACCGAAGAGAGGGGCGACCCAGCTCGGCCTATTCCGGAGTTCTGGAAAGCGGTCAGATTCTCTCACCGGCTGAAATTTTTTCGCTCCGCGAACCCGAAGAACTCGATCCGATCGACTACACCATTTTCCGGATGTCTTCGGCAGCGATGGTGGAAACCCTTCTCGATCAGCCTGACGGAGACATTGCGCTTCGTGAAGTCCTTGGCGAATTGGCCATGACCGATTCGGTGGTGCCATTGTTGCGAAAGCACTTCCCCGCATTTCGCGAGATGGAGGATGGCATCGAGAAGTGGTGGGTTCTACAAGTGGCCAGTCTCGGGCAGCAGGGACGCTTTGATTTCATGGGACAGGTCGAGACCGAGGCTCTGCTGAATGAGGCGCTCCTTTTTCGATTTGAAGAAGGAGAGACGATTCGGAGAAAGGGGGAAAAGACCGGGCTCTTCGAGAAACTGAAGAACCCCAAGGAGGAAATCGTGATCGAAGAAAGCTTTGAGGGCACGATCGAGGACTATCGCGAGTTTGTGGGGCGCCCCGGGGTCGAGATCAAGATGAGCGAGGCGTATTTCAAACTGGTCTTCCTGAAACAAGTGGGTTTTCCGCTCTATCGGCCCCTCCTCGATCGCTATGGTGCCGTTCTCGAGAAGATCGCGAAAAGACAGCTTCGGGGGCTCGATGAGGAGTTGGCCGAGTTGCAGCAGATGCGGGACGCGATCGGCGCGACCCTGGTCCGGACCGCAGATACCTTGAATCACTACGAAGCGACCCAGATGCCTCATCGCAGCCGGGCCTTCGAAGAGTATCGCCGCATTCGGGATACCCTCGACAAGCGTGAGGAGCCTGTGTCTGACGATCGGATTTCCCAGTTCCTGGATCGCTATGAGCGAGGTGAGCTGACCTTGAAACCCTGAGGGGGAAGAATGTGACACGGATCGAGGCTGCGGATTCACGCATTGTCATGCATCCAATAACGCGGTATCTTTCTGACCCGCGCGATCCTTCCCAGTTCGGATGGGTTGCGGATATGCAGCATAGAGATGGTCGATGGCAAGTAATCTGGTGACTGAATTCAAGGAGTCTGGTGGACTCCCGGTAGGGCCGGCGCGTCCTCAGGAAGGTGCGCCCACGACGATTCGGGCTCTGCGCCCGCAAGACTCTCTGTCTCCTCTCGCAGAGGTCTTTTCCCGCGCTGCGCACCGGGAGCAGTTTCTGCAATTGCTCACCGACTACGTTCGGCTTCTTCTCGGCGCGGAAGCGGTCGTGCTCCACGAAAAGCGTGGGGAAGAACTGCGGTTGATCGGGTTTGCAGGTGTCGGGATGGAAGATCCCAAGGCGCGGCAGGTCTGGATTCCGCAGGACGAGGTTTTGAAAACGGCGTTTGCGGAGAACAAGGCCAGCCAGGTCCATCTCATCGTGGGAGGACGACAGCATTCCCAGTTGATGGTTCCGTTCCCGGTGCCGGGAGATGTTCCCGTGTGTTTCACCGCCTACCTTCCTCCGGAGCGAGTCGCATTCTCGGATCCCTGCTTTTCGATGCTGCATCTTACGACGCAGTTCATCGTGCAGCGGGAGTTGATCGCGGAAGCACACGAAAACGAAGAGGCTTTCGTGCAGGCCACCATGCTGGTGGAGATGTTTTCACGCACCGCGGATGGGGATACTTTCAAGCGCTCCCTTTTCACCCTCGTGACCGAGTTGGAGAAATTCTTCGGCTGCCAGAGAGTCGCGATCGGAACTGGCTCCAGTCGTTCCTGCAAGGTGCACGCCGTCTCGGGGATGAGCAGCGAAGAGAAACGCACTCTCGGATACTCTCAGCTGGGCGCGGCGATGCGCGAAGCGATCGCACTGGATGAGATGATGGTCTGGCCGAGCCAGCACGATATGATCCGAGAAGTCGTCGTCGCTGCGAATCATGATGATCTGCTTCATTCTTTCAAATCCGGGAAGGTTCTGGTCGCGCCGATTCGGCACGAGGCATCGGGCCTGACCGCTGCCATTGCTTTGCTCTATCCTCCCGCTTCTCCCGATATTTCGAAGAAGACCTACCGATTGCTCAAGGCCTGCCAGCCTCATCTCGGGTCACTCGTTGGCTTCCTGAAGCGTTCCAAACCGGGGGCTTTCTGGGGAGGTGTCCTGCGCTTCTGGCGTGGAGGGAAGACCAAGCGTACGCTCGCCATTGCCGCTGCAGTTCTCACCCTCGTGGTGATGTTGTTTCCGATTACCTATCGAGTCGGGGCCGAGTGTGTTTTGCAGCCCGTCATGCGGAGAACGGTGGCCGCTCCCTTCGAAAACCGCCTCTACCAGACTTTTGCGAAACCGGGAGACGAGGTCCGTGCCGACCAGATTCTCGCGGAGCTCGATGGACGGGAGATCCGGGTCACGCTTGCCGAATCAATCGCGGCTCGGAGCGCTGCGGTGAAAAAGCGAGACAATGCCATGGTCCTCGAGGATCCGGCGACGCTTCAAATGGCGCAACTCGAAGCCGACCGACTCGCTCTCGAAGTGGAACGACTCCAGTTCCGCAGCGACAATCTTCTGATTCGTTCTCCGATCGACGGCATCGTCCTGACCGGAAACCTGGAACGTTCCGAAGGGGTTCCTGTGACGACGGGGCAAAAGCTTTTCGAAGTCGCTCCGCTCGAGACGATGCTGATGGAAATTGCGATTCCGGAGACCGAAGTTCGTCATGTAACTCTGTCCGGTAAAGTGGAGATGAGGTTGGATTCCGACAGCTCGCGGGTTTGGGAGTCCGACCTGCTCCGGATCTATCCAATCTCCGAAATCCAGAACGGACAGAATGTTTTCATCGGAGAGGCCATGTTGGAGAATGATAACGATGTGCTCCGTCCCGGTATGAAAGGGAGCGTCCGGATCCATTCCACCCGCAAGTCCATTGGCTGGATCCTGTTTCATCGGCTCTGGGAGTATCTGCGACTCAAGCTTTGGTAGCGATGTCAGTCGATCACAAGGTCAGTGAGATAAGCACCTCTCGTCCCCGCTTGCGACGAGATGTCCGAACCCATTACCAGGAGTATCGGGGGAAGCCGAGTTACATCATCGAGGACACCTCGAAGGGGAAATTTTTTCATGTCGGTTTTCCCGAGCATCAGTTCATCCAGAGTTTCGACGGTTACACCACGATCTCCGAAGCGCTGGCGCGAAATGCAGCGACCCAGGGAGAAGAAGCCCTGACTGAGGCACAAGGAGAACAGATGCTCCGCTGGCTCATCGACAGCGATCTCCTCGAGTCGGATACCAGTAGCCAGGGCGAGCGGCGGCGCGAACAGTGGATGCGGCAGAAAGACAAGCAGCAGAAGAACCCGATCGCCAAGGTCATGTTCTTCAAAGTGCCGCTGGGATGTCCTGACCGTCTCCTCACTCGCCTCGAACCCCTCCTGGGATGGATTTTCGCGATCCCGGGACTCCTGCTCTGGCTGGGATTGGTGATCTACACGATCTTCCAGTTGGCACCCGAGTGGGATACGTTCGTCTCTGCATCGGGCCAGGTCATTGCGCCGGACAACTGGATCCGGGTGATTGCGATCTATGCGGTTCTGAAGGTACTGCATGAATTCGGTCATGGCCTCGCGACCAAGCGATTCGGCGGACCCGTACCGGAGTGGGGGGTGCAGTTGCTTGCCTTCGTGACGCCGCTTGCTTTCGTCGATGCCTCGGCGAGCTGGAAGCTCTCCTCGAAGTGGAGGCGGATCACCGTTTCCGCAGCGGGCATGTATGTCGAGATCGCCATCGCGTGCGTCTGTGTTCTGGGATGGCTGAATACCGATCCCGGGGTGCTCAACACCTCATTGCACAGCGCAGTGATCGCCGCGACTTTCGTGACTTTGCTTTTCAACGCGAACCCGCTGATGCGGTTCGATGGCTACTATATCCTGCTGGATTTCCTGGGGATTCCCAACCTGGGAACGAAGGGACAGCAGTTCCTGAAATGGTTTGGAAAGGTGTTCATCCTCGGGATGGAAGACCTCACGATGCCGGCGGCAGCTCGGCAGCACCCGATCGCCGTGCCTCTGTATGGAATCCTGGCAGCGCTTTGGAAGATCGTGATCTGGATCGGGATCATGGTCATCGTGAGTCTGCTATTCAAAGGCGCCGGACTGGTTCTCGCCATCGCGTCGGTGCTCGTCATGTTGGGGACGAGCCTCTACAAATTCCTGAAATTCCTCTTCAAAGTGGGAACGGGTCCAAAGCTGAGCCGCGCGCTCCCCCGGCTCGGGATTCTTATCCTGACTTTGCTTTGCGTGTTCACCTTTGTCCGGATCAATCCGACTGGAAAAGCGGTCGCGGTTGTCGAGTATTCCAATCGAGAGATCCTCCGGGCGGGTGTAAGGGGACAGGTCGTGGAGGTGAAAGTCCGGGAAGGGCAGGATGTCAAGAAAGGGGACTTGCTGGTCGATTTGCGAAACCCCGACGAAGAGATCGAGCACGATAAGATCGAGATCGAGCTGGGAACGGCGCGAATTCGAGCTCGCAGCTATTATCAGAATGACGATCTTCCGGCCTATCAGGCGGAGCTGGAAACCATCGAGGGACTGGAACAGAAACTCGCCGAGAGTCGGGCTTACCTTGCCGCGCTCCAGGTGACCGCACCGGCCGATGGCGTGGTGGTCGGACGACTCTTCGACTCACTTCCCGGACAGTGGGTGGAAGTGGGGGACGAGATCCTGTCCGTGATTCCCGATCACGAGAAGGAGCTCCTGATTTCGTTTCGGCAGGATGACATCGACAGTCTCGCGGACCAAGTTGGGCGTCGTATTCGGGTTCTTCTGCGAGGTCGTTCCAAGCCGATCGAAGGAGAAATCGAGCGGATTGAGAGTCGGGCGACTCGCGCACTTCCGCACGAGGTCATGGCGGCTCCTAACGGGGGACCCCTTGCTTTGCGGGCAAGCAGTGATCCACTGGCCGAGCGCGAGCAGGAGATTGCCCGAGGTGGCGGGGGCTACGATTCTGATCTGGACTACTTCAGCATTCTCGGTGAGCAAAGCCAGGCCCGAGAATTGGCGCGAGCCCGATTTGCGGGACGGGCCCGGATCCTGTCGGATTCCGAAGATCCGCTGCTCGAAGGGGAGTGGGGATTCGTTAGATTTGCGAACGCAGAGAAGGAGCGACTCGGCAAATGGCTCTTCAACGAGATCTCCGGCTACATCCGAGAGAAGATCGAACAGGCCAAGGCAGCGGCTGCCGCGTAAATCACGCCTCGCCGTTTTTCTCCTGCCGTTTCTCGAACAGTTCCCGCCAGTAGGCGAGTCTTTCGGCAACGCGTTTCTCCATGCCGTGATCGGAGGGCTCGTAATAGCGACGCCCCTCGGGAAGATAGGCCTGGGGCACGTAGCCTCCTTCGAAATCGTGCCCGTAGAGATACTCTGTTTCTTCCGGATCGATCGCACCACCTTCAGTACCCAGCTTCTTCCTCGACTTGGTGCGTAGATGAGGAGGAACGGCGAGCGTTTTTCCTTCCGCCACTTCTCGCATTGCCTCATTGATGCCCATATAGGCCCGATTGCTCTTGGGGGCTGTGGCGAGATAGACCGCGGCATGCGCGAGGGGAATTCTCGCTTCGGGCATACCGATGAACTCCACTGCCTGTTGGGCTGCGACAGCGACACGGAGGGCATGGGAGTCGGCCATGCCTATGTCCTCACTGGCTGCGATCACGATACGCCGGGCGATGAAGCGGATGTCTTCTCCAGCATAGAGCATCTTGGCGAGCCAGTAGAGTGCGGCGTCGGGATCTCCTCCGCGCATCGATTTGATGAATGCGCTGATGGTGTCGTGGTGAGCGTCACCGTCGGCATCGTAGACGACGACTTTTCGCTGGATGGAATCCTCGGCTACCGCGAGATCAATGATGATGTCCCCCGTCTCGGGATCTGCTTCCGTGGTCAATACGGCCAGTTCGAAACTGGTCAGCATCTTTCGTGCATCGCCATCGCACATGCGGACGAGGTGACTCACGGCTTCGGGGCTCACTTTCAGCGGCTTCTTTCCGTAGCCCCGCTCGTCGTCATGGATGGCCGAGTTCAGGAGGGTGGCGAGATCTTCTTCCGTGAGCGGTTCGAGCTGAAAGACCTGGCTTCGGGAGACAAGAGGGCTGTTGACGTAAAAATACGGATTGTGGGTCGTGGCTCCGATAAACCGGACCGTTCCTCGCTCGATGTGGGGGAGCAGTACGTCCTGCTGCGATTTGTTGAAGCGATGGATCTCGTCGACAAAGAGCGTGGTGACCTCTCCCCGTGTTCGCTGAAATTGTCGAGCGGCCTCGACGGATTTTCGAATTTCAGCGACGTTGCTTTCGACTCCGGAAAGATTCAGAAATCGGGATTGGGTGCGCTGAGCAATCAGCTCTGCCAGGCTGGTTTTGCCCACTCCGGGGGGGCCGTAAAAGATCAGCGAGGTGAAACGATCTGCTTCCACGGCTCGTCGAAGCAGCTTTCCCGCACCGAGGATATGGTTCTGTCCGACATACTCATCAAGGTTGCGAGGACGCATCCGGGCAGCCAAGGGCATCGATGCGCTGGGCGCCTGCCGGGAAGAATTCCCAAAATCACCAACGTCCGGAGAGGGAGCGCTGGTTTCATCTTCAAACAGGTCATCCATGAGGAGTTATGTGCCGTTCTTCGGGCGGCAATATCGTTTCCTAGTAGCGCCCGGCCAGAAGGCGAATTCAAGGAGAGAAGCAAAATTCTGTCGGATTTTGGGGAAAGAAGGCGGCTATAATGGAAATATTTTCAATAATTATAATAATTTGTTTGATTATCCGTAGTATTCCGGTAAAATTTTAAAATACTTAACGGATACAAAACAAATTCCGGTTTCCCTCATCATCCCTCACTCCCAGTCATGAACACCTTGATTCCCGATCTTGCTCAATTCCAACTCGAAGAATTGGGTCAAACGCCTTCCGTCGACAATCCGAATGCGGAGGTCAGTTTCAAAGTGGACGTCGAGCCCTCTCGGGTGACTCGCCGTGTCGTCGTTGGTATTCTCGACGAGAGCAAGAAGCGAGGAATCTCCATCGCAATCTATCCTGCTACCGGAGAAGTCTGTGACATGACCAATGGAGGCGGAGTGATCGGGTATCTTTCCAAGGCGCCTCTCAATCCCGGTGTTCCCGTACCTTGTGACCTCACCCTTTACCGGTTCGGAAAGAATTTTGTCTGCAGTGTCCGCGTCCATGGCGAGATTTTTCTCTATCCCGCCTTCTCCATGGATGGCAACACTTGCCTCACCGCCTTCGTAGGCCAGGAAAGCTCCGGAAGCGAGTCGGGATCGATCGGATGGTCCCGTCTTCGTCTCGATGTCCTCGAGCAGCCTGTGGCGGCCTGATTTTTTAGTGGTAGTAGTCGTTGGTTAGTTTGCGGCGCGGTTCTCTTCGAGGGCCGCGCCGTTCACTTTGGACGCGAGGAATTTCGGGTACCGGGCAGCGAGGCACAAAAAAAGCCGGGCAGTGCGCCCGGCTTTTCTCGTTTGAGTGGTCTGAAAAGATTTAGTTCTTCTCTTTCTCTTCCTGCGCTTTGGCGATGATCTCTTCCGAGATGTTGCGAGGGCAGGGGGCATAGTGAGAGAACTCCATGGAGAACTGACCACGACCGGAGGTCATGGTCCGAAGGTCACCAATGTAGCCGAACATCTCACTGAGAGGTGCGTCTGCCTTGACTCGAACCCCGGTAGGAGTGGAGTCCTGGGTCTTGATCATTCCGCGACGGCGGTTGAGGTCACCGATGACGTCACCGACGTGATCTTCCGGAGTGAAGACGTCGAGTTTCATGATCGGCTCAAGAAGCTGGGGGCCACACTTGGGAATCGTCTGGCGATATCCGGACTTCGCGGCAATTTCGAAAGCGACCGCCGAGGAGTCAACCGCGTGGAAGGCACCGTCAACCAGGGTCACTTTGAAGTTCAAGAGAGGGAAGCCAGCGAGGACACCTTTGTCCTTGGAAAGCTTGAAGCCTTTTTCAATGGCAGGCCAGTATTCCTTGGGGACGTTTCCACCAACGACCTTGGACTCGAATTCGAATCCGGTGCTCTCCTCATCGTCGAGAGGCTCGATGATGTAGTCGATCCGACCGAACTGTCCGGAACCACCCGACTGTTTCTTGTGGGTGTAGGAATCTTCGACCCGCTGCGTAATCGTTTCGCGGTAGGCGACCTGGGGGGCTCCCACTTCGACTTCCACCTTGTGGGTTCGCTTCAGGATGTCGACCTTGATGTCGAGGTGAAGCTCACCCATTCCCTTCAGGATGGTTTCTCCACTGTCAGGATCGGTTTCCACGTAGAAAGAGGGATCCTCGCGGACCATTTTTCCGATCGCTTCTCCCAGCTTCTCGGAAGCGGCCTTGTCCTTGGGTGAAACCGCAACGGAAATCACGGGGTCGGGGAAGACCATGGGCTCGAGCGTCGCAGGATCTTTCGGATCGGCCAGGGTGTGACCGGTCTGGACGTTCTTCAGGCCAACGAGGGCGATAATGTCTCCTGCTCCTGCGCTCTCCCGCTCTTCACGAGAGTCGGCATGCATCTCCACGATTCGACCGACACGCTCGGTCTTTCCGGTGAAGGTGTTCAGGATGTTGTCTCCCTTTTGCAAGGTTCCGGAGTAGATCCGGGTGAAAGTAAGAGCGCCATACTGGTCATCCATGATCTTGAAGGCGAGCGCCCGAAGCGGCTCGTCGTCGGAAACGATGGCGAATTCGCCCGTCTCGTTTCCTTCAAGGTCAACCTCTGGCTGAGGCGGGACTTCGGTAGGGCTGGGGAGATAGTCGACCACCGCGTTGAGGACATTCTGGACTCCTTTGTTCTTGAATGCCGATCCACAGAAAGTCGGGAAGAAATCGAGGGCGATCGTTCCTTTCCGGATGCAACGCTTGATGGTGTCGATGTCGGGCTCCTCTCCTTCAAGGTAGGCCTCCATCACCTCGTCATCCTGTTCAACCGCGGTCTCGATCATCTCGGCACGGCATTGCTCGGCTTTCTCGACCATGTCGGCAGGAATGTCGACGATCTCGTAGTTTTCGGGCTGGCCGGAATCGTCCCAGACCCAGGCTTTCATGGAAAGCAGGTCGACGATCCCCTTGAAGTCATCTTCGATCCCGATCGGCAGGACCATGACGAGAGGCTTGGCACCGAGGACCTCCTTGATCTGCTCGACGACTCGATAGAAGTCGGCTCCGATTCGGTCGAGCTTGTTGACGAAAATGACGCGGGCTACCTTGGAATCGTTTGCGTAGCGCCAGTTGGTCTCCGACTGAGGCTCCACCCCTCCGGAGCCACAAAAGACTCCGACACCACCGTCGAGGACTTTCAGGGAGCGATACACCTCGATCGTGAAGTCCACGTGGCCGGGAGTATCGATAATATTGAAGCGGTGATCATCCCAGAAGCAGGAAGTCGCCGCGGACTGAATCGTGATTCCACGCTCAGCTTCCTGTTCCATGAAGTCGGTCGTCGCTTCCCCGTCGTGCACCTCACCGGTCTTGTGGATTTTACCGGTCAGCTTCAGGATACGCTCGGTCGTCGTAGTTTTTCCGGCGTCGACGTGGGCGAAGATACCGATATTTCTGTATTTGGAGAGATCACTCATCTACCTGGGTGTTTTATGGATTGAACCGTTTTTTCGAGCGTATAGTTGATCAAAGCGGGCTGATGGCAACCGCGAATTCGATTTTTCGAGCAAATATTCTCGACATTGCGAACGTTTTTCGATCCCCGAGCTCGGTCAGAACAGCTCCAGTTGCCCCGGAAGGCGTCGACGAAAAGAACTCGACGACAGTATGGGAGCTCTCTCTTCGAGGCCGAAACGCCGTTTCGAGAGGCGGAGCAACTGCCGAATCTGGGAGGCGAGGGGACCTTTTCCAGTCATCCGGGTGTGGAAGTCCGAATCGTTGAGTTCGCCTCCTCGAATCTCCCGGATACGGTTGAGGATCAGTTCCTTGCGATCGGGGAGAAATCGCTCGAGCCAATCAGCAAAGACGTCTTTCACGGCGTAGGGAAGCCTCACCAATGTCCCGGAGGCAAAGCTCGCTCCGTGATCGGCGGAAGCTTCGAGCAGGGCCGGGATCTCATGGTCATTGAGTCCTGGGATGAGCGGTGCTACGGAGACTCCTACGGGAATCCCGGCTTCGGAGAGCGCTTTCATGGCATCGAGCCGTGCCTGGGGGCGGCTCGCTCGCGGCTCGAGACGGCCCGCAAGATCGGCATCGAGCGAGGTCAGGGAAATCACGACGAGCGCGGCCTCGTGAGAAGAAAGCTCGGATAGCAGATCAAGATCCCGCGTCACGAGGGCATTCTTCGTAATGACCCCGACAGGGTTGCGAAAATCTCGAAAACGAACCAGGCATTCCCGAGTGATCCGGAGATTTCTCTCCAGCGGCTGGTAGCAGTCGGTGATGCCACTGCAGGCGATGGGCTCAGGCTGCCAGGAGGGAGAGGCCAGCTTTTGTTCGAGGAGGTCGGGTGCCAGCTCCTTGGCGAGAATACGGGTTTCAAAATCGATACCGGCGTTGTAGCCCAGGTATTCGTGGTAGGGGCGGGCGTAGCAGTAGGCGCACCCGTGCTCGCATCCCCGATAGGGATTGAGACTGTATCGGAATCCGATATCGGGACTCCGATTCTCCGTGAGGATAGATCGAGAATCGTCGATCTCGACCTTTGTAGCGGGTCGAATTGCTTCGAGATCCGGATCGACACGAGCCAGTTCCTCCCGGACTCCAGGATCGTCGACCACGGAATAATTCGAGAATCGATGGGCTGGCTCGAGAACGCTGCCTCGACCTTTCGCTTCGTATTTTTGCATTTACGTGTTCAAAGTAACACGCAAATACCCGGTGGCAAGATCAGTTCGCTGCGGGAGGCTTCGGGGCTGACCCTTTCTTGGGTGTGGATCCCTTGGGCGCGGAGCCTTTCGGGGCTGCCGCTGCGGCTGCTTTTTCTTTCTCTTCGGCGACGACTTTCTGGTACTCCTCGAGGCTGACTGCGTTGTCCGCGTTGGTATCGCATCGATTGATCATTGCGGTGACGCTTTTTCCGAATTCGGAGAGAGAGAGCATCTGGTCCGAGTCGGCATCGATGACTTGGAACGCGGGGGTGGCGAAAAGGTCGTAACTCTCGTTTGCTGGTGCCTTTGGAGCTCCAAATTCAGCTGAGGTGATCACCTTGTCGCGATTCCGATCCATCTTGTCGAAATCGGCTTTCTTTCCGCGTGCCAGTTCCGCGTAGGTTACGATTCCGTCTCGATTGGCGTCGTAGGTAGTGAAGGAATCTTCAGCGGAAGCATTCTCGGCAAGGTGAGGAGAGAATGCCAGAAGCAGGGCGGTGAGGTAGAGCGAACGGGTTTTCATACAGAGTCACGGAAGAATACCCGTTTCGCCTGCTTTTGTCACAAGTTTCGAAGTCAGAGCTAGTTTTCGACTTCTCTTTCCTGGATTCGGGAATGAACAATCTGAACCAGATCGGAAGCGGCCTGCCGCCCTTTCTTGACGACATTGGTCACTCTTTCGCGCAGGAAGCGAAGTTCTTCTTCGTTGGGATCTTTTCCCGTGAGGACGATCACGGGGATGGCTCTCAGTTGCTCATCGGCACGGAGGTGTTCGAGAAACTCGAATCCATCCATTTCGGGCATCAGGAGGTCGAGAATAATCGCGGCTGGCAGCGTTTTGGAAAGCATCTCGAGGGCTTCCCTACCGTTGTTGGCGCTCAGCGTCTGCCATCCGGCTTCCTCAAGGTATCTTTCCATGGCCTCGAGCGAGCCGACATCATCGTCGACGAGGAGAAGATTGCGCTGTGGGGATTGACTCGTGATCCGATGAATGACTCGACTGAGCCGATTCACATCGATCGGTTTGACGAGGTAATCCTCCACATCCAGCGAGAGACCATTTTCCTGCTCGGCCATGACGGAAACCATGACGACGGGGATGGACTGGGTGCGGGAGGACTCTTTCAGGTCGTGGAGCACCTGCCATCCGTCTTTTCCCCCTGGCATCACAACATCGAGGGTGATCGCATCGGGCAGGTGGCGTTGTGCAAGTTCCAGTCCTTCGTTTCCATCGACAGCGGTGATGACCTTGTATCCCTCTGAGATCAACATCCGTCGGAGCAGTTCTCGAACGCTTTCGTCATCATCGATGACGAGGACGGTTGCTTCGCCGTGGTTCGTAGCGGCATCTGTCTGCTGGGTGGGTTTTGCCGAAAACGATGGTTCGGATTCCTCGGGCTCGCGGTAGTATTCCGAAGTGGGCACGAGTGGAAGAAAAACGCTGAAGTGAGTTCCCTTTCCCAGTTCACTGACAAAGCCAATTCGACCTCCCATCTGGGAGACCAGTTCCTTGCAGATGGAAAGTCCCAAGCCGCTGCCGCCGGCGTTCTCTTTCTTGTTGGAAACAAAGGGGACAAAGGCTTTCGATTGTTCCTCGGGACTCATCCCCCGGCCCGTATCGGTTACGGTGAACTCGATCCATGGTTCGTCGTTGATCTCGCGACTCCTGGCCTCGATGGCCACGTGACCTTCTTTGGTAAACTTGCACGCGTTTCCGACGAGGTTGCCGAGAATCTGTCGGAGTCGACGATCATCGGCTTCGAGAAACAAGGCTTCTTCATCGTGGTGGATGTCGAACCCGACGCCTTTGCTCGTCGTCGTGGGCGCATAGGATTCCTTCAAGTCTTCGAGGAGCGCAGGGACGTCGATCTTTTCCTGGGTGAGGCGTTCCGCGCCCATGATGATTTTCTGATATTCGAGAATATCGTTCACCAGGTTCAATTCGCGGGCGGCATGAGCGTGGATCCGTTCGACATCCTTTTTCTGTCCGTCGTCGAGCTGGGACAGTTTCAAAGCTTCGACCTGGAGAAAGATGGCATTGAGGGGTTGTCGAAGATCATGGCTGACCTTGGCGACAAATGCGTCTTTCTCATGACTCAGGCTCATGAGCTTCTCATTGGCTTTTTCGAGTTCGGAGTTTGCCCTGCGCAATTCCTTGGTTCGATTCTGAACTCGTTGCTCCAACTCGCCCTGGAAGGCGGCGAGTTCTTCGAAGAGGCGTTTCGAAGCCCGCGCGATGTCTCCCACTTCGTCGCGACGCTTGGTGTCGATGTTCCGGGCGAGACCGGAGACTTGCTTGGGGAGGCTCTCCCGACGGGTTTCCGTGATCCTCTGAGCGGTCTTGGTCATTCGCCGGAGAGGGCGAATGAAATGCATCGCGATGAGAAATCCGAGGATCCCAAACCCGGCGGCCACGAGGAAGGCCACGTTTTGAACCGAGGTCATTTCGTATTCGATCGACGAAGCGAGCTCATCATCGAGAACGGCATAGTGCATGAGGTAGCTCGTCCCGGCTTCTTCATTTCCAATGATGAGTTTCACCGCCCAGGAGTGAATCTCGTCACATTCTACGACGGCTCGCCAATCGACTTCGGTATCGACTTCTGGATATTCTCTCGCAAAGGCCGACTCGACGATTTCTTCGAGTTGCTCGAGATCCTCTCGCGACCGACAGAGAAGCCGGATTTCGCGAACGCCTCCCCGGGCTCCCCCGACTCTCCCGATGGGAGCTACCTCGGTTTCGAGATGCGTGAAGAAGGCGTCGACCTCCTCCTCCTCGCGCTGGCTCATCGCGATCGTCAACTCCGGGCTGGGGGTGCCTTCGCGGAAGTAGTAGGGGCTGCTGAGTTTGACGTAGTCCATCCGCTTGAGGCGGTCGACCTTGGCTGAGCCTCCGGTGATGGGGCTGGCCGCTCTTTCCTGGAGGGCTTCCTCCAGTGCTTCGCTTTCGCTGAGACTTCGGAAGACCGCGTCATTTCCGCGGTCTTCAGGGTCGTATTCGTCGTGGCGAACCAGAAGCTCTCCGTTCGTGTTCTCCAAAACGAAGAGATGTCTCGGAGACGGGTCTTGACGAAGGGTCATCATGATCCGAACATAGACCGGCTTGCCTCCGGTGAAGCGACCGAACTGATCCAATGGCGCAACGGCCCAGACAACGGGTTCGCTCCGGTTGACCGCTTCGATCTCGGGGAGATCGGAGCGGGTCAGGACCATCCGCTGAATCGGTGAAAGGTGTAGCCTCGCCCCGGCGCGAGCATCCCGTTCAGGGAACCAGCTTGCGTCTTCGGGAATGACGGCTTTTTCCTCGATCACCTGGATGCGCCGGTCCTCGCCATCGAAGTAAACGAGGTCGATTCGGAGATGGTCTTCCCAGTAGCGATTGCAAAGTCCCTCGGCGAGGAGGCGAAGATCCTCCTGTGGACGACCTCCAGCGACTTCCTCCTGAAACGAGGGGCTGAAGGCGATATTGATCAGGTCATCCCGCAAACCTTCGATCTTGTCCATGAGAACCCAACCTCTCAGGGAGGCTTCGTCACCAAGGTCGACCAGTTCGTGTTCCCGGAGCACTGCGGTCGCGCGATGGGTCAGCACTTTCGCGACCAGCAAGGCGGACGCTGCCGTAGCCAGCATCACCAGCAGGGCGACTTTTTCTCGGATACCAAAATGCATGAAGCGGGAAAGGGACGACGTTTCAAGTCTGTCACCGATTCACCGAAAGAAAAAGAGCAATCAACGTTTCGTCGTCTTGAGTCGGGTCAGACCGAAAAAGTCACGAAAGACACGGCGGAAGACTTCGCGCTTGAACTTCGGGACCCATGCCAGATCGAATTCGTTGGGATAGATCCACCGATAGTCGGAGAACTCCCGCACGTGAGAGTCGAGTCGGATCTCCTTCTTCTTACCCTTGTAGGTGCAGAGGAAATAGGTCTGCACCTGGCCGCAAAACTGACCCTTCTTGAGATGCCCGTCGGGGAATTTGTATCGATAATCGGTGAAGCAGGCTTTCAGAGAATACTTGTCGGGGCTGATTCCAATTTCTTCCTCTACCTCTCGATAGAGAGCGGCGATGAGATCTTCTCCGGGATCGACTCCGCCCTGGGGAAATTGCCAGCTCCCCGGATGCTTGATGCGTTCAGCGATCAGGATTTTCCCACTCTTGGGGCGTTGCAGTATCCCGGCAACATTGGGGCGATAGGTAGCCATAAGGGTTCGAGGGGAAGATTAAGAGAGAAAAGATTTACATCGAGCAATAATTTTCCGAAGATACCTGCTGTGTCAAAATCGCAACGCATATCGAACCCTCAATTGACCTTTTGGTTCGCTATTGCGGCTTTTCTCCTCTTTGCATTCCTGACCGGTTGGGTGATCTGGCAGCTACGACCTGCCCGGGTCCTCGCGAAGCGCCAGGCGGCCCTGATCGAAGGGATCGAAAAGAGAAGTGCTTCTCGAATCGGCAGGCTCGTTTCCGAGGGATATTCGGATCGTTGGGGATTCACCCGCGAAGATGCTGTGGAAGCCGTTCTCGATGTCGGCAGCCAGTTCTTTACCCTCATATTGACATCGAGTGATCAGGAAATGAACGTCGATGAAGATTGGGCCGTGATTCAAGTCCGTCTCGAACTGAGTGGCAAACCAGTGGGGCCGGTCGGGAACGAAGCGACTCGTCGACTCAACCAACTCGAACCTCCTTTCGAGTTCACTTGGAAGAAAGAGAGTTTCCTTCCCACGAGCTGGAAGCTGGTCATGATCGAGAACTCGGGCCTGCCCGACGAGCTCTATGGCTATGAGCCCGGTGACATTCGACGCGCGCTTCGAGGCGAGTGAGAGATGGTCCTCGCCTGATTGCGAGGAGGGCAGTTGATAGGGAGTCGATCTCTCGAGCCAACCGACGGCAAGCGATCACTTGGTCTCGACCTGGAACTTGACGCTGTCGATCGTTCCCTCCCACTTCTTCGATGGGGCAGCGGAATCGACGGGGTTTTGCGAGTCGAATCCGAGCGAAAGTTCTTCCATGGGGTGGCTCCGAATCGGCTTGATCGCCGGGTTGGACACCGGCTGAGCTTCGTTGATCTGCAGGGAGGCACCTTCCTTCTTCGAAATCCTGGCGAGAATTCTGCAGGATTGGGAATCCGGACGCGGAGCCTGAATGCGGTCCACGGTTTCACGATCCCGGCGAATCGCGAGCACTACCGATCCGTCTTTCAGATAGATCGTGTATCCGACGGAGAGTCCTCCATGAGCCAGGAGAACACCGTCCGTGAGATCCCCGGAAACCACCAACTCCATCGCAATCGTTTCTCCTCCAATGTTTGGGAGATCGGCAGGCGATACGGTGTCGCCGTTTTTGAGCTTCTTCCAATCGATCGGTTTCCCCGATTTTTTCGAACCGGATCGGTTCCGTGCCTCTGCAGGATAGAGCATGACAGGATTTTTTACGACACCCGGAGGACGAACCCCAGGGCCTCGATTCCCCAGTTCAGCGAGGATCGGTTCCGCGAGTTTTCGAAGACGCGCGACCACCTCCGGGTTCTGCTCGGAAACATCGGTGGTTTCACCCAGATCGTTTTCAAGATGATAGAGACGCCCGGGGCGCTTGACGTCTTCCGGCTGGCTTCGGAATCCCATCCCGATACTCTGGCCTTCTAGGGCCAATTTCCACGGGCCTGACCGAACGGCCTTCAGTCGAGTCCCCTGGAAATAGTGCCAGATTTCATGTGGACTTTCTTCAGTCTCGCCGAGGAGGAGCGGGGCAAGATCTTTTCCATCGATCTTGCGATCCTGGTCGAGTTTCACACCGGTGAGGCCGGCAAAGGTCGGAAGAAGATCGGTTGTGCCGCTGATGGCACTCGAGTCGCTGCCGGGAGAGATTTTCCCGGGCCACCAGGCGATGGTGGGAACTCTCACGCCTCCTTCGAAGGTGCCGCCCTTGGCTCCTCGCAGGGGACCGGAGACTCCTCCTGCCTTTCCTTTGGAGGCCCAGGGGCCATTGTCACTCGTGAACCAGACGAGGGTGTTTTTTTCGAGCTTCAGCTTTCGCAGTGTCTCGAGGATCTGGCCCACGCTCCAATCCACTTCCGCAATCCAGTCACCGTAGGTTCCGTTCTCAGAGATCCCGACGAAATCAGGATGAGGGTAGAGCGGGACATGCATCGCCGTGTGGGGAAGATAGACGAAGAAAGGGTTTTCCTGGTTTTGCTCGATGAACTGAATGGCTTCCTCGGTGTACTCGCGCGTGATCCGACGCTGCTGCTCATCGGTAATCAGTTCGGCAGGTTCCTCGTCTCTCATCAGCGGATGCACGGCGAGACCCGTCTCGATCGATTTCCGTGCCATGTCGTTGGAGTAAGGAATCCCGAAGTAGGTGTCGAATCCCTGGCGAGTAGGGAGAAATTCCCGCTGGTCACCGAGGTGCCATTTCCCGAAGCATCCGGTCGCGTAGTCGGCGCGTTTCAGGTAGTCGGCGATCGTGATCTCCTCGGGATTCAGGCCTTTCTCTCCAGCAGGAAAGAAAACGCCCGGCACGGAAACCCGAGGGGCGTAGGAACCGGTGAGCAACTGAGCGCGGGAGGCGGAGCAAACCGGGGCGGCGTAGAAGCTGGTGAGTCGCATTCCTTCCTCCGCCATCCGGTCCAGGTGGGGTGTTTGGTTCACTTCCGAGCCGAAAGGACCGATGTCGCCATACCCCATGTCATCGATGAAAATCACGACGAAGTTGGGACGGGGATCCTTGGCCATACCGGGGAGGGTGACCAGCGGAGTGAGTAAAGAAGCAAACAGGGGCGCAAGGAGAGAGCGAGTCATGGCAGAACTCGAACACAGATCTCCTCGCTTCACGATTCCCGAGTTCTGCGCGGATACGTATCGTTTGGCTCCTTTACAGGGCGGACCTCGGAAAGGACTTTCCCCGATGAGATCGAGTCGAGTGGATCGTCGTCATTTCCTTCGTGCCTCGGGGGTCTGCATGGGGCTTCCCATGCTGGAATCCTGGAAAGGGTGGGCAGCCGAGTCGAATTCTCTGGGAGGCGTTGCCCCGGATGCGAAAGCAAAGCGATTGGTCTGTATCGGATCGTACCTGGGACTGCACCGCCCGGCCTTCTACCCGAAAGCGACGGGAGCGGACTACGAGGTGACCCCCTTGCTGAAGCCGGTCCGTGAATTTCGCGATGAACTTACCGTGTTTTCCGGTCTCGACCATCGCGCCAAGAATGGGCACGGTGCCTGGGAGAACTATCTCTGCGGTCAGAATCTCAAGTCGTATTCCCTCGATCAACAGGTGGCCGACGTGATCGGAAAGGAGTCTCGATTCTCTTCGCTCCAACTCACGGCTGGCAAGAACAGCCGAAATATGAGCTATACGCGGGACGGAGTCGCTCTTCCCATGATCCAGCGCCCCAGCGTTCTCTACCGGAAGCTCTTTGCTTCGCCGGAGGATCGGGCACGTTCCGGATATCTCCTGGAGAGCGGGGTCAGCGCTCTTGATCGCGTCCTCGAAGATGCCAATCGGTTGAAGGGGCGGGTCAGCGCGAGAGATCGAGAGAAGCTCGATGAATATTTCACTTCGGTTCGAGAGGTGGAGAAACGGATGGAGAAGCAGCGAGCCAATCTCGACGAGGAAGTGCCGCAGGTCGATTTCGAACTGCCCGGATATGACCCGGTCGCACCGACGCTCATGCTCGAGGCGGAGGAGATGATGTATGACCTGATGGCCCTCGCCCTGCAAACGGATTCGACCCGAGTCATCAGCCTCTTTCTGGCGGGTCTCGGACAGGTCTTCACGATCGATGGAGAGACGCTGCAGGCCGGGTACCATGCCCTTTCTCACCACGGAAACGATCCCGACAAGATCCGTGACCTGGTCAAGGTGGAGAATGAGCACATGATTCGCCTGGCGAGGTTCCTCGAGCAACTCAAGAACAAGACTGATGCAGAAGGTCGGTCTTTGCTCGATTCGACCATCGTCCTTTTCGGAACTGGGATGGGCGATGCGAGTCGCCACTCCAACCGGGACCTTCCGACCCTGGTCGCAGGAGGTGGATTCCAGCACGGGCGTCATATCGCAAGTGAGGGTGATGAGCGCCTCCTGGGAGATCTCTACATCACCCTGATGCAGCAATTGGGATTGGAGACGGACCGCTTTTCCAACGCAGACCGCAATGTAAATGACCGGTTTGCCTGAAGTCTTTCAGAAAGAGAAGCTTTCTCGGATCGGATCGAGAGCGGGCCTTTTTGCCGCGCTGATGTGGTTCGGTCAGATTGGCGGTTCCGCTGAATTTCCTGACAAGTTCTTTGCTCGCTACTGTTTCGAATGTCATGACGATTTGATTCAGGAAAACGGCGTTCGGCTCGATGATGCCGTCGACCGTGACTGGAGAGTTCTGGATACCCATCATTTCTTCGAGCGGATCATGCAGGTCGTCGAGGATGGCGACATGCCTCCCGGGAAAGCTGAGGCCCAGCCGAAGAAGAGCGAGCGGGAAGAGGTGGTTGCCTGGTTGCACGAGAATCTGCTCGCCCATTCCGAAGTGGGTGGAACCGTGCTGCGACGACTCAACGAGAAGGAGTACACGAGAACGATCGAGAAACTCTTTGGGATCTCCTACCAGGTCCCCGATGGGTTTTCCTCGGATGATCGTTTCCACGGATTCGAAAACCAGGGAGAAGATCTCGTGCTCTCGCCTCCCCTGATGGAGGGATACGTCGAGTCAGCTGCGTTGATCGCGGACCGGCTTTTCCCTCCGCCGCCACTTCCGGTTGTTCCCGAGGAGTTTCAAGCCGGCCCGGAGGATCTCGTGATCAGCTATTCGTCGGGGGCTGTTGTGGATGGGGCGATGCGCCTCGCCTCCAAGACCAACACGATTGCTCGGAGTTCGACCTGGCCTCAGAAATTCGAAGCGAAGGCGTCGGGTGTATACAAGGTGCGGGTCGAGCTTTCTGCGATCGGAGCCACCGAGGAGCCGTTCCAGGCAGAGTTGCGTGCGAAGCCTGTCAGTGACAATGATTTTGGTCCCGTGACCTCGTTGCGACTCCTCGAGCGTTTTTCCGTTGCTTCGGATCAACCCAAGGTCTTCGAGGCGGAGGTCGAGATCTACGAGGGAGAGACGCTTCTCTTCTACTTTGCGAATGCTGCTCTGGACAGCGGAAACGACAAGAAGAAGGAACTCCGAGCTTATCTCACTCGGCAGTTCGAATCGAACCCCCGACTGATGGCCGCCTGGCAGGCGATCCAACATGGGAGTGGTATTCGTGGAGGCGTGGGCTGGGATCGAGTGAAGGAGAAACTCGCCGATCCTGATCTGGATGTGTCGAAGGCGAAGGTGGCGTCACGAGAAGGGCGTCGCCTTCTCGATATGATGACGAAGAATCCGGTCCTCTACGTGGAAACGCTTTCCTATCAACTTTTTGAGGAGGGGCCAGCCCTGGGTATACATGGCGTCGAGATTTCTGGGCCCTTGCGGAGGGTCGAGGACGATCAGGACCGGGAGCGCAAGAAGCGGGTCCAGCGTTTCCTCCGGGATTCCGAAGGAGGCAGCGTCGCGATTGCGGCGGATTCAGATCTCGAAGAGACTTTTCGAGAATTTCTCACACGAGCCTTTCGTCGTCCGGTCCTGCCGGAAGAGCTCGCGGCCTACCTGGGTCTGATCGAGGATCACGTTTCGGCGGGGCATTCCAGGGAGCAGGGAATGCACCTTGCGATTCGGACGGCACTGATCTCTCCCCAGTTCCTCTATCGAGAGAGCGCGATCGATCGGCTCGATGACTGGGAGTTGGCTTCTCGACTCTCCTATTTCCTGACTCTAGGGCCGCCCGACGATACTCTCTGGAAGAAGGCAGAGCAGGGAATGCTTTCGAAAAAGGGGAACCTGCGAGACCAGGCCGTCCGTCTGCTCAAGAGCAGTCAGAGCCGACTCTTTGTCGAGGACTTCCTGGCCCAGTGGTTGGGTTTGCGTCTCCTTGAGGACATCATGCCGGATTCGCGTCTGCTTCAATTCGAGGCATCGGATCGACGAGCGATGATGGATGAATCGGAACTGTTTTTTTCGGACGTGCTGAACAAGAATCTTCCGGTCGAGACCCTGATCGATCCGGACTTCACTTTTTTGAATCAGTCACTCGCCAAGAAGATCTACGGTCGAAACGACGTGAAGTCGAAGCAGATGACTCGAGTCGCTCTTCCGGAAAATTCTCCTTACGGAGGAATACTCGGCCAGGCGGCCGTCATGATGGCCACGGCCAATGGCGTCGATACCCAACCCGTCGTGCGTGGAGTCTGGGTGCTGGAGAATGTGTTGGGGGATCCGCCTCCAGCGCCTCCGGAAAGCGTTCCTGCCATCACCCCGGACACTCGCGGAGCCAAGACCGTCCGCGACCTTCTCGATGCCCATCGCTCGGAAGAAAGCTGCGCTCGCTGCCATGTCAAAATCGATCCTCTCGGCTACGTGTTGGAGAACTTCGATCCGGTGGGGCGTTGGCGGACTCATTATCCGATTCTCAACCAGGGAAAGAAAGGGTTGCCTGTCGATGCAAGTGGGGTTCTGCCGAGTGGGGAGCCTCTGCACCACATCGACGATCTCAAGAATTATATTGTCACGAATCGCGATCAGTTTGCCGCCTGTCTTGCGGAAAAACTGATGTCTTACGCGACCGGTCGGAAGTTGACGTATTCCGACCGAAATCTCCTTCGTGAGATCGTGGCCGAATACGGTGGGCAGGAACTCGGACTCAGGGACCTGATCCTCACCCTGGTCGAGAGCGAAGTCTTTCGGAAGAAGTAAGGATTCGGTGAGTCACCTGGCTGCTAGAATCACGGTCTCGGGACCTGGGCAACTTTCTGTCTCAGCTCGGCGACCTTCTGCTTCAGCGCATTGATCTTGTCCTCGTAGGCTTTGAGAGTCTTTCTCTGGTCCTGGGCCGAGACCGCGATGGTGGAGTTCTGCATTCGGTATTCCGCGTCTCGCTTTCGGCTTTCCTGCTCGCTGATGGCATCGTTCAAAGTGTTGATCTCGGCGAGTAAGCCAGCGACTTTCTGATCGTATTCGTCGCGAGCTCGCTGCTCGGCTTCTCGTTTCTTGGCATCGAGCTCGCGTTGGCGCTCGCTCTCCGCTCTTCTGCGATCCATCTCTTGTTCCCGCGCGACCCGCTGCGCTTCCATCTCCCGGGCACGCTGCTGCTGTTGCTCCATGGCACGCTTGCTCGCCAAGGTGCGGGAGCGCTGGCGCTCGTCTTCGGACATGAGGGAACTGGGCCGGCGGGAAAGAACCATTTCCGGGTCAATCCTCGATTCTGCAGGCGGGGGGGTGAGGACGAAATTCGACCGGATTTCTTCGGGAATCTCGGCAAAGGGAATTGAGGTGAATCCACCCGAATGACGGATCCGCATGTCGGTGGGATTGACTTCCTTGATGACGACATCCGAAAGGGTTCGGCCGTCACTCAGCGTGATGTCGCCAAGTTCGGTTTCCAGCGGAATCAGTTTGGGCTGGAAGGCATCCTTGTAAGCGCGGAGGAGGGCCACCTTCTCTCTGATCTCGGTTTCCAGCGCGGGAATCGTGGCGCCAATCTCGTGGCGACGAAGCGTTGCCTTCTCTACCTCGGCTTCGAGAGCGAGCGAGGGTTCAGCCTTCTCTTTCGCCTCGGCCAGTCTTTCGCGTAGCTTGGGTTCCTTTGACTCGTCCTGCTCCAGGCTGTGCTTGAGCCGGATGATCTGCTTGTTGTAGTAATCGACGAGCCCTTCCAGTTCCTTCATCCTCTGCGATTTGCAGGAACAGAGGACGAGCACACCGAGGAGGAGGATTGGGAAAAGACGCTTCATGGATTGCTTCCCTTGATTTTCTGTTGGGCGAGAATGGTTGGTTCGTGGACCATTGCGACTCGCAGATCGAGGGGGAGATTCTCAAAGGCGACCGCCGATGTTCCGGAAGAGTGTTCGAGAGTGACTTCGTTTTCCTCGATGGACTTGATTACCGATTTGCGGAGGATGTCTCCATCGGTGAGTCGGACGGTCCCTATTTCACGATCGAGCATCGACTCCCGGGAGGCTTTTCGCCAGACTGCCAGTCGCTCGTCGAGAAACTCCTGGCTCGCTTCGAGATCTGCGTAGTAGCGATTTACCGTTTCATGGCTGGATGCGATCTCGCTTTTCGCTTTCTGGAGGTCCTTGAACTTGGCAGTCTTGGCGTTCATGACCGAGGTCTCTCTCGAGAGTTCCTTGTTGATCGCCTCCTGTTGGGCGATCTGGGCCTCCAGTTCGGCGGCCTCAGCCTTGAATTCCTCGACCTGTTTCTCCAGTCTCAGCTCCTCGCTTTTGTTGCAAGAGCAAAGCAGGAAGAGTGGTAGGACTGCGAGGGCAATAAATCGCATGAGCATGGTAGGTATCTTGGAGAGTGTTCAGTAGATGTAAAGTAGCGATTTTGGAATTGTTGATCGGTTAGGTTGATTCGCTGGTCATATTGGTCTCCCGGGTTTTGAGGTGAATGGCGAGGACCATCTCGAAAACCGATGAAAAGGCAGAGGGGATCGTGATCAGGGTCGTAACGACAGCTGCTGCGAAGAAGTTCTGAAAGACAGGGATCGGAATCTCAAGGATGTAGCCAACGACGCCACTGATCATCCCGATGGGGATCAAGACGAGGAGGCGGTAGCCGACGATCCTCCAGAAATTCCCGCGAGTAAGTTCCCAGGATCGTCCGAGGGCGAGTCCGCCGCCCTTGCGCTCGAGAACGGAAATGGGTTCCGCCGTCGTAAGCCGGACCGAGAGGAATACGATGACTACGAGTGCAATCATGGCGAAGAAAAAATAGGCAGCCATGTCCGTGGCTCCCTGGAAAAGAAGCAATCCAAGAACTGCTCCGGTGATTACATAGAGGAAGTAGAGGATGAGGCGTGTCAGGAAAACGCCGAGGAAGTTCGAGACGCCGGTGCGGAGAAGGTCTCCTGCCTCCAGCTCGGAGCGACCGTCCCAACGCTGCCAGGTCATGGAAAAAAGTGCTGCCGAGACAAACGCCCCGATGAGGACCCCGGATACGAGATTCAAGGAGGCGGGTCCCCAGATTGATAGCATGGAAAAGGTGAACAGGTCCTCGGGGTTTTCACTATCGAGAACGGGGGAGGAAAAGACGTAGCGAGTGAGAAGCTCGATCACCAGTTGTGTCGGGCCATAGATGCTGATGCAGAGAATCACGATCGCTTTCCATTGGGCGCCAAAGATCTGAAAAGACTGTCCCAGCACGGTCTCCAGGGTGAGCGGAGCAGGAAAAGGGTAGCCCTCGAGAGGGATGTCGGGTGATTTGCCTGATTCGGCGAGCTGCTGCACAAAGGCATTGCGATGTTCGGGGGCGACCCAGACCTCCCCGAAAGGAAGCATTTCCGACTGCTTTTTCTTCTTGCCGGACCAGGCACAGGGAACCAGGGGATCCGAGTAGTCGACCGGGGCTTCGTCTTCTTCAGGCTTCGACGGCTTTCCGGGAAGAGGGCGTGGGAGATTTTCACCAAACCGAATCGAACTCAGCTCGGCCCAGTCGTCCATGCCGCTGGTCCACACAAGCGTGGAGTCTTCCAGCAGGCCGAGCTCTCGATCCGCGAGAAGCTTGCGCTCGGAAACTGGGCCTTTTCGGACGCCTTCCATTTCGAAGTGCCATTCGCGAGTGGGATCGGGTTCCATTTCGGGAGCATGGCTGGGATAGGCACGTTTTGTCGAATCAAATAGGCAAACTTTGCAGGGCACTAGAAGCCATCTCATAAATGCCTGAGCAGGATCAGTGCGCATCCGAGATAGA
>JARGNI010000047.1 GCA_029213195.1 Verrucomicrobiales bacterium
CTATTTCTACTGCGGAAACCTATCCATCGACCCACTCAAAACCCGGTAGGACCAATTTACCTTTGCTGGGCAAATCATCGGTACTCCGCACTATATGAGTCCGGAACAGGCGGAGTCACATCCCACGGATGTAGATACTCGCAGTGATATCTATTCTTTAGGAGTTCTGCTGTATGAACTTCTGACCGGCCGTACCCCCCTGACCAAGGAGGACTTCAAGGAGGTCGGGTTGGACCAGATGCTGCAAATGATCCGGACGACCGATGCGGCCCGTCCCTCCACCCTGGTCTCGAAACTCGACCAGGAGACTGTCCATGTGATCTCCGAAAATCGACGAGCGACCAGTCGGCGTCTCACCCACACTCTCCGAGTGGATCTCGACTGGATGGTGATGAAGGCCCTCGAGAAAGATCGTTCCCGTCGATACGAGACGGCCAATGCTTTCGCCATGGATGTACGCCGCTACCTGCGGGGCGAAACGATCACGGCGACGCCCCCGACCCTGCATTACCAGATGGGGAAATTCATCAAGCGTCACAAGGGTCCTTTGATCGCATCCGGACTGATCACCTGTTCGCTTCTGGCCGGGCTGGTCGTCAGTCTTTGGCAGGCGGATCGGGCACAGTTCGAGGCGGAGAAGGCGAGGGCTGCCGAGCAGGTCGCGATCAATGCGGCCACACTCGCCGAGGAGGAGCGCCAGGAGGCGATCCGGCAGCAGAAAATCGCGCAAGCGCAGGAGCAGGTGGCGAAGGAAGAGCGAGAGAAAGCCCAGGCCGCCCTGATCGAGGCGGAGGAGGCCAAGATGGCAGCCTAGGCCTCTGCGAAAGAGACCGCGGAGGCCCTCGGGCGCTCCAAAATCTCCCAGGAGAAAGCAGAGCAAGCTCTGGCGGCAGAGAAGGCGGCCAAGCTGGAGGCGGAGAAGGCTCTCGCCGATCTCAAGGTTTCAGAGGAGGAAGTGGAGCGGGTCAGTATTCTCCGGGAGAAACTCGAAAAACAAGTTGGGAAGCTGCTGACCTTTCTTCGCTCCGAGGAGATGCGAGAGGAGTTGCAGAAAAAGGATCTCAACGGGCTCAACATCGTTCGCTCGATCGATGGCGTGGTTCGGGAAACCTTTCCCGACGTCAGTCGAGATGGCGGCCTGCTCGAGCAGGAACTGAAGCTGTCCCTCAAGCTGGGTGGCACCGCGATCTACTCCCTCGAATCGAGCCTGGCGACCGCCGAAAGCAATTTCCGATCGGCGCTGGACCTGTTGGAGGAGATCGATTTTGAGACTCCGGAAGCCGAGGCGCTGGAACGAGCGCATGTTCTTCTCAAGCTCGGCGAGATCGCGAACTGGAGAGGGGACTACGAGAGGGCGTTGGAGAATTTCCGCTCGGTGGAGGCACTGCTTCAGGGAGTGCCTGACAGTGATAAAAGGCAAGAAGTCGAACTGGCGCGTGTCCTCGAACAGTGTGCGGTTTGTTGCCTCGCGGGGGATGAGGCAAGTGCCCGCGAGACGCTTCTTCGTGTTGGAAGACAGATTGCCAGCCTCCCCGACGACTCGGAATTGTCTTCCGAATACGGAGTGCGCTTTTTGCGAGCGGTTTCTCTCGTGAGTGATCCAGGGAATGAACTCGAAGACCTGGCCTCCTCGATCCCTTCCCCACTACGAGATCAAGTCTCCTCCCGACCTGCCCTGGTTGCGGCCCTGCAACTCGAACTGGCACGAGAGTTGGAGAAGGTGACTGAATTCGCGACCCTTCGGTCTCAGCAGGAAAATGAAGTCGGCGACGCCGCGGGAGCGGTGCCTTCGAATCCCTGGGAGAAACCGCAGAAGACGGAGGAGGAGTTGGAGAAATTGGAGAAGCGCAGGGCTGCCGAGGAAGCTGCTGTGGCCGACCTCTTGACCCTGCACCAGGAAATCCGCGAAATTGCGATGGAAATGCCGGATCGCCGATTCCGCGTCCTTGAGTTGCATGCCGAGAGCGTCGTCGCCCAGGCCTACGATGCGCTGGAACGCACCTACTTTGCGCTTCAGCACTACCAGAAATGCCTGGATCGATCTGACGCCCTCTTGCGATTGGATGGGGAAATGATTGCTCCCCTCGAGTCGCAGGTTCGCGCCGGGAAAGCGATTGCGAACGTCTATGGCGAGAGCGGCGAGGGAGGGCGAAGGCTGGCGGCTCTCGAGACCGCCTATCGAGCATTTCTCGAGGCCGAGGATCGGGGGGTATCGGAGAATCTCTTCACGGCCAACCGAGAAGATCTCGTCAAGGAGTTGATGATTGCTACGATTCATCAGTTTTATGGGGCGATGCCTTCCCCGTCCGCTCTCGAGGAAAACTCCTTCTACGCTGATGAGGTGCGCTACTTCGGCTACGAAGCCAATGGTCAACTGATCCTGCGGGGGCAGCTTGCCTATCGTACCAAGTACCCCCATCGGCTCTTTGTGGTGAAGGAGATCGGGCAGGTGGAAAAGGGCGAAGGACCCGTCTATACCGCAATCGTGAAGCTCGACTACTGGCTCGCGAATCCGGAGAAAGAAAACGATATGGACTACGACGAACCCGAAGGTGAAATCGCGCAGAAGATCAGTTTTGCCTTTGGAGAAGGGGGGCGCCTCAAGATTGTCGAGATCGGTTCGGCACCCAAGGAGTTGGCGGGGAAGAAATAGAGAAGTGGCAGTGGATCTTGCGTTGAGAGTCAGGTGCCAGGCGAGCAATGAATTTACGGAAGTAATCTTTTTGGTAGTCGAGTTAGGGTTGCAAAAGAGAGATTGTTGGAGGAACGAGGAGGGTTGGAGGAGGGACAAACCGTGAATCAGCCGTTTCCGACGACGCGTTGGACGTTGATTCAGAAAGCTGCCGGAGCAAGTTCCGATCGCCGCTCCGAGGCGCTGGAGGAATTGTGCAAGGCTTACTGGCCCCCCGTCTACGCCTTCATCCGTTCCCGTGGGAAATCATCATCCGAGGCCGAGGATCTGACGCAGGGCTTTTTCGCCGACTTCCTTTCTCGAAACGAGTTTTCGCGGGCAGATGGAGAGAAGGGAAGACTCCGAACCTATCTTCTCAAAGCCGTTTCGAATTTCATGGCGAAAGCCTACCGCGATCAGAACCGCCAGAAACGTGGAGGAGACTGGGCCATCGTTTCGCTGGATTTCAGCGGGGAGGGAGGAGAGAGCAAGATTCTCGAACCGGAGGATCATCTCACCGCGGAGACGATTTTCGAGCGTCAATGGGCGCTCACGGTTCTGGAGCGAGTTCTCGAAACCCTGCGGAAACGATATCAGAAAAAGGGGAAAGCGGATCTGTTTGATGCCATCCAGTTCGTCGTTTCCCCGGGTGCGGAAGGAGAGACCTATGCCCAGATCGCGAACCGACTTGGCCTGACCGAGACGGCGGTCAAGGTCGCCGCGTTTCGTCTGCGAGAACGCTACGCCCTCCAATTGCGCGAGTCGATCGCCGACACCGTGCTCGATGATTCGGACATCGAGTCGGAGATCCAGCGATTGATGACGGCATTCCACTGATCTTCCGTCTCCTTTGCATCTTGCGTGGCAAATCGACTCTGACTTGGTGCGATCTTCCGAGCGAACATCATTGCCACCCTCCGCCGGATTTTGAGGCCCGACGAAGGATGGCTCCTCCTGATGTTCCCGGTGGCTTACCGGGAAAGTGAAAAATGTTTCCTGCAGCGATTCCTTGTGGGATGCAGAAGCAGGAAGTGTTTTCCGGCACTATCCCTGCACACCTGTATTACCCCTTTCGGTCGGATGGTTACATTTTCTCGTAGAAAAATGTTTCGATTTTTCCGGTGGGCGATTCGACTGGGGAGTGGTTTTGAATTGGGATTGTTCCAACTCGCTCAACCTAAGGGAATTGATGGGGGAGTGGATTAGTCGGCACTTTTCAAATCCCGAAACGGTTGAAAAAAGGAATCGCACCTTTCCTGGCTCCGGGAAGTGGCTATGGTCTTCCCAATGCAAGATGATTCGGCAAAAAAGAACGAAGCCGGTGGTCGACCGGAGACGGGAGTTGGCTCCTGGTTTCGGGATGAGATCCCCGAGAATTTGCCGTGGGGTGATGAAAATCTTCTCGAGTCGTTGCCGGAAGAGGTGGGAGAAGGTTTTGGCGTGAAGGTTGTGGATGGAGTCACGCTCGATGGGATTCGCTACGAGCCTGGGCAATTCATCATGGTGGACAGTCGCGAGGATTTCGCGCGGCTGTTGGGGGCGGTTCCCAAAGTCGAGGGCCTGGTCATCCCGGGCTATTCCCGTCTCGTACCGACTTCTCTCGGTATGCCCCATACTCACACGGTCGATCTGGCCAGGTATCGGAAGAGGGTGCGGGCGGATTGGGTCAAGGCGTTCCTCATCACAGCCGGACTTGTCGGACTCGCCTTCACTATTCCATCTCTTCGTTTTCTCGGCTTGATCGGGGCCATGATGTTTGGCCTGTTTCCTCTCGTGGACGCCACCATGGCCTGGTTTCGAAGGGTCGATCTCTACACGGTCCAGGATCTGAACCGGCGACTCGTGAACGATGAGTTTTTCCGTCGATGGCTCGTCACGAGGCCAACCGGACTTCTCAAGATTGCGGTGGCTGTTCTCGTCCTGATCTTTGCGGGGCAGGTTTTGATCGATGGGGCTCCTCGACCGGGAGTGACCCCGACCTCTCTGCTCGCCGGTGCGCTTGTGAAGTCCGCGGTTCTCGAGAATGGGGAATGGTGGAGATTGCTCACGACAGGGCTGATGCACGGGAGTGTTCTCCATATCCTCTTCAATGGCATGGCACTGTACTCCCTCGGCCGGATTGTGGTCGCCCTGGTCAGTCCTTCTTCGCTGAGTATCGTTTTCCTCGTGAGTGTCATTACGGGATCGCTGGCCAGTTTGTATCTTGGACCGGGAGCGATTTCGGTGGGGGCATCAGGTGGTTTGCTGGGGTGCCTCGCCTTTCTGCTTGTGGTCACGCAGAAGTTTCAGAAGGAGCTTCCGAATTTTCTTCGGTCCAGTCTCATCCAGTCGACGATCGTGGTTTCTCTGTTCGGTATCCTGGGCGTTCAGTTCATCGATAATGCGGCTCATGCAGGAGGATTTTTTGGAGGACTCTTGATCGGGCTCCTGGGGTACCGTTGGCTCCGGCTGGCTCCAGAGAGATCCCGTCCCGCAGTCCGGATCGCTGGAGTGGGGAGCGCGCTCATTCTGCTTGCCGGGGTCGCCAAGGTTGCATGGGAACTTTTCCAGGCCTGATACCTCTTCCAAAGGGCCGCCCGTCCTGACATACATCTTCACCTTAGAACGACAAACATGACCTGGGATCTTGAGCGAGAGAAAATCGATGTCGTTTCGTTCTCGCTCGATCGGGAGGAAACCCTGGCGATCGCAGATGGGGAATCCTGGCTGAGTCGTGATGAAAAAGAACGGTCCGAGAAGTTTCGTTTCGGGGAACTTCGGGATCGATACATTCGTGGACGCGGAATGCTTCGGTTCATCCTGTCGCGTTATCTCCGTTGCGACCCTGCCGACCTCGAGTTCGGAGTGGGGGAGCATGGAAAGCCCTTCCTCCTCGACGATTCTCTCCATTTCAATCTCTCCCATTCCATTGATATCGCGGTCGTCGCCGTATCGGAGATCCCGTCGATCGGGATCGATGTGGAGCGATTCGATCGAGACGTCGATTACGATCGGCTTGCGGATCGGTGTTTCCGTCCTCGGGAGTGGGATCGGTTTCGAGGTTTGGAAGGTGCTGCCAAAGCGGAGGCATTTTTCTGGATCTGGACTGCGAAGGAGGCGCGGATGAAAGCCACCGGAGAGGGGTTTCGGCTGGAGCCGAAGAGAATCGAGATTGCCTTCGAGGGGGAGTATCCACGGAAGTGTCTCGAGCCGATTTCTCCACGAGCCTATCTTTCTCCAGCGAGGTTGCCGACGCGGGAGGCGGCTTGCACGGTCGCTGCGCTGTCTCCTTTCGAGGTTCGGCCTATCCCTCTAAGCCAGCTCCAAAACAGTGGAGACGCAGGCGAGTCGTGAGACTGCCTTATTCCTTTCTGTCTCTGGAATTCTATCGAGTGAGCCGCTGGGGATTGGGATAAGAATGGCGATCCGATAGGGGGGATGAAGGTTGCGAAAAGTTCTGTGACGTTTTTGCACGATTTGTATTGCCTTTCCCTTCTGAAATCGATTTTCTATCGGCCAGCCATTTCCTCAGGGAGGTGGCCCTACGACTTTTACATTCTATGAAGAACCTCCTTCCATTGTCACTCGTCACACTCGCGATCACTCTACTGACCGGCTTCGGCCCTCTCCAAGCCCAAGACGATTTCGATCTTTCTCTTCCCGGTGAGGAAGCGGAAGCAGCTCCCGCAGCACCGGCCCCTGCTTCCGGCGGGGACACGGAGGGAACCGCCACAGCAGGAGATGTCAATCTGTTGGACATGATCAAGGCTGGCGGTTGGTCGATGTGGGTCCTCGGGACTTTCTCCTTCGCGGTGATCGGACTCCTTATCTACTGCATCATTGATCTGCAAAAAAAGAACTTCCACCCCGATGAACTGATCGCCGCGATCGGTCCGGACATGGACGCGGCCAATTTCGAGGCCGCTGCCCACAAAGCGCAGACTTCCGACAACTGCCTCGGGCGCGTCATGCAGGCGGCGATTCACTATATCGCTGACCGTGGCTACGAAGTGCTCGACTCCGAGAAGCTGGAAGAGACGATGGCGGCTGCTTCGCGAAAATTCAATCGTGGACGAGTTCGCACCATCAACTATTTCTCCATCATCGCCCAGGCGGCCCCGATGATGGGACTGCTGGGAACCGTTTCCGGAATGATCGGGGCGTTCGCCAAGTTGAGCCAGGGCGGGACGGGAGATCCTTCGGCATTTGCAGGAAACATCTCGGAGGCCCTCATCACCACGGCGACCGGACTGGTCGTCGCCCTTCCTGCCATTTTCTGCTACTTCATCTTTCGCGATCGACTCCAGGGCTTGGTTGCCGAGACGGATGAAGAGGCGGAGGAGCTGATCAATCGCCTCCGGCGGACGGTCACCGAGTATTCGGAAGAAGCTTAAGCCTCCTCACCGAACGTCATGGCAAAAGAAAACGATCTGTTCGCGGGACCCGGCCTCAAGGCCGATCTCTCGCCTATGATCGATCTTGTCTTCCTGCTCCTGATCTTTTTCATGGTGGCAGCGAATATCATCACCTTTCCCAAGGACCCGAACGTAATCATCCCAGTTGCGAGTGATGCGAAAGTTCCCAAGCTTGTCGAGGGACGAATCGTCATCAATATCTACATCGACGGAACGATCAAGGACGTTGAAGGTAACACGCTCTCGACCGAGCAACTCACTCAGAAAGTTTCCCAGGTGAAGGCGGGTAATCCCAATGCCCGATTGCATTTGCGAGCGCACCGTGGGGTCCCCTACAAGCACATCCAGGAGGTCAGCCGAGCTTCGGCTGCCGGAGGGGTGCCGACCATCATTTTTTCCAGTTACCAAACCTCGAAGTAGGAAATGCCCAATACCGATCCATTTGGAGGAGAAGAAGAACCAGAGATGGATATCAGTCCGCTGATTGATGTCGCCTTCCTGCTCCTGATCTACTTTCTCGTGACGACGACTCTCCAGAAATCCGAAGCGGATTTGAGTCTCGTCCTGCCGGGGGTGGAGGCCGAGGACAGCAAGGAGGTCAAGATCGACCAGATGCTGGTTCGTATCGATGCCGACGGTTCCGTCATCGTCAATGAGGAGGTTTCCGATTCGGATCCCAACGATCGAGACCTTCCGAACCTGACGGAGCGCCTGACCCGTTACTCGGCGAGTGCACAGATCGCGAATACCGAAACACAGGTCATTATCGACTGCGATCCGGAAGCGGTCGGTCAAAGATTCATCGACGTATTGAACGTTTGTGAGAAATCTGATATCAAGAACGTCAGCCTTGCGAACTGAATAGCCAAAATGACAGAGATAGAAACCTCCCTTAGAACCGCTCTCCAGGCCCACCCCGAAGACTGGTCGGTCCGGATGCTTGTTGTCGACAAAGCGCTCGAGCGGGATGCTCGAGAAGAAGCTGCCGCTGTCCTGCTCGAGGCTCCAACTCCTCCGACTTCCGATGAAGATCTGCAACGGCTTGTCGAGATCGCCGAAGAGCGCAGCCACGATCTCGTCCACACTTTCGTGCAGCAGAATCCTGCGAATGCCTATGGGCACCAGCTGCTCGCGGCCATCCTCGAGTGGATGGGAGAGGCAGAAAAGTCCCAGCAGCACCTTTCGGTAGCCGAGGCCCTGGGAGCGGCTCCGCCGGAAGTTCACGTTATCGAGGAAACTGATCATGCCATCCCTGTGGCTGAGCATGTCGAGGAGGAGCAGCCTCCGCCTCCCCCACCTATTTCGGATTTTGCAGCAGTAGGCGAGCCTGGCCCACCCGCTCCGCCGCCCATCATGGAGCCGACCTTTGCAGAAGAAGAGTTTGCTTCTCACCCCGAGACAGGAGGACTCACTCTCGAGGATCTTGCTCCGGTGGAACCTCCCAAGCAGCGAGGAAAGAAGGCGACCGCCGTCATGGCTGCCGTGATTTTTCACTTCGCCATTTTCCTGATCGCCGCCCTGGTCGTCATCCTCCCGCCCATGAAGGATGATCCGGAAATCGTCGCGGCGATTGCTCCGACCGTTCAGAAGAAGCAGGAGATGCAGAAGAAGAACGTGGTCAAGCAGACGAAGAAAACTTCTGCTTCGGCTGCGGCTGCCGCACCTCTTGCCCAATTGATGCGTGCCAATGCGGTTGCGAAAATTGCTCTCCCCAATGTGACGAAAACCAGCAAGGGCCCTCTTGGAATCGGGGATGCTGATTTCGGAGGAGGTGGATTTGGTTCTGGCGGAGGCGGAATGGGAAGCGGAGCTTCTTTCTTCGGGGGAACTTCCACCGGTCGACGGTTTCTTTTCGTGATCGACCACTCGGGTTCAATGAGGAAGAACCAGGTCGAGCTCCGCAACAACGAACTTGAGAAAGCACTGAAGTCTCTCAAGGGAGTCCAGTATCAGGTTCTTCTTTTCGCGGGCGGAGCCTACTACGCGTCGAAGGGATGGTCTTTGAAGTCTCAAGGAAACAGCCTGAATACGGCAATCGGACCCAAGGGGAAATGGGACTTTGTCAGTGTCGGGGGTGCGGCAAATTTCGATTACAAGGGACCTGCGGAGAAACTGCCCAAGGCGGAGTGGCTTTCTACGACTCCCAGTAATGTGAAAAGGACGATGGACATCGTCGAGAAGGATCGTCTCTTCTACGGTACCGATTGGGGATTGGCTCTCGATATCGGGCATCGCATGGATCCTCCGCCCGACGTCATTTTCTTCATGTCGGATGGAACAGGCGGAAACAGCCCACCTCCCATCCTGGAGATCAATCGCAAGTTCGGTCGGCCTCCGATCAATACCGTGGCAATGCAGACGACGCAGGGGATCCAGCAATTTGCGGAGATCGCCAAGCAGACCAAAGGAAGTTTTACGATTGTGGATAAAGATGGGAAGCCCATCGACGGATTCGACTACATGAAGAATCCCGGAAAATTCAAAGGGCGTCTCTAGGGTAGGAGAGAGAATGATGGTGGAAAGATTGTATCGAACCGGTGGACTGCCGGGGCTATTCTTGGCGGGTGTCATCGCGTTGACGACCCTTCTGGGGGAGTCAATTCAGGGGCAGGAAGAAGATCTTCTCGACCCGGTGGTGGCTTACAACAAGACGATCAGCGCGATCGACTTGGAGCAGTGGGACCGCGCGCTGAAAATCACGGACGGAATCATCGCCGAATATGATTCCATCGCGATGAAGCGTTTTGGTCCGGTGTTCGGACATTTTCACTTTCTACGGGGGCTTGCTCTGCTCGGAAAGAAAAATTACGACAGTGCGATCAAGTCCTTTGATGCCTGCTACACCAAGTACGACAACAAGTTTCTCGAGCAGATGAACGACGAGGAACGGCAGGGATTGCTTCCCAATCTGTTCCGCAATTCCGCCCTCGTGCAATGGGCCAACTCCGAGATGCGTCGGGAAAAGTATGCCGCCGCCGCCAAGCTCTACGAAAAGATCCTTGTCGAAGCCAAGAACGACAAGAAGGTCAACCTCGTCTACGTGGGGGTAAACCTGGGTCGTTGCTACCTCAAGGCGGGCCAGTTGCAAAAGGGATACGACTTCATGGTCAAACCCCTCTCGAACGAAAATCTCAGCGATGGGCTCCGCGAGACGATCTTCATGGTCATGGCCGAGGACTGGAGCACCGAGGTGGAGTTTCCACCGACTCGGTCGTTCATTCAGAAATTCAGCAATGTTGTCGATCAGGATCCCTTCATCGAGCGATATGAAAGAAATGAGCGGTTCCAGTACCTGGCCCAGCTCGCCCTCCAGAACAAGGATATCGTGCGTTCTCTCGCCTGGTACGAGCGGATGGTGAATCCGCGACTGCTCGCTCCCGAGTTGCAGCAACAATACGCGAGCCTGGAGAATCGCCCCGTCCCGGAACAATTGGAGGAGAAAAAGAAAGAGGCGCTCGCGGAACTTCGGAAGCAGATCCGGGATCTCGACACGCAGTATCTGCAGATCCTCAATGGAGTGGGCTCCAACCACTTCATGATGCAAAACTATCCGGCAAGCTATGTCGCCTTTTCCCGCTTGTCGGACCAGGCAGGAAAAACCCACAAACAGCGTCCCGTTTTCCTCCACAATGCCGTTGTTTCTGCCGCCCAGGTGGAACTCTGGAAGGAGGCCTATGTGTATGGTCGTCAGTTTCTCGATGAATTTCCCGATCATGAGCTGAAGCCAGGGGTCGCTCGTGTGCTCGTCGAGGTGCTCTTCCTGCGCGAGGAGTATCAGGATTCCTACGATGTCTCCGGCGAGGTTCGTCAAAGCATGGACCCGGGGGAAGAGATTCGAGACATCCCCGACTTCGTCTATGGAGCGTCTGCGTTTCACCTGGGGCACATCGAGGAAGCCGAGACCGAGCTCTCCAGTTATTTCCAAGTCTATCCCAACGGGACCAGGAAAGAGTTGGCCCATTTCTTTCTCGGTTTGGCGAAGGTTCGTCTCGCGAAGTGGCAGGAAGCTGCTGACACGCTGAATTCCTTTCTCGAAACCTACCCGACTTCGACACTCGTGCCCACGGTCCTTTACCAATGCGCGATGAGTGAATTCATGATCGACCTTCCCGAGGAGGCGTTGGTCAAAGTCAACCGGGTCCACTCGGAGTTTCCGAATATGGAGGTCGCTCCTCCCTGTTGGAATCTCAAAGGCGACATTCTCGCGTCGCAGGGGGCCGAGTTTCTCGAGGTGGAGCCATGCTATCTGAACGGCCGCGATGGCGGTCGGGAAATGGGGCAGCCTGACACGACAGCCTACGCGTTGTGGCAATTGCTCGTGCAGACAGTCGAACTCTCCCAGTGGGAGAAGGCGGCGCAGCACTACCGGGAGTTCCAGGCAGATCATGCCGAGTCCGATTTCCGATACGATGTTCTTGTCACCGCGCTGCCCATGCTGGTGGAGGAGGGGCGGACCGAGGAAGGCCTTACAAAACTGAGAGATGTTGTTTGGGAAAATCGGGAAGATCCCGAGTCGGTCGTCCTTGCGGAGATGTTCGGAAGCTATGTCGACTTCCTCAAGGAAAACTACGATCTCGAAACCCTCCTCGCAGAGTTGGAAGAACTCCAGATGAAACGAGGTTCCTCTGCGGCCCTCATGGGATGGACCTTGATTGCGAGGGTCGATGCGCTCGAGGAGACCGAGGCGGAGCAGGCCGCGATTGATCAGTATTTCTATCGTCTCGAAGCGGGTTTCAAACCCGAAGAGCAGAGCAACTATCCCACGGTCCGTCTCGCACGATGGATCTCCGATGTTCGGAAGCGGCCGGAAGAGGCGAAGAAGCTTTACGATTTCATTCTCGAGAATCGACCGGGAACCGCGAACTACGAGTATTGCCTCGTCGATGTGGCCCAGATCCAGGCGGCATCCGACGATGCTGCCCAGCGCGAAGAGGCCATGCAGAAGTTTCAGCGGGTGCTTGCCGAGATCCCGAATGAAGAACTCCAGGAGAAGTCGGTTCTCGGAATGGCGAGGATTCGGACTGAAGAGGAAAAATACGACGAGGCCCAGTCCCTCTGGGAAAAATACCTGGAGAACCGCAGTTGGAACCTGGCGCGTCCCGAGGCCAATTACCAGTTGGGCTACTGCATGGATCAGTTGGGAAATACCGCCGACGCCTTGAAGATTTACGTCAGTGTTTACGCGAACTTCCCCGGCTATCTCGACTGGTCGACTCGAGCCTACCTGCGGACCGCCGCCATCATGAAGGGAACAGGAGAAGACCTCAAGGCACTCAAGGTCCTCCAGGACATGCTCAAGCGAATGGGACATCATGATCACCCGGGGGTGAAGAGGGGCAAAGAGCTATTTGTGAAGTGGCGTCGCGAGTTCGAGGCGACCCAGGGGGCAAATCCGTCCGCGAAAGGATAATACGATGAAGAGAAGGAATGATTTCTGGTTGCGAGGTGGGGTCGTTGCCTTGTGTTCCCTCGCGGGAGTAGCGAAGGCGGAGCTTGCCACTATCTATCTGAAGTCGGGAGAGGCCCGCACCGTGGAACTTGTGAACGCGGACCGGGGACAGATTTCGTGGAAAGACAGTGCGTCAGCGCGGGAGGTGAAGCAGACGTTTCGCAGTGATGTCGACTACGTCGTTTTCCCGACGACCCCCGAGTGGCGCGAAGCCGAGGAGCTTCGCGAGTCGGGAAAGTTTGCCGAGGCCATTCCGGCCTACCAGAAAGTCGTCGCAAGTCCGGCGACCCATTTCTATCCTTTTCCCGGAAACTACACGTCTCTTGCGATCCAGCGGTTGCTCCAATGTTATCGCAACCTCATGGATGTTCAGAGGATTGCCCAGCAGGCGGCTGCCGTGCGCCAGGAGTTGACCAACCTGCCTCCTGGCCTCCGGGAAGTCGATCCTGCGAATCTTGCCTGGGTAGCCATGGCAGAAAAGAAATGGGATGTGATGCTGGCGGAGGCCAACGAGGTCGACCCACCGACTCCCGAGTCCTTCTTTCTCAAAGGGCGTGCTCTCGAGGAAATGGGGAAAAAGGCGGAAGCGATCCAGGCTTTTGCCGGAGTTTACACTTTGAATTTCGGGGGCAACCTGCTCCTCACGCAGTCCGCTCTCGAGCGATCGGCAGCCTTGCTGTCTCAGCTGGGTATCCCCGAGCGGGAAATCGAGTTGATCGCCCAACTCAAGTTGTATCGGGATCTCTTCGGAAATGGGGATCTCTGGGAGGGAGCTTCGGAAAAACTGAAACAGCTGGCAGACGGCGAAATCCAGACTCTCGGCGAGCCGGAGGGGGAAATGGTGGCCAAACCAGCGTCCAGTGGCGGGACGGTCATCGAGGAAGGTGGAACCGGAGCGGTCACGGCGGATGCGAATTCACGAAACTACCTTCTCCCTCAGGACCTGCCCGAGCGAGCCGTGCTGATCAATGGCAAGAAGGCAAACGATGCCGTCGTCGTCACCAGTGGCGCTGCGAAAGGGGACAATGGCTACCTGTTCGATGGAACGGGGGGCGGTGGTCTTCTCGTCAATGGGATCGATGCTTCTCAGCTCGTTCTTCGTTTGCGACTTCGGTTCGTTCCGGAGAATCCGGATGCGGCCCTTTTTGAAATGAACGAAGGCAAAGGAGGTGGCATGGGGATCTACCTCGAAGGAGGAAAGGTCATGCTGGTATGGGCTCCGAAAGGAAAGGCCAAGAAAACGCACACGATCGGCAAGGTGCCCGTCGGTTCTCCTTCGACCATCGATTTTCGCGCAGGCCGTCTCGGACAAAAGGGGAATCTGGTGGTGACCCTGAATGGAGAGCAAACCAAGATCGAGACGCCTTCAGCGGGGCTTAATCTGGCAAAAAGCCTGACCGCCTCGGTTGGGGATGCGAAAAAGAATGCCGGGGATCCCGTTCTCGATGGAAAGAATCATCCGCCCTTCGAGGGCGAGATGGAGCATGTCTCGATCGCTACAGGCAAATCCGTTGCCGAGATCACCGACATGGAGATCTCTCAGTTCGGAAAGCCGCTGCAACTGACCGTCTCGCCCGCAGGGTAAGCTGGATCTGTTCTCGTAGAGAACAGACTGCCTCTTTTTTTCGGCCTATTCGGCTGATTTTGGAGCAGCGTCGAGGCGAATTCAACGGGGGGGGGCTCGCGGCGGGACGGGAGAAATCGGGCACCTGCGATGAATCCAATATTTCGGTGTCATTCGGTTCAAGCACGGTAAACTGGAGGCATGTCGTCTTTCCGGGATTTTCCTCTTTTGCCTACACTCCAATCCACCCTCAAGAAGGACGGGTTTGATACGCCTACCGAGATTCAGGTCCGTGCGATTTCCTCCTTGCTCGAAGATGTTTCGGTGGTTGGCGTCGCGGAAACCGGTAGCGGAAAGACCCTGGCGTATGTGCTTCCCGCCCTGCATCTCCTCAAGAGCCAGGAAGAGCAGGGGAATCCGATTGCCGAAGTGGGGATGCCTCGGGCCCTTGTCCTCGTGCCATCCAGTGACCTGGGAGAGCAGGTCGCTCGCGTTTTCAAGCAGTTCACCCATGAGACGAGGCTGCGGGTGAGGAGTGCGTTGGGCGGCATGGCCATGAAGGTGGCGAGAAAAAATGTCTCCGGTGCCTTCGAAATCCTCATCGCAACTCCCGGGCGACTCGAGCAGTTGATGCAGTTGAAGCTGGTTCAACTGACCGACCTGCGACTCCTCGTCCTCGACGAGGCAGACCAGATCCTCGACGCCGGGTTTCTCCCTGCGATTCAACGAGTTCTCAAGCGCAGTCCGGTGGAGAAACAGATGGCGCTCTTTACGGCGACCGCGTCCGATGCCGTCCAGAGTCTCATCCAGGACCTGTTCCGCGATGCTGAGTTGATCGAGACGGCGGGACGACACCGACTGGTTTCGACCCTCGTGACCGAGAATCGTTCCGTTCCGAATGGGAAGCGGTTTCCCCTTCTCGAAGAAGTCCTCGCGGAGCCGGTCGAAGGAGGGAGCCTGATCTTCGCCAATACGCGTGAGCAATGCGACAAGCTGGCCGAGGAATTGGAAGGACATGGCTACGAGTGCGCCATTTATCGGGGAGATATGGACAAGAAGGAGCGTCGACAGAATCTGAAGGATTTTCGTGAGGGGCAACTTGAGATCCTCATTTCGACCGACCTTGCCGCGCGGGGGCTCGATGTCGAGAACATCGGGCGAGTCATCAACTACCACCTTCCGAAGGAAAAGAAGAATTATCTCCACCGAGCTGGTCGAACCGCTCGCGCAGGGCGAGAGGGGACCGTCATCAATTTCGTGACCGAGCGAGACGCCAACCTGATCGAGCGGATTCGTTCGATGGGGTAAGGCGAACCCCACCCTCCGTCTCGCTCCGAGGCTGGGTCATACGGTCCGGGTGGGATGATCCGAGTCGCTTCGCTTGATCGGCTTTCTCCGTCCCGCGGCCGTGGGACTTCGAATCGATTACGTTCGAACCCCACCTGCGGGGCTTGTTTATGTGAAAAGACCCGGGTCTCCGCTGCGCTGGAGACCCGGGTCTTTTCAAAAACGGTCCGGGTGGGATTCGAACCCACGGAACCCTTTCGGGTTCACTTCTTTAGCAAAGAAGCGCTTTCGACCACTCAGCCACCGAACCTTGTTTTTGGAATGTGTCCCGAGATCGAGTGATCACCGGGGCGTGGAAAGTGCCAGTAGTCGGCTTTTCCGTCAAGAAAATGATTACTCGTCAGGCGAAGTTTTTGCGGGTTCTCCTGCGGCGGTCAATTCGAGGCAGACCGAGACCTCTCCATTTGCTTCCTCGACCGCATAGGTTCGCAATCCTCTGGGCGAGGGACCGCTGAGGACTTCTCCGGTGGCGAGACGAAATTCGGCATAATGCCAAGGGCAGGCGATGCATCCGTTTTCGACCGGTCCAAAGGCGAGAGAGGCGTCGGCGTGAGGACAGAGATCGTCGATCGCGTAGACGACCCCTTCATGACGAACCAACGCAATGCGGTGCCCATCCAGCTCGTAGGGGCGTCCTTTTCCCTCTTCCAGTTCCGAAGACGGGGCGAGAGGGTGATAGGTCGGATCGCTCATGAGAAAGGTTCTACCCGGGCCACTCCTTTTTCAAGTCCTCCGGAGTCACCCCCTGCTCGCGGAGGGATTTCAGGGTGATGGATTGGTTTCTTTTCGCCAGTCGTTCTCCATCGCGATCAGTGAGAAGAGCATGGTGATGATAGCGTGGGGTCGGGAGCCCGAGAAGTTGCTGCAGGACGACGTGGAGATGGGTGGCTTCGAAAAGGTCATCTCCCCGGACGATGTCCGTGATTCCTTGCAGACCATCGTCGTGAACGACGGCAAGATGATAACTGGTGCCGATGTCTTTTCGAACGATCACCGCATCGCCGAGGAGCTCGGGGCGGGTCGTCTGCTCGCCTTTCTCCGTGTCGAACCAGGGAGGCAGATCGCCGATCCGATCCAGTGCGGTCGCCAGATCGAGACGGAGGGCAAAGTCGGCACCGGCAGTCATTTTTTCCGTTCTCTCCTCCTCGCTCAGATTTCGACAGGTTCCTGGATACACGGGACCCTCGCTGCCATGGGGGGCTCCGCCTGCGTTTTCGATTTCTCGGAGAATCTCCTTTCGGGTGCAAAAACACGGATAGAGCAGGCCCTGTTGGCGAAGGCTCTCGGCAGCTCGCTGGTAGTCTTCCAGGTGCTCGCTCTGGATACGGACCGGCTCTTCCCAATCGAGTCCCAGCCATCGCAGGTCATCGAGAATTTGTTGGGTGTGTTCCGGATCACAGCGGTTGAAGTCGATGTCTTCAATCCGGAGGAGGAAGCGGCCCTCGGTTTCCCTCGCAAAGTGAAAAGCCTGGAATGCGGCAAAGGCGTGGCCTTTGTGGAGGTTGCCGGTCGGGCTGGGGGCGAATCGGGTCACCGTTGCGGAATCCGTCATTGCGGGATAATTGAACAAAAGCTCGTGCTTCGCAATCTGTGAGGCAAGCGTATGATTATCGCCATGATTCCATTTTCCTTCTCATTCCGATTCAACAGGGTTGGCTCACGCATGCAACAGGGTTGGTTCGCCTTCGCAATGGCCTGTGCCTGGCCGGCGATGGCAGAGACGACACCCGAGGAGGCCGAGGCCGTCCTGCTCTCCGGGGTTCGACAACTCACCTTCGAGGGGCGGCGGGCCGGTGAAGGATACTTTTCCGCCGATGGAACCAAGATGGTGTTCCAAAGTGAGCGGGAGGAAGGCAATCCCTTCTATCAGATCTACCTGATGGACCTCGAACTGGGAGATATCGAAAGAATTTCGCCGGGAACGGGCAAAACCACCTGTGCCTGGATTCATCCCAACGGGAAGGAAGTTCTCTTCGCCTCGACTCACGCGGACCCGAAGTCGGAGGAGCTTCAAGCCGCCGAGTTCGAAGAGCGGGAGTCGGGAAAGGCGCGGAAGTATTCCTGGGACTACGACGCGGAGTTCGACATGTACTCCTACAACATGGAGACGGGTGAATACAAGAACCTCACCAATACCAAGGGCTACGATGCTGAGGGAGCTTATTCCTCGGACGGAAAGTCGATCGTTTTCGCCTCGAATCGGCAGGCCTACGACGGCTCGATGAGTCGAGAAGACCAGATGGCTTTCAAGCTGGACAAGAAGTTCCCCATGGAGATTTACACCGCGGATGCGGATGGCTCGAATGTGAAGCGTCTCACGGATGCGGACGGGTATGACGGCGGCCCCTTTTTCAGCGCGGACGGGGAGAAGATTTGTTGGCGTCGATTCGATCGCAAAGGGCTGACGGCGGAAATCTTCACCATGAATCGGGATGGCAGCGATCAGCGTCAGGTCACCCACATCGGGGCGATGTCATGGGCGCCGTATTTTCATCCGAGTGGGGAATACCTTATATTTGCCACGAACAAGCACGGCTTCGACAACTTCGAGCTCTATCTCGTCGACTCTGCAGGAGAAAAGGAGCCTGTGCGGGTCACTCACACTCCGGGGTTCGATGGACTCCCGACGTTTTCGCCGGATGGAAAGACCCTGTCGTGGACGACCAATCGGACTTCCAACAAGCAGTCCCAGATCTTTCTCGCCGCCTGGGATCATGAAAAGGCGCTTGCGATGCTCTCGGAATCCGGGGCACCGGTCAAGAAAACGGAATCTTCCGCCCCTGCGACGGTTGAAGAGAAGGGCGAGAAAGCAGGGTTCACGACCAGCGCACCGATCACAGAGGAGGACATGAGAAATCAGATCGTCTACCTCGCTTCGGAAAAAATGGGGGGGCGCCTGACGGGAACGGAGGGAGAGCTCCTGGCGACGCAGCACGTTGCGGATGCTTTCAAGAGGCTGGGGTTGGAGCCCGGAGGAGATGATGGAACCTATTTCCAGTCTTTCGACTTCACCGCTGGGGTTGCTGTCGGTGAGGACAATTCGCTGAAAGTGACCTTGGGCGATTACTCTCGCGAGCTGGAGGTCGACAAGGACTGGCGTCCGGTTTCTTTCTCGAAGACGGGAGAAATCGCCGAATCGGGGATCGTCTTTGCCGGTTACGGGTTGGAGGTGCCAGATGGAAAAGGAGGAGAATCCTACACCAGCTACTTCCACCTCGATGTGAAGGGCAAGTGGGTCATGGTGTTGCGCTTTGTGCCCGAAGATGTGTCTGACGAGCAACGTCAGCAGATGCAGCGCTACTCCAGACTTCGCCACAAGGCGACTCTTGCGCGGCGAAAGTTTGCGGCAGGGATCATCTATGTGACCGGTCCGGAGACGAAAGTGAACGAGGAGCTGGTGCCGATGCAGTTCGATGCCTCGCTCGCTGATTCTGGAATCCCTGCGATCAGCATGTCGACGGAGGCAGCTTCGCGTTTGATCGCATCGGCTGGAAAGGACCTCAGCGAGATCCAGAAGAAGTTGAATTCCGGCGAGATGATTCAGGGCTTCGATATTGCTGATGCTCGCATCAAGGCGGAGATCGACGTCGATCAGGAGACGCGGCAGGGACGAAATGTTCTCGGAGTCCTCTCGGCGGGAGAGACCGGACCTCATCCGAGTCCGGCCGTCGTCGTCGGAGCGCATATCGATCACCTCGGTTCTGAGGGCAGTGTCGGTTCTCTCGCGAGAGAGGATGAGAAAGGGCAGATTCACTACGGGGCGGACGACAATGCCTCGGGGACGGCGGCGATGATGGAAATTGCGGAGTATCTGGCGAGTTTGAAGTCATCGGGCAAACTGGATCAGGAGCGGGATGTCGTCTTTGCGGCCTGGTCAGGGGAGGAGATCGGCCTTCTCGGCTCCTCTCACTTCGTGAGAAACCTGGCCAAGACTTACCTCGGCGATGAGAACGCGCCCCTGGGTTTGCTCCTTTCGTCCTATATCAACATGGACATGATCGGGCGGCTGGAAGACAAACTTGTCCTGCAGGGTACGGGGTCGAGCGACTACTGGGTGGGCGAGATCGAGAAACGAAATGCTCCAATCGGGTTGCCCATCACGATCCAGCCAGATACCTATCTGCCCACGGATGCGACCCCGTTCTACCTCCGCAAGATCCCGATCCTGAGTGCCTTCACGGGAGCCCATGAAGATTATCATTCGCCTCGGGATACGGTGGACAAGATCAACTATGAGGGCGCCACCAAGATCGCGAAGCTCATGGGATTGATTACTCGAGGGCTGGCGATCAACTCCGAGGCACCTCGCTATCTCAAGGTCGACCCTCCCAAGAACCGGGGGGCGAGGGGATTTCGTGTCTATCTGGGAACGATCCCCGACTACAGCCAGGGCGAGGTCAAGGGGGTGAAGCTGAGCGGGGTCTCGGAGAACGGACCAGCGGGTAAAGCCGGAGTGAAGGGGGGCGATGTGATCGTCGGATTGGGGGGACGAAAAATCCTCAATATCTATGATTACACCGACGCCATGTCTGCCTTGAAGGTAGGCGAGGAAACGGAAATGGTGGTCAAGCGGGGCGATGAAGAGATCACGCTGAAGTTGGTTCCAGGCTCCCGCGATTAGGTCGGCAGGACGGATGAAGCGAGGGCGGGGAGTGTATCGGATCCGAAAAGGGGCGTCGATCCCCCGGTTCCCTTCCAAAATCCCTGCTTGCGAAGGACCGTGATCTGTTGCTAAAGTCGCAGGTTAAAGCGGTAAGAGGACCGCACCAATTCGTCGTGGACTCGAAAAAACAAAGCTGTCGCGTGTATCTACGCAGGATTTCTATTCTTGGAATAGCGATCTTGGCTGTGGGAATCCCGCAAGACTGGGGATCCGCGCAGACCAATACCGGGGCGGGAAACGTCGCGGGGATTGCGGCCCAGGAAGTGGTGAAGCGCCAGAATCAGGTGACGGCGGCCCAGACGCTCTTCGCGGCAGGTTCACAGGCCCTGGCAGAGAAGTCCTACGGTGAGGCGATGGACAACTTCAAGGCTGCGTTCGAGACCATGCCTCCGGTTCCCGCGGTCGAGGCTCAGAGGAGAGCTTTTTTCAAGCGATACCAGTCTGCTGCTCTCGCCTTTACCGAGGTGAAGATTTCCGAAGCTCGCTGGAACGAAGTGACGCAGACCTTGGAAGAGGTTGTGAGAGTGGCCGATGACAACCAGATGCCCGCTTCGCTTCTCGACCCCCGAGTGAAAAGTACGCTCGAGGATCTCGCCAACCGGGACGACCGTTTCAACCAGGCGATGACCCCGCAGCATCTTGCCCGTGTCAATGAGGTCGAGAGCAAGTTGATCCTCGCCAATGGATACTTGGAGTTGGGGGATTATGATCGCGCCGAGAGGAGCTATCATCAGGTGCTCAACGTTGACAAGACCAATACCGCTGCGAGGAGAGGATTGGAGAAGGTCGAGCGGTTTCGCATGAACTACTACGACGCAGCCCGGGATCATACTCGGGCAAAGATGCTTCGTGAAGTCGCGGAAGGCTGGGAGACTCCAGTGCCCCCCGTTTCGACAGGAGCGGATTTGGTCGACGGATTGCCCGATTTGAATCGCGAGGGCAGAGTCGCAATCGAGCAGAAACTGGAGATGATTCGGATTCCCCAGATCGAATTGATCGATGCCAGTTTAAAGGATGTGCTCGATTTCCTGGTCCTGAAGTCCCAGGAGTTGGATACCCTTTCGACGAATCCTGCCGATCGAGGGGTCAACATCGTCATCGATGCGGGAATGGGGGCCAATGGAGAAGACCCAGGTTCGAGAATCATTTCAATGCGTTTGACCAACGTGCCACTGAGCGCTGCGCTCAAGTATGCGACCCAGCAGGCCGGCGTGAAGTATCGGATCGACAATTTCGCGGTTTCAATCGTCCCTCTCTCGGATGCGTCCTCGGCGGAGTTGATCACGAGATCTTATTCCGTGCCTCCTGGGTTTATCTCTTCCGATGCACCAGCAGGTGGAGCGGCCGGCCCGGCGGATCCTTTTGCGAATCCGGAGCCCGCGAACAGGGGGATCGCAATCAAGCGGGTGACGGCGAAGGAGTTTCTGACCGACAGCGGGATTCTCTTTGGAGAAGGGGCCAGTGCCCGATTTGTTTCTTCAACCAGCACTCTCGTGGTTCGCAATACTCCAGAGCAGTTGCTTGCGATCGAGAACTTGATCCAGTCTACCCGTGAGAGCGGTGGCAAGATGGTGGAGATCCGAATCAAGTTGCTCTCCGTATCCGAGGCATCCTTGAATCAAATCGGAATGGATTGGCTCCTCGGTGGGTTCAATCTCGGTGGGGGAACGCCTCGCATTTTTGGCGGAGGAGGCACGGATGGCAACACTGCCAATGTCGCGTTGCCGGCGGACTTTCCATTTCAGTATCCGGGTGGCGCAGGCCCCATTGGTCTGAATCCGTTGACTGCGGGACTGCGAATCGGGGATATTCGCGATGGCGCTTCCATCGATGACCTGATCAATGCGGGGGTGAACCGGAACGTCAACACGAGAGCCCCTGGCGTTTTTTCCGTGGCTGGGGTTTTCACTGATCCTCAATTCCAGATGGTGCTGCGGGCGGTCAGCCAACTCAGGGGCACGGATTTCATGGACGAGTCCTACGTGGTCGCCAAACCAGGGCAGCGGGCCCGGATCGAACGAATTCGTGAGTTCATCTATCCCTCGGAGTACGATCCGCCCGAGATCCCCAACAACATCGGGTCGAATGCTATCGGAGAATTTATTGCAACTCCTGCCACCCCGACGGCATTTGAAATGCGTGAAGTCGGGAGTGTCATCGAGGTCGAGCCCACCGTTTCGGCGGACAATCAGACGGTGAACCTCAATATTGTCGCTGATTTCACGGACTTCGCGGGATTCATCAATTATGGGACTCCTTTGGTCAATCCCATCCTGACATTCTTCGCGGGGCTTTTCCCGAACATCCTGACCGCGGATTCCTACAACGTCACGGACAACCGAATCCTGATGCCTGTTTTCGATTCCGTGAAGGAGACGACGAACGTGACGGTATGGGACGGCCAGACGATTGCGATTGGTGGGTTCCATGGAGAAGACATCCTCCAGGTCCAGGACAAGGTTCCGGGGATTGGAGATCTGCCGATCGTGGGCAGTGCCTTCCGGTCGAGAACGAATGAGACAACGAGGAGAGCGATTCTACTCTTTGTCACCGTGAACCTGGTGGATCCAAGTGGGATGCCGATCAATGCACCGGTCGAAGATCCCGACCTCTCCTATCGCAACGACCCAATTCCACCACGTCCCGGAGTGGGCGGCGGCGGAGTGACCCCTGCTGCTCTTCCTGCAGCTACTTATCCCGCCAAATGAGATCGCGTGGATGCGACTGATTTCGTGCGACATTTTCTTTGCAATCGCAGGCAGGGACTGGTTTACTACCGCCTTTCAAATCCCTGCCTTACGATCATTGAATGAGCCTGTCCGCGACTTCGGGTGACCCCGAAACCAGCGAAAGCCCCTCCACTCCTTCGGAGGGGGTCACCGAACTTCAGGATGCCGTTATTCGGTTTGCTGGTAACTCCCAAGATGGTATTCAGACTATCGGGGGCTTTCTTGCTCGTTTGGCAGGTCGAAGCGCTCGGGAAGTCATGACCTACATGACGATTCCCTCGACGATTTCGGGGGGACCTTCGATCTTCCAGGTGCACCTGGGCTCGGGTGAGGTTCTCTCTGCGGGAGACGAATCTGATTTCCTCGTCGCTTTCTATCAGCACAGCTACGACAACCACATCGACTCCCTCAAAGAGGGCGGAATCTGTATTTACGATAGTGACCACGTCGAAGAGGTTCGCGGTGGAGAAGGGATCGTCCATGTCGGCATTCCCATCACGAGCACGACCGTCGAGGCAATCGGGGGGAGTGCGAGAGATCGAGGAAAAAATATCTTTGTTCTCGGTCTGATCACCCAGCTCTTCAAGCTGAACAAGGACAAGCTCTCTTCCCTGATCGAGAAGCAACTGGGCCGAAAGGGTGAGGGCGTGCTGCGCAATGCGATGCTCGCCTTCGATTCCGGATTTGCTTACCCCATCGGGGATTTGCTCGGTCAGGAGTTCGACCTCAAGGAAGGCGCTGCCGGTACCGAGGACAAGGTCACGACCGATGGCAACACCGCCCTGACCCTGGGATTGCTTGCCGGGGGTGTTCGTTATGGTTCCGGCTACCCAATCACTCCCTGGTCGACCATCATGGAGCAGCTGAGAAGCGAGCTTCCGAAATACGGAGGATTGTTTGTCCAGGCGGAGGACGAGTTGGCTGCCGTTTCGATGGCCCTCGGATTTGCCTATTCCGGCCACCTTTCGGTGACCGGTAGCTCGGGTCCCGGACTCTCCCTCAAGATGGAAGCACTCAGCTACGCGACCATGGCTGAGCTTCCGATCGTGGTGGTGAACGTGCAACGAGGAGGGCCCAGTACGGGGCTTCCGACCAGTGTGGAGCAGAGCGATCTCATGCAGGCAATCTACGGAAGCCATGGCGATTCCCCCCGGATCGTGATTGGGCCCAAGAATGTCGAAGACTGTTTCTACGTCGCCGTCGAGGCCTGCAAGTTGGCGAAGGAATACAGCTGTCCGGTCATCATCCTGACCGACCAGGCACTCGCGACCCGGATCGAAGCCTTTGCCCAGCCCGATCTTGCGGAAGTGGTGACCGAGCCTGAATTGGATCAGGAGAATCGTGGAGAGGATTTCAAGCCCTATCCCTTGGATGGACTGACTCGTCACGCTCCTCCGGGAACGGTCATGGATGCCGGAAAGTATCCTGTCGTGACCGGTCTCGAGCACGATGAGTGGGGGCACCCCAGCGGCAGCCCTGAAATCCACGCGAAGATGAATGCTCGTCGTCGCGACAAGCTCAAGACCTTCGCCGATTCGTTGCCTCTGCCCGACATCTATGGAGACGAGGAAGGCGAGATTCTTCTCGTAGGATGGGGTTCCACCTGGGGACCGATCCGGGAGTCAATCAACCGGATGCGTGACCAGGGACGGAAAGTGGGCACTTTTCACATTCGTCATCTCAATCCTCTTCCCAACGGTCTCGAGACCATTTTCGAGCGATACGATCATGTCGTAGTCGTCGAGATGAATGACGAGGGACTTTATGGCAACGGCCAGCTCGCGACATTGCTGCGCGCACGCTATTGCGACCCCAAGATCGTTTCCGTCTGCAAGACCGACGGTCTTACTTACCGCGTGAAAGAAATTATCGAACGTGTCGACGCCGCCGTTTCCTAACCTTTGAATCCCTTTTTGCCATGTCTGCTCCTGCCGAACCCAAAAAACTGACCAAGAAAGACCTCACTGCGGATCACCCGACCTGGTGTCCCGGATGCGGAGACTTTGCGGTTCTCGCGGCTTTCTTCAAAGTTCTCGAGAAGCTCCAGATCCCTCACGAAAAAATCTGCACGATTGCCGGGATTGGTTGTTCTTCCCGTTTCCCCTATTTTGTGAATGGGCACGGGGTCCACTTCATTCACGGTCGTGCGCTTCCTCTTGCAACCGGGGTGAGCCTTTCTCGACCGGACCTTCACGTCTTTGCCTTCGGGGGAGATGGGGATGGTTACTCGATCGGGGGAAACCACCTCGACCATGCTGCTCGGAAGAATGTGAACCTGACCTACGTGGTGATGGACAATTTCGTCTACGGTCTCACCAAGAAGCAGACCTCGCCGACCAGTCCAAAAGGATTCAAGTCGAAGACAGATCCTACGGGAGCGATCGACCAGCCGATCAACCCAATGAAGAAGCTGGTCTACGGTGGAGCGAGCTTTGTTGCGCGGACACACGCCGCCCAGGTGAAGCATATGATGCAGGTTTTCGAGCGAGCGATTCTGCACCCGGGTTTCAGTGTCGTCGAAGTGCTTTCCGAGTGTGTCGTTTTCTACCCGGGGATTTTCGACGATGGAAATCCGCGCAAAGGGGGAGAGTTTGAACTCATCGAGGAGAAAGTCTGGGATGACTCGGAAGAGGACAAGGCCCGTCACGATGTGACTGATGAAAACGCGGCCTACCAGCTCGCGACTCTCCAGTATCCTGGAAAGTTTGGGGTGTTCTACGAGACCGATCGGCCGACCAAGAACCAGTTGGAGCAGCAGTGGATCGATGCGACTCAGGAGAAGGTGGGCGACAAGTCCACCCAGGATCTTCTTTCGGATCGCTTCGCGGCGATGAAGTAATCCCTGAAGCTGGCAGGGGAGAAAGAGATTTCCGGTCTCTGCCTCCCTCATCCTCAGGGAAATACTTCCACTTGGAGGTTGTCAGAAGATTTCCATTTTTGTATTCCGGGGGGCTCTCATGAGCCCCTTTTTTCTTCTCCTCACCGGAATGCTGATCGTGGTGATCAGTATTCTCGTCCTGCGATGGCATCCCTTTCTCTCGCTCATTGTGGCTGCCCTGGTGGTGGCGGCCTTGACTCCCGAGGAGCTGATTTTTCAAGCCAGCCTCACCGCGGAAGCAAGGGAGTGGCAGGCGAACGAAGGAGCCCGAACGGATGCAGCTCCTGAGGAGGTCGTGGTTTCGCTCTCCGAAGCGAGGAGCGTGGCGGATTCGTGGTTTGTCTCTCGGGTAACGAAAGCTTTTGGTGCGGCTTGTGGCGGGATCGCTCTCGTCATCGCGATGGCTGCGATCATTGGGAAGTGCCTTCTCGATTCGGGAGGGGCGCGTCGCATTGTTGAAGCGCTGATTCGACGTCTCGGCATCCAGAGGACGCCGATCGCGTTTGCCTTGAGTTCCTTCACGCTCGGGATTCCCGTTTTCTTCGATACGGTATTCTATCTTTTGATCCCTCTCGGGAAATCTTTTGCCCGTCGGATTGGAAAAAACTACCTCCTTTGTATCCTCACGATTGTCGCGGGGGCGACGATGGCTCATTCCCTGGTTCCTCCCACGCCGGGACCTTTGACGGTGGCTGGATTTTTTGGCGACGAGGTCTCGATCGGCAGCATGATGCTCGGAGGGCTGATCATAGGGATCTTCACCGTTTCCACCGGCATCTGCTTTGCCTACTGGGCCAATCGACGCTGGACGATCCAACTGCCCTCGGAAGAGGACCTGCCTTCCGAGGAAGCCGATGAGTCCCCGTCGGACTTGCCGCCCCTGTTTCTTTCGTTGCTGCCGATTCTGCTACCTGTGATCCTCATCGGTGGCCAGACGATCTTGAAAGCGCTGGAACTCAGCAATGGGTTCACCCAGTTCGTGGGAGACAAGAACATTGCTCTGCTCTTGTCTGCGGCAGTAGCGGTTCTTCTTTTCCTGTTCTCCAAGCGCACTGCTGGCAAGAAAGCGGCGCCAGCAATCCAGGAGGCTTTGGCCAGTGGGGGAGTGATCATCCTTGTAACGGCAGCGGGGAGTGCGTTTGGTGCCGTGCTCAAGCAGTCGGGAATCGCCAATGAGATCGGAAGTCTTTTCCAGGGGAATGGATCCCTGGTCCTGATCCTGGTCGCGTATGCGGTTACGGCGCTGGTTCGAACTGCGCAAGGATCGGCGACAGTGGCGATGATCACCGCGGGAGGTCTCATCGGTCCGCTTGCTCTTGGTGCGGATCTCGGCTACTCGGCGTTGTATCTCGCCTTGGCGATTGGCTGTGGATCGAAGCCCATTTCGTGGGCCAATGACAGTGGGTTCTGGGTGATTGGGCGAATGTCAGGGATGACTCCGCTGGAGACATTCAAGACGGTCAGCGTCATGATGATCCTGATGTCGTTGGTAGGCCTTGGGGTGGTTCTTCTCGGCGCGATGCTGTTTCCCATGGCTTGAGCGATAGGTTTATTTCAACAAGGAGTGAATTCTCGTGAGGGGCGGGGGTCGTGCATCTCTACCCTTCAGAATAGCCGCAAGGAGGTGATCGGAACTGGAGTTTGCGGTGATTTCCTGAGTGTGGGATGAATGCCCGATTTTGAAACAAATTCTCAAATTTGATTCCCGGAATGTAAAAAATTTTAAATTATGAGTTGATCTATTTAAAATATAAACGATTCTTAACCTGTCAGAGGGCAGGATTGTCAGCTGTTCATGAAAGTTTTTCAAAACCAACGAGCAGCAAACCATCCTTTCGGTCCAATCCGAAAGACCCTCGATTTCCTTTTTTACACAGACAGACGAATCGCCCTCACGGGAACTTCAGGCTTCGACAGGCTGCAAGTTTCCGAAGATTGCAAGAGTTTGGGTTTCAGAGACTGACGAAAGTTCCTACGGAGTTTTCTGAGATTTCTGTCCCGAGTTGAGGGGTAGCCGCAGTCCGGGTCATTGGCAGGTGCCCGGGCTGCGGCTCATTCATTTTCAGTTTCGAGACTATCGGGATGTCTCAATCAAAAAGTGACGAAGCTGTCGCTTTTTCGTCCCTTACTCCGGCCCATACTCGGTCATGGTTGTCTCTGTAAATCATTTGTGCCCACCGATTCAATGTCGGAGCGCGGCAGAGATGGAGAAATAACCCCTGTCCTGGAATCGATCCTGAGCTATGAAAATCACATTTGTCACCGACACCTACTCTCCCCAGGCGAACGGGGTGGCGACCACGCTGGAGCGTCTCGTCAATGGACTTCGCGATCGAGGACATTCCGTCGACATCATCCGGCCCGCTGTTCTCGCCTGCGACGATGAAGGCCTCAGGGTCCCTTCCGTCGGTCTGCCCGGCTACAAGGAGGTCCGATTTGGGTTTCCCATGAAACTGATCCTGCAATCGCGATGGTTCAAGAACCGCCCGGACGTGATCTACGTGGCGACGGAGACACCCCTTGGGGCTTCCGCGATTTCCGCGGCGCGTGTCCTGGGGATTCCCGTTGCCTCCGGGTTTCATACCAATTTCCAGCAGTATGTGGCCCACTACCAGATGCCTCTCCTCGAGAAGGCGACTCTGAAATATCTTCGTCGTCTTCACAACCGATCTTCCTGCACGTTTGTCCCGTCGCGTGACGTCATCGACGATCTCGACGCGAAGGGCTTCGAGAACCTGCAGCTTTTGCCCAAGGGTGTAGATACCCGTCTCTTTTCCCCCAAGAAGCGATCCGCAGCCTTGCGAAGAGAGTGGGGTGCCAGCGAGCGAAGCCTTGTCGGGCTCTATGTCGGTAGAATGGCAGCGGAGAAAAATCTACCTCTCGTCATCGAAACCTTTCTCGAGATTCAGAAGCGCTTTCCAGATTTTCGAGGAGTTCTCGTCGGAGATGGTCCGAAGCTGGCGGAGGTCCGGAAACAGCACCCCCAGTTCATCTATGCCGGAGTTCGTAGAGGGGAGGACCTGGCAGAGCACTATGCCTCGGCGGATCTCTTTCTCTTCCCTAGCATCACGGAAACGTTTGGAAACGTGACGATGGAGGCGCTGGCGAGCGGACTCGCGGTCGTGGCTTATGACTACGCAGCGGCGAGGCAGCACATCGTGAACGGAGAGAATGGGTATGCGGTTCCTTTTGACCAGTCCGAAGCATTTCGTGCCCATGCCCTGGAAGCCGCCCAGTCCGACTTGACCGAGATTCGCAAGAATGCGAGGAGCTCGGCACGGAAGGTTCGATGGAAAAAGGTCGTCAAACGTTTCGAGAAGCAACTCATGAATCTGAGCGCCGACGAACCGGTGCAGAAAGATCTCGATCTTCTCGATGCCCAGGAAATCCAGTTCGCACAATAGCCATGACCAAAACCAGCTACCACTCCATCTTCATTTCGGATCTTCACCTCGGAACTCGCGACAGCAAGGCCGATGAAGTGATCGAGTTCCTCAAGGCGACTCGCTGTGAAAAGCTCATCCTCAACGGCGATATCGTGGATGGGTGGGCCCTCCGCAATGGGGGGAAATGGCTCCCGAGTCACACGAAGTTCATCCGCACCGTCTTGAAGAAGATGGAGAAGCAGGGCACGGAGGTGATCTATCTCCGGGGAAACCACGACGATATCCTCGAGCGATTTTTACCGATCAATTTCGGAAGTCTCCGTATCACGGACGAATACCTCCATGAGACTCCGCAGGGAAACTACCTCGTCGTGCATGGAGACGGATTCGATTCGGTGACGACCAGCCACAAGTGGGTTGCGATGATGGGAGCGAAGGGATACGAACTGCTCCTCGGGATCAATCGTCTCTACAACAAGTGGCGTGCCTTTCGCGGAAAGGAATACTATTCTCTGAGCAAGAAGATCAAGGCCCGGGTGAAGTCGGCGGTCAGCTTCGTGGACCGCTACGAGGATCAACTGAAGGAACTCGCCGTCGTCCGAAAGTGTCGCGGCGTCATCTGCGGTCATATCCACACGCCCGCCGACAAGGTTCTCGAGGACGGGATTCACTATCTCAACTCGGGAGACTGGGTGGAATCGCTTACTGCCATCGTCGAGCGGGCCCCGGGACAGTTCGAACTGATCGATCATCGCGAATTCATGCAGAGGGAAGAAGTGGAAGATGGTTTGCGTCTTCATGAAGAAGACTTCATCGAGAGCGAGGAAACGGAGAATCGGGTCGAAGCCGTCAAGGCTTTGCTGGCCGCTTCCTGAGTGCCATTCGGATTGCTGCTTGTGCTCTTCTTGTATTGTTGTAGTAAGAAAATGACATGCCTGATTCGACTCACACACTCGGAAATTTCGAGACCGCTCTTCGAGAGGCTCGTGAGAGTGTGTTTCGAATGGCCAGCATTGCTGAGCAGAACCTCGAGCATTCCATTCGTGGTTTGTTGACCCGAAATTCCGAGTTATGCAATGAGGCAATTGCCGAGGATGACGAGGTCAATGCACTGGAGCGAAAGATCGATTTGGACTCTTTTCATATCCTGATGCGATACAATCCTGTCGCCAGTGATCTGCGAGAGGTCATTGCGGGAATGCGAGTGGCGAACAATCTCGAACGAATCTCGGACGAGGCGCAGAACATTGCGCGTCGGGGAAGAAAGATTCTCAGGAAGCCCGAGATTTCGGAAGTGGTCTTGATCGAGCCTCTCTACGAAAAAGCGGTGAGCCTTTTGCGGGATGGGATGAAGTCCTACGCTGAGGGGGATACTGACCTGGCTTTGACACTGTATGATCGCGATCGCGAGCTGGATTTGGCTCACAATGAGGTCATCCGCGAACTGACCAAGCTCATCGACAAGGATTCGGAACGGATCAAGGCGTTCCTGCATTTGATTTTCATCGTCCGCAGTCTCGAGCGGGTGGGGGATCATGCTGTGAACATTGCCGAGGATGGGATTTTTCTCGAGAGTGCCGCCGATGTTCGCCATCTGGGGCCCGAGAAAGCTTTGGCAAAGATCCAGGAAGAGAGCTGAGGCTTTTTTCTCTCTTCCTCACTGAATCTCAGTCGTCTCAAACGGGGGAGACTCTCGAATCGAAATGCTGATGCATTTCTCGTCCCGACATCCGAGAGTTCGGTGAAGAACGTTTCGCAGGTCCTTCGACGAGAAAAAACGCGAAGGCTTTACGCAAAACAGGGTTGAGTGCGAAACCCAACCCTGTTTGAAAATCGAATGGAGCCCTGCAGGGCCGGCGAATTAACGCTTCGAGAACTGGAAGCGCTTCCGCGCTTTGGGCTGCCCTGCCTTTTTGCGCTCCTTCTTGCGGGAGTCACGGGTCAGGAGGTCGGCCTCACGAAGCGTGTCACGAAGCTCTTCGTTGGTCTTGAGAAGTGCTCGAGCGATTCCAAGCTGGATCGCACCGATCTGTCCGGTCACACCGCCACCGCGAGCGTTGATCGTGACATCATACTGATTCACCGCATTGGCGACCTGGAAAGGATGAAGAACTTCGTTCTGCAGGCTCAGCGTGCCAAAGTAGTCCTCGAAGGGACGCTTGTTGATGGTGATGTTGCCAGAGCCGGGAGTCATGAGGACTCGGGCTGTGGAGGTCTTGCGTCGACCGGTAGCGGAGAATGTTTCGCTCATAGTAAAAAACAGTCAGGGACAAATTAGATTTCGAAGGCTTCTACCTTCTGTGCCTCGTGAGGGTGCTCGGAACCCGCGTAGACCTTGAGCTTCTTCATGATCTGGCGACCAAGGCGGTTGTGGGGAATCATTCCGTTGACGGCTCGCTCGACAATCAGCTCGGGGCGACGCTCGCGGAGTTTCTCGACGGTTTCACGCTTCTGACCCCCGACGTAACCGGAGTAGGAGGTATAAACCTTCTGTTCCTCCTTGCGACCGGTCAGTTTCACCTTGTCCGCATTGATGATGACGACAAAATCACCGCAATCCACGTGAGAGGTGAAAAGTGGCTTGTCTTTTCCACGGAGAAGACGGGCAGCTGCCACAGCGACTTGTCCGAGAACCTGATTCTCGGCGTCGATGACATACCATTTGCGGTTAATTTCTTCAGCTTTAGCAGAAAACGTCTTCATCTCCCAAATATTCCAACCCTCTGGCCATCTCGGACTCGTGCGATTGCAACGAAGAAATCTCCCGGATGGCTGCGGGGACGGGGAATCTAGGTTGTTTACCTCCTTTGTCAAGCGGTCGGGGCGGGAAATATCAAGGAATCGAAATGGGTTGGGGGAAAGTGATCTGATCTAAGACAAAAGCGTTTGGAATCGTTACAGGATCAACCCCTCCCTTTATGAAAAAATCTGCTTCCCGATGGATGCCGCTTGGCGGTGTTGCTGTCGTCTCTTCCGTATTCCTTCTCCATTTCTCCTCCATGGCGAGCTCACCGGCCTCGATCGAGGAGGAAATGCCCGAGGCGCAATGGAGCGGGGGAGTAGCCTTGCCTGTCTGGGGGGTGGGAGAAAGCCGAGAAGGATTTGATGTCCGGATCTGGCCGAATGAGGTTCTCGTCTGGCTCGAGCAGGAGAATCTTCGTGACCTGATCGCTGATCCTGAGGTTTCGGAGGAGGAGAAGAAATCCCTTCGTGAGATCCTTGCGCAGCAACAGCTGGCCTGGAATCAGAGCTGAAATCGGCTTAGAATTTGGGCGCCATGACTTTTGTCCCGCTTTTCCGGATTCTCTGTTTTTTCCCCCTGGTGCTTCTCGCTGATGAAGCTCCAATCAACTCCCTGATCCTCGAGACCATCGAGGAGATGCCCCAGGCGGGTGGGTATGCTCGCTACCAGCGCGACTTGCCGGAGAATCAACGATTCCAGCAGCTCTACGCTACGGTTGATGATCTCCAGACCGCGATTCGTGTGGGAATTGGGGGGAAGCTGAAGGTGAATCCGGCTGCTGCCGGGGCTCCCAGCTTCTGCAGTAGCGCGACTTATCTGCTGTTCTGTGAAGTCCTCGAAGCGCTGCAGGAGGAAGGGAAGATGCCCGTCAGTCGAGCGCTCAATCAGGAACTCGCGGATGTGGGAGCAACGCGTTCGGTGATTCACGGAGATCTTGATGGGGTGGGGCTCTTTGGTCACTGGAATGCCAATGGTCCGGGCACCGGAGTTCTCTTCGCGCGCCTCAACCTTGGAACCAATTTTTCCTCTTTCGAACGCGCTCTGCCGGGAGATTTCCTCAAGATCTTCTGGAACGATGCAATCGGGAAAGGTGAGCGTGGGCATCTTGTCGTTTATCTCGGCGAGAACGAAAGCGGTGATGCGATCGAGGTCTGGTCCAGCAATTTGTCCAATGAGGACGGAACCGGAGGCTACGGGACGATGTGGGTGGACAAGAGTCGCATCCAGAGGGCGCTCTTTTCTCGATTCGAGAATCCGGAGAATCTGGTTCGTTGGCTCGATTTCTCCGAGGCCGAGAAAACCTGCGATTACCTTGTCTCCATCCTCACGGAGGGATCCACGGGAGAGGAGATGAAAAGGGTGACGAAGGCGGAGGATTGAAATTTTAACAACTCTGCTGAGAAATTCCAAATTGGAGAGGAATTCCAAAAAATATCTTTAAATTATTGTAAATAGTAAAGATATACGTATTATTCCGACATGTCGTCGGCACCCAATTCAATCAAATTTTCAGAGATTGAGGAAAAGATCTACGAAGCCACCAAGTTTCGAAGCGCCCACCATCGTCCAGGAATGGATTGGTTGAATCCGATCGAGGAGGTCAACCGGGTCACGACGCCTTCGCATGACGGTCTCCTCGTGGGGCCGGCCGACCATTACAATCTCGGGAATCTTCTGCGGCCTCACGTGCTCACTCGAGTCATCAACTTTTCCAAGTTTCGATGTGCGGGAATCGTAAGCCAGGACCTCACTGCTCTTGGTGGGCATGCCGTTCGCAACTACGGAGAATCGGCCTTGGAAATGAGTGGCTCGCAGTTGAATCTGGTCCACTTCGGGGGAGACATCCTGACCCAGAATCTCCTCGAGGGATACGAAGCCGCCATCCCGGAGGAAGATCGAGATCGCCTCGAAAGCCTGAAGGAAATCAGCGGTAAGGAGAAAGTCACCGATTTTGTCCGCAAGCGAACCGGGCAGTTGGAGGATCTCGCGTATGTCCTCGCAAGTGAGGGAGAGTTTCACGGTTCTTCGTCTTCATTCCATTCCATCTCGCTCTCCGATCCGACCTCTCTGGACGAGGGTATCGAGCAGCGACTCTTTTCTCTTCTCCGCAGCGCGACCTTCGTCGGAATACGGGATGAGGTGGGGGCCAACTACCTCGAAGAAAAGGGGATCTCGGTAACTCGCATGCCCTGTCCGTTGTCGGTGCTTCCCCAGATCGGGGCTCGGCAGCTTCGCGAATGCCGCGATGAGAAAGCACTCGAAGAGATGCGCAATCGCTTTCCCAATGGCTGGGTCGCAGTGGAGATTTCGGGGATCCGGGAGGAGGAAGAGGAAAAGTTGCAGGCGGCGCTCACTGCGATGGTGGAACGAGAGCGGCTCGGTCTGGTTTTCTTTGATGCGAAAAGCGATACGCCTGTTTCCGATTGCGAGCGGCTCCGCCGCTGGGTGGATTCGTTTCCGGAATGGGTCGCAGCTGCATTTCCCTCTAAAAAGATCTGGGAAGTGGCCTCGTTTCTCCTGCATTCACGGCTCTACTGCGGAAGCGATCTCGACAGCCGCATCATATGTATGTCGGGTGGTGTCGCGAGAATCAGTTTTCCGGACCAAACCGCTTCGACCCGCAGCTATTGCGAACTCTGGGAGCATGATCACGTTCCCATCGAGTTCGAGGGAGAGGAAGATTGGGCGGACGCGTTACAGCAAGCTCTCGATGTGGATCTATCCGTCCTGCAACAGCATGCCAATGAGTTGCATGCCCGTTATTTCGAAGCGCTCTCGAAGTTCTGCGATGCCACAGGTTTGAATCCTCGCGTCACTCCCGCAAGAACCGAAACGGCTCACCAGAGGGCCAGCCAGCAACTGCACCATCTCCACGATGAGTGGCTCAGCGACGAGGAGGGATTGCGAACCTTTCGGCGACTCAATCGACGCACCTCCAGGAAGGGGATGCGTGGGTTTGTGAAGGATGCGATCCGCCGGAAACGCGAACGCAAGTCCGAAGCAAAGGCCTGAGACTCGCTTCGGTTTCCTTCACCCGAGGGATTCTCACGGTGGACCAATCGGCTTCATCCAACCCGTTGTCCTGGGGCGGCACCTTCGTCGGGTGAGAGAAGAAAGACGTCTTTTCCTCCCGGTCCCGAGGCGATGATCATGCCCTCGCTGACACCAAATTTCATTTTTCGCGGAGCCAGGTTTGCGACCATGACGACGAGTCGTCCGACAAGATCCTCGGGATTGTAGGCGGCCTTGATTCCAGCAAACACGTTGCGGGTTTCGTCTCCGCCCAGGCTCAGGGTCAATTGGATGAGTTTGCGAGCGTCAGGGACTTCCTTGGCCTCGATGACTCGCACGACGCGGAGGTCGAGCTTCATGAAATCATCGAAACTGATTTCGTCTGCGATGGGGCTGGCCTCGAGGGCGTCGGCACTGTCCTCCCAGTTCCCGGGTGTAGCGGCTTCCGGTTCGGGCGCTTCTTCTTTCGAAGCCTCGATCATGGCTTCGATCTTGGCGGGATCGACCCGTTGCATCATGTGCTTGAACTTGGCGATGGGTTGTCCCACGAGGGGGGCTTTCGCGAGGTCCCAGGAGTCCAGTTCTTCTCCCAGCAGTTCGCCTGCTTTCCGGGCCAGCTCGGGAAGCACAGGCGCGAGATAGATGACCAGGGTGCGGAACAGGTTCAGCGCAACGGTGCAGACATCCTGCAGTTCCTGTGCCTTCTCTGGATCTTTCCGCAATTCCCATGGGGCGTTGTTCTCCACATAAGGGTTGGCCTGATCAGCCAGCTCCATGATCATTCTCATGGCCTTGCTGTAGTCGCCGGCCTCGTAGGCTGCGGCGATCGCATCGCCCTGGGAGGCAAAGGTTTCGAAGAGTCCGTCGTCCTCGGGATAGACTTCGGAAAGGCCTACCGGCTGGATGAACTTGGCGGTGCGGCTCGCGAGATTGACGACCTTGCCGACGAGATCGCTGTTGATCTTCGAGACGAATTCTTCCGGGTTCAGATCGAGGTCCTCCACGCGAGAGGAAAGACGGGTCGCGTAGTAGTAACGGAGATAGGAAGGATCGAGGTGTTCCAGATAGGTCGATGCCTGGATGAAGGTTCCTCGTGACTTCGACATCTTCTCTCCGTCGACCGTGAGAAAGCCATGGATGTGCACCTTCGTAGGAAGGCTGAACCCGGCGGTTTTCAGCATGGCCGGCCAGAACAGGGTGTGGAAATACTGGATGTCTTTTCCGATGAAATGGTGGATCTCGGTTCCGGGGTTCTTCCACCAGTCGTCGAGTGATTCTCCATGTTCAGAGCACCAGTCCTGGGTTGCCCCAATGTAGCCGATCGGGGCATCGAACCAGACGTACCAGTAGTTGCCGGGAGAATCCGGGATCTCGAACCCGAAGTAGGGACCAGGACGAGAAATGTCCCAGTCGCGCAGGGGTTCGTTGAGGAAGAAGTTCTTGAGATAGTTGGCACTCTCGGGAGGAAGCGTCCCCGACTGAGTCCACTCGTCGAGAAAGTCGTGGAGCTTCTCGATCTGGACGAATAGGTGCGTCGCACTGCGAACTTCCGGGGTGGTATTCGTCAGGGTGCTGACGGGATCGATGAGCTCTGCCGGAGTGTAGGTGGCGTTGCACTTGTCGCAATTGTCTCCGGGCTGGTCAGGTGACTTGCAGACAGGACAGGTACCGCGAACGAAACGGTCGGCGAGGAACACTCCCTTGGAGACGTCGAACAGTTGATCGATCTCTTGCTCGGTGACCATATCGGCATCGCAAAGGGCCTTCCAGATTTCATGACAAACTTCCCGATTGCTCTCGCTGTTGGTGCTTCCGAAATGGTCGAACTCGATCCCGAATCCGGCGAAGTCGCGTTGATGCGCCTCGCTCATTTCCGCGATCAGATCCTCTTCGCTCCGCCCTTCGGCCTGCGCACGAATCGAAATGGCGGTTCCGTGGGTGTCGTCAGCACAGATGTAAAGACAACGATTTCCCATCAGCTTCTGAAACCGGACCCAGATGTCGGTCTGGAGATACTCGACGAGGTGGCCGAGATGGATGTGTCCGTTTGCGTAAGGAAGCGCCGAGGTAACAAGGATTTTTCTCATGGTCGTGAGTCGCGAGGGTAAAGCTCTTTTCGGAGAAGCGGAAAAGCAGCCGTCGAGGACAGGGCTTTTCCGGAGAAAGAGAGTGATACCGGTCAGCCGGTTCGTCTACCGAAACCTTCTGGGAATCGAATCAACGGTTGGCGCTGGAAGCGGCTTTCTTCTGCTCCCAACGATATCCGTTGTCGGTTTTGATTTCGACCCACTCGCCGGGGAATGACTTTCTCTGCCAATGGAGCCATTGCTCCTCGCGAATCTCCTCGATCGAGACCTTCTTCTCGGCGGCCTCCAACTTCATGAGCAGAGCACGATCCTCATTCTCCGCTTCGACCGTTTTGACAACATACTCGCCATATTCTCCCGCGGGTTGATTGCGGATCTCCAGTTTCCCGAGGTGATTCTCTCCGACGAGCCGATTATTTTTCAGCTCCTGGATCTCGGCCATGCGATTGCGTCTAGAATCCATGGCCGCTCGATAGCTGGCCTGTCGTTCCGAGGTCTCTTTGTCCACTTTGCCATGTTGATAGACGTGGACATCCATACTGAGGTCGACCTTGATCGGTTCCGGGGTATTCACATCGACATCGAAGGTCGGCAGGCAGGAAGCCATCAGCATCGCAACCACCATCAGGAGTATGGTGCGAATCCCGTTGTGGATCGTGTCTCCCGAAGGGGAGGCATGACTTCTCGTTCTCGATAATGGCATCGTTTCGAATGCGGTCTGTCAGATGAAGGCTCGAAGATCAGCCTCCGGTGGGATCGGAAGCGGCTTCGCCCTCAGTCGTGTCGGGATCGGCATTGCTGCCAACCGTGGTGTTTCGTTCGTCGTGGAGGTGTAGATTCAACTCGCGGAGACCGTAGGGGCCCAGGAACCGCAAAGAAAAGAGTCCATCCCTCCCCTGAAGATAGAGGCTACCGGAGCCTTTGTCATAATCAAATCGTTTCAGCGCGATGAGGCTGAGGTTGGCGAGGCTTTCCTGCCAGCCGGTCCAATCTTCAGGGAAGTTGTCCAGAATCGCATCGAGCTTGGTCACATCGAACCATCCCGGACCCGTGGTCTGAATTTCTGCCGTGGTTTCTCCAAGCTTTTTCTTGAAGCCTTCGGAGACGAGTTCGATGGAGATGGGGCCTTCCATTCGGAAGTTGTCCGGGGCGAGGATGTTGGTGATGGGAGCGGTTGCGAGGTCTGTTCCTGCGATCCAGGCATCCCACTTTCCGGGATTGTCGAGGTAGAAGTTGAAACCGGCCTTCACATAGCCCGAGTAGGCGTATCCACCGAGATCTCCGTAGATGCCCTGCTCGTCGAAAGTGATGACGAGATAGAGGTCTTCGGCTTCGTATTCCTTCCAGATGAGTCGTTTGAGATCGAATTTCTGGACGAGATTGTTGTCCTCGTCCTTGACCGGGACGTTGAATAGCACATCGCCGGTGAGTCCGGAGAGCTCGACCTGGTAGGCGGGGAAACTGTAGACGTAATCCTCGTCATCGGGAATCGTGAGGGTGAGTTCGATTTCCCCATTCTGCATCGTGGTCTCCGAGTTGAAGGGAAAGGGCACCACGCCGAGGGGAACACCGGTCGGGGCAATGACAATCTTTCCTGCGGTCGCGTCGAGCTTCTGGATGGTCCAGTCCGGTTGTTCTTCAGGATCCCCAAGCGTGGGTATGCCTACGCTGGCACCCTCGTTCTGCTCGCGGAATTTCCGTTGGTAATCGACCCACCAAAAGAGCCCTTGGCCCACGTAGAGCGACGGATTGATGAGATCGATTTCGAAGATCTCCTGGCGGGCTAAACCGGCCAGCGAAAACTCTACGAAAATGGTGGGGAGTGTCGCAACGGTGATGAAGGAATTGTAGGGGTCCTTGATTTCGATGTTGCTGAGTTCGACCTTCTGCCGCTCTTCCTGGGCGAGGAGACCTTCTGGAGAGAGCGGGACATCCTTCAAGATGGTGTTGATATCGATATCGATCCCTTCGATCTGCGGAATGAGGGATTCGAAGAGAACTCGACTGTTGGTGATCTCGAGGGTCTTGACCTCCCAGCTTTTTTTCCTGGGTGCGGAGGCGTTCTCGTCATTCGGATCTTGTGCAGCCACCTCGGATTTCGCCTCTGGAGCCGACGCATCCTCATCCTCAGGAGCAGGAGCAGGAGCAGGAGCAGGAGCAGGAGCAGGAGCAGGAGCAGGAG
>JARGNI010000048.1 GCA_029213195.1 Verrucomicrobiales bacterium
GAAGCACTCTAGAAATTACAACCCGGTGTCATTTATTTGTGGCGCAACACGAGCCTCTTCCAAAGGTATCTGAAAGCGGGAATTACCCAAGTTCACCCAGCTTGGCCTTGATCGCAGCAAAATCGGGGAGATCACCGGGATTGTCGCTGCTCTCGGCATACTGGATGACTCCGTCCTTGTCGACGATAAAGGCGGAACGCTTGGGAACCCCACCCATGTGAAGGTTCTTCGCAGGAAGAAAGCTCTCGTAGGCGATGTCGTAGGCCGCAGCCACCTCGTGCTCATAGTCACTGAGGAGAGTGATTTCGATGCCTTCTTTCTCCTTCCAGTTCTGCTGAGCAAAGGGATTGTCTCCGCTGATGCCGAACACCTTGGCGTTGAGGTCGGAGTATTCGGCGAGCTCGCTGGTGACCGAGCAGAATTCCTGGGTGCAAACGCCGGTAAAGGCCATGGGGACGAAGAGGAGAAGAACGTTTCCATCGCCCAACTGCTCGCTGAGTTTGACGACCTCAGGGCCTTCGGCTCCAAGGGTGGTGAGTTCGAAATCGGGTGCGGTAGTTCCTACGGAGAGTGCCATGGTGATTGGATGTTGGTTTTTGGATCTTGGTAAAGGGTCCTGAACCTAAGGAAACGATTCTCCTGGTCAAGGTGGATTCACACGCCGACCTCCGTCATTCTGCTACGGAAATGGCACATCGAAATCCGGTGTGACCGGTCGAAGAATCCGGGGTGTTTTGCGTTCTCGCGGAATTCCGGTAGCGATTGCAGTAGGAATCGTGGCAGAGATACGAGCCCCCGCGGATCACCCGACCACTACCGCTTTCAGGTCCGGCGGGATTCTCCCTTGGCCCCTGGAGATGCCAGCTCGGACTGAACCAGTCAGCAGTCCATTCCCAGACATTGCCCACCATATGGTAGAGCCCGAAATCATTGGCTCGAAAGCTCTTCGCCGGAGCGGTTCCGGCGTAGCCATCCTCGGCGAGGTCTTCGTGAGGAAATCTCCCCTGCCAGATATTGCAGCGATACTTGCCTCCGGGCATCAATTCGTCGCCCCAGGGATACAGCTGGGACTCAAGCCCTCCTCGAGCGGCTTTTTCCCATTCGGCCTCCGTGGGAAGCCGTTTTCCCTTCCAGCTCGCATAGGCCTTCGCGTCGTTCCAGGAAACGTGGACCACGGGATGATCTCCAAGTTTACGAAGGTTGGTCCCGGGTCCTCCCGGTTTCCGCCAATCTGCCTTCTCGGCCCTGGCCCACCATGAAGTTCCCTGGACGCTGACGAGCGGGGTGTTTTTGCGATGACTCTTGGGAATCTGATTGTGAAAGACAAACGACCACCCGTATTTCTCCGCCTCGGTCACGTAGCCAGTTGCTTCGACAAAAGCGGCGAACTGGTCATTGGTCACCGTGGTCCGATCGATCGCAAACGCATCGAGCGTCACTTCCCGAACCGGTCCCTCGCCATCGGCGACCCAGGTTTCTGGTCCTTCCGCTCCCATCTGGAAGGGACCGGCAGGAATCAGGACCATTCCCTCGCGAGAGCCCGCATCGGGAGCAGGCGCAAAATTGAAACCCTCTTCCGGAACGGGACCCCGGCCCGACGAAGGAGTGCAACAGCTCTTTCCCTCTTCTGCCATACCTCCGTATCCGCAAAATCCAACTTCCCTCACTCGACGGCAGGCTCGGGAATCTTCGTCTCGATGACAAGGTTCCCGCTCTCACCATAGACCGCCGCGAGCGACTCGATGCTGGACTTCATGATCTCCCATTCGGGATCGAGTTTGAAGAAATCGAGAGCACGGTAGTTCTGGATGAAGCCATCGGGCACGCTCCCTTTCTCCGGTCGAATATCCATGACCTGGAAGGCGATCGTCCGAGCGCGAATTTCCGGTTGGAGCACAAATGTCGCATCGAGGTAGCGTATTCCTTTTCGGAGAATCCCTTTTCTCATGGGTTGCACCATGTGCGCCACGATCCCCTGGTCGGCGATTCGTTCGATGAAGGTTTGCCCTCGAAAATCAGCGAGGTCTTCATTGGTTGCGATGAGGATATTGAGATCCTTCGATGTCACCAGAAACCGTTCGGATCGCCCTTCTTCGATCGCCTTTCCAATCGCGCGGAATTTATCGTAGGTCTTTTCTCTCTCCTCTTCCGAAGGGTTCAGAACGTTGAGTTCGACTGGCTCTTCGAAGGTGAAGGTGTCGAGTTCGCGGTTCTGATAGGATCCCACAAAAGTGTAGAGAACGATCAAGCCTCCGAAAACGAGGATGATCGCACTGAGAATCAGGCATCCCGGCAAAGGGGAAGACTGAGGAGGTCCCGGAGGCGAATCGGTAGCATCTGGCATAGTCGAAACGTGGCGTGGCTCCAGAAAAACGCAAAGACGGAAATCCCCGAACCGATCTTGCGTTGGTTGACAATCCGGTCACAGATCGATACAAGCTTCTGCTCCAATGAAACGCATCCTTGGCATCTTTGTTCTTCTTGTCCTCGTCTATCTCGCGACGTGGCTCATGAGTGACCTGCTCACCGGGAGACGAAGTTTTCTCTCCCCCTTCAATCAGGAAAACCTCCTGCGGAGAACCGCTCTTTTCGGGATCATCGGAATCGGGGTCGCCTTTGTCATCATCACGGGAGGAATCGATCTCTCGATCGGCTCGGTGGTCTGCCTGATCGGGGTCGGCTTTCCCTGGCTGGTGGTGACCAAAGAGGTCCCACTCGGACTTGCCCTCTGCATCGTTCTCGCCGTTTCCCTAACGATCGGAATCAGCCATGGGCTTCTCATCACCAAGCTCAAGCTGCAACCTTTTGTCGTGACCCTGTGCGGTCTTCTTCTCTATCGAGGAATCACCCGCGGGCTCACCAACGATCAGACCGAGGGGTTTGGAGGGGATTTCAAGTCTCTCCGCTGGCTCGCCAATGGAGAGATCCCGATCACGAATTCCTTCGGAATCCCCGTCCCGGTTCTCATCGTTCTCGTCGTGGCAACCGCCGCAGGAATCTTTCTGAATCGGACGGTCTACGGGCGCTACCTTCTCGCCCTCGGGAACAACGAAGAAGCCGCTCGCTTCAGTGGGATTCGCACGGATCGAATGACCATCCTCGCCTACGTGATCTGCTCCTTTCTCGCCGGCCTTGGAGGCTTGCTTTTCGTCCTCGATACCAACTCGGCGCAACCGGTCGATTTCGGAAATTTCTACGAACTTTTTGCGATCGCGGCGGCCGTCCTTGGCGGTTGCAGCCTCCGGGGCGGCTCGGGAACCATCATTGGGGTTCTCATCGGAACCGCCTTGATTCAACTGCTCCGAAACATGATCACCCTGGTGGATGAAATCCCCCAGAACATCGAGTTTGCCGTCATCGGCGCGGTCATTCTCGCGGGTGCGATCGGAGACGAAGTCGCGAAGAAAATCCTCCTCGCTCGGCGCCAGACTTGAGACACTGAAAAAGATCAATCTGCATTTTTTTCGAAACTCTTTTCGAGAAACCGGGTTTCATGATTCGAATCTACCGAATCATGAAATACCTCACTACCCCATTGCTAATCGGACTCGCCGGAACCTTTTCCCTGGGTTTCGCAGACGACAAGAAACCTGCGGCACCTCGCGGTGACGGAAGCTTTCTCCAGAAAATCGACAAGGACGGCGACAAGGCCATCTCCAAGGAAGAAGCAGGAGAGCGCTGGGAGCGGATGTCCAAACTCGACAAGGACGGCGACGGCAAAGTCACGATGCAGGAAATGATGGCGGCTCGCGGTGATCGCCCTGGTCCTGACGGAGGCCCAAAAGGTCGTCCCGAACCGGGCGCCTTTTTCAAACGTGCCGACAAGAACGAAGACGGCAAGATCTCCAAGGATGAGCTCCCCGAGCAGGCTTGGGAGCGCATGAGCAAACTCGACAAGAACGGTGATGGAGCCATCTCCAAGGATGAGATTCCCAGCCGTCCCGACGGTCCCGGCCGCCCTCCTGGAAAGCCCGGTGAAGGTGGACCTGATCGTGGCGAGATGCTGAAGCGCGCAGACAAGAATGGCGACGGCAGCATTTCCAAGGATGAAGTTCCCGAGCAAGCCTGGGAGCGTCTTGGCAAGCTCGATAAGAATGAGGATGGAGCGGTCTCCAAAGAGGAGATGGCTGCGGGATTCAAGGCGATGCGAGGTGCTGGGGACGGACCTGGTGCAGGCAAGCCCGGTGCGGGCCGCCCCGGCGGTGGCGGACCAGAAGCCATGTTCTCCCGGTTCGACAAAAACGAAGACGGCAAGATCGCCGAAAGCGAAGTGCCTGCTGAAATGTGGGGCAAGCTTCGCAAAGCTGACACCGACGCCGATGGACTCGTCAGCAAGAAAGAGCTTGGCAGCGTCTACCAGGCCCGCGGAGACAAAGCCGGCGATCGCCCTGCCAAGCCCAAGAAGAAAAAGGATGACGAGAAAGACGCCACCTAATCCAACCTAAATACCCTCTTCCCAAAAACCCGCTTCGGTTCCGCCGTCGCGGGTTTTTTGTTGTCAGGCTCTGCCGTCGGAGCCGTTGCCGACTCCGCTACGGTGTAGCGGAAGCCGCAAGGATTCCGAAGCACAACGCCTACCGCAGTACCCATCTTTCCGTCGGAGCCGTTGCCAGCTCCGCTGCTGTCTGTAGCGGAAGCCGCAAGGATTCCGAAGCGGAACCTCTCCCACGACGCTGTAACCTGCCGGACCAGCACCGCTACTCGTGACGCAACGCCTCCACAGGATTCATATCTGCCGCCCGGACGGCGGGATAGATCCCAAAGAGGATTCCGATCATCACCGAGATGGTGAAGGCAATCGTCGGGGCCCAGAACTGGATGACGGTGACCATGTCTGCAAAGTGGGTCACCGCGAGAGGTATCGCAATTCCGACACCGACTCCCAGCAAGCCACCTGCCCCAGAGAGAATCACGGTCTCGATGAGAAACTGGAAGACGATATCCTTTTTCTTCGCTCCCAAAGCACGGCGGATCCCAATCTCACGGGTTCTCTCCGTCACGGTCGCCAGCATGATATTCATGATTCCGATTCCTCCTACAAGGAGAGAGATCGCGGCGATGGACCCCAGCACGATATTGAAGATCTGCTTGGTTCGCTCTGCTCGTTGGAGGAGGTCGAGAGGCACGGTCATTTTGTAATCCACCTCGTCGTGATTGGTCTCGAGAATGTGCTGGATCGCCAGAGCTGCCGGCATGACCTGTTCGGGTTGCTCAATCCGGGCTGTAACCTCGTGAAACTCGACTTTTTCTGCCTCGAAACTCCCCGAGCGATACTTGAACAATACTTCTCCGAAATGATCCTCCAATGTCGAGATTGGGATCATCATTTCCATCCCCTCGCTGGAATCGCCCCCTCCCTCCAGCTCAGACTCGGCCGCCGCCGCGATCGCCGAATCATCCTCGATCACCCCGACGACTCGGAAGTAGCTGTTCTTCATTCTCACGGTTTGCCCGATCGGCTCATCGAGAGGAAACAGGTTTCGTGCAAGACTCTCCGTCAAGACACAGACAGGAGATCGACCCTTCATCTCCATCTCGGTAAAGAAACGCCCCCGAACCAACTCCCGATTCTTCATCGTTGGAAACCAGGAAACTGTGCCCAGCGCCACGCCATCGACACTATTGGAAACATTCCAGAGAAAATCCTTCACCTTCCGCGACGGGATCGTGACCTCTACGCCCGGAACCGTGGCTTGGATTTGTGCGATATCGCGATAGGTCAGCCCATACTCGAGGATAAGGGACCTCTCCTGTTCACCGGCGGTGGTCGTGTTGGTCGGCTTGACCGATTCGAGGATGATGTTCTGACTTCCCAGATCTTTGATCTGCTGTTGCGCCTCGTAGCTGGCCCCTTCACCGATCGCCAGCATCGCAATGACCGAAGCAACGCCGAAAACGATTCCGAGGGCCGTCAGGAAAGAACGCAATTTGTGCATCCAGAGGCTCTTGATTCCGAGGGTGATCGCCCGTTTCAACCGAAACAGAGACAGTTCCCGTATGGCGGAGAGGTTCATTGCGGTGGATCCCGATAAGTGTCGAAAGCAATTTCCCCGTCCTTTAACCGGATCACCCTGGGTGTCCGATCTGCCATCCCTTCATCATGTGTGATCATGATGAGAGTTTTTCCGTCCTCATTGAGCTCGTCGAAAATCTCCAGAATATCGCTGCCGGATTTCGAGTCCAGGTTTCCCGTCGCCTCATCCGCAAGAATGACCGATGGATCGTTGGAGAGAGCCCGAGCGATAGCAACGCGCTGCTGCTGCCCCCCGGAAAGCTCCGTAGGCCGGTGATCAAGCCGCTCTCCCAACCCCACTTTTTTCGCCAACTCCGCAGCGATTTCACGGCTTTCTTTCTCGGGCATGCCCTGGTAGTAGAGCGGCACTTCGATGTTCTCCACAACGGAGAGCTGCTGGATCAAGTTGTAGCTCTGGAAAATGAAGCCCAGCTTCTTCCCTCTCACCTGCGACAACTCATCATCCGGAAGCTCGGAAACATCGACTCCATCGAGAAAATAATCACCTATCGATGGCTGATCGAGACAACCAAGGATGTTGAGCATGGTCGATTTCCCGCAACCGGAAGGCCCAAGAATCGAAATATAATCGCCGGGGAAAATCTTCAGGTCGATCCTGCGCAGCGCCTTCACCAAGGTGGGCCCCATTTGATAGTGCTTCTCCACCCCGCGAAGTTCGATCACGGGATCGGACTGGGGAGGAGAAACGGCCGCAGTCGAAGAAGCCAAACCCCGATCAGGCATTTTTCCCTGCCTTTTGCTGCTTGGCCAGTTCCTTGGCAGCGGTTCGCTCGGCCTCCTTGTCTTCGGCCTCCTTCTCTTTCAGGCGCTGCCGCTGCGAACGATCCGCGATTTCGACCTGGGGAGGCTCGTAGTCATCCGGCATCTTGAGAAAGACTTCCTCTCCCTGGGCGAGACCTTCGACCACCTCGATGAAATCATTGTTGTGATCGCCGACAGTGACCGATTGCCGCTCGTATCCGTTACCCGTTTTACGAAAAACGAAGTGATCGTCATTTTCTACGAAGACGGATTGCACAGGAACAAAGGTGGCCTCCTCGAGTTCCTTCACAATAATTTCTACTTTGGCACTCATCCCGGGCTTCAGGAACTCGTGGGTGCCTTCGATCTCGACTGTAGCCGGATAGACTTTCAAGGAAGGATTGTATCGAGAAGCGTTGGAGTCGGGCAGCACCGCCACCTTGGAGATCTTTCCGATCAAGGTCCTGTCCGGCACTGACTCCGCGGTGATATATGCTTTCTGGCCCAACTCGATCTTCTTGATGTGAGACTCGTGGATGTTGACCTCGACTCCCAGCTTCGACATGTCCGGGATCGTGATGATCGGCTGCCCGACTTTCAAGGTCGCCCCGGATGCAATGCCCTCGTAGTAGCGCGAAGTGTAATAATTGTCTTTTGCTCCCCCATAGGCAACGAGCCCCGGGAGTTCAGCGCGGATCGTGCAACTGGCCAGCTGCTCCTCGAGATTCTTCCGCTTCTTCAACTCCAGATCATAGCGCCGTTTCGCGGAACGATATCGGGCGACGATTTGGGACATCTTCGCCATCTTCTCCCGCTTGGTCCGGATCAGCGAGAGCAGCGCCTCCTCGTAGCGGGAGAGCATCTTCTCGGCCTCCTTGGGGAACTCGTAGTCACGGAAAAGGTCCAACTCGGTCTCTGATCTCTGCAAAGCCAGCTTGGCCTTGTCCAAGCTCACCATTTCGTTGTCGAGAGTCTGTCGGGTGATGAAATCCTTCTGGTGAAGCCGCTTCGCTCCCTCGACGGATTCCTGCTGCACCGCGAACTGGGAGGCCGCGACGAGGGCTTCATCCCTCATTCTTCGAATCGTCTGCTCGGCTTCCCCGTCACCGAGGAGTTCATCCTCGAGGAACTCACCGAAATTGACATTGGATGCCAGGCTCGACTCCGCTTCGAGTTCAAAGGGGTTGATCTCGCGATCCTCCTTGAGACTCTCTGCCAACTTCGTCGAATCAAACGACTTCACGATCAAGTCCGTCGCCTCTTTCTCATAGGCAAGAAGGGTATCCGTATCGTAGGGAAGACGAAGCCGCTTCAACGTGTCACTCGCGGCTTCTGCTCCCACGAACTTCTCGAAGTCGAGCAGGGCAAACCGCAGCAACTGGCGCTCAGCCTTGATATCACTCAGCGCTTCGCTCTCCTCGATCTCGATATTCTGCTTCGCTTCCGCGTAGGTGGCTTCGGTCTGCTGAAACTGCACGTCGTGATCGACGATTTCCTCCTCGAGGCCAGAAGTATCAAGGCGAACGAGTATCTTCCCGTTCTCCACGTCTTCCTCCGTGACCATGTATCCTTCGTCGATGATCTCCAGGATCTTGACCCCGGAATTCTCCCTCACCTCGTTGCGGATCTCCAGGTAATTGAGAGCCTGGATGTTACCGCCCTCGAGAACATCGATGACGAGGTCGCCACTCTGCACCTCGGCGACTGGAAGCTGGTCCACGTTGGCTCCCCCACTTTCCCCTCCCCTAAGACTGAGATACACAGCGATACCGACAACCACGATGAGGAAGGGGAGGATCAACTTTTTCATGGAGCGAGGGGGGGTTCGTTCCTGAGCCTCTTTACCCAGGAACCGTCCTCACTAACATACAAGATCCCCATGTCACTCCAAAGGCGCAACCGCGCTAAGGTATGTTCGATTAAGGTGGACGTTCTCTGATTCTGTGAACTGACCAAATCGTTCTGCGCATCGACGAGGTCGAGAGCCTCCCCACGACCGAGTTCGGCAAGGAGGAGTTGTTCGTCCAATCGGCGTCTCGCGAGCGCGACCTGCTGCTCCGCCACCTCGAAATTCTTTCTCGCCTGCTCGAGCGCGCGCCAATCATCATAAATCTCGAGACGTGCCTGATCTTGCGCGAGATCGTAACGGCGAGTCGCCCGATTCAGGAAAATCTGGGCGGCCCGATAGTTGTTTCGTTGCGCCTTTCGGTCGAAAGGCAGATCCAGGTCGATGGAGCCCTCCCAGCGCCGGCGATCGAAGTTGATGTCCGGAGTATTGTCTCCCGGATCGCTTCGAGAGTTGTAGTCGAGAGAAATATCAACTCCCGGCAGCAGTCCATTTTTTGCCACCTCGATCCGACGTTCGGCATCCTCCACCTGGTCCCGAGCGGTCTGAAGATCGGGACGAGCCACCAACGCGATCTTGACGGCCTCGTCCCGGCTGATGTCGACTGGCTCGATCCTCAGCTTCGCCAGCTCCCTGTCCTCGAGGATCAAGCTCCGCTCGACCGGGATCCCGAGCGTGATCTTGAAATTGTCGAGCAACGTCTGGTAGGCCCGGATCGAGTTGATCCATCGACTTTCGGACTGTAGCGCCGCCTGGCGCAATCGACCCAACTGCGTCTGGGTCCGGCGATCCTCTTCCGCGAGCGCCTCCTCACGCTCCACGTTCGTCTTGAATCCCAGGTAGGCCACGTAGGCATTGTTGACCTGGTCTCTTGCCCTCAGCACCCCATAGTAGTCGCTCACGACATCGACCACGAAATCGCGGCGAAAATCGGCAAAGCTGCGGAGCTCATAAAGCACGTTTCGCTCTTCCTGGGTCAGGGCCTCCATCGTGACCGTGGTGCCTCCTCCCTGCAAAATAGGCTGAATGATGGTAAACGCGAGGTCGGACCGGTTCAGTGAACGGTTTCCCGTCGTGAAACGAAGAAAATCGCGGGTGAAATCCGCCGAGATCCGAGCCCCGGTCTTGCAGAGCCAGTTGAATCCCGTCGAAGCCCTTCTGGAAAACGTGTTGGTCGTGACCAGGTTGTTCACCGCCGAGAGACGATTGTCGGTCGCCCATTCCAGCTCCCCCTGGGCAAACGTGATCGGAGTAAGCTCGTATCTCGCCAGCGTCAGGCTCAAAGCGGACAAAAAGACTCGCTCTTTCTCATCGAGATAGTCGCGACCATAGGTCACCCCGGTCTCGAGGGCCTCGTCGAGAGGAAGAACGGCCGCACCGATCTCGGAGGACGCCATCGTTCCCAGGAACTCGCTCCCCCGCCCTTCCCGAGGGAGATCCGAGAGATTCATCGGAGCCGGGAGCTCGATGTCCACATCGTCACCATCGACATTGTCGACATCGGGAGTCTTCTCGTAGAGCGCGGAATACGTTTCCAGATCTGCCCGGTTCTGATAGATATCCGGGGTGCAGCCGGTCAGGAAGAAAAGCAGGCAGAATCCTGCTCCCAGGCAAAAGTGCCCATGCTGCCGCCCAACTTCTCCAAGAGAGAGTTGGAAAAGTTCTCTTCCCCATTCTGCCATTCCGTGCGAGCCCCTTAGTGAATCAGGGAGACCTCATTGGCAAGGACGCTTACAGGCCATAGACGGGAATAAGCCTCTAAAAATGAGCGACCTCTCGATTCTCCACAATCGCTGAAACAGCGGGAATATCTCGCAGCAGAACGCTCGCTTTCGAAGCCTCCTCAGCCCGAGAGAAAAAGACGGAAAACAGGCCTTCGTAAGCCGGATTCTGTTCACCGAGCCGTAATCAGCTGCGATGGACGATCATTTATCTAAAAACCGTCCGAAGACGATCCTCTCCCCCTGGGTGGTTTCCCACCTGGGTGGTAGTGCGACTAGTACCCGAGCCTATCCCGATCTATCCCGCAGCTGCGGGACATCCCGGATCCGAACCGGCTGTTCGTTTGCTCTGTTCTGTCTTGCACCACATGGGGTTTGTCCTGCCCCCTCGGTTGCCCTCGGGGCGGTGAGCTCTTACCTCGCCATTTCACCCTTGCCCGATCACGCTGACGCGTGAGCTGGCGGTCTATTTTCTGCGACACTGTCCGTCACCCAACCATTACGATCAGGCGCCCCGGCTTTCACCGGGCATGTTGCCGTGCGGTGTCCGGACTTTCCTCTGGAGCCGAAGCTCCAGCGATCATCTCCGGCCTGTTTTCCGAGAGGAACTATCGCCGCATTCCACTCGAAAGGCGATCAGAATTCACGGCTCGACCACCTCTTCACGTCGAGGCAATTCTCCCCGAAGAAGTCGACCACCCTCGCCGCTCAACCAGAGATAGTGGTCGCTCGGCAGCCCTTCGTAGGTTTGAAAGACCGACTCTCCCACGGGAGGGTCGTTGGTGCACTTGAAGATTGCCGTTGCCTCATCGATCTCATCAAACATCGCGAGATAGGCAGAGCGGTTCCCCGCAGCAGCCGTGGCGACGAACTGTTGCCAGTAAAACTCACCCTTTCGGCGCGAAATGAAACTCTCCTCATCTCCCTTGAGATTTCGCCAGCTGAACCCGGGAAAGAGAACGGGGAGATACTCGATCTTTTCGCGTTCACACCATTCCCGATCAGCGATCTGATGAGCGACCACTTTCGCTGATTCCTTTTCCATATCCTGATAGCGAGTCACCGACCAGGGACTGAGAACGTCAGCTAGCTTCAGGACCTCGTGGAGTTGAGGATCGTCCGTGGCATCACGATCTTGCTCCCTCCATCCATAGGGAACCCCCAACATGATACTCATCCCTCCCCATTCGGGGTTGTGTTTCAGCAAGCGGATGAACCATTCCGTTTTCTCGAGGCTGTACTCCCGATCGTCGTTGAACCCGACCCCCCAGATCGCAACGAGGGGTTTCCCCTTGAGATGCAGGTAGGCGGAGTCGTTCGGGTCCGTGCCGAGCTGCATCCCAAGCCTCAGGTTCTTCCAGTCTTCGGCGAGACGATCAAAGTCATCGTCGTGAAGTCCGGAAAGGTCATACATGAGGACCCAGCAACGATCGTGTTTCATCGCGGCATCACGCACCAATTTGAGTTTCTCATTTTCCCACTTCAGGCCGCGGGAATCCCGGCGGGATTTGGCTCCATGTGTCGCAAATCGCTGCACAAAGGCACCATCGATCCCGTATTCCTTCATCCAACGGAAATGGCGATCGACCGTCTTGGGGTGAATGGAACTGAACACGTGCGCTACGCTCCCGTCTGCGTGGCGAAAAGAAGTGGGAAATTTCTCGTCCTCTTCGAACTCCGAAAGATCCGGCCAGAGATCGATCGTGCAGTGTCCCGGTTCAAACTTGCCCCTCTTCTGGTAGTGATGAAAACCAAGTCCGGAACCATCTCCCTCCGCCCGGAACCACCCTTGATAACCGGTCACGACTCGTCCGGAGAGTCCCTCTGGATTGGGAGGGCGCTCCCCTTCCCGCGCCGAGGCAGGAATCAGCACCTCGTAGGCCTCATTACGGGGCACCTCCGGGTCTTTCGCGAAAACCGAAGAAGCCAGAATGACGAAAGAAAGAATGGCGGAGCGAATCGAAGTCATAGTCTGTTTCTAGAGACTCAACAGGGTCTGGTCTGCGATGCAACCCTCTACCTCACGTTCCATCGGTACCATCAAACCGCTTCCATCGTCATTCCATCACTCGGGAAGGCACTGGGCACAGGGTCCGCAATTTTCCATCGAAAAACGTGGGAATCCCTTTCCCGATATGGTTTCTCTTCTCTGCGATGTCGAAGTTCCTTTTTCCGTTCGCGGCTATTCTCTGCTGTTTTACGCATACACAAGCCGAACAAACGCCTCCCGACCACGCCGAGCGGATGAAGGCAGGAATCGCTTTGTTTCGAGAATCGATTCGGCCGGCGCTGGTTTCCGACTGCGTTCGTTGCCATGGAGATGAAAAGGTTCGATCGGGACTCGACCTTTCTTCCCGCAAACTTCTCCTCGAGGGGGGAGACTCCGGAGATGCCATCGACCTGGCCGATCCATCGAACAGTTTTCTCCTTGCCCTGATCCGCCACGAGGAAGAACCGACGATGCCACCGAAAAAGGACAAGCTCGCGGACTCGTTGATCGCGGACTTCCAACGATGGATCGAGTTGGGCGCCCCCTATGACAAGCCACTCCTCGAGAAAAGCTCGGAAACGACCGAAATGCGAATCACGGAAACGGATCGAGATTTCTGGTCGTTTCGCCCCCTCTCCAATCCGGAGCCTCCAACGCCGGAAAGCGACTGGCCCCAAACGGATTCGGACCGATTCGTTTTCGCACGACTCCGGGAAAACAAGCTTTCTCCGAGTCCACCAGCGTCGGACCGAGATCGGATTCGGCGCACCTACCTCGATCTGATCGGATTGCCCCCAACACCTGAACAAATGGAGACCGCGGTTTCCATGTCACACGAAGACCTGGTCGACGACCTGCTCGCCAGCCCCCACTACGGAGAGCGCTGGGCCCGGCATTGGCTCGACGCGGCCCGCTTCGCGGAGAGTCACGGGTTCGAACAGGACTACGATCGAAAATTCGCCTATCACTATCGCGACTTTGTCATCAAAGCCCTGAACGCAGACATGCCCTGGGACCAGTTTGTGCGCTGGCAAATCGCGGGAGACGAGATTGCCCCGAAAGATCCCCTGGCGATGATGGCAACAGGATTTCTCGGAGCCGGAGTATTCCCCACCCAACTGACCGAGAAGGAGTTCGAAAGCGCTCGCTACGACGAACTCGATGACATGGCATCCACGATCGGCACTGCCATGCTGGGCCTCACGATCGGCTGCGCACGATGCCACGACCACAAGTTCGATCCCATTTCCGCGTCGGACTACTATCGCTTCGTGGCCACGTTCACGACGACCATACGGAGCGAGATCGACGTCGATCTCGACCCGAAAACCTACGAAGAGGAGTTGGCGAAATGGGAAAGTGAGCACGCGGAAATGGACTCCACCCTCAATGCTTACGAATCCAGTCCCGAAGTCACGAATGCATTTCAACAGTGGCTCGCCAGCGATGAGCCTTCTGCCATTTCCACCGGAGACTGGACCATTCTCGATATCTCCGAAGCTGCTTCGAGCCGAAGAGAGACCACCCTCACGGTGCAAAGCGACGGAGCTATCCTCGCCTACGGGAATGCTCCGGCACGGGAAACCTACACGGTAAAGACGGTCCCCCATTCTTTGCCGATTCACCATATCCGAATCGAGGCGCTCACTCATGATTCGATGAAACGAAAGGGTCCCGGTCGGGCTGGCAACGGGAATTTCGCTCTCAGCAACTTGAAACTATTCGCCGTCTCAACAGGTGATGAAACCAAATCCAGGAAGCCGATCAAACTGATCTCGGCAAAAGCCACTCACGAGCAGAACACGGAACATCTCTCCGTCGCCTCGGCGATCGACGACGATCCCTCCGGAACCGGCTGGGCCGTTGATTTCGGTGGAATCGGTAAAGACCAGGCCGCGGTTTTCCAGTTGGAAACGCCTCTCACTTTCCCACAGGGAACCGCGCTCGAGTTCCAATTGGCTTTCGCCAACAATGGACAGCACAGCCTGGGACGATTTCGCCTTTCAGTCAGCAGTTCGACGGATCCCGCAGTCATCACGGGCGAGGGACGATCGGCAAAGCTTGACGAGGCGCTGCAAGCCATCGCGGGCGGAAAGACCGACGCGAAAGACCGAAAAATACTTTTTCCTTACTTCGCGAAGTCGGATCCAAAGTGGGTCGATCTCGACAGGGCAAGGCAGGATCTACTCGCTCGCAAACCCCAGCCACAGCGAACAAAGCTACAGGTCTCCAGCGAAGGCTTCCCTCCGACAAAACATCACGCAGACGGCCGAGGATTTCCTCATTTCTACCCCGAGACGCACTTCCTTCATCGTGGCGATCCCAATCAGAAAGGGGATGTCACTCGAGCCGGCTACCTGCAGGTACTCATGCGGAACGGAAAAACCAGCGAAGACTGGCATCGGAAACCACCACCAGACTGGACTCGCACCAGCTACCGGCGATTTGGAATGGCCGACTGGATTACAGATGTGGATGACGGAGCCGGCAATCTCCTGGCCCGCGTAATCGTAAACAGGCTCTGGCACCATCATTTTGGACATGGCATCGTGACGACTCCGAATGACTTCGGTCTCCAGGGTGCTCTACCAACCCATCCGGAACTGCTCGATTTCCTCGCTCGAAAACTGATCGCCAACGGTTGGAAATTGAAGCCGATTCATCGTGAGATACTTCTCAGCGCCACTTGGCGGCAAAGCAGTCTACCCTATCCAGGTCACGCCAGCCTCGATCCAGAAAACCGCTGGCTCTGGCGATACCCCTCGCGTCGTCTCGAGGCCGAGGTGGTTCGTGACGCATTGCTTTCGGCGTCCGGTCAGCTCGACACAACCATGTTCGGTCCTGGAACTCTTGATGAAAGGCATCGCCGACGCAGCATCTACTTCATGATCAAGAGGAGCCGCCTCGTCCCGATGATGCAGATCTTCGATCAACCTGAGCCCCTCTCCAGTCAGGGCAGCCGCCCCAGCACAACCATCGCCCCCCAGGCCCTCCTTTTCATGAACAACCCGCAAGTCGTGAACTGGGCTCGGGCCATGGCATCCGAGGTCGACCAGGAAGATCCTGCAACGGCGATCAAGGAAATCTATTCCCGGGCACTCGGTCGCCCACCAGGAGAATCCGAGTTGAAAGACAGCCTCCACTTCCTTGAGGAACAAACCACTTCCTACGAAGGCACCGGCAATGGACGACAACTTGCCCTCGCCGACCTCTGCCAGACCATTTTCGGGCTCAACGAATTTATCTACCTCCCATGAACCACCCGCATCTTTTTTCACGTCGCCACCTGCTCCAGAGAGCTGGAGCTGGCTTCGGCAGCCTTGGGCTTGCCTCGATTCTCTCGGAAGAGGGGCTGCTCGCCTCGGAGAGTTCCGACCCACTAGCTCCGAGAAAGGGGCATTTCGATGGTAAGGCCAAGTCGGTTATCTGGCTTTTCATCAACGGCGGCCCGAGTCACGTCGACACCTGGGACTACAAGCCGGAACTTGAGAAAATGGATGGAAAGGAATTGGCAGGATTCGACAAGAATACCGGATTCTTCGCCAACGCCGTCGGCCCCCTCATGAAATCGCCATTCGAGTTTTCTCCTCGAGGCCAATGCGGCAAGATGGTTTCCTCTCTCTTTCCCAAGCTCGGCGAGCATGTCGACAAGATGGCCTTCATTCACTCGGGCCACACCGAATCGAACAACCACAGCCCGGCTCTCTTCATGATGAACTCTGGGCAACCCCGCATGGGACTGCCCTGCGTGGGCTCGTGGGTTACCTACGGGCTCGGCAGTGAGAGCCGGGACCTTCCCGCTTTCGTGGTCATGTCCGACCCCCTCGACCGGGGACTTCCCAAAGGCTCGGCTGCGAACTGGGGCGCAGGATTTCTTCCCAGTGTCTACCAAGGCACCTGGCTCAAGCCCAAGGGCGACCCCATCGACAACTTGAACCGCCCTTCGCATATGAATGACGCACAGCAGGAGCGTCAGCTTGCCCTTTTAAACCGACTCAATAAGCAGCACGTCACGAAGCGCCCGGGCGACGAGGAGCTAGAAGCACGGATCAAGAGCTTCGAACTGGCCTACCGCATGCAGAAAGCAGCACCCGAAGCATTCGACATCGACCGCGAACCGGAACACATCAAGAGTCTCTATGGGGTCGGTGAGAAGCACTGTGACCACTTTGCCCGGCAGTGCCTCACCGCCCGCCGCATGGTCGAACGAGGCGTTCGCTTCGTGCAGATCTACTCCGGCGGGATGGAGAATCAACGCAGCTGGGACGGCCACAACGATATCCAGGGTAACCACAGTCAATTCGCGGGAGAAACCGACACCCCCATTTCAGGACTCCTCACCGACCTCGAACAACGAGGACTGCTGAAAGACACTCTCGTCATCTGGGGCGGCGAATTCGGCAGGCTTCCCCTTTCCCAGAAATCGAAAAAGCCAGGCCGCGATCACAATCCACACTGCTTTACCACCTGGATGGCGGGCGGCGGAATCAAGGGCGGCGTGACCTATGGCGAATCCGACGAGATCGGACATCATGCTGCAGTCGACAAGGTCCACGTCAACGATCTCCACGCCACAATTCTGCATCAGTTAGGGTTCCATCACGAGAAGCTGACCTACACCTACAACGGCCGGCGCTTCCGGCTGACGGATGTAGGAGGAAACGTGATCCGGCCGATCATTTCCTGAATTCGTGAGGTGCCACACTCGCTACGAAAAAAGGGAGAACACCAAGGTCACAGGCGAACGAGCCGAATGTCTGGGGGCGATTGATGCCCCGCCGATTGTCGGAATACTTGCACCGCCCGTTGCATACAGCTGTCGTAGCAGAACGCGCAAGCTGCTAAGCAAACGGGAGAAAGCGGAGCCGATCTCGAACGTTCCGTTTTCTCCGCGAGATGCATTGTCTCGCGGGTCGGTCGCCTACCCCCCTCTCTTTTCTGATGCTGAACGCTGAATCTCGTCCAGAACGATACGCATTTCTTCCAGTCTCTCGGCCTGCTCTACCTTGCTGGCCAGGTTCTGCTTCTCCTCGGGATCGTCGATGAGGTTGTAGAGTTCCTCTCCATCCGGCCAGAGGCCGTAACGCCATCGTTGGTTTCGGATCGCATAACCGAGCTTCTGCCCACGACTCACCACGCTGTAAGCAAACTTCTTTTTCCCCGTCCGTTCGGGATTGGCCAACAACGGCTGCAGCGAAGTTCCCTGGAGATGGTCCGGAGGCGTCAGTCCGGTCAGATCCGCCAGCGTCGGGTAGATATCGATCAGCTCGACCATCGCTTCTGAAGAACTTTCAGGTTTTGTCAGGCCAGGAGCATGGACAAGAAAGGGAACCTTTGCCCCGATGTCGAAGAGGGTCACCTTCCCCCAGAGAAAGTGATCGCCGAGGTGATACCCATGATCCGAAGTGAAAACGATAACGGTATCGTCCCAATGACCGCTCTCTTTCAGAGCTTCCAGCACGAGACCGATCTGGGCGTCGATGAAAGAAACGCAGGCATGGTAGGCCTGCATGTATTCACGACGCAGCTCGTCATTCTCTTTTCCCAACTCAAACCCAAATGCTTCATAGCGCTTCGAAATCGCTATTCTAGGCAGACTGTCCCAAAGGTTGGCACGGTCGGGTTCATAGGCAATGCTCTCGACGGGATAGAGATCGAACCACTTGTCGGGTGCGAGGAAGGGCACGTGCGGTTTCTGAATCCCGCAGGCGATGAAGAAAGGGCGGTCCCCGTTCGCGTCTTCCCGCAACCATTTCGCGACAAGGCGGGCGTTCTTCCCATCCTTGTGTTGTTCGTCGGTCAACCCGCTGCGTCCGTATCCTGGAGGCGTCTGGGCATCGAGCTTCGACTTGGCAGCTTTCTCGATCGACTTCCAGAGCCGACGATTTTTCGGATCCTCGATCGAGCCATGCTCGGCTTCGAATTTCTCTCTTGCTGCCGTCACGACCGGGAGTTCATCGTTCTCAAACCGGTGATACTCATTCCAGGCGACCTCGCCATGTTCGTGACGCGGGGAGTGAAATACCTTTCCGACGCTTGCGGTCCAGTAACCGTTCTCCTTGAAGAACTGGGGCATCGAAATCGTTCCCGGTCGAGTCTCGCGGATGTCGGCAGTGTTGTTGAGCACCCCACTCGATTCCGGATAGAGACCGTTGAGAAAGGAAGCCCGGGACGGACCACAGACCGGATACTGGCAGAAGGCGTTCCGAAAGGTCATCGACTCCGATGCGAACCGGGCGAGATTCGGTGTTTGAATCGGGTCATAGCCAGACGGCGAAACGTGGGTGTTGAGGTCGTCGCAGACGATGAAAAGAACGTTCTTCCCATTGCCGCCCCTGGCTCCCGGCGCAGCATCCGCTGACTTCGGTGACAAGTCCCTCAGCTGGACGTCATCGATAAAGAAACGACCGCTGAACTCTTTCCCCGGAAAGAACCGAATCGTCACTTCCTTGTGCTCTCCACTGGAGAACTTTCGGGTGAAAGAAAGCCATTGCCCGCTTTTCGAAGTGCTCACCACGACCTGCGCATCGTCATCAAAACGATCGAAGGTATCGAACACCACGACCCCCTCGGATCCCGGCTCGATGTAGACTCGGAAGGAAGCTTCGTAGGTGCTTCCGGGGCGGATCCGGACCACTTGGCGAACGGCATTCCCTTTCTCCCCGAAAGTTTTCGAAGCGAGCGAACGCTTGCCTGCCGCACTCTGTTTCGTCGATCGCTCGTAGAGCCCTTCGGTAAATCGCCAAGGAGACTTGTTTCCGCCATCCTCCTCAAAGGACCCGTCCATCAGCAGGTTCCCACCCCGCTCGGATGGTTTTCCAGGCCTGGCTTCGCCCTTTGCACCTGGAGGATTCGTGTAGGGGAGATACTTGGGAGGTGGCTGGTAGTTTCCTTTGTCCTTCTCCCACCGATAGGATTCCCCTTCGATGACAAGATCCTTTCGAGAATTCAATTTGGGCTCGGGCTCGGCAAAAGTCTCGGGAGCAAATCCCCGCATCTCTTTGATCCGCTCGGCATGCTGGGGATCCGATGCCAGGTTGTTCCACTCGTGGGGATCCTTCTGCACTTGATAGAGTTCCTCTCCATCGTCACCATAGCGGATATAGCGCCACTCCCGGTTCATGATCGCAAATTCCCCGGGTCGCATGTGAGGGAGAAAGACATTCCGGTCGGACGCATTTGCCGGATCCTTCAGCGTGGACACGAGCGATGTCCCCTCGAGCGATTGATGCGGCTCTGGCAATCCACACATCTCGACAAAAGTCGGATACATATCGATGAGACTCACCGTGACATCGCTCTTCACTCCCGAAGCCACTCCGGGACCTGCCCAGAGAAACGGGACATTCGAAGTACGCTCCCAGAGGGTATGCTTGCCCCAGTTCTTCTCACCGAGGTGATACCCATGATCACTCCAGAGAACGATGATGGTGTTGTCGGCGTGAGGACTGGCTTCCAGCGCATCGAGAACGCGGCCCATCATCGCGTCGGCGTAGCTGATGCAGGCCAGGTAACCGTGAATGGAGTCTTTCAGCGCATTGAGGTCCTCCAGCTTCTTCCGAATCTTGAGCCGGTTCGCATAGCTCTTGGCAATCTTCGGGGGGAGATCCTCGAGATCATCACCCTTGTAGGTCGGCAGTTCGATCTTGTCGCGATCATAGAGATCGAAATACTTCTGAGGGCAGTAGTGGGGATAGTGCGGCGCGTAGATTCCGCATGCGAGAAAGAAGGGCTCGTCGTGCTTCTTCTGCAATTGCTCAACCGCCCAGTTCACTCGCATCGTGTCGGCCATCTCTTCTTCCTGCTCGTTCGGCAGTCCCGCCCATTCGAGAAAGAGACCGCCCGTGATCTCCTGCCCTTCATTGTAGACACTCGCAGGGAACGGCTTGGGAAAAGGCGTGGTCTCATTCCATGACTCAAGCGCCCAGCCATTCTCTCGTTGCTCTTGGGTCCGCAGGTAAAACTCGCTCCAATCGCGCTGATCGATCGCTCCGACAGGATGATGAAACAGCTTCCCTGTTCCCAGTGCCGTGTAGCCAGCCTTGGAGAAACTGGTCTGGAGGGACTCGATCTCGGGTCGATTCACAAAGTAATTCGCCGAGTCATAGCATCCCGTGGTCGAGGCATACTGTCCCGAAAAAATCGCCGCTCGACTCGGAGCACAAAAGACACCCGCCGTGTGGGCATTGGTGAAATTCACGCCCCGCGCTGCCAACTTGTCGAGATTGGGTGTGATCGCCCGCGGCCCCTCGCCGGGAACTGTCCCAGCAAGACAACCAATCCAGTCGTTCATGTCATCCACGGCAAGGAAAAGAACGTTGGGTTTCTCCGCCTGGGAAAACACGGGGAGAAGTGAGAGGCTCGCAAAGAGAAGGAAAGCTGAAATACGCGGCATGAGATAAGGGGTTTCCATTCTATTCCCGAACAGAGAGATATGTGCCCAGGAATTTCACGTTCCCGGGAATGCGTAACGAATCCAAAATTCGCTCAAGGCTTCCCGAACTCCCCGAAAGGACGTAATGGGAAACTTTGGATTGCCTTTTCCAACTCCGCCTTGAGGCGTTTTTCCTCTTCGGGATAGATCCCATACTTATTGTGATTTTCTTCCGGGTCCGACTTCAGTTCGAAGAGTTGATCGGCGGTGAAATAGTGCGGATTCTGCGCTGCCGCATAATGGCCAAGGTGACTGTTCCGGGTCAGATAGGGACGCTCCAGAACCTCCCCCTGAAATCCCCGAAAACTCATCCCTTCGGCGAGCAACTTCTGCACCTCCGCCGGGTATCGCACCGCAATGTATTTCCAGTCCTTGGTCTTGATGCAACGCGAGTGCCCCAATTCACCAAAAATCATGTCTCGAACGGGCTCCCGGCTGCCAAACAAAACCGGCTCGAAGCTGACCCCATCCATCTGGTAGTCCGCAGGGGGCTCGATCCCACAAAGATCGAGCAGCGTGGGTGTCACATCGATATTGGCGACGAGGCCACCATAGCGAGAACCTGGTTTGATCTTCCCCTTCCACTGCGCCAGCAATGGAACTCGCATTCCGTAGTCATACAAAGTCGCTTTGCCATGGCGATAGGCACCGTGATCCGGAACGAAAAGAATGAGGGTATCTTTCTCCAATCCGAGTTCGGATACCTTGTCCAGGATCGCACCGACTCCATCGTCGAGCCAGAGAGCATAGGCAGCTTTGTCAGGAAACCCTGCCTCCCGATTGCGACGAAGGACATCCGCTCGCGAAGGGAGAACATCGAAGCCTTCTTCGACAAAACCTTCGCCCGTCATACGAGGATCCGCTTCGAGGGAGAATTTGTTCACCCAGGGAGCAGGACCGTGATGGAGAGTCGTCGAGAAGTAGAGAAAGAAAGGCACATCCTTCGCCCCCTCGAGAAAGTCGAAGGCCTTGTCGACAGTCCAGTCGAGGTTGTGAACATTGAGAACTTCGTTCTGCAATTCCTTCAGGTTGGCGGCGTAGACGCCATCGGCAAAATCGAAGCCATACCGCTTGATCTCGTTGCACCACCGCTCGTGGTTCCGCCGCATCTTGGCGGAAACGTCAGGATCCCGAGGATCGGCATCCTGAGGGTAGGACTCCATCGGGCTGTCCACTTTCGGACCATGCCCAGCAAGCCAGTCATGTCTCACCACATGGGATTTTCCAACAAAGCCGGTCCAGTAACCATTCTTCTGCAGCACCTTGGGCAAGTTCCAAAGGTGAGTCTCCAGTTCGCCGATATTCTCCACCTGTGTCTGATCTCCGGGAGGATGTTCTTTGAGAAATTTCTCTCCTTCGCATCGCCCTGCATAGCGTCCTGTCAAAAAGCTATAGCGGGAAGGAGAGCAAACCGTCGAAGTGACATTGAAGTCAGAAAAATAGAGCCCTTCCTTCGCCATCTGGTCGATTCTCGGAGTGAGAACCTTCCCGCCCATGAAGCCGATCGAATCGAAGCTCTGATCGTCCGTGACGATGAGAATGATGTTCGGCTTCTCCTTATCGGCTCCCGTCGAGAATCCGGAAAAGAGAAGGCAGGCAAACAGCAAAAATCGTTTCATAAAATTCCGGGGGCTCAACGGTAATTAGAAACAGGGTTGGCCAGCGAACTCAACCCTGTTTGGCCCCAAGATGGACAGCCCTTGGATGGTTGCCCCTTTCGAAAAGGCCTGGGTGAAACCCGGCAATCCCTACTTCGCCTCTGCGGCTTTGAGAACCTGGAGATCATGAATCGACCAGTAGAGCCGATTGGCCCCGGTCTGAGTCACCCGGATATATTTTGCTGGTTGCTTCGGAAACTCGACAGTGACCTTCGGAGCCTGCACTTCTTTCTGCTTGATAGGATCGCTCCAGGTTTTCCCATCGGTAGAAAGCTGAACTTCACACCCTCGTGGATAATCACGACGGGAACCGGCCGCATCGAGAATCAGACCTGCGACGTCCACCGCCTCGGGAAGCTCGACCTGGAACCACATGCCGGGCTTCATGCTCTGTCCCGTTGTGAAACGGGTCCCCGGGTTGCCATCGATTGCAAACTTCGCGTCTTTCTGGCCATGGCTGGCGCTCAGCTTCCACTTGTCCCGATTCGGAATGACCTGAGGAACACTCGCGAGAAGCTCGGCCTCGGTCCATGGAGTCTTCCGATCTGCGTTCTCCTCACGGATGCGTTTGACATCTGCCTCGCTGACAAAACCTAGCTGATTTCCAAAACTGTTGTTGATGTAGGAAAGCACCGCCGCGACCCATCGGTCCCCGTTCGATCCCATGGCGATCATCTCTCCGGGATAAGCCTTCCCTTTCACCGGTCCGGTCAGTCCGTGGAGAACCACCTTCGGCGCCAGATCGCGGTGACCTTTCAGGATATCCGAGGCAAGGAAGGAAGGCGCCAGTCGCAGATCATCGCCCCCCGGAATCGGAGTCCCTTTTCCGTCGGATCCATGACAGGAAAAACAGAGGGCCGCATAAATGGTTTTTCCTTCCTTATACATCGAAAGCTGCTCCGAGCTCATCTTCGGCATTGGCTTTCCACCACCGCCCAGAACCTGCTTGCCGATCTCCTGAACCCCTCGACTTTCGGACTCCACAAGCGTTGACATCGCGACCTCCTGGAACCCCTCGAATTTCAGCAGCTTTGCGGTCAGGAGTGTCTGGATAACCACATTGGGGTCCGAGTCGGCGGCCATCGCGAGAATGGCAGGTTGGAGATCTTCATTCCCATCCTTGATCAAAGTCTCACTCGCTCGAATCGCAGCACGACGGACTGAAGCGTGAGAATCTTCCATCTTCTCCTTCGCGAAATCCGCAGTGAGTGACCCGAGACCCTCGAGGGTCCAGATCGCATGCATGCGGGAAAGGTCGCTTTCGCTGTTCCGAGCCACCTCCTCGAGCGCAGGTGCTACCGACTTATCCCCCCGGAGAATGATCAACTTCTGGGCGTTGTCACGCCACCAGCCATTGGGATGTTCGAGATGCGCGACAAGCTGTTCCGGAGTTTCTCCGAGCATGTTTGGTTTCGTAGTATCGCGCTCGAAACCATCGTGAACGAGACGGTAGATGCGACCTCTCTGAATATTCTTGGCAAAACCATACTGATCGATGACTCCGCGAAGATAACTCCCCTTCTTGGTCCAGTTTCCCTGCTGAATGATCCCGCGATACATGTCGACGATGTAGAGACATCCGTCCGGACCGTTGGTGATGTGCATGGCCCGGAAATTCGGATCGGTCGAGCGAATGAACTCACTACCGGGGTGCGCATTCTCCAGGAAAGTGATGCCGTCGCGCACTTCCACTTTGCTCCGGCGAATGAGACGACCCACGGGCTCGGAAAAAAGCAGGTCTCCCTTCAAGTCCTCGGGAAGCCGATCTCCGCGGAAAATCCCTTCTCCACAAGTCGCCGTGAAGTGGTTCAAGGTGTTGTCCTCGGGACGGAATCGTCGCGTTCCGCCCTGAACATCTGGAATTCCAACGAGGGGAAATACTTCGCGATAATTCGGCGGAAACTGATCGTTCACATTGAAGGCACCATAAACGATAGGCTGCTGAAAATTGAGAGGTCCGCGCTCTCCACCGGCATTGACGAACCATGGCTTGCCATGATCGTCCTGGCAAAGCCCCCACTGACCTCCATTGGGTGCAGTCGGTTCCTTGAAGGCCAATCCATCCGGGTTGTGACGAAGGCGATAGGCGTTGTAGGTCGTGTAGATCCAGTTGTCCATCGTCCAGATCAAACCACTGGGCTGATGCTCCATGTTTCCGCCTCGCTTTCCTCCCTCATACCAAAGGGTTTTCTCGTCGGACACCCCGTCGCCGTCGGTGTCCCGGTAGGAGTAGATATCGAGTGTATTGGTTTCTCCGATAAGAACGCGGTCATCCAGCGGGAGGACCATGCGAGGAAGGAGCAGGTTGTCGGCAAAAACCGTGTGCTTGTCCATTTTGCCATCGCCATTCGTGTCTTCATGGAGAGACACCCGGCTCTTCGGCGACTGCTCATCGGTCGCATCCGCATCCTGCATGTAAGTGCGCATCTCGACGACGTAGAGGCGACCATTTCCGTCGAAAGCACAAACCACCGGTTCCGTAATCTCCGGCTCAGTTACAACAGGCTCGAGGCGATATCCCTCGGGCATATGAAAGGTCTTCAGGCTCTCTTCCACCGATAGATACGGAAGCGTTCCGGTAGGTTCATATTGCTTCACCTGATCGGCATGAGCCAGGGAAGCCACCAAAACGCAGAGAAGGAAGGTTCGAACAAAAAATTTCATGAGAGTTCAGGGTCGCGGGAAACTCGGAAAAATCAGCAGACGCAATGACGCTGCCTGCGAGGCAGGAAATAGGGCCACGCGAAGCTTTCGCATCAGTGCTCAGCCCTACAATGGAGTGGAGCAATACAAGAGGCTAGCCGATACGCTGGAGGTGTCGCCTACCGAAGAAGAAAGCTGAACCAAAAGCTCCGCCTGCCAGGTATCCCGCTTCGCTTACCTCTCGGCAGCGACCTGCGGTTGCTCTTCGGCAAATCCGGGTCGTGAAAATTGTCAATCAAATCTGAGGCGGTGGTCTACGTACGATACTCCACCTCGTTTTCCTTAGAGGCGCGTCCGTGAACCTCTAGAATTGCGCTATCCCGTGAGAGACAAGCGCTTCCACTACGACTATCCTCCTTGCCATGAAACGCCGTCCCCAGACTGGCTCGCTCAAATTCCTGGCCGCAGGTCGGGCCGTGACTGCGCTGGCTATGGCTATGGCGATCGGAGGAACCGGCGAAGCGCAGGACGAAGCCCCCGACTTCAACCGCGATATTCTTCCTATTCTCTCTGAAAACTGTTTTGCCTGCCATGGCCCGGACGCCAATGAACGCAAGGCGGACCTTCGTCTCGACCAGGCGATCGGTGCCACCCGTGACCTCGGAGATGGCCATGCCGCCATCTTACCCGGCAATCCGGGAGCGTCCCTTCTCGTAGCCCGGATCGAGACTTCGGATCCGGACGAAGTGATGCCACCGCCTGAGACAGGAAAGACGCTGACTTCGGAACAGAAAGAAGCCTTGCGCAGGTGGATCGCCAACGACGCCGTTTACGAGAGTCATTGGGCATTTCGACCAATCGAAGACTCCGCGCCTCCTTCCCTCTCCTCTCATGAAAGCCTCTCCGGAATCGATCATTTCCTGCTCGATCGTCTGCAAGAAAAGAACCTCTCCTTTTCCGAGCCAGCATCGCGCGGACAACTGGTCCGTCGCGCGACTTTCGACCTCACCGGGCTTCCCCCGAAGTGGGCAGACGTAAAGGCCTTCGTCGAAGACCCCCGCCCGGATCGCGAAGCCTTCGCGGATGTCATCGACCGATTGCTTGCTTCGCCGGCCTACGGGGAACGCTGGGGGCGACACTGGCTCGACCTCGCCCGCTACGCGGATACTCATGGAGGCAGCGCCATCGGGTTCAAACGTTTCCCCTTTTCCTACACCTATCGCGACTACGTCATCAGCGCCTTCAACGCCGACCTACCCTACGATGATTTCCTGCTTGAGCAGCTCGCCGCCGATCAACTGAAGCAGGAGAAAAACGATCCCGCTCTCGCCGCACTTGGCTTTCTCACCGTCGGCCGCCAGTATCGCAACGTCCACGACCGGCTTGACGACCAGATCGATGTCATCTCGCGCGGCCTGCTTGGTCTCACGGTGTCCTGTGCGCGCTGTCACGATCACAAATTCGATCCCATTCCCACCACCGACTACTACGCCCTCCACGCCAGCCTCGCCCCGAGCCGGCCTCCTCGCGAACTTCCACTGGTGGGTGAACCGGACATCGATCCCGGCTACGAGGCGGAATTGGAAAAACGCAAGCGTCTCCGCAACGACATCATCCGCGACCAGGGCGACGTGATGCGCGGGCGTCTCCGTATGCAGGTCGGGCTCTACCTCGCGGAACTCGCCAAAGGCACTCCGGAGCAGGACACCTCGACAACTTTTCTTTCCTATCGCACCGAGGACCTCCGCCCCGTGGTGCTGGAACGCTGGAGAGACTACCTCGATGAACGGGATGAAAGCGATCCCGTATTCGGACCATGGCACCAATTGGCCAGGCTCGCGGAAGCCAAAGATTTCTCCGACCAATGCCGGAACCTGGTTGCGAAGCTGCAAAAGGAGAACGGCAATCCCAAGAAATTCGAGGACGAACACCGCCTTGCGACCAAGGCACCGAAATGGAATCCACGGATCCTCGACGCACTCGCCGAGTCGAAGCCCGAATCCTTTGTCACGGTGGCGAAAGCCTACGGGCGTGTCTTTGCGGATACCCACCGCCGCTGGCTGAACTCGCTGCTGGATGCCTCCCTCGAAGCAGCGCCCGAAGGCACTCTCGTGCCCGACCAGGATCCAAAGCATGCCGTGGTCAATAGCGCCATAGAGCGCCAGCTTCGCCACCACCTCTACGATCCCGAATCTCCGACGGCGATCGATTTCCTCGCCGACCCGCGCGACCTTTTGATGCTCAACCGAGGAGTCCGCGATTCCGTTCGCGGCACCCTCGGTGCAATCGAGACGTTGAATCATACCGCGAGCGCACCAGCACGCTCCATGTCGCTGCGCGAAGAAGAGTCGCCCGAAGCCTCTTTCGTGTTTCTCCGCGGCAATCCCGTCACTCGCGGCGAGCCGGTCACCCCCCGCTTCCTCAGCGCCGTTGCCGGCAAAGACCCGTCCAGTTTCCAAGATGGTAAACGGCGCCTCGGCCTCGCCCGCGCCATCGTCGATCCGGAGAATCCTCTCACGCGCCGCGTCCTCGTCAACTGGGTCTGGCAACACCATTTTGGAAAGGGACTGGTCCGTACTCCTGACGACTTTGGCACCCGTGGCGATCCCCCCACCCATCCCGAACTCCTCGACTTCCTCGCCGAACGCTTCCTCGAGGACGACTGGTCGCTGAAGAAACTTCACCGCCGGCTCATGCTCACCACCGCCTATCGACAAGCCTCGAAAGCCAATCCTGCGGCCCACGAAAAGGACCCAGACAATCATCTCCTCTGGAGGATGCCGATCCGGCGTCTCAGCCTCGAGGAGATGAGAGACTCTTTGCTGGCAGTAAGCGGCGAGCTGACCGAGAACTCTCCCCGGGGCGGAAAGCCATTCGAGGAGAAAGGTAACGAGGTCGTTCCTCGACGCAGCGTCTACGCCTTTCTCAACCGTGATGTGATCTCCCCCCTGGTTGCCACGTTCGATGGCGCCGATCCCAGCGCCTGCACAGTCGAGCGCCCCGAGACCACCGTGCCGCAACAGACGCTTTTCGCGCTGAATTCCGACTTCATCCAGGACCGCGCCAGGATCTTTGCCCTCCTTCCCGGAATTCGGGAAGCTCCCTCCGACGAGGAACGGGTTGCCCGCCTTTATCAGCGCGCACTATCTCGTCCCCCCGAAAAGGAGGAAATCGCCACTGCTCTCCATTTCGTGGACCAGGCCGCAGATCGCTCCGCCGGATGGGAGGAATTCGCCCACGCCCTCCTGGCCTCGAATGAATTTCATTTCCTAGATTGAAGAAACGACTGATGGATTCACTCTCCGAGATTCCAGGCTCCTGCTCACGCCGCCGCTTCCTTAGCCGTAATGGACTGGGATTCGGGTCCCTGGCGCTGGCTGGGCTATTCAACGACGAGGCAAGCGCCGGCATTCATTTTCCCGGGAAAGCGAAATCGGTCATCCATGTCTTTCTCAACGGCGGCATGTCCCAGGTCGACACCTTCGATCCCAAGCCGGAACTGACCCGGTGCGGCGGCCAGGAACTTCCCTACGAAAACCTTCTCACCGAACGGCGCACCGGCGTCGCCCTCCCTTCCCCCTTCGAATTTCAACAACATGGCGAAAGCGGGATTCCCGTCAGCGACCTGTTCCCACACCTCTCGAAATGCGTCGACAAGATGGCGGTGATCCGCTCAATGCACGCGGAGCTACCCAGCCACGAGCTCTCGCTGATGCTTCTCAATACAGGTGACCAGAGGCTTGTCCGGCCCAGCCTGGGCTCCTGGCTCAACTGGGGTATGGGGTCGGAGAACAACAACCTGCCCGGATTCGTGGTCCTCTGCCCCGGCGGCCTTCCTGTCGGTGGCACCAACAACTGGCGCTCCGCATTCCTGCCAGGCGTCTTCCAGGGAACCCTCATCGACACCTCCCAGGAGGATCCGAAAAAACTGATCCCTCACCTGAGAAACGAACGCCTCGGCCCGGACGAACAACGACGACAATTCGACCTGCTCCGGCAGCTGAACGCCCGCCACCTCGACGCTCGTCCCGACGAGGCTGCACTGGAGGCTCGGATCAAGTCTTTTGAGCTCGCCTACCGCATGCAGGTCGATGCCACCGACGCCTTCGACATCGATCGAGAGCCGAAGCACATCCGCGAGATGTATGGACCCGGCCCGCAGAATCGCCAACTTCTCATGGCTCGGCGTCTCGTCGAGCGAGGCGTCCGCTTCGTCCAGACCTGGCATGGCAAAGGCCAGCCCTGGGACAGTCACAACAACATCAAGAAAGCCCATCGCGGCGTCGCCGAAGCCTGCGACCAGGGACTGGCTGCACTCATCCTCGACCTCGAGCAGCGGGGTCTGCTCGATGAGACCCTGATCCTCTGTTCCGGGGAGTTCGGCCGCACTCCCACTGTCGAACTCGGCGTGCAGGGAGGTGGTGCCACGGCGGGCCGCGATCACAATCACTGGGGCTTCTCCCTCTGGATGGCCGGTGGCGGTATCAAGGGAGGGACCGTCTACGGAGCTACCGATGAGTTCGGATTCCGGGCCGTAGAGAATCCCGTCTCCGTCCACGACCTCCACGCCACCATTCTCCACCTGCTCGGCATCGACCACAAACAACTCACTTACCGCTACGCCGGCCGGGACTTCCGGCTCACCGACGTCCACGGCAAGGTGGTGAGCGACGTGGTAGCCTGACAGCACTTGAATATCGCTGATTACAAACCCAGCGAATTTGTAGCGACACTTGGCGACAGAGTGGCTGGAGAGAACAGGAAATCCGGGGAGTTCCCATGGCTCGTATGCCAGGCAACGTGGTCCAGATCAATTGCCAGAATTAATTGCCAATGCTCGAAGTGATCGATCCCTGAATTTCAAGCGAGAATCGGCTTCACCAGCTTCCCATGAATATCCGTCAGGCGGTAGTCCCGCCCCTGGAAGCGGAAGGTGAGGCGCTTGTGATCGACGCCGAGCAGATGCATGATCGTTGCGTTCAGATCGTGCACATGCACCGGATCTTTGACGATGTTGTAGCAGTAGTCGTCCGTCTCGCCCAGGGTCATCCCGCCCTTGATGCCGGCTCCGGCGAGGAAAACAGTGAAACAGCGGGGATGGTGATCACGACCGTAATTGGTTTCCGTAAGCTTGCCCTGCGAGTAGATCGTTCGGCCGAATTCCCCGCCCCAGACGATGAGGGTATCTTCCAGCAAACCACGCTGGCGCAGGTCCTTGATCAGAGCCGCTGTCGGCTGATCGGTATCGCGGCACTGGCCCTTGATCGCATTGGGGAGACCGCCGTGATGATCCCACCCCATGTGAAAAAGCTGGATACACCGCACATCCCTCTCGGCGAGACGCCGAGCGAGCAAGCAATTCGCGGCATAGGTTCCGGGTTTCTTCACATCAGGACCGTAGTCCTCGAGCACATGCGCGGGCTCGTCGGAGATGTCGGTGAGATCCGGGACACTGGTCTGCATACGGAAAGCCATCTCGTATTGCGAAACCCGCGCATTGATCTCCGGATCTCCGTAGACCTCATGGTCCCGCCGATTCAGCTCCGCAAGTTCGTCCAGCATTCCACGACGCATATTGCGGCTCATTCCCTTGGGGTCGGAGAGGTAGAGCACAGGGTCACCCGTGTTTCGAAACTTTACCCCCTGGTGCTGGGTGGGAAGAAAACCCGCTCCCCAGAGACGATCGTAGAGCGGCTGGTCATTGGGACGCCCGGTTCCCCACGAAGTCAGGACGACGTAGGCCGGCAGGTCCTGATTCTCGGTTCCAAGGCCATAGCTCAACCAGGCACCGAGACTGGGACGTCCCGCAAGCTGATGACCGGTCTGGCAGAAGGTGATCGCAGGATCGTGGTTGATCGCCTCGGTGTGCATCGAACGGATAAAGCACAGCTCGTCCGCGACCGTCGAGAGATTGGGCATCAATTCACTGATCCAGGCACCGCTTTCGCCATGCTGCTGAAACTCGAACATGCTCGGAGCAACCGGAAAACTCTTTTGCCCGGATGTCATCGTCGTCAGCCGCTGCCCCTGGCGAATCGACTCGGGCAGATCCTTACCGCGCTGCGCTTCCATCTTCGGCTTTGGATCGAAGAGATCCATCTGCGACGGAGCTCCGGACTGAAAGAGGTAGATGACGCGCTTGGCCTTCGCCGGAAAATTGGGAAAACCCGAAAGCCCTCCTGTCTCGGATCCCAAAGTCGAGGACGTTGGTCCCAGCAATCCTGCCAATGCCGTAGCCCCCAGCGCCGAACCTCCGTTCCGGAGAAAGAGGCGGCGGTTGAGAGTGTCTTGAAGTTGAAAAGAATTCATAACGAGAAAGGTCAGTCGCGCGTGATGACGCGGTCAAGGTTGAGCAAGATGTTTGCGGTGACGGTGTAGGCGGCCAGTTCCGAATCGGCGATGGCTTCGTCGGGTTTGGATTGGCCATGGGAAATCAGGGCGGTGGCGGCCTCGGGGTCGGCCTTGAATTCGGCGAGCCGCGCGTCGAGCCCCTCTTGCAGCATCGCCAAGGCTTCCGCAGTTGGCTTGCGACCGGTGGCGAGACGATACCCGGTGGTGATCCTGGAATTTGGATCCTCCCCACCCTCCCGAATCATCCGCTCGGCCAATGCCCTCGCTGCCTCGACAAAGGTAACTTCGTTCAGCAGCGCAAGAGCCTGGAGTGGTGTATTGGTCCGGCTTCGCTTCGGCGTGCAGACTTCCCGATTGGGTGCATCGAACAGCAGCATCGTCGGCGGTGCCGCAGTTCGCTTCCAGATCGTGTAAAAGGTTCTCCGATAAACATCCTCTCCGCTGCTCGCCTTGTAGTTCTTCAGGTTGCCATAGCGATTCGTCTCGCTCCAAACCCCAGCCGGCATGTAGGGATAAACGCTGCGGCCACCAACTTTCGGCGCCATCAATCCGCTCACGGCTAACGCCTGGTCACGAACCAGTTCTCCCCGCAGGCGAAAACGCGGACCACGAGCGAGGAGTCGGTTTTCCGGATCGCGCGCATACAACTCCGGCGAAGCCGCCGAGCTCTGCCGGTAGGCCTGGCTGGTCACGAGAAACTTCAGCATCGCCTTCATGTCCCAGGCGCCTGCCACTTTTCCATTCACTTCCGGAAGTTTCGTCGGCGAAACAAACTCCACCGCAAGCCAGTCGAGCAGTTGCGGATGCTCCGGCCATTCTGCCTGGGACCCGAAGTTCTCGGACGTCTTCACAATCCCGATTCCAAACAACTGTTCCCAGGTCCGGTTGATCCACACTCGTGCCGTCAGCGGGTGCTCGCCACTCACCAGCCACCGCGCGAATCCGAGACGGTTGGCAGGCTCGCCCTCGGGCAGCGGTGGAAGAACCGCGGGAAGCCCCCGCCCGACCTTGTCCGCCGGCCGGTCGTATTCACCCCGGTCGAGAATGAAGGCATCCTTCGGCTCGGCGCGTTCCTTCATGACCATCACGCTCGGAAGCTTGGCCTCGAAATCGGATCGTGCTTTCTTCGCAGCGTCGAGATTTGCTTTCGCAAGATTCACCGGGTTCTCCGACTGCTTGGAAAAGTAGGCCGTGAGGGTCTTCTGATCTGCCGCGGAAGTCTCTCCCTCTTTCGTCATGATGGACCGGATATTGCCCGGCAGCCCACCGCTCCCGTCGAGTTTCACCTGATCCGGGTTGCGACTCGTCGTCGAAATCCGGAAACGCCCCAGGTTATGATCGGGAAAGCGCGAGTTGTGGATCAGTCGAACCGTCAGGGTCGCGTCCTTTGAAACGTCTACCGCCGCCGTCGGAAGGAACATCGCCTTGCGTGGCACTCGCATCTTCGGCTCGATCGAGCTCGTGGCCCACCCGACGACTCCTTTCTTATCCAGGTTCGCCTGGTTCTTGAGAATCGAATCGACGGTATAATCCTTCTGGTTGTAGTCCGCCTCCGCTTTCGCCAACGGGATGATCGTCGCTTCCTTCCCTAGGGAGCTCACCTTCACCTCGACACCGGTCAGAACAAAATTACCGTTGGAACCTCGGCTCAAGCTCGCGTTCGGCAATGACTTGTCTGGCAACACCTCCAGCAGGATGCCGCCCAGTTTTCCCTCGGTGAGCGGAGCGGTGATCACGTAGACATCGTTTCCAGGATTCTTCCCGCTCGGCAGCCAGGACCCATCGGTCTGGCGGGTGAACCTGGCACCTCCGGCGCTCTTTACCGATTCGTCCTCGAGACTCTTCCAATGGTTCGCCGACTCGCCTTTCGCCTGCAGTTGCTGACGCTGCTCCGCTTCCCACCTGGCCAGAGCCTTCGGCAACTCGTCCTTGGCCGTCTTCAGGCTCGCTTCTGCCTTCGCGATCGCCGCGTCCAGTTCCGCAATCTTTGCTTTCGCGACCTCGTCCGAAACCCGCAACAGGGGCGGCGTGTTCACTCCGTTCTTCCCATTGGAGCCAAGCACGCCCGACTCGTCGTTCGAATTGAAGTAGGCGAACAGTTCGTAGAACTCCTTTTGCGAGATGGGATCGTACTTGTGGTCGTGGCAGCGTGCGCAATTCAAGGTCAGCGCCATCCAGGTCATTCCTGTCGTTTCAACCCGATCGATCACGGTTTCGACAAACCACTCCTCGACGATCCGACCACCTTCTCCATTGAGGCGATGATTTCGATTGAACCCAGTCGCGATGATCTGGTCTTGAGTCGGCTCGGGCAGGAGGTCGCCGGCAAGCTGCTCGATCGTAAATTGATCGAACGGGAGATTGCGATTGTAGGCCCCGATCAACCAATCGCGCCAGATCCACATGTCACGACTACCGTCGCTCTGGAACCCATTGCTGTCCGCGTAGCGGGCGAGATCGAGCCACTCCATGGCCATGCGCTCGCCAAAATGCGGAGACGAAAGAAGGCGATCGACCGCATTCTCGTAGGCGTCCGGCGCCGTGTCCGCAAGGAAGGCGTCCATCTCTGCGATCGTGGGAGGCAGGCCGGTGAGATCGAGCGAGACCCGGCGCAACAAGGTCTCCTTATCCGCCTCCGATTGCATCACCAACCCTTCCCTCTTCAATCGCTCTATGAGAAAGGCGTCCACCGGATGCCCGGCTCCTTCGATCTCGGGAACTTCTGGCCGACCGGGGGCGACAAACGCCCAGTGCCCCTCGTAATCCGCTCCCTGCTCGATCCACTTTCGCAAGGTCTGCTTCTGGGTATCGGTCAGGGATTTTCCGATCTCCGGCGGCGGCATCACATCGACGTCGTCTTCCGGCAATAACACCCGCGCGAGAAGTTCACTCTTGTCCGGGTCACCGGGCACAATGGGAGTGACCCCGGATTCTCCCGCAGTGAAAGCATCCTTTTCCAGATCCAATCGAAAGCCCCCTTTGCGCTCCTGCTCATCCGGCCCATGGCACTGGAAACAGGCATCCGACAGAATGGGGCGGATATCCCGGTTGAACTGGAGCTTGTCCTCCGATCTCGCGGTGGAGAGGAGAGTGAGGATTGCCAGGAGTTGAAGGGGCAAAGTCTGGAGACCAATCGAATGCATGAACTTCGGGAGCGAAATAATTCAGCCGAGAGAGTTTCAGAAAACGCACTGATGATCAACCGTCAAAGGATGCGTGGACGCGGAGGTGAATTGGATACCATAACGATGGCAATACAGCATCCTCCTCCCCCTCCACACCAGGTTGACCTTCAGTCCCAAATCCGATTCAATGCTTCGCCATGAGCCGTATCCTCTCCTGCGTCCTGCTTCCCTTCGTTCTGGCCTTTCCGTGGTTCGGCAATGCCGCGGAACGCCCCAACATCATAGTCCTCTTCGCTGACGATATGGGATATTCGGACATCGGCTGTTTTGGTTCCGAGATCGAAACACCGAACCTCGACCGTCTTGCCGGCAACGGTTTGCGCTATACTCATTTTTACAACACCGGGCGCTGCTGCCCTTCGCGAGCTTCGATCCTGACGGGGCTCTATCCACACCAGGCCGACATCGGGCACATGGCTGGCGACATCGGCGTGCGCGGCTACCGGAACCGGCTCAGCTTCGAGGCCGTGACACTCGCCGAGGTCCTCGGCTCCGCCGGATACCATACCCTCATGACCGGAAAATGGCACCTCGGCTGGCGGGATGAAGGTTCACCTACGGCGCGCGGATTTCAGCACTTCTACGGGACACTCGGGTTCATCGACAGCTATTTCACCGTAGTGCCTCTCACCGAAATCTATCTGGGTGAGAAGATGTTGATTCCGGTGACGGAAAAACCGGTCAACCATCTCAGGCCCAACGAGGAATGGTATACGACTGATGTCTTCACCGACTACGCCCTTCATTTTATCGACGGAGCACGAGAAAAAGATGACGAGCCGTTTTTCCTCTACCTCGCCTACAACGCCCCGCATTTCCCCCTCCACGCCAAGCCGGAAGACATCGGCAAATACCGGGGAAAGTACCGCGAAGGTTGGCGGAAGTTTCGCGAGCAACGTCATCGGCGTCTCGTCGAACTCGGAGTCGTCGACGACTCCTGGGCGCTTTCCCAACTCGACGTGCCCGAGTGGGAATCGCTCACTGAAACCCAGCGCGACGATCTCGATTTCAAGATGGCACTTTTCGCCGCCATCATCGACCGGCTCGACCAGAACGTCGGACGAGTGATCCAGCATCTTGAGAAAATTGGTGAGCTCGACAACACCCTCATCGTGTTTGTTTCCGACAACGGCGGAACGAAAGAGACGGGCCTGCTCGGAATCAAAGGCGATCGGAACACGGTAGAGAACTACGAAGACTGGGCGCGCGTCGGCGGCTGGTCCAGCAGTTACGGCCAGGGCTGGGCGAACCTGAGCAATGTCCCCTTCCGCCGCTACAAGCGGGAAAACCACGAAGGCGGCACCAGCGCGCCTTTCGTCATCCACTGGCCCAACGGGATCGAGGCGAAAGGCGAACTCCGTCACCAGGTTTCTCATCTCATCGATCTCATGCCGACTTTCGTCGAGGTCTCGGGTGCCGAGTATCCGGAGGAATTCAACGGCAAGAAGATCCAGCCGATGGAAGGAAGAAGCCTCGTCTCCAGCTTCGCAAAATCTACCGAAGAACCTCGGACGCTTTTCTGGGAACACGAGGGCAACCGAGCCATTCGCGATGGCGACTGGAAACTCGTTGGTCGCAGGGACGGTCCCTGGGAGCTCTACGACATGGCGCAGGATCGCACCGAACTGAATGACCTCACCGAGGAGAAGCCTGAAAAATTCGCCGCCTTGAAATCAAAATGGGATACCTGGGCGGAAAAAGTCAACGTCCTGACTCCGGAGGAATTCGACGCGACACGCAAAGCCTTCCAAGAAAAGAACCGGAAAAGGCGACCTCGCGCCGAGGCACGTCCACTCGATCCGACGCCGGAGTTCGTGATGTGTGAAACTGGCGAGTTGATTTTTCACGACGAGTTCGATCCGGAAACTGTCAGTGACCGCTGGTTTTATCGCGGCGAATTTGCCCTGCAGGATGGAGGGCTCGCGCGTACCCGGATCAAGGAGGGAGAATCCCAGCGAGTCTTTCTCAAGGACGCCCGGTTCCACAACGCCGTGATTCAGTTCGACTTCCGTTTCGCGGGACGGGCCGCAGATCTTCGCCTCGTCACCGGCAGCAGCGGCCACTACAACTCCGTCGTCCAGATCGAGCGTGGCCATTTTCAGATCAACACGCCAGTGGATCGGGAAGCCGACTACTTCCCTGCCCACCTTGGTGAATGTCCCGCGCTCTTCGAATCGGATACCTGGCATACCATGACGATCGAATACTGGGACGACGAGATCGTGGCCTATGTCGACGATGACCGCGTGATCCTCGGCCAGCATCCGATCATCGATCGGACCCGAGAGTATTTCGCGTTTCAGATCGACCAAGCCTTCGCTGCGGTCGACAACGTCCGGATCTGGGAAGCGAAAGGTAAGAAGGAGAACTGGCCCGAAACGCGGGCCCAGCTGGCGGCGACCCAGGAAGCACGTGTTCCCATTCCGCGAGAGCCGATCGAGCGGCATCAAGTCTTTCACACCATCCTGAAATCGAACCTGTATCTGGGAGACGACCACTACCGAGAACTGGTTCAGAAACATCGCAGTCTTCAGCAAGCCTTGCATCAGGACTACCCGGAGGCGTTTCGCTCCCACAAGGAATTATCGAAGTCCGTCCTGGAAACCCGAAAGAAACTCAAGACGTCGAATCCAAAGTTCAAGGAAATGGAAATGGCTACGCACCGCGCCCGACGAGCCGAGGACGAGCATGTCGTTTCCCAGCATGCATTTCTCGAGAACCTGCCCCCGCATCGCTATCGATCGGAACTGGAGTTGGCTCGTGATCGACTGCGCAAGAAGGAAGATCCCGAACTGGCACGCCTCGAAAAGGAATCCGCAGACCGGCAAGCCGAGCTGGAAGCCGAATTTCCCGAGGCATTTGCCCCGGTCGATTCCCTCGTTGAAAAACGAAATGCCGCCCGCAAGGCGCTCAACGAGGATCCTGATTTCAAAAGCCGGAATCGCGAAATCTCCGATGCCTGGCAGGCCATCGGAGAATACGAGAAGCAAATCGCTCCGGAACTTGAAACGCTGCAAGCCGCCCGCGAAGCAATCCTCAAAGCGCGCAAGTCGGTGCCCTGAGTAATCAGCGACATTTTCACGAACAGACTTTTGGCAGACAGTCTAAATGACCCACAAATCGAATCGAGACGATCAAACCGGATGCAGTTGACGGTTTCATTGTATCGATGAAATATCTTTCCCCTGATGTCTGAAATCCTCGAAACTGACTCTCGCGGCATTATTCTGCCCTGCCCTGCCTGCGATTCCGCCAATCGCATCGCCTTCGCCCGATTGGGTCAGAAAGGACGCTGTGGCACCTGCAAAGCTGAATTGCCGCTCCCCGCGTTGCCGGTGGAGGTAACCTCCGACGTTGATTTCACGAATCTCATCGCTCAGTCCCCGCTACCTGTGATCGTCGATTTCTGGGCGGCGTGGTGTGGGCCCTGCCAGATGATGGCCCCCGAGTTTGCCAAAGCAGCTGCAAAGGCATCCGGTCGCGCCGTTCTCGCAAAGGTGAATACGGAAAAGTTACCGGGTATTTCCAACACCCAGCGTATCCAGGGAATACCCGCCTTTATTTGTTACCAAGGTGGCCGTGAAGTGAACCGCACGACCGGGTTTCAACCGGCAGAGAAATTGCTAGGTTGGGCGGAGGTGGAATGAGAAGTGGTGATGTTCAACCCCTCAAGAACACTCCTCCGCCACCGAAGTCGTCAGTGGTTGGAGCGGATCTTTTCGAGTGACAACTTTTCGACATCGGGCACTTCGCAATCTTCGGGCGGATAGCCAACCACGAGGAGAAGGAATGGCTTTTCGTTAGGAGGCCGATCGAGGATCTCGTTGAGTCACTTCATCGGCGATGGCGTCTACGTCATTGAGCAGATCTCCAGCTCGCAGAGAACTCTTGAAACAGCGCATCCGGTTCCCTTTTCAACGCCCCCCTTCAACTCGGGGCGATGCGCGGTGAAGGAGTGTCGGGCTTGAAAAAGGAAATCCCTGCTATGGGGTTAGTCAAGTAGGTAGCGTGATTTTTCC
>JARGNI010000098.1 GCA_029213195.1 Verrucomicrobiales bacterium
TCAAAGGTAAGGACAAGGATCTACAGAAAGCAAGGTGGTACCTTGACTACTGGATCAAACATAGGGAGCAGGGGGCGTAAGCCCCCTTACCTTAGGGGGCATCAGTTTCGTACCACCCAGCTATCCAAAACTCGGACGTATCGGTCAGATCAGAGTCATCAATGTTGACTGTACCTACCCCGCCGCCTCCAGGCTGCGTCAGACGGATTTCATTATTTCCGGCTACTCTAGCGTCAACCCCCTGCGAAACCCCGGTGAAGTTATCATAATAAACTGGCCCAATCGGCGAGGGCTGTTTCGTGCTGATCGTTGACGGAACCATAACGTCCAACGCACCCGTATTAGTTCCTTTGGCAGATAGAGCGATGTGTATCCACACCCAGACTAAGCTTTGTTGACGCACATAACGGCCTTCAGCGGTTGCTAGTGTGCCCCCTCCAGCAGTGATATCACTGCCTCCTATTTCTACAGTTGGTGTAAATGTCCCCGTTTGAGCGAAGCGTGTTTCATCATAGACTAACGTGGTGCCATCGCTGTTATAGACATCATCTGTCGGCAGATACCAGTGGACCTTACCGTTGGCTCGCTCGTAAATGCCACCGTTTTGCTTCCAGGTCTTCGCAAGTGTGGCGTTACCTAGCAGTTTGAGATAGCCTCGGTCCGCAGTGGTGGACCAATTTGGAATGTTGTTGAACCCGGCACTCACTGAGACATAGCTATCATCAACGTCCACAACATCAGCCGAAAAAAGCCAAAAGCGGTTTTGCTCTATGCTGAGCCCCCACGAGCAATCCGTGAAACTTGCGCCGAGGCGGTCCCCAAGAAGCGCCACTTGCCCATAGTCTGGATCGAACCCGCCCCAGGTGAACATGCACCCCGAAAAGATCGTGCTTTTTGAATTGTCGGAAACAACGGCAAACGCGCCAGCCGCGAAATTATCATCGTGAGGCGGGGAAACATGAAACTTCGATCCAAAGAACTCAGTCCTTAAAGCCTTTTGCAAAACCAGCGGAACAGTAGCTTTATTGTTCCCGGCATTTTCAACCCGCATACCGAAAATCTGGAAATCATTGTTATGCCCTGCATATTTTTCTGTTTCATCAATATAGCCGATATGCACGCCGGGCGCAAAAATCACAGGCACATTGGAGACGCTGACCCGTGCTCCATGTGAAAGCTCGACTTCAGTTCCGCTGGTCCGGGCTGTCACGCGAGACGAAAGGAGCCGGGGCTCTGTCTGATTGAAGCCGCCGCTGCCGCTGGTGTCTTCATACCCCGCGCCGTAAACGTGCATAATCGCCCCGGCATAGTTGGCAGGCACGCAATCGGCATCAAGCGTCAGGGTTTTGTCTCCCGCAGTCATAGACCCGGTGACGATGGAGAACGAGCCATTTGCTGCGGTGTAGGTCGCCGAGGCGTTGTCGGTTAGGTCAACCGTCTGGCTGTCTACATAAGTAGCGATCTTGCTAAAAAAGGTTGGTTTACCGCTTTGGTATATCCCGAACCATTTCCCCACGTCGCTCGCCTCAAAGATGCCAGCAATAGAAGCCGTGAGCCGAACAGCACCGCTTGCTACGGCAAAAGTAACACCAGAGGGGAGAAACCCGCTAGACGTTTTGTTGCTGGGCTGATAGCCGCAACCGGAAATCCGGACGTTATAGGATCGGGTATTGTTAATCGATTGGATTTCCAAGGCGCGGTTTGCCAGCGCGCGACAGTGGATCCCGTCAATGGTGCCTTGATTTTGGTTCACCATCAGGACGCCGATGGGATCGGTCGTTACATCCCTATTACCTTCGATCAAGCCCTGGCCCAAAATATTTACAGCGCAAGATTTGTTGGGAAAGCCAAACTCAAAGAGCGGGATTTCAAAAACCTTGTCCTTCCAGAGTCCCGCCGTCCGCAACCCTCGCGGAGTATATGCCGGATAAAATTCACAGCCGGGTTGCATGACAATGGTTAGGTAACTTCCACTAGACACACCGGCGGCCATGTAGTCGATCATTGCGTCTGAAAAAGCCTGACCGTTCATGAGGTATTTGCCAGCAGGTACAACCACTACACCTTTGCCGTTATACACAGAATGCCAAGCATCAAATGCAGCCCTAAAAGCAGGACTGTCATCAACAGAGAGATCTCCCGCTACATTAAAATCCTTTACATTAATAACATCTTCTGTAGCTGCGTACACAAAGTCAGAAGGAAAGACAAGGGATCCTCCTAGATAAAGACTATTAGTGTAGACATTACTTGCATTAAGGATATTATGGTTGTTCAGATCAAAGTCAGCTTCCATAGCATTAGGGGTGCTGCCATCTCTACTGACAGTATTATCAAAAGAGTCAGCTAAGCTTTGAAGACTGTTGTTAATCTGATTTATTTGGTTGGGTAGGCCCCCTGTGAGAGTGGGGATGTTAGGCTTCTTAGCCATTTTCTTCAGTATCCTTGCGGTCTTCTGTAGGGTTCTTCTGTAGGGCTTCTATAAGCTCTTTCTGCTTAGCAAGCTCAAACTGAAGCTCGATTAGAGCCAACTGCTGCTGACCAAGCTGCAAACAAAGATGTTCTCTTAAATCCATAGTGTTCTCCATTAAGTGGCGATAAGACCGTGGGTTCTCAGGGCTGTCAGAATAGAAATGATAGCCGTATTATTAGAGCCTGTCGATGAAGCCGGGTTAGCAATTGCAGGTTGCTGCGTTGTAACAACTTGAGTGCTGTTTAGGTATACTGACGGAGTTGGGTCAAGCTCTATACCTACCCTTTCTGTGCCTGAGGCTTCAAAAACCATACGACTTGCAGATTGTTGGTACCACTGCTTTACAGATCCTGTAGTCTCCCAAGCAATCTTTTGGTTAGTAGCTAGGCGGATAGCCGCAGTGTTGTAAGAGCCCTGGAGCAGGATACCATAGTCAATAGCAGAGTCAGGTATAATGTTAAGAGCGGCAACGGTATTACTTCCGTCTAGGTAGATTCCATACGAGCCTGTCGTTTTGACCCGCATACCTGCGGTTCTAACAATATTACCAAACGACTCCTGAACAAAAATACCATACCTTAGCTCGCCGCCGTTGGCTTTGCTCTCTGTAGAAACACGGATACCCATACCTAGCTCGCCGACACCATCATTGCCTCCGGCAGTATCCCAGTCTGCAACAAGCTTATTTGTTTTTGATCGGATATCGAGACCGACACGCACACCGCCTCCCTGATTAAGAGTAGGGTGATCGTCTCCAATAACGACTGTGTTAATTTCAGCTCCGATGACAGAAGTTACATCGGTATCTGATGCCTCGATACGGTAATCTATTGATTGGAAGGCACCTCCAAATACCTGAGACCGGCCATACTTTTTGGAAGTACCCGTGATGGAAGCAATACCCGGTGTAAATAAATTATTGTTACTGATTATCTCTCCAGATATAGCAACCTCGGCCCCAGTGTCGTCTACATTAATGGTTGTTGAGGCTCGTAAGTTCTTAGGATTTGTGTAACCATCTGAGGTATTGACAACCTTCTGAAAGTGTGCTGTAGTCCCGTCATTACGGAGACTTGTGTTGTGGTAAACCCACATATGATTCTGGGGCCACACACCGAGAGCTAGTGGGGTGATAGTAAGATAGGGAATATTCCTGCCTTTTAGAACAGAATTGGAGGAGGAGACGAACACTTTAGGCTCTGTAGTTGGTCCGGTCCCTCCTGTCATAGCATAGTTTCCTTTGGGAATTATGTGTAATGAGGAGTTAGTATCCTTAAAAGTGTTCCACTTGGTAGTGTTATCTGTGGCTCCATCGTTGACAGGCGCGAAGTCACTAAAGGAGGCAATGTCTCTTAGTCTGTCATCAACATCGCGTGCCGTAGCTCCGGGTCCATAGGTGTACTGATCATACGTAACTTCAACTAGGTCACTAGGGGAAAGCTCTACACCGTTTCGGTAAAAAGTAGCGGCGTTAATACTGCCTACATTCAAGATATCATTACTGTTGAGGTCTAGGTCAGCTTCCATAGCGTTAGGGGAACTGCCATCCCGACTGATTACGGTATCAAAAGCATCCTGCAAAGACTCGAAGTTAGCGTTAATAGCAGCAGTAGAGTAGAAGCCGGGGCTCACTACAGTAATGTTTGGTTGTTTAGCCATATCTCTTGTAATCCTTCTTAGTTACCACTTTACCTTTCTTCTTGCCATACGTTTTACTCATGGCCTTCTTAACCTTCTTACCTTTTTTAGTCAACGGCATTGTTTAACTCCTGTTAGCTATCCTAGTGCACATTTCGATAAAGTACTCTTAGGTACGTCTGCTGTTTACCACAACCAGGGCAGTCTTTGGCAAATCTTCCATTATCTAGTTGTCTCACCATTTAGTACGATCTGCCCAGTAGGCTGCACTCATCTTACCTTTGCTAATGTTCTTAG
>JARGNI010000008.1:0-91424 GCA_029213195.1 Verrucomicrobiales bacterium
CTATAAGGTCCCAGACTATCATTCAAGACGGATCAGATTTCCGAGGCTCAACCACTTTTTTGCTAAATACGAATTTTGGTATCCTTGGCGCAAAATAGACGGCAGTGACTTAGTCGAAAAGGACGGGATTGAGAGCCTCTACACCATGATCCAGGGGCTGTTTCACCAGACGCGGCTCCTCGATGTCATCCGCAACTTCATTTACCTGCCCGACACTTCGCGTAAGGAGGAGAAGATCCTCTGCCGCTACCCACAATACTACGCGGCGACGAAGCTGTATCGGAACATCCTCCAGCACCGGAAGCCGGAAGGCGACGGCAAGGGCGGCACCTACTTTGGCGCGACCGGCTGCGGCAAGAGCTTCACCATGCTCTTCCTGGCGCGCTTGCTGATGAGGAGCGTGGATCTCTCCAGCCCGACCATTGTCCTGATCACCGACCGCACCGATCTGGACGATCAGCTTTCGGGAACCTTCACCAATGCCAAGGGCTACATCGGCGACGAGTCCATCATCAGCGTGGAGAGCCGCGAGCACCTGCGCGAACTACTGAAAGGCCGCAACAGCGGCGGGGTCTTTCTCACCACCATTCACAAGTTCACCGAGGACACCGAGCTGCTGACCGAGCGCAGCAACGTGATCTGCATTTCCGACGAGGCCCACCGCAGCCAGGTGAACCTGGATCAGAAGATCAAGGTCACCGACGACGGCGTGAAGCGAACCTTTGGCTTCGCCAAATACCTCCATGATTCCCTGCCCAACGCGACCTACGTCGGCTTCACCGGCACGCCTATCGATGCGACCCTCGATGTCTTCGGCGAGGTGGTGGACAGCTACACCATGACCGAGTCGGTCGCCGACGAGATCACCGTGCCCATCGTTTACGAAGGCCGGGCCGCCAAGGTCATCCTCGACAACAGCAAGCTGGAGGAGATCGAGAAATACTACGACGAATGCGCCGAGGCCGGTGCGAGCGACTACGCGATCGAGGACAGCAAGAAGACCATGGCCAACATGGGCGCCATCCTCGGCGATCCCCAACGCATCGAGGCGCTGGCCGCCGATTTCGTGGAGCACTACGAGAAACGCGTCTCGGAAGGCTCCACCGTGGCAGGCAAGGCGATCTTCGTCAGCAGCAGCCGCCAGATCGCCTACGATTTCTACAAGCAGGTCATTGCCCTGCGCCCTGAGTGGGCCGAGGTGCGGGTCGCTGCCGAAGGCGTGGAGCTGACCGAGAAGCAGAAGAAGGAAATTCTCCCCATGGAGCGCCTCAAGATGGTGATGACGCGAGGCAAGGACGACGAGAAGGCACTCTACGACCTGCTCGGCACCAAAGAGGACCGCAAGAAATTCGACACTCAGTTCAAGAAGGCCGAATCCAACTTCAAGATCGCCATCGTGGTGGACATGTGGCTGACGGGCTTTGACGTGCCCTTCCTCGATACCATCTACATCGACAAGCCCGTCCAGCGTCACAACCTGATCCAGACCATCTCCCGGGTGAACCGGAAGTTCGAGAACAAGAAGAAGGGCCTCGTCGTCGACTACATCGGCATCAAGAAGCAGATGAACCTCGCGCTGGCGCACTACTCCAAGGCGGACAGCAGCAACATCGAAGAGATCGAGGCCTCCATCGTCGTGGTGCGCGATCACCTCGACCTGCTCGGGCGGATCTTCCATCAGTTCGACACCAAGCCCTATTTCAGCGGCTCCCCCGTCGAGCAGCTGGAGTGCCTGAACAAAGCCGCCGAGTTCGTCCAGCTCACCGACAAGATCGAGAAGCGGGTCATGTTCCTCGTGAAGCGTCTCAAAGCCGCCTACGACATCTGCAGCGGCAGCGATGTCTTCACCGAGAGCGAGCGCGACCACATCCACTTCTACCTCGCCGTCCGCTCCATCGTCGCGAAGCTGACCAAGGGAGAAGCCCCCGACAGCGCCCAGATGAATGCCAAGGTGCGCGAGATGATCGCCGACGCCCTCGCCAGCGACGGCATCGAGGAGATCTTCAAACTCGGCGAAGACAGCGCCGCCGAGATCGACATTTTTGGAGACGACTACCTCGCCAAACTCGAAAAGGTCAAACTCCCCAACACCAAGATCAAGCTCCTGCAGCAGCTCCTCAAGCGCGCCATCGAGGACTTCCAAAAGGTCAACAAGATCAAGGCCGTCGATTTCACCAAGCAGTTCCAGGCCCTGGTCAACAAATACAACGAGCGCAACGAGGACACTACGCTGGTCAGCGACGTCCTCGACGACTTCGCCGGTGAGATCGTCGACCTTTTCCACGCCCTGAAGAAAGAGAAGGAATCCTTCGGCGAGATGGGGATCGATCTGGAAGAAAAGTCCTTCTACGACATCCTCAAGTCCCTCGCCCACAAATACGACTTTACCTACCCCGAGGACAACCTGATCGCCCTCGCCAAGGAGGTGAAAGAGGTCGTCGACGACAAAACCAAATACACCGACTGGAGCCAACGTGCCGACATCAAGGCCGAGCTCAAAGTCGACCTCATCCTCCTCCTCGGCAAACACGGCTACCCGCCCGTCGACCGCGACGAGGTCTACAAGGAGATCTTCGAGCAGGCGGAGAATTTCAAAAAATACAGCGCGGCGTAAAGCTGCTGTGATGATCTACAGGAAATGGAGGGAGATTCTAATCAACTCGCAGTCCAATGGATCTGGGAAGGGGTCACCCTCGAGGCGCTTGAGGAGACAGCGACTTGGCTATCGGAATCTCGACAGCTCGGTTCCGGAGCGGCCCACTTTTTCAGCATGGCGGGGCGTCTCCTGATGCATGCCCGTTTCGACTATTTCCTGATCGAGCCGATGTTCTTTCAGGCGGTGATCGGATTGGAGCGGGCTTTGCGCATCCATTACAAGGCTCCCAGGGAGACCTACACGGAAATGAGCGAAGGAAACCTGGATTCTTTCCGAAACCTATTTAAGAGAGCGGTCGAGGAAAATATAATCGGGGACGAGATCTTCGGCGAGATTCGACCGTTGCCCAAGGAGTTGGTCAGCCTTTGCGTTGAAGAGCCGAAAACCTATTCCGAATTGCTGGCGTCTCTGGTACCTGAACTTCGAAACCGGTATTTTCACGGGAACTGGTTTCTTATCGGTGAGTTCTACCCCCTGACGATTCAGCTCCGTAAATGCGCCGACGTGCTGAAGTCCCAGGGGAGTAAATCGTTGGTGGAGTGAGACATTTCTCAGTTTCAAAGCCCAAGTGAAACCCGGCATCAAGATCAACATCATCACCCATGCACCGCCCCGCCTACGCCGCCCACCTCAAGGCCACGACCCTCTCCGGCAGCAACAAGGGCACGTCCTACCTGCGCGCGCTGGACCTGCTCCAGCAAATGCTCGCGGCGGAACCGCTCGGTTTCGAGGACTGTCGCGATCTCTGGAACATCGAATCGATCGAGCGTCTCCACGCCCTCCGGAAGCGGGTGCGCGAAGAGCAACAGGCCGGTGACGCGAGTGCCTGGAACCTGGACGGTCTCCCCAAGAGCTACCTGCAGAACGGCTACTGCTCGGCAGCGCTCACGAGTTACCTCAACTTTCTCGTCGAGTCGCGGAATGCCGCCGCCCTTCTCGAAGCCTTTGATTCCCACGAGGGGAGCGAAGACGAGATCGTGGCGAAACTGGACCAGCCGCTGCAGTTCCCCGAAAACCTCCTCGAAGATCTCACCACAGCAGAGGGCAGGGAAGTGGTGCGCGAGGTCAAGACCCGGGTAAACCAGCGCGTCTTTCGCGACATCATTCTCAGGATCTACGATCAGCGTTGCTGCCTCACCGGACTCGACGTTTCGGAAGTGAACCGGGCCAGCCACATCATCCCCTGGGCTGAAAATGAGTCGCTCCGCCTCGATCCTCGAAACGGGCTCTGTCTCTCCGCGACCTACGATGCGGCCTTTGACCGCTACCTCATCACGCTCGATGATGACTTCCGCGTCATCCTCTCGAAGGATCTCAAGGATCACTACTCGAGTGCGAGTTTTCAGGAATACTTCCTCAAAAAGGAAGGACAGAAAATCGAATTGCCGAACGCCTATCTTCCGCTCCAGGCCTACCTGGAAAAGCATCGGGCGAATGGTCACTTTTAGGGGCGTCGAGAGGATTTCCGAAGAAGCAGAAAACCATGTCTCAATCAAAACCCTCCGGCTGTCTCGGCATCCTTCTCGCTCCCTTCCTCGGGCGCGGCAAGGAAGCGTCCATCGAATATCCCTACGGCAAACGGGATGCGTTTCTCTCGCCCGCTGAGATCTCGTTCTTTCACGTCCTTCGATCCATTCTCCCCGCGGAGTTTCATCTCTGCGTCAAAGTCCGCATCGGGGATCTCGTTTTCGTCCGGCAACCCCACAAGAACCAGGCGGCAAGGAATCGCATCGATCGGAAGCACGTCGATATGATCCCCGCTTTGCAGGGCTCTGCAGCATGACTTCGTAGGGTGGTTCGCGCTAGCGCGCCGGGCAGTGCAATCTGCGATGCCAAGACGATGGAGCCGAAGCTGGCGATTGAGTTGGACGACAAGTCCCACCAGCGAAAGGGCCGGCAGGAACGCGATGCCTTTGTCGATGAAGTCTTTCGAGCGGCCGGGTTGCCGCTGGTGCACATTCCGGCGGCGAAAGGCTACCAAGTGGACGAGGTTCGCCAGTTGCTTCGGGCGGCTTGGCCGAAGGCTAAGTAGAGGAACCGCAACCTCCTGATCCACTGGTCTGAAACTTCTGCAGGCGATCGGTTCTTGCTTTCGAGTGGAGTTTCAATAATGTTCATTTGAACTTATTTCATGATCCAGTCCTTCGCTGATGCCGACACGGAGCAACTCTTCCACGAAGAGAGAAATCGGCGTTTCAACGCCATTGCCCGAGTTGCCCTGCGGAAACTCATTCAAATGAACCGGGCCGGACGACTCAACGATTTGAGCATTCCACCCGACAATCGCCTCGAGGCACTGAAAGGCGACCTCGCCGGACTTCATTCCATTCGGATCAACCAACAGTGGCGCATCGTCTTCCGTTGGACCGATCAGGGGCCTGCCGAAGTCCGCATCGCGGATTACCATTGACTGCACACCTGTAACGTCATACGTTACAAGCATGAATCTTCCCATCACCCCAGGAGAAATCCTTCTCGAGGAGTATCTCCAACCCATGGGCATCTCGCAAAACGCGATGGCCCGTGCGATCGGGGTAGCTCCGCGGGCGATCAACGAAATCGTGCTTGGAAAGCGGTCCATCACACCGCAGATGTCGATTCGTTTCGGGGCGTTCTTCGATCAGTCCGAAGACTTCTGGCATGGGATCCAGGTGGAGTGTGATTTCCGGGCGCTGCGTGAAAAGGCAAAGGAGCTGACCCGCGACATTCAACCTGCTTCGACCTTGCAGGATTGACGACCGGGGGGGAAAGGAGGCCGAAAATGGGGTCAGCAGGGAATGGCACTGCTTCCGAAAACGTAGATGGGCGCAGCCATCGTGATCGGGGACCAGTTGCCGAGACCACGACCTACTTCCCTGCCTCCGCGCCATCCGGATCGATGGCGAGGGCCTCTGCTGCTGTCTTGCGGAGGAAATCGGATTCGTGATCGAGGAAGGGAGCCAGAGCCTTCTTCACGCGAGGGTCTTCCGGAGCGATTTTTCCGAGAGCCTGGATCGCCTTCCCATCGAGCTCCTTTGACGAAAGTGCTTCGATCAGCACAGGCACGGCGCCCTTTGCGGATTCGCCGAGTCGGCCGAGGCACTCGATCGCTCTTGTTCCGGTGTGCTCCGGGCCGATGGCATCGATCAGGGCCGGAACCGCCTTGGCGGCTTCCGGTCCGCCGAGGAACCCGATCGACTGCATCGCAGAGGTCGCCACTTCTGCATTCGTGTCGCTCACCAGCTGGACCAGTTCCGGGAGGGCAATCCGGGCATCGTTGCCCATCCACCCCAGCGCTTCGGCGGACTGGGCGCGAACCCTGTGGTCGGGATTCTTCAAGCCCGCGAGGGCATCGGGGAGGGCTTGTTGGAAGCGCCATTTTTCCGAGGTGATCAGATCCCTCGGATCCGCGTCGAACGAGCTGGCTCCCGCTTCTGCAGGAGGCGGGTCGACGAACCCGGCCACTTCCCAGTGGTATTCGCGATCCGGATGTTCGGAAAGAATGATCGCGACTCCGTCCTCGAACCTCTCGAGATCAAAGTCCTTGTCCAACACCTTCACATTCTCCCCGTAGCTTGGTTCTCCTGAAAAGTTGAACCTCGGTTGCGAGAGGAAGACGACCCAGCCAAAGTCCGTCTTCTTCGCTCCGAGAGAGCTGCGGAAAATCGCGTAGCCAGTCTTGACCCGGCGCGACTGGAAGAAAGCCTCCGGATCTTTCGCCTCGGGGTGAATCAGGGTGAACCTCGGGAGCTGTTCCTTTTCCCTTTTCGGTTCGGCTCCCCCGGACGGGATGGACGTCAGCAGGAACCAGGTGGGAAGGACAAGAAGAAGGGAGAAGCGTTGTTTCATCATGGGATCAACCTGCCAGTGTTTGGGGGAAAAGAAAAATCAGGAAGATGTAAGAACATTGTCAGCGAAATGTCAGGGGGCGGGGGATGTTGGATGTTGGTCACGCATCACTCACCCAAACCGCTCCATTCCGAGGAATCTCACATCCGCGATCGGTTTCTCGCCCGTGACGAGATCGACGAGCGCATGACCCAGGGCGGAGGCGTTCTTGAACCCGTGACCCGACAGGCCCGCGGCGAAGGCGACTCGCTCGCTCCCGGGGAGACGGTCGACGAGGTAGTGCTCGTCGGGTGAGTTCGTGTAGAAGCAGACTTCGTGGCGGATGCGCTTTCTCGAAGCCTGGGGGAAACAGCGGGCGAGGTAGTGCTCGATTCTCTCTGCGTCGGTGGGGTCGAGTTCGCGGGAGGCTTCGAGCGGATCCTCGATCTCGTCCCCGCCGGTGTGCTCGGCGAGCTTGAGCCCTGCGCCCGCCGAGGGGAAGCCGTAGAAACAATCCGATCCGAATTCGTGGGCGAAGCAGGGAAACCCGCTCGCCTCGCCGTAGAGTGACTCGTCGACCTCGAACCAGTGCAGGTGCTTGCGCAGGAGTTTCAGGGGGACACCCAGATCGGGCAGCAGCTGGCTCGCCCAGCACCCGGCGGTGACGATGAGACGATCGGCGTGGTAGCTTCCCCGGTCGGTTCGGACCTCGACTCCGTCACCGGATTCCTCCCACCCGAGAATGGTTTCGCCGTGCCGATGCTCGGCCCCGAGTCGGACGGCTTCGCGGAGATAAGCGGCGATGCAGTCCTCGACCCGGAGATATCCGGCATCGGGCTCGAAGAGGACCTCGTGGGAGTCGTCCTTCGCAAAGCCGGGCCAGCGGGTTTCGAAGTCGTCTGCGGAGACCGATTCGATGGCGATCCCGTGGGTCTCCGAGCTGGCCTGGACTCCGGAGAGCAAGCCGCCCTCGGGCCGGCCGAAGTAGGCGACGCCGGTGCGTTGGAAAAGAGCTTCTCCGGTCCGCTCGACAAGCTCATCCCAGAGCCGGTAGGAGGCGCGCAGCAGGGGGACGTATGCCGGGTTCTCGAAGTAGGATTGCCGGATCATCCGCGTTTCCCCGTGCGAACTGCCCCGATCGTGCGCGGGCGGGAAGCGATCGAGCCCGAGAACGGAAAGGCCTCGCTCGGCCGCATGAAACAGGGCGGAGCTCCCAACGCCCCCGGTGCCGAGAATGATCAGGTCGTGGCTCATGACAGTGACTTCATTGGATCTCCTATTCCGTAGCGGAATCGGCAACGATTCCGACCATTGCTGACCGAGTTTCGGAATGTCTCGGGGAGAACGCCTCGGGCAGAATGCCTAGTCCTTGATCTTGACGAGGATATTCCCCGCAGGCATCGACACCGGTGGATTCGGAGCGACGATCCCGTGATCGGCGAGCGTGTCGGTCGCGGCAGGCGTTTTCCCGGCGACACGGAGTTCGAACTCCTGGCCGGAGAGTTGCAGGGCACCGAGTGCGAAGGCCTTGACCTCGCCGAAGGTGGTCTCCTCGGGCACCTCCATCTCGACTCGCTGGTTTCCACTGGTCTCGGAAAGGAAGACCCGGAACGCTCCATCTCCGGCGGCGGAGGGGGAGCTGTCCGAATCGGAATCACAGCCCGCGACGAAGATCGCGAGCCCCAACAGGAAGGCGGGAACGCATTTCATGGAGAGCAGGATACCTTAGTTCGGTCCCGTGGAACAGGCTCGGGTGAGAATTTTCGTCTCCCGGGACCGCTGCTGGTGGCATTGCCCCGCCGGATGTGCCACCGTTCTCCATGCAATTCTTTTCCATGAAAACCATTGCCTCGTTGCTCCTGCTGGCGCTGATGACTTCATCCTGTGGGCAGCAGGGAGAGAAGGCGTCTCCCACGGATTCCAAGCTGAGAGTCCTGGCCTACAATGTCTGGTATGGATTTACGAAGGTTCCCGATCGAAAGGGCGCCTGGCTGGACTGGATGAAGGAGCAGGAAGCCGATGTGGTACTCCTCCAGGAGCTGAATGGATACAGCCCCGAGATGCTGGAAGAAGATGCGGCGTTCTGGGGGCACCCCCACACGGTTCTTCTGAAGGAGGAAGGGTTTCCCACGGGAATCACCTCGAGGTATCCCCTCGAAGACATCCAGAAAAACCTCGAAGGATTTCATCACGGACTGATCCGGGCCAGGATCCAGGGGGTCTACTACTACTGCATCCACCTTCACCCGAGCAACTGGGAGGTCAGGAATCGCGAGATCCGATTGATTCTCGAAAATATCGAGGGATTGCCGAAGGATGCCGACATCGTCCTGGCGGGAGACTTCAATACTTTCAGCCCGCACGATGAAGCCTTCTACTCCCATGGCTTGCTGGAACCGTTTTTTGCGAAGCTGGACGAGAATCCCAAGGCCCGGAACCTGAAAGACGGGAAGCTGGACTACTCCGTCCTGCAAACCCTCATGGACGCGGACTTTACCGATCTCGAAGCGAAGATGCGGGGCGAGGACTACACCTTCACGGGAAGCTTTCCCACGCGGATCGAAAAGGCGGGCGAACATGGTGACCTCCGGAGACTGGACTACGTGTTCACGAATGAAAGGCTCACTCGCCAGGTTCGTCGCGCAGCCATCATTGCGGACGAAACGACCCAGATCCTGTCGGATCACTTGCCCGTCATCGTGGACTTCGACGTGGATTGATCAACTCCTCACCGAGGCAAGCAGACTGTCTCATAAGAAGCTTTCGGAGCCGGCGTCGGATTTTTCCAGGTCCCGTCACCGCAGCCACTCCGCCAGGACCCTGTCGACGATTTCTTCCACGGGCGCTTCGGCGGGGCGGGGGACGAGAAGACGATGGACCTCGGTCGCGGATGGGGCTTCGAACTCGGCGACGAGTCTGCGATAGACGGTGAGATCGGCGTCGCTCTCGGTGTCGGTTCGTCCGGACCGCTCTCGAATCCGGGAGGCGACGACTTCGGGGGTGGGATCGAGATTAAGGAGGGCGGCTTTGGCTCCGGCTTGCCGCGCCGCCTCGACCGCCGCCTCGCGCCGAGCCGAGGAGCGGAAGTTGGCGTCGAGCTGCACTACCGGGCATCCTGCACGGGTCCGCTCGGAGGCTTCGCGGCAGAGTTCGGCGTAGACCTGGTCGGAGACGTCGGGCCCGTAGAAGCGGTCGGGAAGGGAATCAGTCGGGGCGACTCCGGCGAGCGTCTTCCGGATGCGGTCGCTCGCGAGGACCGGCCACGAAGCGATCTCCCCGAGGGCGGCTGCGAGGGTCGATTTTCCGCTCCCGGGAAGCCCACAAGAGAGAATCCACCAGGGGCCGGATTCCTCGATGGCGAGGGCCGCGGCGAGACGGAAGTACCCGCGGGCGCGCTTTCTTGCCTCCTCGCGTTCGGGGAGCGAGATCTCTTCTTCTCCCGCGGTGATCGCCGCCACCTTGGCCCGCACCAGAGCGCGATATCGCATCAGCATGGGGAGAAGTTGCGGGAGTTCCCCGTCTTCGGTGAGGGCGACGACGCGGTCGAGGTAGAGACGCGCCCATTCGGGATGGCCGCGGAAGCGCAGGTCCATGAGGAAGAAGGCGTGTTCGGTCGCGACGTCGGCGCAGCGAAAGGCGGGTTCGAACTCGATGCAGTCGTAGATCGTGACAGGATCGGTCAGGCAGATGTTGCGGGCGTGGAGATCACCATGCCCGTCGACGAGGCGGCCTGCCTCCCTCCGTCGTTCGAGGACCGGGAGCCAACGCGCAAAGTCGGCCTTGGTCATCCGATGCAAAGCAGCGTGGAGGTTCGCGGAAAAGAGGTCTCCGCAATGGCCGAGCGTCTCGGAGAAATTTTCGAGGGCGAAGCGCTCAAGGCGATGCGGCGAACCGAGGGCATCAATCTCGTCGCCACGATCGGCGGTCCGGTGGAAAGCAGCCACGGTCTCCGCGATTTCGACGATGTGCGAGGCGTTCACCTGGTCGGCTTCGAGCATGCGATCCATCATGCACTCGGCGGGAAGTCGTTGCATCTTGACCGCGTAATCGACCGGCTCACCGTCACCGCCGATCTTGAGAGAACCGTCCGGGTTCTCGACGAGCGGAACGACCTCCACGTAGATGGTCGGGGCGAGGCGGCGGTTCAGCCGGAGCTCCTCCTCGCAGAAATGTCGCCGAGCCGACAGCTCCGTGAAGTCCGCGAAGGGCAGGTGAATTGCCTTCTTGAACTTGTAGGCATGATCCCCGGAGAGGCAGACGGCGGAGAGATGGGTCTGGAGAACCTCGATCGATCCCGCTCCCTCGGGGAAAACGGCGGGGTTCTCGAGTTGTGCGATGCGTTGCGGATCCATTCCGAAGCGGGGCGTTGCGATCCAAGCCCCTCCCATTCTATTCTAGCCGACGGGAGTTCTCAGCACCAGTCGGCAGATGGGAAACGAGGGGATGCGGTTCCAACGGCAAAACCTGAGAATCTCGAAGAGCGGATTCCGGTGGCCCGGTTCGCTGGAGACGCGAAACGAGTCACTGCGGGTCCCGGCTCCGCACAACCGGTCAGCACCGGGGCCTGAACCGATCGAACCAAGACGATTCACTCCGCTCACTCGCGGCCTTCACCCCCACCGGGCCTTCCCCCGGGGCCACCAAACCGCCTTCCCGGACCCCCGGGCCCGAATCTCGGTCCGCCCTCGGGCGCTTCTCCGCTGAGTTCCCGGATCAACCGATCCGCCTCGCGCTCGGCGCGGGCTTCCTCGCGTTCTTCGGTGGTGACCTTGTTGTCCCCGTTCTTGTCCGCCTGGGAAATGAAGCTCCACATGCGCTCGTCGACTTCGTCCTTGCCGAGGGCGCCGTCATTGTTGGTGTCCATTTCCTGGATGCGTTTTTCCCGCTCCGCTCTCATCTCGGCCATGCGGGCTTCGCGTTCTTCGTCGGTCATGTTCTCCCATTCTTCCCGCCGTTTCTGCCAGGCGGCCCGCCGTTCTTCGTCGGTCATGTTCTGGAAATCGGGACGCTCTCGTTTGGGCTCTTCTGACTCCTCATCGGAGTCGTCTTGGAATGCTGGCTTGGCCTTGGGTGCCGCCTTCGTGACTTCTTGTGTCGCGGGCTTTTCTTCCTCCGGTTCAGGCTCGGGTTCCTCGGTGCATCCGGTAAAGAACAGCATGCCGAGTAGGGCGGACATCAAGGCGGTTGGTTGGAAGAAAAGTTTCATTGTCATCGGGTCGTAGGTTGGAAACGGTTTGAATCCCTGCCAATCAACCCCGGATGACCGGCTGGAGTTTCGTTTTTTCTTTGCGAGCCAGCATCTCATGCCGAGATGGATGGTGGCAAGTTTGGAATGCGAGGCTGCGCCAGATGCTTGTTCGGAACGTCGGAACGGGTAGCCCGTTCCGCTCCTGAGTTGGAAGGAGTGAGAGGAGAAAGCCGCCCGAACTCACCAGGGCATTCTGCTTTCGCCTTTTCACTCCACTCCGGTATCCACCTCCACGGGAAAGCCCTCGAACTGATCTTCGCGCTGTGGATGGGCGGCGTCGTAGAGGTAGCGCCAGTTTTCGAAACGGAGTTTCCGGCGGGTGGGATCGATGTGGAGGAGACCGTGACCGGATCCTTTGCGGTGAGCGGTCTCTTCGGGATCGTCGATGCGGGTCGGCTTCAGGGTGTGGCTCCCTTTTTCGGGATTGGCCACGGCGAGGACCGTGAACTTGTTTCCAAAGGCATCGCTGGTATCGCCGGTGGTGGCTCCATTCTCCGGCCACCAGGCTCGGGGGAAGCCGTTGGCAGTTCCCTGGACCATGAAGGACCAGGGGCCATCGCCGTGCTGGTCGATACCCTGCCGGGCGAGCATCCCGAGGTGCTGGTCACCAGCGAGCATGACGGTGTTGTTTCCCCGCAGGGGTTCCAAGGCGCGGCGGCGACCGGACTGGGGCCAGCCGTTGCTGTCGAGGTCGTGGCTGCTGGGCTTGAGCTCACGGCCGGTGTGGGTGCTGCCACGGCAGAAAATGGTCTGGGAAAAAACGAGGCGCAGGGGCGCTGCGGCCGTTCTCGTGCTCCAATCCCGGAGGAAGGTTTCCTGGCGGGGGCCGAGGAGTTCTGCGCCCTCGATGTCGAGCTCGGTGGGTTTCATCGTCCGGCGATGGTTTTTGGGCAGGATCCCGTCGGGCCCGCTCTTCCATTTCCGGTCTTCGAGAATCACGAGGGGAACTCCTCCCCAGCTCCACTCGGTGAAGTAGACGCCGATGCCCTGCTCCACGGGGCTCGGGTCGACGGGGTCGGGAAGGTTGGCCGTCTGCGTGCGCTGGACGGCATTGACCCATTCCGGATCCATGACGTAGCCGCCGTCTGTGAATTCCTCGGCCTTGCGACCCCCATGTCCCCAGAGGTTGCCCTGGAAGACATCGTGGTCGTCGGGGATGATGATGCTGGGGATGTCCTTGAGCAATTCCCGCCAGGTCCAGCCGAACTGGTAGTATTTGCGCAGGTAGTCGAGCATCGCGATCTCGACCGGTTCGCGGACGATCCCGAAACCCCCGTAGCTCTCGTAGATCTGGTCGCCGGCGAAAAAGAGGAGGTCGGGTTCCTGGAGCGCGACGTTTCGAACCAGGGTGGGCAGTGGAAAGGCGTAGCCGTTGTCGCAGGAAAACGCCGCCACTTTCAATGGGGCTTCGGCTCCGGGATCGGCAGCGAAGGTGCCGTTCCAGAAGTGGACCTCGCCTCTCCACGGATAGCGGACGCGATAGGAGACGTCTTCGTCGCCGACATCGGCTCGAAGCAGGGCGGTGCGGGAGAGCGGATCGATCGGAGCGCGGCCGACTTCCTGCCATTCGCCATTCCGGTCGATCTCCAGCGTCACCTCGGAGGCGTCGGACTTTCCTAGCGGGGGCATCTGCACGTTGAGCTTCGCCGCGCTTCCGCTGCGGGTGTAGGTCGTCCAGAGAATTGGCCCGAAGGTGAGGGAGGGATCGTGGACGAGACCTTCCCCCTGACCCGACCACTCGGTGAATCGCACTCGGATGGGGCTCCGTGGGTCGTTCCACCGACGTGGTGAGACGGCGGTGAGTCCGATGTTTCCAACCTGTTGCTCGATGGGGAGGACGATCACGACCGAGGTGGTATCGGCACCCCGCTTGGCTCGGAGAGTGAGCTTCTCTCCATCGCCTTCGAGAACGAGTTCCACTTCGGCGCCCTGGGAAAGGGGAGGGCTTGCGAGAGGTTTCTCGGAAACGGTTTCTCCGAGTATGAGATAGCCGTCCGATCGAACCACGGCATCGATCTGGCGTTTCGGCCACACCGCGGCGTGTCGGGGATCCTTCATCATGCCCTGGATCCCGATGACAAGTCCGGCATGGGTTTTCTCCGGCATCGAGAGTTTGTCTTCCAGAAGGAAGGAAACCCGGGTCCGAATTCGGAAGCCCTGGGTCGGATCTTCGATCCGCTCGGTAGGACGTTGGAGGAGGCCGTCTTTGATGGCGGTTGCGAGGAGGGTATCGTCTGCCACTTCCCAGCAATAGATGGGCGCGGCCCAGTGTTCGGGACCGGTCCAGCGACGATCGCCCTGCCAGTTGGCTTCGAACTCGGCTGCCTGGATTGCAGCAGGAGCAAAGCCGGCGAGGATGAGAAAGAGAATGAACAGGGGGCGTAGCGAGGTCATGAGGAGACCACTTGCATAATCGATTTCGGCGGGGAAATCCATCGGAAGCGATAGCGACTGGATCTCACCGTTGGCTTCACTCGGGGTCTTTTCAGGGTTCATGCTAGGAATGAGAGGAGATCAGGTCCATGCTTGGGGTTAATTTATTATGAAGGGTTCTACTGCGACTGTTTTCTTGCTTCTCGTTTCTGCGTTTCTTCTTCCTGGTTGCTCTGAGAAGCCGGTGGAGAAGGAGGACCCGGAACCGGCGGCTGAAGTGGAACCGGAACAGGATCCCGACAGGATCGTTTTGAAAGATCAAAGCGGAGCGACCTTGATCCTGGATTGTGGCTCACGACTCGATGCCTTTCTCGTGGCGGGAACTACGGAAGATTTTTCGGTTCCCGTGCGTATCCGATTCCAGGGAGGGGAGTCGGAGGCTCGATTTCGGGAAATGACCGAGATGGGGCCAGACGAGGAGGACTACTGGGATTTCGATGAAGAGAACGGTCGTTTCGATGTGGGCTGGACAATTGCGTTCCTGAGATCACTCGCTCTCGCGGATCGCCTTTTTCTCGAACTCAAGTTGTCGGAGGAGGATCGACGTGCGCTGGTCTTCATCATAGCCGATGAAGAACGCGCCACCCTGGAAGCTGCCTTGGAACGAAATCGTGTAAGGGTGGACAATGAGATGAGGACACTGGGTCTTGGGAAATACGCTCCAGCCAATGCCATTTCCCCTGCAAAGTCCGATCCGCTGAAGGTCGACCTGGACGACGAAGCCCTGTTCTTTCTGTACGATGAATACATCATCCTCGTATCAAAATTGAGATCGGAATCCATCCTTCCCGCTACGACCGCGGAGGACAGAAACGCGGTCAATGCGATGATTTTGAGTGACAAGATCCATCCGTTTTCCTCCGCATTCCGATATTTCCAGAATGCGTATCCCGATTCCATGGAAGGTGCGGAAGGTCTTCTCCTGGATGCGGGCTTCGAATCCACCGATCAGTTCCTGAGGATTGGGGATCGCGTTCAGATCGGGATGGCGATGATTGCCATCGACAACGAAGTCCCCGGAACCCTGGAGCAGATGCGTTCTCAAACTGATGAGAATCTCGGAAAGCTTCCTGAGGGTACGCGGGACTATATCAGGGTGATCCAGGCTTTCCGCGAAAGGGAGTGGGAGTGGTTTTCCGAGAACCTCGCGAGGTTTCAGCGGGCTTCCGGGGGGTGAGCCGAGGGATCAGATCGAAACACCCGGCACGTTCCGCTGCGGTTTGAGCGGGGGAAACCGAGACAGGTCGAAGAATTCCGGTTGGACTTGGGTGGGGAGGGGTGAAAGACTCGTGCTCTGCTGCCGCTTGTCTCATGAGTGATCTTGAACACCTGACCGAAAAGATTCGCCGATTCCGTGATGCCCGCGACTGGGCCCAGTTTCACAATCCCAAGGATATGGCGATCGCGCTTTCTCTCGAGGCGGGAGAATTGCTCGAGCATTTTCTGTGGAAAGCCCCCGATGAGGTGGAGGCGCGTGTGGAAAGTCATCGCGAGGAGATCACGGACGAGGTCGCCGACATTGCAATCTACCTGTTCGAACTGGCTGACAATCTCGGAATCGATCTCGCGACTGCGATCGAGCAGAAAATCGAGAAGAACGACGCGAAGTATCCGGCGGAGCAGGTGCGGGGCTCATCGAAGAAATATACGGAATACCCGGCCGATCCTGCGGAGGAAGCAGGAGGCTGAGTGGCCCCTGGGACTCTTTTCTTCAGTCGAGCCGCTTCACGCGGAGATCTTTCCAGTAGATCCGCCAGCCGGATTTCCAGTTTTTTCCTCCGTGGACCTGGAGGCCGATCGAGCCGGACGACGAAACCACTTCTCGAGCTCGTTGAGCATCGTAGCCGGGATGAGTCGTTTTCGAAAGATCGATGCGGCAGACTTTGAGCTGGTTGACCCAGGTTTCGATGACGGGGAGGGCGCCTCCGGTGACCCGGATCCGCATGCGGTTCCAGTCGTCGGTTTTCCAGACGGCAAGCCACTCTTCCTGGGTGCAGGATTCTTCATAGACTCCCTCGGGCCAGTTCGCAGTTCGCGAGTCGATCTTCATGGCGAGTTCGGGTTGGTCGGGATCGATTCGGGAGAAGCCGAAGGGACGAAAGGGCACGCTGTAGGGGCGGGTCTCGAGACGGACGTGCCCGACATTGCCGCGGTCGTGATGATCGACATAGATCTGCCAGCCGCCGCCCTTCTCGTCGGTCCGGACAAAGACTCCGCTGTCGGGTCCCCAGTCGGGGCGGAGGGAAAGTTCGAGTTCGAATTCCGAGAAGGTTTCGTCGGTGAGGAGGAGGCCGCCATTTCCGGAACCGGGGGGATCCTGTTCGCCAAAAAGGAGTCCCTCATCGGTGACTCCCCAATTCCCGCCCGTGCCATGCTGTCCCCGCTCGCCTTGTCGATGCCAGCCGGTCAGGTCGCGCCCATTGAAAAGTGAGATCCAGGGGGAATCCGCCGCCATTCCCAGGGTGAGGAAGACGCCGCTCGCTGCAAAGAGAATCCGGGGGAGAGATTTCATCCTGCCAGTTTGCAATGAGAGGCGCGGTTCGGGAAGGACGCGATGCGGGAGGGGGCACCGTGCTCCGACAAAAAGGCGGTCGGAAGATTGGCAGGTTGCCTGCGGCGAGCTCCACTCCGTCCCGGTGTCGCTACAGGGCGCAGGAGTAGCGGAACGAGCCTGATGTTCCGATGTTTGCGAACAAAAGCCCGTCACTTCAGCTTGGGCCAATCGGGATAGACCGGGCGATCGGTAGCTTCGCGGCCTGCCTTTTCGTCCTTGGGCGCGGGTGGCGCAGAATCGAGCAACTCCTGGAGAACACCCTGCATCACAAGGGCGGCTTTGCTTCCGATCGGCCCCGAGAGATCATTCTCTTCCTTGAGGTCTTTCGCCGGCTGCACGAACCTGCCGTTTCGGTAGAGCTTGAACTCGGCGGTTCGCACCCACTGTCCGGGCTGCTTGTTCCAGTAGGGTTGGTAGTGGCAGAGAACCCACTCGCGGGGCGTGCCTTTTTCTCCTCGGAGCTGGGGAAGAAAACTGACTCCATCGATGGGATCGCTCTTCCCGAGATTCACCCCCGCGGCCTGCGCCAGGGTTGGATAGAGATCGGTGAAATCGACGAGGTCGGCGAGAACTTTCCCCTCGGGTGTCTTTCCTTTCTGGTAGGCGACCAAGGGCACGTGGGTGCCCATGTCGGTCATGTTCGCTTTGCCCCCTCGGATCTGTTGCCCATTCCAGCTGGAGGTGATGCTGGTATGAGTTCCGTTGTCGGCGGTGAAAAGGATGAGCGTGTTCTCCGCGACCCCGAGTTGCTCGGTTTTCTCGATGAGCTGGCCTACGAGCTTGTCCATGTAGGCGACCATGGCCTGGAAGTTCTCCTTCGTTTTTCCTTTCTGCTGCTTGTTGGCCTGGGGACCTCGGGAGCCATCACCGATGGTGTCGGGGGTGGGCACGAACGGGCTGTGCACGAGCACCATGGGGTAGTAGAGAAAGAAGGGCTCGTCCTGGTTCCGCTCCATGAAGTCGCAGAGGAAGTTGCAGAAGAGATCGGGGCCATAGAGATCGGCGTTCTCTTCCGCAGTGATGAACTTCCCATTCTGCTCGATGGCCGGACTCCAGAAACGCTCGCCACCTTCTTTCTTTTCCTTGGTCAGCTGCCAGAGGCTGTATTCGTCGAAGCCCGCCTGAATCGGACGAGTGTCGTCGTCGTGGCCGGGCAGCTTGTTGTAGAGACCGTTGAGCTGCCACTTGCCGGCGATGGCGGTTTTGTATCCGGCATCCTGCAGGAGATGGCCGAAGGTCTTCTCGTCGGAACTGAGATAGCCGAAGTGGGTGTAGTTCCGGAAGTTGTATTTCCCGGTCATGATCATCACCCGCGACGGCGTGCAGATCGGGGTCGAGTAGCAGTGTTCGAAGCGAACTCCCTTCTCGGCCATCCGATCGATATTGGGCGTTTGGTAGTCTTCGGCGCCATAGCAGCCAAACGCTTCCCACCCGACATCGTCGGCCATGATGAGGATGACGTTGGTCTTTTCGTCCGCCGATGCGGAGAGGGCGAGGAAGCAGAGCGAGGCAAGGGTGGTGAAAAGGGATTTCATCGAGGAATCAATAGGGTTGGATGGGGGAGGGAACAGGGGCGAACGGGAGAGGGGTTCTATCGCTCGGCAGTCAGGGGCGAACGGGAGAGGGGTTCTATCGCTCGGCAGTCATCGCTTCCCGATCTTCTGCCGTCAGCTCTCGTGTCCGCAGATACTTCCCGTCGAAGTAGGCGCGAGCGCCGTGAAAATACTGGGTGTTTTCGCCGATGATCTGGATTCGTCCGTCGCCCTCCTTGAGAAAGGTGAGCCAGGTTTCGGGCTCTTCATCATCGATCTTTGTCGCGAACCGGGCGGTCGATCGATTCGCCTGAGCAACGCCTCCGATCTCGCCGAGGTGATAGGTGGGCCCTCGAACGACCGAGCAGGTGAAAGTGAGGGATCCAGCGTCTTCTTCAGAGATCCGGAGGATGCCTCCGTAGCCATCGATCCAGACGCCCTCCCAGGTCTTGGCGAAGGAATCCGTCTTGAGCCAGGCTTCGAGAATCTCGACCCGGGTCTCGGTGAGGTAGGCCATCGCATTCCAGTATTCGGGGTTGGCCTCCTCTGTCCCTTCTTCGGCACCTCCATCAAAACGAGCCGCTGCTTCGGATCGGCGATCGCGGTATTCGATCCAGTCGCGTTGTTCCTGCTGAATCTGTTCGAACCGATACTCGCTCATCTCGGTCTTGGCTTTTTGATAGGTGGTATTGAGCGCTTTGTCTGCGGCCGCAAATTCCTGCCTGGCTTGGGAAAGGGATTTCTCCTGGGAAAATCCAGCGCTCGGGAAGAGCAGCAAATGGATGGTGGTCAGCGAGGTCAGGAGGGCGACGTGGCGGTGAGTCATGCGAAGAAGGATACCCGAAAGGGCTCGCCAGGGGAAGAACCAGTCCCCCTTCGTTGGTGAGCTTTCCGTTCCATTGACGGATGCGCCGGAGGCAGGCAACAGGGTTGGATTGGGGGTCTGACCCTGTTGCATCGCGAGATCGAACTACTGAGCCTGGGCTTTCTCGTCGAAGGCCTGAACCGCTTCGAAGGCCATTCGCTGGAGATAGTTCCTGGTCTTGCCTTCGAACACGACCTTCGGATCGCCACCGTCGGGGTCCTTCCTATTCTTGACCTTGTTTTCAATGATGGTGTCGAAGTCGAGGCCTTCGGGACTCTTCCCGGTGAAGGCGGCGTAGAACAGGTTGGTCGTGAGAAAAGCGCAGGTCTGATTGGGGTGGCCGTCGTTGTGATAGCGAAAGACCAGGTCGGTCCCGTTCTCCTGGATTTTCTGGATCGCGAGGGGGACGGGAACAATCGCCTTGGGCTGGAGGGATTTTCGCAGGGCGAGACCGACGGCGGTGTCGCGTTCGGCGGACTCGGGGTGGAGGGGCTCGGTGACGGGATCTTCGTTCTGGGTCTCAGGCGATGTCATGTAGAGGATGACTTCGGTGCCTTGCTTCTTTGCGATCCTGGCGAGGCGGGTGGCATACTTGGCGTAGGCCTGGTTGGGCTCCGAGGCGACATCCCGCCAGCTCTGGAGAACAACATAGTCCCATTCCGTCTTGGGATTGTCCTTGAGAAGGGCTTCGTGATTGGCGATCGCCTTCTCGATGTGACGATGGATCTCGGCGAAGGGAACCTTGGTTTTTCCCAGGGAAGCCCAGTGGTTGTCCCATTCCTCCTTGTCGGGAGCGGTATCGGATTGGAGAAAGGTCTTCATCTTTGCGATGCGCGCCTGGATCTCGGCTTCCGTGATCGTGCTCTGTTCGAGGAAAGTCTGGCTGAAGTAGTAGGTCGAATGCTTGAACATATTCTGACCGCCGTAGATGACCCGGCTGGTGTGTATGTCGGTCTCCGGGTCGCCCTCTTCGAGGATGGTTTCCACGAGATCGGGAATATTGTGTCGCTGGGTGTAGCTGTTTCCGAGGAAGAGGATGTGGATGTCCTCTTTCGCTTGAACGGGGGGAGCGAGCAGGAAGGATCCACAGAGAATGAGCAGGGGACGAAGGCGGGGCATTTCAACAGAATGGATGATTTGCTGTCTGCCTGCCAAGCGAATAGCGGGCGAGAGAGAGGCTGAAATACGGGAGGCTCTTGATACCGCAAAGAGCTCCCCAAAGCATGCCCTGCTGGATTCGAACCAGCGACCGCCGGATTAGAAATCCGGTGCTCTATCCAGCTGAGCTAAGGGCACTTTCTGGAAGGGCGAAAAGTATCGGCGAGGATTGGAAAATCGCAAGCCCTCAGCGGGTTGGCCGAGTTGATGCGTCCGCTTGAATCTGGAGCGCGATCGCCGGATTAGAAAGTCGATGGCGACCCCCGCCGGTGCTCTATCCAGCTGAGCTAAGGGCACTTTCTGGAAGGGCGGAAAGTATCGGCGAGGATTGGAAAATCGCAAGCCCGTGACGCTAGACCTTGCTGAGCTGTTTCTTGAGGCTGAGCCTGAGGAAGAGGAAAGCGACGAGGATGAAAGTTCCCATCGCGAGGAGGTTGAGCCGCAGGGTCTCGATCCGAAGGGAGAAGAGCGGTTTCTCGCTGTTGGGCGGGAAGCGGAACTGACGCTCTTTTCCAAAAAAGACGTTGGGAGGATTGGTCTCTCGCCGGTAGTCCTGTCGTTCGACTTCCGCTCGGTTGAAGAGATCCTGGACCTTCTCGTTCAGGTAGAGGTCTCCGGCGGTGTAGGCTTCTTCGCCTTCGGGGACGGGCTCGAAATACGGCTCGGGATCGAAGGTTCCTCTTTCGAGAGACTTCCGGATATCGGAAACTTTTTTCGCTACGGAAGAGGGGGAGGTGCCCTCGAGACCGTGGACGACAGCGAGCGCCTGCTTGAACTGGTAGAGGCGCTCCTCCTCCTCTTCGGTGAGCTCCTGATCGAGAGGGATCTCACTGAACTTCTGGATCTCGGTCTCGATGAAGTTGGTCAGCAGGCTCGCAGGATTGCGGTCGGCATGTTCGATGATGATGGACTCGTAGCTCCAGCGAAGAGGCATGAAATGGCAGACTGCGGGCACCTTGAGTCGGCTCGCTTCGTCGTTCTCCGACTCGCTCACAAACCACTGTCGGATGCTCTGGATGATGTCGAGGCTGCGGTTCATCTCGTCGTATTTGATGAGCGCCCCGCCGAGAATGATGTTCGGGATGAGAATCAGGGGGATGATGTTGATTGCGGTCTTGGGACTGCGGACCATGCTCGAGATGAAGAGTCCGGCGGCGATTCCGACAAAGGCGGTCATCGACATCCAGAGGACATTAGAGAAGAACATCGATCGGATCCCGAGGATGGCATTTCCGATCAGGAGATAGATGACGCACTGGATCAGGGCAAAGAACCCGAGCGAGATGTATTTCCCGGTGATGTATCCGCCGATTCGGAATCCGTGATGACGTTCTCGCTGGAGTAGATTGCGATCTCGGATGATCTCCTCCGCCGAGTTCGTCATGCCCAGGAAAAGCGCGGTGACCAGGGAGAGGAAGAGGTAGGTCGGGATGTGAAAGGCGTTCGCGAAGTTGTAGGTGCCATCCTCGGTGTAGCGCATCACCACCGCGATGAGGATCGCGAGGGCCGGGGCTTCGAGAAGCGTGGTGGCGAGGTTGGCCCGGTTTCGCAATTTGCTGAAGAAGGCCCGCTTGAACTGGTTGGAAAAGCGGACCCAGTCGTGTCGCAGGCGGCGAGGGGGGGCTTGCGGAGTCTTCTGTAAGGAAACCGTGGGCGAGGTATCGGCCTCGATTTCCCGCAGGTTGACCTCTTCGAGCAGTCGATAGGTCTGGAATCGGTCGGCCCAGAAAGACGAATTGAAGCGCCGCGCCGGGATCAGGTTTCCCCGGGCGTCCCGCTCGTAGATGACATCGCCACCGAGATCCCGAAGTGGCGTCTCGAGAACATCGAAGATGAAATCGGGAGTGAAACTGAGGGCATCGTCGGAAATTTCACCGCTGGTGAACGTGGTCGTGTGGATGCCTTCCTGCTCTCGGGCCTTGTTGAAGTAGTCCAGCATCTGGGCCGGGGTGCCGAAGAAGGCGAGCTTTCCTCCGTTGTCGAGAAGGATGGCCTTGTCGAACATGTGGAAGAGTCGGCTGCTCGGCTGGTGGATGGAAACGAGAGTGATCTTGTTGTGGGTCAGCCCCCGGATCATCTCGAGGACATGCTCCGAATCCTTGGACGAAAGCCCGGAGGTGGGCTCGTCGAAAAGATAGATGTCGGCGATCCCGATCATGTCCATCCCGGCGTTGAGCCGACGGCGTTGGCCCCCACTGAGGCTCTTGGTTTCCTGGTCGCCCGCGAGACGGTGTCGGATCTCGTTGAGTCCCAGCTCGATCAGCTTGGAGTCGACACGACGACGACGCTCGGCGATGGGAAAATGCGGGGCCCGGATCGCTGCGGCGGTGTCGAGGTTTTCCTCCACCGTGAGGAGGGGGTCGAAAGTCTCGTCCTGGGGGATCAGGGCGATGTAGGAACTGAGGTCGTCGTGGGCATCGTAGAGATTGACGCTGTTGAGATCGACGCGGCCGTGGCGCGGCTTGAGCTGGGCGCCGAGGGTCTTCAACAGGGTGCTTTTCCCGCATCCGCTGGGTCCCATGACGCAGACCATTTCGCCTCGCTGAATCGAGAAGGTGATACCATCGAGGGCCGGGGTCTTGCGGTCGTAGGAATGGCTGATGTCCCGGACCTTGAGTGTGTTGATGACATTGCGCTCCTCTTCGATGATGCCTTCCGAAAAGTGACAACGGAGATACTGTCCGCCTCCGAGAGCAATGACGCTGCCGTCCTTCAGGGGAGCAATTCCTTTGACGGGGTCTCCCTCGACCGCGACAGGGCGCTCGGATTCGAGGACTTCGACGGTGCCGGTTTTGTTGGCATAGTCGCACTTGATCCGGAGAAGGATTTTTCCTGCGGCACCCGGAGTGAGCAGGATGTCTCCTGCGGAGAGCTCGCTCGGGTCGTTGGATACGAGGTAGGCCGTCCGGTTCGGTGGAAGGCTGAATCGTCCTCCCAGTTCCCGGGCTTTTCGTCGCAGGTCGTCAAAGGCAATCTCGGAGTGATCCGGGAAATTGATCGTGTCGTGAGAGGAGACTTCGAATGTTGCTCCCTGCTTGAGAGGGCGATCTCCGATGACCGCTTCTACGGACTTGAGCACTTCGACTTCGATATGGAGTCCAAAAGAAGCCTTGAGGTAACTCTGCTTCGTCCTGGTTTTCTCGATGAACTGATTTCCGTTGCTGTCCTGCGCGAGATAGATCTGGACCGAGGAGACGTTTTTCTTCGAGTTGAAATAGAAGACGAGGTCTTCAAAAGCGAGGACCTCTTCTCCGATGAGGATCCGCTGACCTTCGTAAACCCGGCAGAACTCTCCGGCGTTGATCTTCCGACCCCGGGCGAGAATGGCACCGGGTCCGAGATTTTTCAGAAGGATAAGATTGAGAAACCGGAAGGCGACGACGGAGTGTTCCTGGTCGGACGGGGCGATCGCAATATCGGCGGCGTGGGAGGTCGAGAGCACGATGGACTCGAGCTGGTTTCCGTCGCCCTGCTGACCCGGGAGCTTCTCGGGAGGCGAGAGCCGACGTTCCTCGACCTGGGAAAGCTCGCTCGTGTTGAGCTGGTAGACGATGTTGATCGCTTCGGATGCGACCCCGAGGGTCGTCATGAACTGGTAGAAGGTGATGAGGTTTTCCTTCGGCAGTCCTGCCCGAGAGATCAGAACGTAGAGCTGCATCCCGAGGAGCACCTTCTCCTCCAGGGAAAGTCGATCGGCGAGATCGTCGGCGATCGCCTCGAGGTCCTGGCGCTCTCGCAGGGATCGAATGAAAAGTTGTCGGAGCTCGGTATAGACCGTCTCGGGAAAGTCGTAGCGGAGAAAGCCGAGGATGGAGTCGATTTCCGCCTCGACAACCTGGCCGTCGAGCTTGGTGAAGCCAGCGAAGACCTGGATCAACATCGGCAGCATGGACTCCTCGGTGCGAGGCGTCTCGCTGCGAAAGAAGGTGCGCTGGATGCGATCCCAGAATCGACGGCGGCTCCGGGAAAGCCCGGATTCGTTCTTCTTTTTCTTTCCGGAACCTCCGGGCTCGGTCGCCGGATCCCGAAGGGTAGAGGGTGCGTTCGCCATCGTGCTGGTGGGAGAGACTCTATACCATCGATGCTCTTCTTGGAAACCCGTGATCGAAAGGAAGCTGAGTTCCTGATGGCCCTTTTCTCCCAGTTTCCTAAATAACAATCAAAATTTTACTTTTATTTATAATTTTTATAATTATAATAATAAAGATATGAGTGCTTTTCGTGATCCTTCTCTTCCAGCTTCGACTCGGGCTGTCCAGCTTGTGAGTCAGCATCATGGTCTTCCGGAAGGAGAAGATGTCTCCATTCTCCTTGCTGCCAGTGCGGCGACCGGTTCCTTGCGAAAGGTTTGGAAGCGCGAGGCCAAGGCCCATCATCTCAGGGCTCGTCGGCGGACGATTCGTCTCGAGGAGATTCCCGAAGCACAGTTCCCTGTCATCCTGGAGATCGATGGCGCGACCAATTTTGTGGTGCTTCTCGAGCGCGAGAGTGAAAGCGAGTATCGCATTCAGTTTCCTGACTCTCGTGAAGCCATCGTTTCCAAAGACCGGATTGCGGAAGTCTATGACGGCACCTGTGTTTTCTTCACTCCGCTGAAAAAGACCGACTCGTCCTCGGATGATTCCGGATCTGGCGGTTCGGGTGGCGGGCTCAAGCGATTGTTGGGTCCCAAATCCAGCTCGGCAAAACTCTCGCTCTTTTTCAATGCGGGTTTGATTGCAGCTGCCGGGATCATGATGGTGGGTCAGCAGGAATTTCTTTCCCGCTTCGAGTCTTCCTCGCTTTTGATGGTGGCGCTTTCGGTCGTCGCAGGCGTGATGTTCTCGCTCGGTGCGATCCTGCTTCGCCGGGAATTCTTTCGTGCAAATGGAGCGGCTGACGGAGTTGATCTGCTCTGTGCGGCAGCGATCCTGCCCCTGACGGTTCTTCTCGCCGGACCGGTTGCGATTCCCTTGCTCGTCGTGGGACTCGTGGTGGCGGCCTACTTGTTTCTTTCCCGTCGCCTTGGTTCCGTGGACTCGCGTTTGTCCTCTCTGCGTCGTCCTCTCCTTTTCTCCGCTCTGCTCTTTGCCATGTTGGGCGTGATCTTCGGGGGAGCGACCCAGGATCCTGTCGGAATCGTCGGAGTCTTCGGGCTCGGGATCTACGCGCTCTATCTCCTGATGCGGGCGGATCGGGCCTGTCAGGAAAGTCGACTGATCGCGATTTCCTGATCGTTTTCGAATTCTGATTTTTCTCTCCCTTCCTGTGCGAGTCTGCAGGGTGTCGGAGAACCCCTTTCGATTTTTGGTGGCAAGAGTCGGGAGGAGCCGCTAGCCTCGCAGGCCATGGATGCGGTGACACTTCGCGAACTCAAACAGCAGGCGGGCGCGGTAAGTGCTCACTGCCGTTTTCATGCCCAGCTCGAGAAGTGTCGCCAGAAGACGACCAAGACGGGGAATCCGTTCTACGAGGTGATCTTCGCCGATGCCGAGGAGAACCTGGTGCTTCGAGTCTGGAACAATACACCGATGTTCGATACCTGTGCGCAGCTCAGTGCACGGACTTTTTATGAAGTAAGCGGCGAATTCGGATTGGGAAATGATGGTCGCTCGATCGATGGAAAGAACTGGACCGTTCGAGCCCTCGACGAGACGGAATCCGCGGAAGTACTGGCGGGATCCGGTGCGCTTCGGGAGAAGCAGGAGGTCGACTATCAATTTCTTGTCGACAGTATCGATCAACTTGGCGATCCGAGACTGAATGCCCTCGGGAAACTCTTTCTCGAACAATTTGGAGATCGACTCCGTCGAACCGGTGCGGCGCGGGATTATCATCATGCTCGACGAGGCGGGCTGGTCGAGCATGTTGCGCAGATGATGCGGACGGCCATCCAGGTTTGCGAGGCTTACCCGATGCTGAATCGAGATTTGCTCGTGACGGGGGTTCTTTTCCACGACGTCGGGAAACTTTGGGAAAACGCCTACCAGGAGAGTGGTTTCACGATGCCCTACACGGAGATCAGTGAGCTGATCGGTCACATTCCGCTGGGCATGGAAATCGTGAACAAGCTGTGGCGGACCCTGCAGGAGGACGAGGAGAGATCTGCGGCATGGGCTCACCTCGAGCCTGCTTCGGATCGCGTGAGGCTGCATCTCCTTCACCTCATTGTCTCGCATCACGGAGAATTGGAGTTCGGTTCTCCGGTCGTGCCCAAGACACCGGAGGCCCAGGCGTTGCACTACATCGACAATCTCGACGCCAAGATGGAAATGTTCGACCGAGGCTACCAGGTCGCGGGCGAGCTGGCCCGCAATGTGTATGAGAGGGTGCGTCCGCTCCCGGGGCGTCTTGTGGCGCCGCTTCCGAAATGGGAGGGCTCGTGGGGCGCAGGTGCGAGTTCCGAAGCTGCCGAAGAACCGGTGCCCTTGGCGGAAGCGGATCCCGTCCCCGTCCCCGAGCCAGAAGATCGGGCGGCAAATTCACCGGAGGTTTCGGAAGCAACGGATCCGCCGGATGCTCCGCCCACTTCTCCCGAAGAGTCTCGGGCGGAGGAGCCACGCGCCGACGAACCGCGTCCCGACCCTTTCTAGGTCAGGAGATCTCCGGTTTGATCTCGACCATAAGATCCCCCGCAATCTCTTCGATTTGCTCGCGCAATCGGTCGAGGAGAAGATCGGATTCGTCCGGGATTTCCAGCACGGCATTGGTCTGGAAAACCTTGTCCCCGGACCAGGGGGCGTTGCGACAGTCGGTGGCAAGTTCGACCACATTGACTCCCAGTCCGGCGAGGGTCTGGGAAATTGCCGCGACGATGCCGTGGCGATCTTGTCCCACGACTTCGAGAAGGATGCGTTGCGAAGAGGGCGCCGCCTCGCGTTCGGACTCGCCCGCATGGATTACGGAGACCTTGAAGTCTTCCGTTTCCAGGTGACCGAGGGCATTTCGCAACTCGGATTCTCTCTCGGCTGGGAGGACGACCTGCACCATTCCAGCGAACTGCTCGGAGAGTTGCATCATGCGACTGCCCTCCCAGTTTCCTCCTGCCGAGGCAACAGTCGCAGAGAGTTGCTCGACGAGTCCGGGGCGATCGGGACCGATTACGCTGACGATCAGGGAAATATTCATGAGGTGAAAATCAGGTGGCAGGAATGCGTTTCTGTCCAAGCAGGGTGATCAGAAAACACCCCATCGCGAAGACGGCTGCCCGCCAGTCCGCAAAGGCGACAACGGCCGCATCAAAGAGGGCGATGCCCGCGATTGAATAAGCAATTCCCAGAGGGAGTTTCTTCCGGAAAGCGGCACGAGTGATCACAATCCAGGCCCAGATCCCGAGGACGCCGGCGACGACGAGCCCAGTAGAGGTCAGGCTGTGGGGCTGGGTTCGGGAGCCGAGAAGAGGGAAGAGCACGGGCAAGGTAAGAAGGATGCGGGGTAGGAATCCAGGGCCGGCCGGGGATTCGAGATGCTCACTTCGAGCGGCCAGGGTGATTCCTGCGATGTAGAGCATGACCCCGATCGAGACGAGGACTGCGGCGGGAGAGACCGAGATCTGCGAAGTTTGGGCGACGACGGCGCTGGCGGCCCCGAGGTAAACCATGGCCCGGCACAACCCCATGATCAGTACTGAGCCAGCCCATTTCTTATGGAGCCAATTGTAGAGCAGAATGAAGAGGACGAGCAGTCCGAGAAAGAGCGGATGCACCGTGCTCAGGAGAAAGAGGATCGCGATGCCAGCCAGCATCTGGATGACCCCGAGAATCCAGACGAACTTCTCCGTGATTTTTCCGGAAGCGATGGGGCGATCCGGCGAGTTCTCCCGATCCCAACTTGCGTCGACAGCGTCGTTCAGCGTCATGCCCGCAATGTAGAGGAGACTCATCCCGAAAAGGATCCAGGCGAACTCGGCATTCCATGAACCCCCACTGAGAAACCAACCCACGGCGACATTGGTCCAGATCGTGGGGAGATTCGAAACACGTCCCAGGACGAGGACGGTGCGGAAGTCGGAGGCGAAGCTCATGCCGGAAGAGGCGGGGAAGGTCGAAAGGGGGGGGCTTCGACGAGAGAAGTGGCAACTCCGCAAGGATTCGAACCTTGACAAACAGAACCAAAATCTGTTGTGCTACCGTTACACCACGGAGTTACACGGGACGGCGACTTTACGCGAATTCTGGGTTGAATCAAGTCGTCAGGGTGAGAAAATTTTGCTCACGATACCGTTGCGAAATGAAGTTGGAATCCCGGTAGGGACACCGAGCTACCTCGGCTGACCAACCCGCACACGCACTCCATCGTCACGACTCCTGGCTTGATCTGGGGCTATCGCGACACTTGTTCCTTTGGCCTGAAGGATTTCGATACCACGGCAGAGAATCCTTCGGCTCGATTTCGCTGTATCGATATCGAGGGCAAAGAGCATCACGATTTCGTGTTGGAGTTGGAGGAAATTACTCACTCCGAGTGAGTTTGTCTGGGAAGACGTAACCTGGAGGGACATCGTCCCCGATGTCCGCGGGCGACGAGTTCAAATTCCGCGCAGAGCGAACGGACATCGGGGACGATGTCCCTCCGGCCAGGGGTTTGCGAGATGACAACCAGGACCATTCCGGTTAGATTCAGACCCCTGCGATGGAGGTATCCGCCTTTTTCGCAGATGAAACGTAACACAGACACGATGAAATCCATTTCCCTGCCCCACCTGTTCCTGGCGCTTATCGCCTGCAGCTCCATTGCACTCGCCGAAGAGCGAGTCAACGACCCGACATCCTTTACCTGGAATCCCGCGCTTTCCCCGACGGGACCGGTCGTGGTTTCCGTAAACCTGAAGTCCCAGACCGCGGCAGTTTATCGCAACGGGGTGCAGATCGGATCCTGTATCGTCAGCACCGGCAAGCCGGGTCACGAAACTCCGACCGGGGTGTTTCATATTCTCGAAAAGGATGCGGATCACCATTCCAGCACTTACAACAATGCCTCGATGCCTTTCACGGAACGACTGACTTGGGGTGGCGTCGCACTGCATGCGGGAAGTTTGCCTGGCTATCCTTCCTCCCACGGTTGCATCCACCTGCCGTATGAGTTCTCGAAGCGCCTCTTCCAGATCACGGAATTGGGCGGAACCGTGATTGTCACCGATGACGCGCCGACGGGTGGCGTTTCCCGAGGACACCGGATCGAATTCCAGGAGGCAGAGTCCTCCGAAATCCAGTGGACACCTCATGATTCTCCTGCCGGCCCTGTGTCCATTTTGTTCAGTTCGACCGACAAGGAAGTCATCGTCGTCCGGAATGGAGTCCTTATTGGTAAAGGAGAGGCCCATCTGAAAGCTTTCGCTCCCAAGCCGAAGGGAACCTACGCCTATGTCTTCGATGGCTGGCAGCGCGATGAGAAATCGAACGATCCTTATGCCCATTGGCACCAGATTGGTGGTCCGGCCGACAGTCACCAGTTGAAGGCGTTCAAGCATCTGCAGACGGATCCCCGGCTCAAGCACATTCTCGACACGGTGCTGACTCCAGGAACCAACCTGGTCATCACAAACGACTCGCTCACGAATGCGACCCGCAGCCAACCCGGATTTCACATCATGAGGGGTACCTTGGCGAAAAACTGAGGAAGCCATCGGCCGGTCCCAACTGGTCTGCCATTCGTGGCCTTCCCCGGGTGCTTCCATGAACCGAGCGATTCGACAGTCTCTCCGGCTCCTTCGAATCGGGCATGCGCTCGTGATCCTGTTCGCCGCTTCGTCCTGTGCGATTCCGGCGAAGCTGGAGCGGGCGCATTCTCTCGGGCAGCCTCAGTGCCCCTTCTCGCAGCAATCCCTCCACGCCCTTCTCGAACTCGCCCTGGAAGATCCGAATCGAGGGGAGTCCGCCCACGCGCTGGGACACGTCCTCGAGGAGTGGCGTGCCGAAATGGGGGGGGGCTCGTGCCGGAACGGTCGATCCTGCTTCCGATTCTGCGGGAAAGCTTTCGTTTCGGGTTCAATTTCGGGCCCCCGGCCCCGCGACCTTTTATCCGGATTATTTCGACGTCTTGCAACCGGCTGTCGATTTCCGGGTCAAGAAGCTCCCGCGTTTTACCGAGGATGGACTGGGCGCGCCGATGCGAGCCTATCGAGAAAATCTCCTGCGGGAGCCGGTCGAGCAGCATTACCCTCCTGAGGGAATCACCCGGGAAATCACGGCCGTGATTCATCCCGGAAAGAAAAGTCGCGGAGTCCAGCAAGTCGAGATCGAACTGCGATGCGCGCTCTACTACGATGAAGTCGTAGTTTCCGGAAAGGTCGAACCGCTGGCTGCTGATTATTCCGTCGCCCTCGCGTCGCTGCTCGAGAAAGCGAAGCGGCTCAAGAAATCCGAAGTCGCGGACCTCTTGACGCCGTCTCCGGCGCGGGATTTCAAGCTCTACCTGATGGAGCCTTATGACCCTGGGAAAGAACCCTTGATCATGATCCACGGTCTGCTCGACTCGCCTCTCTCCTGGGCCGAACTGACCAACGAGCTGAGAAGTGTCGATTCGATTCGGAGTCGCTACCAGATCTGGCATTTTCTCTACAATACCTCGGCTCCCCCTCTGTATGCGGGACGGATTTTGCGAACTCAATTTCGGGAGATGCGAAAAGAATTCGATCCCGATGGAGGAGACCGGGCCTTTCAGGATGTGACTTTGTTGACGCACAGCATGGGCGGGCTGGTCGCTCGAGGACTGATCACCGATCCGGGGGATGCTTTCTGGAAGGTGGGTTTCACTCGCCCGATGTCGTCGCTTCAGCTCAGCGCGGAAGATCGAGCGACTCTCGAGGAGGCGTTTCTCTGGAAGCCTGTTTCGGCAGTCGGGCGAGTCATCTTTGTTTGTGTTCCCCATCGAGGGAGCGAATTTGCTGACAATCCGATCGGGCGTTTCGGGAGGAGTATCGTCCGACCTCCCAATCAATTTGAGACTTTCTATCGCCGGATCTCGGAGGCCAATCCCGGTGCCTTTACCGAGGCGTATGCGGAGTTGGGAGAAGGGAAACTCGACAGCGTCAGTTCCCTCTCTCCGCAGCAGCCCACTCTGAAGATTCTCGCCGATCTACCGATCGGGAATCATGTCCGGCTCCACAGCATCATTGCGAACCAGGGAAAGGAAGGACCGATCGAAGAGAGTTCCGATGGGATTGTCGAATACTGGAGTAGCCACCTTCCCAATGTCGAGTCGGAGCACATCATCGGAAGCGGTCACAGTTCCCTCGACCATCCTGAGACGATTGAGGAGGTCATACGGATTCTCAAATTGCCCTGAGAGGGTTCCGGCATCGTGGTTTGAGGGAGGCCAAAAAGCGGTTGCCTGCAGGCCTGTTTTTCTCTACCTTCCCGACCCCTCGGGAAGCGTATCGGTTTCTCGAAAGGAAGACAACGGACAGTCACCATGCTTACCCAGATTCGCCACATTCAGAAAGGCACCCTTATCGTCGTAACCGTGATCATCGTGATCGCGTTTGCGTTTCTCTACTCGGACTTCGATTTTGTTTCCAAGACCGTTGGCGCGCAGGACTGTGTCGTCAAAGTCTACGACCGCTGCTATCGCCAGAAAGAGGCTCAGAAGCTCGCCTCCAATTACGAAGTCGCATTCCGACTCGGCATGTATGATTTTGCGACGACTCTTTTCGGAGAGAGTCGTCAGGACAACGACCGCACGGACTTCATCATGAGTCTGATCATTCTGAGGAAGGAGGCGGAGAAAATGGGGATCGAACCGACGGCCGAGGAAATCAAGGAAGCCATTCCCAAGCTGCCCGTTTTCCAGCAGCCCTGGATGACGGCAGATCTTGTGAAGAACACGATCCTGGGACCGAATGGCTTCACGGAAGGCGATCTCGCCCAGCTGGTGAAGGACTATCTGTCCTACCAAAAGATGCGAGAGCTCATCGGTACGGGCGTGGTTGCCGTCCCCAGCGAGGTGGAGCGGATCTACACCAAGGCGAACCAGCGTTTCGAAGCTTCCCTGGTCAATTTCGATCGAAAGAAGGTGCTCGACTCCATCAAGGTCACGGATGAGGAGATCAAAGAGTATTTCGACGAGAATCAGGGGGATGGGAAAAGCCTCATGTCGGAACCCAAGCGAGGTTTCGAATATGCCAAGTTCACTCCCAAGGAAGTCGCAGAAGACGCTACAAACGAGGCCAAGGCCAAGGCAGACTTCGATTATCGAAACGCGGTCAATCGAGCCTATGCCGATCTCGCCGACGACGAATCCGACTTTGCCGGGATCGCCAAGCAATACGAGGGCGACAAGGCCAGCTTTTCAATGAGCTACGGGACCTACGAGCCCTTTGCAATGCAGTCTCCTCCGGAAGAACTGGCAGGCAATGAAGAGATTCTCAGCGCCCTTTTCAGCAGTCTTCTCCAGAACGACGAGGTCACCGTGCCTCTCCCTACCGCTGAGGGTGGCGGCTACTACGTTTTCCATGTCACTTCGGAGGTCGAGCCGAAGCCACTCACCCTCGAGCAGGCCACCCCTGTGATTCGGGAGGCTCTTCTCGCCCGCAAGTCGGACCGCGCCGTCAACGATGCGGCCAATGCGGCCCGTGCCAAGATCGCGGAAGCGCTCGAGGCTGGGAAAAGCTTTGCCGAAGCGAGCAAGTCCGCCGAGTTGGAAATCACCCCGCTGCCCAATTTTTCCCAGCAGGAACCGCCCGCTGATATCGATGATGCGGGCTTGATTCTTTCTGCTGTCGAGAGCCTGGGACCTCAGAGTGTCTCCGAAGTGATGAAGCGTCCTGAAGATGGTGGATACTTTCTCGTCTACGTCGACAAGATCGAAATCTACAAGGACGAGGAAAAATCCTCTGCCGAGCGATCGATCTCCGCTGCATTGGAAGGAGAGCTGAAACGCCGGCTCTTTTCTGCCTGGTTCAACCAGCGTCGGATGGAGTCTTCCTCGGAGCGCTCCGCCGTTCCCACCACCTGATTTTCTGTGAGCGAAGAACTCGACGATCTCTTCGACGATGCCAATGGCGATCTTGCCATTGGCGATCTCGAATCAGCAGTTGAGAAATATCGGGCCTGTGTCGCTCTCGACGACCAGTTTTTTGACGGTTGGCATGCCCTCGCGATGGCATTGATGAAGACCGGCAAACTGAAGGAAGCCATTGGAGCCGGATTGCAGGCGACGACCCTGCGTCCCAATGACCTTCTCGCCTGGACGGCGCTCTCCCAGATGTATGTTCAGGATGGGCAGATTGCCGAGGCGGAGGACGCCAAGGGCAAGGCCCGGATTCTTTCCCTGGGCGGGAAAGTGGTTAGGGAAGAGAGCTGAGCAGCTCTCTCTTCGAAACTGTTGCAGCGAATGGCGGTTTCTCATTCCTGCGGTGTTCCTCAGTATTGAGATTCACGATTGCGACCTCGTGATCGTCGAAAGCGAGCAGGAGAAAACTCCTTTTCGCCGTCCGATCTCGCTTACTACAAGGAGGTTAGCCAGCTTTTGTGCAAAAAATGGGAACGCGATGAGCCCAGTAACAACGGGGCTTGTAGCGAATTATTGGAAAAAAAACGACAAATTTTCCAAGTTGGCACGGGGGGTGCTCTAATGGATCTCAACCGGTGAACAGTGGCCTTATCCTGAGCTACTTGTGAACTATCTAAAAAAGAAATATGAGATATACATTCAACCTGAAAACACTGTTGTTGGCCACTTGTCTGGTAGTGCCGCTCCTGTTTGGATCCATCGCTCCTGTCTTTGCTCAGGACGAGGCTCCCGCTGCTGAAGCTGCACCTGCCGAAGAGGCCGCTGAACCCGAAGCTGGCTCGATCGAAGAGTATAACGCTTTCGTTGAAGGAGCCGCTGGTGAGGGCCTTGTTCCCACCTTCGACTTCTTCACCGTTTCCATGCTCTGGACCGTCATCGCTGCCGCGATGGTGTTTATTATGCACCTTGGCTTCGCAACGCTCGAGGCCGGTCTGACCCAGTCGAAGAACACGGTTAATATCCTGTTCAAGAACGTCTGGATCATCAGTATCGGACTCCTGACCTACGCATTGCTTGGATTCAATACCCACTATCCGGTGGATTCCTGGCAAATCGAGGGATGGTTGGGCATCAACGGCCCGATCACTGATCTCAGTGGACCTGGCAATGACGACTGGAGCTATGGTGGTCTCAGCCTCGCCATGACCGCCTACGGTGACTTTATCTTCCAGGCGATGTTCGCCGCTACCGCTGCAACCATCGTTTCTGGTGCGGTTGCTGAGCGGGTCAAGCTCTCCAGCTTCATGGTTTTCTCCACGATTCTCGTGGCCTTTGGATACACGATCGCCGGCTCCTGGCACTGGGGTGGTGGTTGGCTCGGAAGCCTTCCTACGGGAGGATTCTACGACTTCGCCGGTTCTACGGTGGTGCACGGCTTCGGTGGTGCGGCAGCTCTTGCCTGTGTCATGATTCTCGGGCCTCGTAAGGGCAAGTATACGAAGGATGGCATCAAGCCAATCCTCGGACACAGCATGCCTCTGGCAGCGATCGGTGTTTTCCTTCTCTTCTTCGGATGGTTTGGATTCAACGGTGGATCGGTTCTCTCTGCGAATCCTGGTCCTCTCGGTCTTGTCTTCACCACGACGGCACTTGCTGCTGCTGCTGGTGCGGTGGCCTCGATCTTCACCTCGTTCATCGTTCTCAAGAAGCCTGACCTTTCCATGGCGCTGAACGGAATCCTTGCCGGTCTCGTGAGTATCACGGCTGGTGCTGACTCCGTTCTTCCCTGGGAGGCAGTCCTCATGGGTGCCGTCGGTGGTGTGATCGTTGTCTTCTCGATCCTCTTCTTCGACAAGATCAAGATCGACGATCCAGTGGGTGCGATCTCCGTCCACGGAACCTGCGGTATCTGGGGAACCCTTGCTGTCGGTATCTTCGGAGGCGTCAGCATCGTTTCCCAAGCCATCGGTGTCGTAGCGGTCTACCTGTTCGCCTTCGTCTTCGCCTTCGCCTTCTTCTACCTCATCAAGCTCGTCATGGGCGTTCGCGTCAGCGAAGAGGAAGAGGCCGAGGGACTCGATGTTGCCGAGCACGGTTCTCCTGCCTACCACATCAACTAGTTCTTAATCTTTAGAGTCTTTTAGTGAGACCAGCGAGAGCGGTAGGGTTTTTCCCTGCCGCTCTTTCGCGTACTGGGGCGGCGGTTTTGGCAGGGCCGTTTCCTGGTTCAGCCTGACAAATGAGCTAAGACGTTGCTTTCCGGACTCGACAGGTAAGCTCAAAAATCCTATATTTCCCGCGTGCAAGAATACGCCTACATCCACGACGAAGACGATGTCCCGGAAACCCTCATGGAGGTTCCTTTCCTGGAAGCGTTTACCAAGGAACATCTCGACCAGGTGTTGCATGCTGCCGCCTTTATCGAATGCGAGCCCGGCGATGTGATTATCGCAGAAGGGGATGCCGCTTCGCGAATCTTCATCCTCCTCGCAGGAGAGGTGGGGGTCGTCAAGGGAGGGGAGCAGCTTGTGACGATGGATCAGACCGGAGACATCTTCGGGGAGCTGGCTGCGCTGGAAGACGAGGTTCGCTCTGCCTCCGTGGTGTCGGTGCAGGAATCCTTCTGCCTCGCGATCGATCAGAAATTCCTCGAGCACGTCATGCCCAAGGAAGACAACGCACCCTTTTACGCAGCGCTCTACGAGTTTATCGCCAAGCTGACGACCAAGCGTCTCAAGGCGACATCTGATTATCTTGCCACTGTCGATATGGAACTGCGTTCGCTGAAGGCAGTTCAGGCAGGCTAGTCTCGCGAGCCTACTTCGGAGTGCACCAAGCCCCGGATTCCTCTGCCGGGCCGGGGAAAGGGGCTCCGGACGGCAACCGGACACCGAGCGATTCTCGGATCACCGGGTTTCGCCCCGGTTTCCCTGCTGCGACTCTTTGCGGAAAGGGACTACTTTCTCGCTTTGGCCGTCTTCTTCTTGGGCTTTTCGTCCTCGGGTGAGACGTGGCCGGCGTTGAAGAGGAACTTGAGATCGTCCATCTCGAGATTGCGGGTGAACCCTTCCTCTCCGAGGACGCTGGTCATCATCGCGCTCTTCTGTTGCTGGAGAACCCGGATCTTTTCTTCGACACTTTCGCGGACGAGGAGACGGTAGGCGTTGACCTTGCTCTCCTGCCCGATTCGGTGGCATCGGTCGATAGCCTGATTCTCAACCGCCGGGTTCCACCAGGGATCGTAAAGAACGACATAGCTCGCCGAGGTCAGGTTGAGACCGCTACCCCCGGCCTTGAGTGAGAGAAGGAAGGTCTTCGGATCCGGGCTTTCCTGGAAGTCACTGATGACTTCATGACGGTTCTTTGTCTGACCCGTGAGGTAGCTGATGGGGCGATCTCGCTCTTCGAGCTGTTCCTTGATGATATCCAGCATCGAGACGAACTGGCTGAAAACGAGCACTTTGTGGCCTTCTTCGTGCAGCTGGTCGAGCAGGTAGAAGAGAGCGTTGAGCTTGGAACTCGGCTCGTGGAGATACTTGGGATCGAGAAGACCGGGGTGACAGCAGATCTGACGGAGGCGCATCAGCCCCTGAAGAATGACAAAGCTGTTCTTCCGCAGGCTGTCGTCGTTCTCGATGCCGAGAAGCACTTTCTGGATGCGTTCCAGCTCTTCCTGGTAGAGTTGCTTCTGGACGTCTTCCATTTCGCTGAAGACGTCTTCCTCGATCTTGGGAGGAAGGTCGAGCGCCACTTCTCCCTTGGTTCGGCGAAGGAGAAACGGGCGCAGCCGCGCCGTGAGTCGAGTCTGCGACTGGCCGTCCTTGCGCCGATCGAAGTGTTCCCGGAAATACTTCCGGTCTCCGAGAATCCCGGGCATGGCAAATCCCATGAGACTCCAGACATCGAGAAGACGGTTCTCGATCGGTGTTCCGGTCAGGACCAATCGGTTCTTGGCCTTGAGGCTGCGAGCGGATTTCGCGGCCTTGGAATCCGGATTCTTGATTTGCTGGCCCTCATCGAGAATGATGCCGAGCCACTCGATGCCGGTCAGCTCTTCGGCGCAAGTGCGAAGCTGGCTGTAGTTGATGACGAGGAGGTCGACATCCTTGCCGAGGCGTTCGACGTCGAGTTCGGTCTTGTTTCGAAGCACCTGCACGCGGATCGCAGGAGCTGCCTTGATCACCTCGTCTCCCCAGACATCCAGGACGGACTTCGGACAGACGACCAGGCTGGGGGGAGGATTCTCCGACCATTGGTCTCGCATCCAGAGCAGCCAGGTGAGTGACTGAATCGTTTTTCCGAGACCCATGTCGTCGGCGAGAATTCCCCCAAATTGGTTCGTCGCGAGGTAGGCGAGGAAGTGAAAACCTTCGACCTGGTAAGGCCGGAGATTGACGTTGAGTCCTGGAGGAACATCGGGGCGCACCTGCAGCTTCAGGTTGTTGGCGCGATCGGAGATCTTCTTCCATGCCGCAGCGTCGAAGACTTCCTTGGCGAGTGGTTCGGCCAATTGCAGGGCGTGCATGCGATGGACCTCGCCCGTGAGGTCGAAAGGATCGAGACCGATGCGGGAAACAGCTTCCTGCTGCTCCTCGCTGAGATTCATCTTGAGTCGGAGCCATCCGCCCCGTTCCATGCGGACAAACTCGCCGCGAGCCTGGACCAGTGCTCGGATTTCGTCCTGGGAAAGGTCCATGCCTTCCACTTTCACGACGACCTTGAGATCGAACCAGTCGATATCCTCATCGACGACCTCGAAAGAGACTTGGGCTTCGACGGGATCCGCCTCGAGAGTGGCCAGGTCCTTGTCGGCTTCGATCTGGATTGCCTCAGGGAGCGAGTCCAACCATTCGGCGTATTTCTCGGGGAAGTTCTTCGTCACTCGGGCGCGATAACATCCCAGGTTGCCGTCGTAGGTGGGCTGCATGGGAGCAATCAGGGCTCCGACCTTTCGCTGCAGCGTTCGGTCGTAGCGATAGAGGATTTCTCCTCCGGCCTCCGGCTTGTTCGTGACGTCCCATCCTTCGCGTCCCAGGATTTCTTCGCGTGAGCCATCACTGCTCCTCGCGATGATCTTCATCAGCATGTGCTCGCTGCTGGCGCCGGTTGCGCTGGAGGAAATACTGAGATCGAAAACAACGGAGAGATCTTCGCCCTGGATTCGTTTTTCGAGAGGTGCGGGAATATCGGCACCGAGACGATACAAAAAGGCAACCCCTGCTTCGCTCTCGACGACGGACGTCGGGATGACGACCCTCGGATCGATGAGCGTTTCGTTTTTGACCCAATGATCGGGACCTGGGAAAACCCACTCGTCGCTGAGATAGAGCGATTCGTCTCCGGGGAGCAAGCGAACGGTGTGGGAGACGTCGCGGTCATCACCCGTCACCAGTTGCAGCTCGTAGTCGTCCGTGCCCATGGTGTCGGTGCGACAGACCCAGCGGAGAGGGAGCTGGCTCAGCTGGAAGGGGTGCTCGTCGAGATTGACGATGCGACCTTCGAGCTCGGGTTGATGAAAGAGGCGGTTGAGAAACCGGCAGTTGTCGATGCGATCGAGGCTGAGCCCGCCTTCGGTGCTCTCTTCGTGATGGGCCGCATAGAGAAATTTGCTCCAGAGAATTTCGGAGGCGGCATCCATGCGGAGCCCTCCGTTGGAATAGCGTTCCTGGAGATTTTCGAAATCGTCTTCTTCCGTGACTCGTTCGAAGGCCTGGTTGTCTCCGCGACGCACCATGAGACGTGCCTCACGCGTGCTGATACGCAGGCGAAACTCAACTGCTTCCACGCCTTCATCGGAGGGGCGCTTTTCGAAGACTTCGACCTGGTAGCGCCACTCGCTTTCCTCGCGACGGCGTTCCCATTCGGCAATGCGCTGGTGAGTCCACTCGCGGTCGGTGACGACTTCGAGAAACTCGGGGTAGTCGTAGTTCCCTTTCTCGAAGGCGTGGGCGATATAGTTCCAGAACTCGAGAATATTGTTCGGAGGGGTCGGCCAGAGGATGAGTGGATCGAAGGTTTCGACGGGCCAGCGAGGATTGAGACGAACCAGGTCGGAGTCGAAGATCTCCCGTTCCAGTTCGAAACGGCGGAAACGCCGCTCGAGTTTTCCGAGAAATTCATCCTCTTCCCCGGTGAGCGCTCGTCCCAGTTTTTCCTCGATCACTTCGGTGAGGGACTGCTCGCCGACTTCGTTGGGTGCTTCGGGGAGTTCTCCTTTTCGCGCGATCTTCTCCAGCATGGTCGCGTAGAGCGCCGCCTTGCCGGATTCACTTTTTTCGTCTGCCTCGCCGGTCCACTCGTTTCCCTGGAGCTGCAACTTGGTGCGGCAGGACCAGTCTCCGTCCTCGATTTTTCCCTGGATGAGAAGGTGATTTCCGAAAATCTGGGTAACAGCACCTTCGTCGTGGAGGCGCTGTCCCTCATTTTTCTGATCGTCGGAGAAGGAGTTGAGGAAGTCGAGCGTCGCGCGATCAACATTCATAAATAGCAGAGAAAATCGGGGAAGGGGATGATGGAAGCTGTGAGAAACAGCGAGGGGATGAGAACGGAAGCGTTCTACGAACGGATCCCCCGGCACAGGGCAGGGGGTCGGAAGTGTACGGCCTTGAAGGTCTCAAGGCAAACCCCTTTCGCAAGAGGTCGTGTCGAGGGGAGATCCGGGTCTCCTTGCAGAGAAACGATGCTCAAGAATCACCGGTGAGGAGCGGCGACAAAGTGCATCCCCGGCGAGATCGCCCGATCAGGAAAAGAGCGGCCTTTCGCGGAGGGATGCAATTTCCCGTCGAGCCCTAGCGGCGACGGTAATGCTGAAGCATCACCTGGTCGCTGAGCTTGAGGTGCGTCTCGACCGTGTCGACGACGGCAGGTTCGGCTTCGAACTGAAACTGGACGTAGTAGCCGTGCTTCTGCTTGGCGAAATTGGTGTGGGCAAACTCCTTGCGACCGATCCGGTCGATCTGCTCGAGAGTGGCTCCGCTGGATTCCAGCTCTTTCGTGATGTTACCCACCATTTCTTCGATGCCCTCTTCCTGACCCTGCATTTTGAGGACATAGACTCCTTCGTACTTCCGTTTCATGAACTGTAGATTTTGTATCAATCAAAAGGGGAATCTTCCCCCATAAATGAAGAAATTCCAGGGTCAGTTGAACCGGTTCATTGCCGTATCGAGACCACTGGAAACCGCACAATTTACTCCATCCTCAGCAATCGCTAGAACTTTTTCCAATTCCTTCCACTCTTCTTCCTCAAATCGACCGAGTACGTGGTCGACCATTCCTGCGGTTTCGTTCGCGCTTCCGATGCCAATCTTGAGCCGGGGGAAGTCTTTGGTGCCGAGATATTCGATGATGGATTTGATCCCGTTGTGCCCTCCTGCCGAGCCCGTGGCGCGAAATCGAATCTTTCCGATCGGGAGATCGACATCATCGTAGACGATCAGGATTTGCTCGGGTTTCAGCTTGTGGAGACGGGCGATCCTCGAGACGGCGTTCCCGCTGAGATTCATGTAGGTGAGCGGTTTGGCGAGGATGGTGCGCGGGGAGTCCGAGGCGATCTTGGCGCGGAGCTTCCTTTCGCGACTCCACTTCCAGCCTTCCTTTTTCGCGATCTGGTCGACCAGGGCGAAACCGATATTGTGGCGGGTTCCTTCGTATTCCAGTCCGGGGTTTCCCAGGCCTACGATCAGACGAATCCCAGACGAGGGATCGTCCGGCGCAGGGGGATCAGAGGAGAAGATTCGATTCAAAAGGCTCACCTGGGAAGAATATCGTGACCTGTCGGAAATTCCTCTGAAATCCTCGTTTTGTTCGGGATCGCCTGGGTAGCCTTGGTCAATAAGCGAGTGAGTCAACAGGGTTCGATGAGAGACTCAACTCTGTCGGATTTTCGATAAGACCTGGGGATCGGCCCTTTTGTAAGACACGCAAAGCGGTAGCGCCGTCCAGATTTTGCGTTTAGCCTGTGCGCCCTTTCTCATGAGCGAAATAGGTCAGGTCGAAACTCAATTTCAAACTATCGCCACCCCCGAGGATCCGTTTCTCTTTCGGGATGGGGCGAAGCTCGATCATGTCGAGATCGCCTACGAGACCTACGGCACGCTCAACGAGGATGGTTCGAATGCGATCCTCCTCTTCCATGCCTTTTCCGGGAGTCAGCATGCCGCAGGGACCAACCCCGGGGTCGAGAAAACGGAGTTCTGGACTCCAGAATGCGAACCCGGATGGTGGGATCTTTTCATCGGCCCCGGCAAAGCGCTGGATACGGATCGCTATTTCATCATCTGTGCCAACTACCTGGGGGGATGCTACGGCACGACGGGTCCTGCCTCGATCGATCCGGCGACCGGGAAGAGATATGGGTCGGCTTTTCCCAGTGTCACGGTGCAGGATGTGGTCAAGAGCCAGGCAAAATTGCTTGATGTGCTTGGTGTCGAGCAGCTGGTCGCGGTGATCGGCCCTTCGACGGGAGGGCTGAGTTGCGTGACGTTTGCGACCTTGTTCCCGGAGCGAGTTCGACTCGTCATTCCCATCGCGACGGGAGTGCGGACGACCGTCCTGAACCGGATCATTCTTCTCGAGCAGATCCTCGCGATCGAGAATGACCCGATGTTTCGGTCGGGAGAATACTACGAATCCGGTGCTCCCGAGACAGGATTGGGACTCGCCCGAATGATCAGTCACAAGACCTTTGTCCACCTCAACGCGATCGAGCGGCGGGCGAGCAAGGATGTGGTCCAGCCCGAGGACCGGTTTTCCTGGTACCGGGCGCACGACCATGTCGAGAGCTACATGCTCCACCAGGGAAAGAAGTTCACCGACCGATTCGATGCGAATACCTATCTCCGCATCTGCGAGATGTGGAGTCGCTATGATCCTGTGATCGAGGCGAATGCAAGAAACCCGCTCGATTTGTTCCAGCGTTCGCAGGAAGCGGGACACCAGTATCTCGTTTTCAGTATCGACGAGGATTACTGCTTCTATCCCGAGGAGCAGGCGGCGTTGGTCGAGGCCTTGAAGGAGGCCGAGGTGTCGCATCTTTTCCTCACGGTGCATTCCGAGAAAGGACACGATTCCTTTCTCCTCGAACCCGACCTCTACACCCCGCATATCCAGGTGATGCTTCAGAATGCGACCCTGGATTGATGTGGCGGTCCCCACGTGAAAAATTCTTCACGCCAAGAGAGACCGTTTGATTATTCGAAATCGCTCCGGTAATCTCGCCTCATGGTGAGACACAATGTATTTTTCTGGTTGGACGAGTCCCTGACCGATGAGCAGAAGCTCTCTTTCGAAGAAGGGCTCAAAGCGCTTTTCGAGATCGATGTCGTGGCGAACGGAAGCTTCGGAAAGCCTGCGGGGACTCCTGAACGCCCCGTGACCCAGAACACTTTCGACTACGCCCTCGTTCTCGAGTTCGACTCCGTGGAGCAGCACAACGCCTACCAGGTTCACGACGAGCACACGGTTTTTGTGGATCAGTTCAGCCAGTGGTTCAAGCAAGTCCGAGTCTACGACACCCAGTTCTGAAATCGGCACCACTGCGGGCATCCGAGTGGAGAGCGAAAGATCGGTTATTTTGCCTTAGACATTTCGAAACACTCCCCCACATTACGACAACGCTATGCACCTCGAAATTCTCAACTCTTCGAAAGAAGTCCTCGATTACGAATTCCACGGAGACCCTTCGGACACTTCCCTGCTGGTGATCATCGGTCACGGCGTTACGGGAAACAAGGCTCGTCCCTGGGCGGAAGGACTCGCGAAAGCGATTGAGGCGGCGGGGATCAACGCGCTGCGATTCTCTTTCGCAGGAAACGGCGATTCGGAAGGAAAGTTCGAAGACTGCACGATCTCGAAAGAGGTCAAGGATCTCAAGTCTGTCGTGAATGCCGCCGAAGACGAGGGGTATCACCGGATCTGCTACATCGGTCATAGCATGGGGGCGGCCGTCGGAGTGCTTTCTGCCTCAAAGGACGAACGCATTGAACTGCTGGTCTCTCTCTCCGGAATGGTCTACACCAAGAAATTCTGTGAGACCGAGTTTGGCGATCAGAAGCCGGGCAAAGGCTGCATGTGGGAAGACGAGGAGTGCCCGCTCTCCCAGGCTTTTGTCGACGACATGAACAAGATCGATAACGTTCTCGCGAAGACGGAAAAGATCGAGGTTCCCTGGTTGATTGTCCACGGAGATGCCGACGACGTCGTTCCCGTCGAAGAAGGGCGTGAAATTTTTGCTGCTGCCTACGAGCCGAAGGAGTTGGAAATCCTCGAGGGAGTGGATCATGTCTACAGCGGTGACGGGCTCGACAAGATGATCGATGTCGTGGTCTCGTGGCTGAAGACGCATCACAATTGATCCCGGCCCCATCGGATCCGATCTGCGACATCCTCGGTCTCGGGATGTCGATGATGGACACGATCCAGCGGATCGAAGAATTCCCGGTGACCACCGGGGTGACCGAAGTTTCGGAATCTGCCTTGATGGGCGGAGGGCCGGTTCCTACGGCACTTTGCTCGGCGGCCAGACTTGGGGCCTCCGCGGCCATCCTCGATCGGGTGGGCGACGACTGGAGAGGCGAACTGATCCAGCGTGACTATGAGAAGTTCGGAGTCGATACCCGATTTCTCGAGTTGCAGGCCGGGAGAACGAGCAGCCTCGGGATTGTTCTCGTTCGTGAGCGGGACGGAGAGCGCCACATCGTCTTTCAGCGGGGGAATTTCGACGAGTTGGTTCCCGAAGAGCTTCCGATGGAGTTGCTGAAGCAATGTCGATTTCTCCATCTCAATGGTCGGCACTGGCCGGCAGCTCTGAAAGCCGCGGAACTCGTGAAAGAGGCAGGGGGCGTGACCTCCTTCGACGGAGGAGCCCATCGCTATGAGGAAAAGTTCGAGCCCCTGCTCGAAAAGATCGATCTGCTCATCGTGGCGAGGGAGTTTGCCTGTCGATTGGCAAAGAGCGAAGATCACGAGGAGCAACTGAAGCAGTTGCTCCGAAGAGGGGGCGAGATCGTGGGAATCACTGATGGCGTGAGAGGAAGCTGGTTTCAGACCCGCGAGGGAGAAGTCTTTCACCAGCCCGCCTTTTGCGTCCCCCATGTCGTCGACACCACGGGTTGCGGGGATGTCTTCCATGGCGCCTTCCTCTTTTCTCGGAGCCGAGGAGATTCCTGGTCTTCCTGTGCCAGGTTTGCGAGCGCAGCTGCCGCAATCAATGCGACCGGCCTGGGTGGCAGGGGGCATCTGGCGACCTGCGAGGAAGTCGAAGCCTTTCTCCGATCTGCCTGAGGAGAGGGAAGTATTTCGACAGATGGGCAAGATTATCAATTATTCTTTATTTATTGTAATTTTCATAATATTGAGTAATTTTAGGGCATGAGTCGTGTCCCCACGCTTTCCCAACAAGGTCTCACTGTTCCCGGAGTCTCCGGGCTGCTTCTTTCCGCCGCCGATCTTCATCCTGATGCTCCCTTTCTCCGGGATCGATTCGGGTCGGCATGCACCTACCTTGAGGCCGCGGAACAGGTGCGATCTTTGGCCGGTTGGTTGGCGGATCAGGGGGTCCAGCGAGGGGATCGAGTCGCGATCCATCTCCGAAATCGCTCGGAACTGGCGATCGCGCTTTTTGCGACCTCGTTGGTGGGGGGCATCTATGTCGTGCTCAATTCCAAGCTGAAGGAAAAGGGGCTTCACAAAATTCTCGACCAGGCAGAACCGGTCGTCATGGTCTCCGACGAAGAAACGGCTGGTCTTTTTCCGGAGGAAGGAGAAATCTCGTCCCGCCTTTTCGTCGGGGAATCGCCCCGCGAAGGATGGAGTTCCTGGAGCGATGCGGTCCAGCACACGCCTTTTTCTGAGAATTGGAGCGGGATCAGCGTCGATCCGGCCTGCCTCGTTTTCACTTCAGGATCTACCGGTACACCCCGCGGCGTCACCCTTTCTCACGACAACATCCGGTTCGTCGTCGGGGCGATCCAGGAGCGACTTCGATACCGTCCCGAGGATACGATTGGCTGCTTTCTTCCCCTCGCTTTCGACTACGGCCTCTACCAGATCTTTCTCGCGGCCCAGTCCGGGGCTTGTCTCTACATCGGCGACCCCGACCAAGTCGGTCCTCGTCTCCCCAAGGTCATGAAGGAGGCGGAAGTTTCGGTCCTTCCGGGTGTTCCCTCTGTCTACGCTGCCCTCATCGCTCTCGGGCGCAGACGGCCGCTCGATCTTCCCCGTCTTCGGGCCATCACCAACACGGGGGAGCGACTTCCCTTGTCCTACATCGAAGAGCTGCGCAGCGCTTTTCCTGCACTGGAGGTCTTCGTCATGTATGGGCTCACGGAGTGCAAACGAGTGTCGATCATGACTCCCCAGGAGTTCGAATTTCACATGGAGTCCGTCGGCCGGGCACTCGACGATACAGAGGTCTATGCCGTTTCGGAAACCGGGGAACGTCTCGCTCCTGGGGAGGTTGGAGAACTGGTCGTTCGGGGGCGCCATGTCGCGCATGGCTACTGGAGAGCTCCGGAAGAAACCGAGAAGAGATTCCGCAAGAGAGCTCCCGAGGCGGCGGTCGAACTGTTCACCGGAGACTCGGGGTCGGTCGACGAAGAGGGCTACATTTATTTCTCGGCACGGAGTGATGACTGGCTCAAGCATCGGGGCAATCGAATCAGTCCGGTCGAGATCGAGAACGAAGCCTGCTCTCTCCCTTCCGTTGTCGAAGCCAGTCTGCATTGGCGCGAGGCCGACGACACGCTACACCTTTTCGTGACCGTTTCCGAAGAAATCGAAAGCGAGGTGATTCTTTCGGCCCTGAACGAATCCCTCGAGCCTGCCAAGGTGCCGGAATACATCCTGGTGCTCGACGAAATGCCGAAGTCGGTGAATGGCAAGATCGATCGAAAATCACTCGCGGCCAAGATTCCGGTGTTGGGCTCCTGAGGCAGAAAGATGGCAGGTACGATCAAGGAATTCCAGGGGACCGGGGAAGAAAGGCGGGAGGTAGCCCGCTTTCTCGCCGACTTCGTGCGGCGCGGCGAGCTGTCGAATCCCCGCCATGGGGACGATGAGGAGGCCCACTGGGAACAGCGATTTCGATGGTGGTGGGATGAGAATCCCATGTGCCGTCCGGAATCTCCGCTCGGATTTCTCCTTTATGCAGGAGAACAAATCGTGGGCTTCAACGGGTTCATTCCCCTCGATTATGCGATCGATGATGAGACGGTGCCCACCCTTCTCGCCACGACCTTTTTTGTCGAAGAAAAGCATCGAGACTCCGTCCTCGGCATGCTCGCCCGATTGCGACGCCTCGGGAACGAATACCAGATCATCGACGGGTCTCCTTCGGAGCCGATGAGGGAGATTCTCGGCAAGATGGGTTTCGAGAAAGAAGACGAGCGGTATCAGTATTTCTTCCCCTTGAAGACCCTGGGAGGTCAAGTAACGCAGCCTATCCTTCATCAATTTGGCCTTTCCCTTCCGTTGGGGCACTCGCTGGCTCCGGGAAGCTACCTGGCCGTTACTCCCGAGGAAGTGGAGAGCTTTCCCAAGATTCGAGATGGAAAGTTGCGGCGCAGTCTGTCCGTCGAGTCTTTGCAATGGCTCATCTCGGTGGGGAGCGAACCCAGGAGCTTCTTCGGTCTCTGTGATGCGCAGGGGCAGTTGCAATCCTATGCCATCGGGGTCTACAAGGAACGTTTCGGCTTGAAGGCCTGTATGCTTCTCGATTCATGTGATTTCACCCCGGAGCAAAACGGGCTGGAGAATCTGCTGAGTTTCCTCACGAAAGATCCTGAATCGGCAGGCGTTCTTTCGGGAACCGATCTCATCACCTGGTCGGTCTTGGACTCGGGCGAGCGACCAAAGCCTGCCGGGCTCCGGCGCGGATCGATTCTCCATTACTCATTGCCACGTCATCGCTCGGCTTGTCGCCGGGCCAGCGTTCCTTTCGAAAGCGATATCCCGCTACTCTAACTCGACTCGATCATCCATGAAGTGTCTCTGGCTTACCCGAAAATATCCTCGTCCCACCAACAGTGGGGAGCTGATCTATTCCAATGGCTTGATCCGTGCGGTGGCAGGCACCGGGATCGACCTCACGGTGCTCGCACACGACAACGACGAGCAACCCATCGGAGACGGCACCCAAAGGAGTTCCTATGTGGATGAGGACAAGGTTGAGTGGAGACTCGGATCACCGGAACTCGGAAGTCGCGCCGGGAGTCTCTTCACCCGATACCCGAGCGACTCGTGGCGACTGAAAAATGGTGGCCCCCAGAGAGCACTCGAAGAGGCGCTGCGTGAAGAGGCGTGGGACGCAATTGTGATCGATCATGCGGCGATTGGCTGGGCTCTCGGACCGATTCGTGCGCAGAGAAAGCTCTCCGGTATCAAGAGCGACCCCGTCCTCGTCTATGTGTCTCACAATCACGAGGCAAAGATTCGAAGGGAGATCGCGAAGAACTCTTCCGCAGCGTTTCCGAAGAAGCTGGCTCTACGATACGACGCCGAGAAGTATGCCCGTCAGGAGGAAGAACTCTGCCGCGAAGTCGATCTGGTCACGGCAATCACCGAGTTGGAGGTAGAAGCCTACCGGGAGCAATTTCCAAGGCAGCGGTATCTCAACCTCACACCCGGCTACGAAGGCGCGATCCACCGGCAGCGTGAGATTACTGCCGAGACGCCGCGACGTGTCGTCATGTCAGGTTCTTTTGAGTGGATTGCGAAGCGGATCAACCTCGAGTGGTTTCTCGAGAACAGTGCCGAGGCCTTTGCCAGGGCGGGGATTGAAGTGCAGATCGTCGGCAAGACGGAAGAAGGATTTCGCAGGGAGATGCAGGACCGCTTCCCCATGGTCGACTTCGTCGGTCGAGTTCCCGAGATGGAGCCCTATCTGCTCGATGCCCGCATGGGGCTGATCGTCGAGGAACTGGGAGGTGGTTTCAAACTCAAGACCCTCGAGTATATCTTTCATGGCCTCCCTCTCGCAGGGCTGCGCCATGCCGTGGAAGGTCTGCCGCTGGAGAGCCCGCGGGACATTCTCCTGACCACAGATCTCTCTTCCCTGATCGAGGGGATTTCAAAAACCATCGACGATTTCGAGGCATTGAACCGAATGCGAGAGAACTCCCTCACGACCTGTGACTCGGCCTTCCGCTGGGAAGATCGAGGAAGGAAGCTGGTCGAGGCGATCCAAGAGATGCGTTCGATCGCACTCCCCAGCTAGGGCGAGACCGGACTCGATCAGGTTTCGAACTGGAGTTGGTAGAGCTGCTGGTATTCCGGGCAGCGTTCGAGCAGGACCTCGTGGGTAGCCACGTCGATGACCCTGCCTTCCTTCATCACGACGATGCCATCGGAGTCGAGAACCGTCGAGAGTCGATGGGCGATCGCAATGACGGTTTTCCCTCGGGAAAGCTCTTCGATCGCATCCTGGATGGCCTTCTCGGATTCCGAGTCGAGCGCGGACATGGCTTCGTCGAGAAGTAGAATGGGAGCATCGCGGAGAATCGCACGCGCGATCGAAAGCCGCTGCTGCTGACCACCCGAGAGCGTGCAGCCCTTGTCTCCGAGGACGGTATCGTAGCCGTCCGATTGCTGCTCGATGAACTCGTGGGCATGGGCGAGTTTCGCGGCGGCCACGACTTCTTCTCGCGTCGCGTCGAGACGACCGTAGCGGATGTTGTCTAGGATGGTGTCGTGGAAAAGAAATGTCTCCTGACTGACGATCCCAATCTGGTCTCGCAGCGATTGTTGGGTGTACTCGCGGATATCGCGATCGTCGAGTCGAATGCTCCCCTTGTCAGGATCGTAGAAGCGGAGAATGAGCGAGAGGATGGTCGATTTTCCCGACCCGCTCTGACCGACAAGAGCATAGCGTTTCCCGGACTCGAAGGTCAGCGAGACGCCCTGCAGTGCTGTGCGATCCTCGGTGTAGGAGAACTCGACATCGTCGATCTCGATTTTTCCCTTCGAGTTCTCGATCTCGATCGCTTTGGGGGCATCCTTCACGTCGGGTTCCGCATCGATGTAGGAAAACACTTTCAAGGCAGCGACGAAGCATTTCTGCATCGAAATATTCATGCGGCTCAGGGCTTTGGCATGGGGGTAGATGCTGATCAGCCCGAGGTTGATGGCCGTGAACGTATCGACATTGACCTCCATCATCCATGCGTAGACCAGCCCGATCGAAATCCCCAGGGCGCCGACGATCTCGACCATGGGACTCGAGATCTCCATCGCCTTTCTCCAACGCATGATGAACTTGATGATGCTCCGGCTACCCTCGTTGAATCGATTTCGCTGGTAATCCTCCCGACTGTGAGCTTTGACGAGTCGAACCCCACCAAAGCTCTCGTGGAGAGTGACCATGAGTCCTTCGGATTCCTGCTCTTCTTTTCCTCCTGCTTTCCGAACCTTTCGGCTGACGAGTGCGACCGGAACGATGCAGAGAGGGAACACGATGAGGGCTCCGAAAGTGTAGAGCGGGTCCATGATCACCACCATGACGATGATGGACAAGATGGCGGCAGGGTGGGTAATGAGCGCACTGAGGAGTTGGCTCCCGGCATCCGCCGAAGTTCGGGTCTGGTTCGATACCGTCTGAATCAGTTCCCCCTGCTTGACCCGGTTGAAGAAAGCGAGCGGTTGGGAAATCAGGCTGGAGAAGGATTCGTCGCGCAGGCGGTAGAGGACCTTCATGTTGATCCACAGCATGCAATAGGCGTGCAGATACTGAAAGAGGCCTCGGATCAGGAGGAGCACTGGAATGGAAAGGCAGACTGCGAGAACGAAAATCCACTCGTATTCATCGGGCAACTTGGGTGGTCGGATCGCAAAATCAGTTAGAAAGGGGAGATCCTCGAAAGGATAGTAGGCTTCCTGCAGCGGGATGCCTTCACTGCCTTCGCTCACCGAATCGACGGGAGGTTCAGCCGCGTCTCCGTCTTCTTTCGGTCGAGGCAATACGACAGCAAACACGGTCTTGATGACGAGGAGAAAGACTCCGTTGATCAGCCCGGCAAGCACGCCGAAGAGGATGCCCCAGAACAATCTCATCCGAAAGGGGGTGATATAGCCGAGGAGCCTGCGGAAAACATTTCTCCGTACTTCGGCCAATTCCTCCGGAGAAGCCGTGGCGATGTCGACTGCACGAATTGGCGTCGAGTTGTCTTGGGGAGATGCCATAGGAATAAGTCGCGAGACGACGGATCGGACACGTAAAGGTAAATCCCGATTTCCGCAAGAGTTCGTCGTCGGAGAGTCGGGAGGGGAAGCTTCTTATGGGGGAGGGAACGAATCAGATCTTTTCTTTCCAGAAGGCGGTGGCGAACCTATACTTTCCGCCCTTCCGAAGTTGCCGGCTTTGCTCTCGGGGGAATCAAGTTCGAGAAACGAAAATCAGGAAAATGGAATCGCCTCAATCCGACCCAGAGCCCGGCTGGTATTGCGTCCGCACCAAGCCCAAGAGCGAGCATCTCGCGGCTCGAAACCTGATGGGGTTTGCCAATCTCGATGAGGTCTTCTGTCCGCGCATTCGATACGAGAAGTCGACTCGTCGAGGAAATGTCTGGTTCGTCGAGGCCCTCTTCCCGGGCTATATTTTCGCCCGGTTTGACCTGACGAATGATCTTCGGGCCGTCAATGCTGCCACTGGCGTCCTCGGAATCCTTCGATTTTCGGACGAGTATCCGCAGATCGAGCATGCCTACATCCAGGAATTGAAGGACGAATTTCCGGAAGAGGAAGGGGCGATTCGGATCATCGAGCCCGAGATTTCGGAGGGCGACGATGTCATCATTACTGAAGGCGCACTGAAAGGTCTCGAGACGGTGGTGACTCGTTTGGTATCGGGACAGGACCGGGTCCGTGTCCTCATCGAATGGCTCGGGGAAGAGCGGGAGGCAGAAGTTTCCCTGAAATCGTTGAACCGACCGGGGGAAATCCGGACTGAAATTCGGCCTTCAAATCCCTGAAGCGATATCATGGGAGGAACCATTTCCTGCAGCAACTGCGATAGTTGCAATCCGAGAGTCGAGACCGTAGCATGAGCCGCACCATGGGGGAAGAGACCTTGCAACCCGAAGCTTTGCTGAGCCGATTTGGCGATCAACGAATTCTCGTGATCGGCGATGTCATGCTGGATTGGTTTATCTGGGGAGGAGTGTCCCGGATTTCTCCGGAGGCACCGGTTCCCGTGGTGGAGGTCCAGAAGGAGTCCCGGTATCCGGGAGGCGCGGCCAACGTGGCGCGAAACATCACTCCGTTTGGGACGACGGTCGATCTTTCAGGACTCTACGGAACGGATCCCAACGGCGAATTGCTTTCTACAACTCTCGCTGAATGTGGAATCGGTACTCGGTTTTGCGTGCAGGACCCGGATCTGCAGACCATTACGAAAACCCGGGTGGTCGCTCAGCATCAACAGGTCGTGAGAATTGATCGGGAGAAACGTCAGCCTATTTCGGATCGACTTGTCCATGCTCTCGTCGACCAGATCATTCCCGTTCTTCCCGAGATCGATGGGATCATCATCGAAGACTATGGCAAGGGGCTGATCACGCCGACTCTCGTCGCGTCCCTGCTCGAGGCCTCTCGGGGTCAGGATCATTTGACCATCACGGTAGATCCCAAGCCGGGTAATCCGATCGAATGGAGAGGCGTCACCACGGTAAAGCCGAACCGTCCCGAAGCCTTCGCCTGCGCCGGGATCGAAGATCTGCATCGGGATGAAGGTGTCGATCCGCTCAAGGACGAGCCTCTCCTCGCCGTGGGGACGCAGTTGCTCGAGGAGTGGTCCTGCGAGCAGGTTCTCCTGACCCTCGGGGAGCAGGGCATGCTGGTTTTTCGTCGAGATCTGTCGCCTGTCCATCTCAAGGCGCGAGCACGCGAGGTCTTCGACGTTTCCGGAGCCGGGGATACGGCGATCGCCATTTACACCCTCGGGCTTTGCTCGGGACTGGCTGCGGAGGTTTCTGCCACCGTTTCCAATCTCGCCAGCAGCATCGTGGTCGGCAAACTCGGAACCTCTCCTATCGAAAGAGACGAATTGCTGGAGGCGCTCGAGCGAGAGTTTTCGCAGGGCGTCCCCCTAGCCTGAATCATTTTCCCTATGTCCTTCTCCTCAGTTATCCAGGAAACCATCGCGGAACACACCGTGACTGTCGCTCGATTCGAAGAATCCTGTTCTTCCACCATCGGTGAGATGGCCCAGCGCTGCATCGAGGCACTCGAAGCCGGTGGAAAAGTTTGCTTTTGTGGGAACGGAGGCAGTGCTGCGGATGCCCAGCACTTTGCGGCCGAGTTCGTGGTCCGGTTCGTGCGCAATCGGAAAGGGCTTCCTTCGATTGCGTTCTCAACCGATACCTCCATCCTCACGGCCTGTGCCAACGATTTCGGCTACGAAGCGGTCTTTGCTCGCCAGGTCGAGGCCATGTGTGGACCGGAAGATGTCGTCGTGGGGATTTCGACCTCGGGAAACAGCGCGAATGTCGTGAAGGCCCTGGAGTTTGCCCAGTCCATCGGAGTGACCACCTTCGCCTTCACGGGCGAGCAGGGAGGGCGTTGCGGGGACGTTGCTGACCTTTGTCTCGCAGTTCCTTCTCCCATCACGGCGCGGGTCCAGGAGTGTCATCTCATCGCAGGCCACCTGATCTGCGACTTGGTCGAATCCCACTTTGCCGACCAGGCCTCGGCTATTTCCGGGAGTTGAGAGCCTTCTCGACCGGGGAAAGGATGCGCTCCAGCTCGGAGAGATTCTTTTCCGTCGACTGGATCACTTCGAGCTGCGGCTCGTATTTCGAGCGGTGCTTTCGGCAGACTTCTCGCAGGGGCTCGAAAAGCGCCACGAAGTCGTGATAGAAAGACGCGGTGGCTTTGGCGAAGGCGTCCCTTTGGGTCTTCGCGACGGTTTCCCGGTGTTCCTCGATCACACCCGTGTAGAAACTACGAATCTTTTTCACGGATCGAGCTCCGACGAATGCTCCCAGCGCGAGAAAAACCGCGGCCAATCCAAAAGAGACGGCATTCCAGGGAGAAATGGAAAGCATGGAAAGAATGACACCCGCGAGGATGGAGAGAATCGCGGAAAAGATGAATCCCCAGATGGCTCGGCTCCGATTTACGAAAAGTCGAGCTAGCTCATCCTTGAGATGCAGATTCCGCAGGGCCTCTGCCGTAGAGGATTCGACGGTATCCTGGATTCGCTGATGAGAGGTGCTCCAGTCCGGGCTGCCATCTTCGCCCACGCTGAGTTCGAGATTGAAATGCTGCTGCATTTCTTCCGAAACCCTTTCCCAGAGATGCTGGACATCCTCTTCGACGGCGTTGGCTCCGGCACCGACACTCCGCCGGACAGCTTTCATCGTCGTCGCAAAGATGAGCCCCTCGATTTCTTCGGCGCTCTTTCGCTGGGGAAGAAGCGCGGAAATGATGCGAAACTCCGAGTCGAGCAGCGGCTCGGCCTGCAGTCCCGCCGCCATGAAACTCTGGTCGAAGGCTTCGAAAAGCGGTTCGCACTTCTTGAGGGTGCGGGCCTGCTGAGTCTTGCTGGCGGGTTCCAACTCGCTGAGCAGTTCGTCATCAGCTCGAATGATCTCCGAGGCCGCCCCGAGACGTTCCTTGATCTCCCCGAGAACAAAACAGGACGCTCGCCAGGCGTGGATCAGCTTGACGAGTCGAGGCTCGGAGGACTCGACGACTCCGGAGATATAGCGTTCGAGACCGGCAATCTGGCTCCCGGTGGAAAGCTCTTCATTCCCCGACTCCGACGTCTTGGCGAGAAAGGCCTGTTTCGCCGAGACCGCAAAGGTCGGAAAGTGCTGGCCGAAACGATGATGGGCCGTCTTCTGCAGGTGCTCGAGGATGGCGGTGACTTCTTCTTCGGTTCGAAGATCGCATTGTTGCAGGGCGAAGATGATCTTCTTCTTCCACTGGTGATGAATCCGATCGAGAAAGTCCCAGGTCGTCGCCCCCCAGGGATTCGTCACCGAGAAGACAAAGATCGCCAGATCCGCCATGGGGAGAAACTGCTCGGTGATTTCCTGGTGTCCGGCCTCGATCGAGTTGGTGCCCGGGGTATCGACGATGTTGAAGTCCTTGAGAAATTCGTTCGGTCGAAAGACCTCGACGATGCTCTCGGAGAAATCGAATTCGTGAGCCTCCTTACCGTGTTTGAAAAAGGCGATCCGGTCGGTCGTAGGGATCACGTCTGCGGTGCAGAAATCCTCACCGAAGAGGGCGTTGAGCAGCGATGATTTTCCCGCATTGACCTCTCCCACGACCACGAAGAGAAAAGGATCCTCGAGGTTGGCGATGAGGTTTTCGAGAAGAGCGATGCGAGCGGGGTCAATTCCCGCCTCTTTCCCCAGTTCGGCCAGCGACTCGATGGCTTCTCCCAGCTTCTCCCGGGTCTGGAAGTAGTTTTTGCCCAGAAGTTCTGTAGATGACTCGGACACGATGGAAGTTGTTGCGGTGGCGTAGGGGAAAATACGAGCCGATGTGCGCGCTTTCCGGTTTATCAATGGAAGCGAATTATTTCGGTTTGCCAAATTAAATATGAAGGAGAATTCCGGGAATGAATTCCCATCATTCCGTTCCCACGATCCGCTAATCTGAGCAGACTTCGGGCCGGACTCCCTCCCTAATCGGGCCGTGTCATCGAAAACCGATCCTCCGTGCGGCAGTATCCTGACGGAACCTCCATTCGTCCGATCGGAGCAAAGTTGTCGGGATTCACGAGGAGCGTTTCCGGATCCAGAATGCCGTCGCGCGTGTGAATGCGATCGATCAGACCGATCACGAGCCGATTTTTCCCGATCTCCATGGTCGACCATTCGCGGCATTCGAGGGAGACGGGTGCTTCCGCAATTCGCGGAGGAGTAATTCCGGTGCTCTCGGTTGCCGTCAATCCTGCCAATTCGAGCTCGTTGACCCCAAATTCGACTTCTGCAGAGGTCTCGTTCATGGCCGCGGCCAGTTCTTCATCGACAAGGTTGACGACGAATTCCCCGGTCCGGCGGATATTTCTCGCGGTGTCCTTGGGGATGCCGGGTTGCTTGTCTCCAGGAGCAAACCCGAGGATGGGAGGGCGAGTTCCGAAGACGTTGAAAAAGGAAAAGGGGGCGGCGTTGATTCGCCCCTCCTCGTCACAAGTGGTTACCCAGGCGATCGGGCGTGGGGTGACGAGCCCAGCGAGCAGGCGATAGGAGTAGCGAGCATGCTCGCCCGCCAGGTCAAACTCCATCCGAGAGCGGAAGGGGCCTGGTTACTTCACAACACCCTTGCCAAGAACGGCTGGGGTGATCAGCGTGGGTTCCTTGCGATAGGTCCGCTGGAACTTCTTGCCCCAGCCACCGTTTGCATAGACTGGACGATAGGTGATCACGACTGCCTCGTAGGTGCTGTAGTTTCCACAGTCATCGCGCTCTGTGATCGTGACATCCTCTCGGCACCACTCGATGTGACCGAGCATTGCGGGCTGAGGGCTGCAGATATTGCGGCGAAGAGCAATGTTCGGAAACTTGCGGCAGAAGCCTTTCTTGTCGACGCGGTGATGGCACTTGTACTCCGGAGCGATGTTTGCGTATTGCTCGGCAGAAACCAGCGAAGTGGTTCCCAAGGCTACGGAAACGAGAGCGAGGCACAGTGTCAGTCGATTCATGTCAGATCAGAAGTGGTCACGTTATACTTGAAAGAATTCAGACGGATTTCAAGTGCTTTCTCAAAATCGAGACTACGTCATCCTGATACTCGAGAAAAACTGGTTTCCTCCGTTGCGCTGGGCCGCGCGAGATGCAAGAGGTGATCAATTTAATAGGGAATTTCATGCCGAAAGACACTTCGATTAAAAAAATCCTCCTGATCGGTTCGGGTCCGATCGTAATTGGGCAGGGGTGTGAGTTCGACTACTCTGGGGTGCAAGCCTGTAAGGCCCTCCAGGAAGAGGGCTACACGGTGGTTCTCGTGAACTCGAATCCGGCGACGATCATGACCGATCCGGAGTTCGCCGCTCGGACTTACGTCGAGCCGATCACGCCGGAAGTGGTCGAGAAAATCATCGAGAAAGAGAAGCCCGACGCTCTTCTCCCCACACTGGGAGGACAGACTGCGCTGAATACCGCGATGGAGCTGTTCCGTTCCGGGTACCTGGATCGAGCCGGGGTGAAAATGATCGGAGCCAATGCCGATGCGATCGAGAAGGGCGAGGATCGTCTTCTTTTCAAAGAGGCCATGATCAAGATCGGTCTCGATATGCCCCAGTCGGGAGTCGCTCACACGATGGACGAGGCTTACGAGATCTCGAAGGAGATCGGAAGTTTTCCTCTCATCATTCGGCCTGCCTACACCCTGGGTGGCTCGGGAGGCGGGATTGCCTACAACAAGGAAGACTTCGATTCGATCGTGCGTCGCGGTCTCGATCTCTCCCCCGTGACCGAGGTCCTCATCGAGGAATCGCTGCTCGGGTGGAAGGAATATGAGATGGAGGTCATGCGGGATCGCGCCGACAATTGCGTGGTCATCTGTTCGATCGAGAACTTCGATCCCATGGGAGTTCATACCGGGGATTCGATCACCGTTGCTCCCGCACAAACCCTGACGGATCGGGAGTACCAGCTGATGCGGGATGCCTCTTTCGCCGTGATTCGCGAAATCGGTGTGGAGACCGGAGGGTCCAACATCCAGTTTTCGGTCAATCCGGAGAATGGACGCATGATCGTGATCGAGATGAACCCGCGTGTTTCTCGTTCCTCCGCCCTCGCTTCCAAGGCGACAGGATTCCCCATCGCGAAGATCGCGGCCAAGCTGGCTGTCGGTTATACGCTGGATGAGATCCCGAATGACATCACGAGGGAAACCCCGGCCAGTTTCGAGCCGACGATCGACTACTGCGTGGTCAAGATCCCTCGATTTACTTTTGAGAAGTTCCGCGAGGCCGACGCGACCCTCACGACCCAGATGAAGAGTGTCGGAGAGGCCATGTCGATTGGCCGGACCTTCAAGGAATCTCTTCAGAAGGCGCTTCGCTCCCTCGAGACCGGGCGATCCGGTCTGGGAGGAGATGGAAAGGATGGAACTCCCGACATCAGCTATATCCGAGAGCGTCTCGCGACTCCGAATGCGGAGCGGATCTTTTTCGTCCGTCTTGCTTTCGAGAATGGTTTGAGTCTCGAGAAAATTCACGAACTGAGCGGGATCGATCCCTGGTTTCTCCAGAATATCGAGGACATTCTCAAGGGAGAAGCCGAGCTGGGCACGGATCTGGATCAGCTCGATTTTCTCCGCGCCAAGAAGCTCGGTTTTTCCGACAAGCAGCTCGCGATCCTGACCAATACGGATCCCGACGAGGTCAGGGAAAAGCGCAAAGCGGCGGGTGTGATTCCCACCTATCGCCTCGTCGATACCTGTGCCGCCGAGTTCGAAGCCTACACGCCCTACTACTACTCGACCTACGGGATCGAGAACGAGGCTCGCTCCGGAGAGAAGCGGAAAGTGATGATTCTCGGGGGAGGTCCCAACCGAATCGGGCAGGGGATCGAATTCGACTACTGCTGTGTCCACGCCTCCTTCGCACTGAAAGAGCTGGGATTCGAGACGATCATGGTCAATTCGAATCCGGAAACGGTCTCGACCGACTACGACACCAGCGACAAGCTTTACTTCGAACCTCTGACGCTCGAAGACGTGCTCAATATCTATGAGCAGGAAGCCTGCTGGGGTGTTGTTGTTCAATTGGGAGGTCAGACCCCTCTCAATCTCGCGGCTGACCTGGAGCGTCACGGTTGCAACATCATCGGCACCTCTCCTACGAGTATCGAACAGGCCGAGGACCGGAAATTCTTCTCTGCTCTACTCGACAAGCTCGAGTTGCAACAGGCTCCCGCCGGCACCGCGGTCTCCGCAGACGAGGCCGTCGAGATTGCCGGACGGATTGGCTACCCGGTGCTGGTGAGACCGTCTTTCGTTCTCGGCGGGCGAGCCATGATGATCGTCTACCACGATGACGAGTTGCGGGAATACATGCAGAATGCGGTCGATGCGAGCCCGGAACGCCCCGTCCTCGTGGATCGCTTTCTCGAGGATGCGACCGAGGTCGATGTCGATTGTATCTCGGATGGCGAAACCACCGTCGTGGGTGCGATCATGGAGCACATCGAGCAGGCGGGGATTCACAGTGGCGACAGTGCCTGTGTCATTCCTTCCTTCTCCCTCAGCGATTCCATGCGGGATAAGATTTCCACCGCCGCCAAGGCCCTTGCGAAAGAGCTCGATGTCTGTGGCCTCATGAACATCCAGTTCGCGGTCAAGGATGAGGAGTTGTATGTCATCGAGGTCAATCCTCGTGCCTCTCGAACCGTGCCCTTCGTTTCGAAGGCGATCGGGGTGCCCCTCGCCAAGCTGGCTGCCAAGGTCATGGCCGGGGAGAAACTCGTCGATCTCGGATTTACCGAGCCGGTTTTTCCGGAGCATTACTCGGTGAAAGAGGCGGTCTTCCCATTCACGAAGTTCCCCGGTATCGATATCAGTCTCGGACCCGAGATGAAATCGACAGGCGAGGTGATGGGCATCGATGCCGATCTCGGGATTGCTTATGCGAAGGCTCAGATGGCGGCTTCTTCCGAGCTTCCGCTGGAGGGCAATATCTTCATCAGCGTGAAGGGTCCCGACAAGGACGAGGCAACGGAGTTGGCAAAGAAATTCAGCGAACTCGGATTCACCATCTTCTCCACCACGGGAACGGCGGATCGTTTTCGCGAAGCCGGAGTTCCGGTCCATCGACTGCACAAGCTGGCCGAAGGTCGTCCCAATGTGCTCGATATGATCAAGAACGGGGAGATCGCCATGGTCATCAACACCCCGAGTGGTCGAGTTCCTCGCCGAGATGAAGTTCGCATCCGTAGTGGTGCCCTTGGCAACCGGGTTCCCATCATCACCACGATGCGTGCCGCCCAGGCTTGTGCTCGATCGATCGAGGCCCTTAAGGAAACCGATTTTTCCGTGACCCCTCTCCAGGAGTATCATCCCTAGGAGAGCACGTCGGGGCTTTCCGTTTCAAGATTGCTTCCGCCCTGCCGGAGCCAGGGACATTTGTGCCCTTTCAGGCTATTGGAATTGTCGATGCAACCTGTTGAACAAGCAGGTGAATTTTGGTATGGGATAGCGGTCGACTGACTGAACTCCCAATGACCGCTCCCGAATCAGCCCTGAGAAAGGCGCTGGAAGAATTTCCCTATGACTGGGCGATGCGTCTGCTCATTGCCGACAAGGCATTGGCTAGGGGGGCCAAAGATGAAGCGGTCGAACTGCTGTTGGATGCCCCTCTGCCCCCGGAGAGCGAGGCAGATCTGCAACGATTTGTCGAGTTCACGGAGGAAGCGGGTCTCGAACTCGTCAGTCAGTTTGTCTTGAAATACCCAAGAAGCGTCTACGGTCACCAGCTGCTGGGAACGATTCTGGAGTGGGTGGGGAAAGAAGAAGAGTCGAAAGAGCATTTTGCGGCAGCGAAAGCCTTGGGGGCCGCCCCTCCCGAATTGCAGCCGATTCATGAAGGGAGCGGGTTGAACATTCCTGTGGTGGAAGAGCAGGGGGAAGGAGATGCATCCTCTCCTGCGCCGCACACGGAGCCTTTCCATGAACCCGGGCAAGTCGTGGCGCCTCCCCTGGTTGCCGAAGACTTTGGCACAATCGAGGAAAACACTGCACCGCCTGCGCCATCCGTCCAAGGGGCTCATGGGCAATCTGTTCCCCCGGTCGGAATCCCTTCGGTTCACGCAACGGGAGCTCCAGGGGTTCCGGGAATGGAGGCCTTTACGCTCGAAGATCTGGCTCCCGTTGAACTGCCGAAACAGCGGGGGAAAAAGGCAACCGCGGTCATGGCGGCCCTGGTTTTTCATTTCGTCCTCTTCCTGATCGCGGCCCTTGTCGTGATTCTTCCTCCGATCAAGGACGATCCTGAGATTGTTGCGGCGATCGCTCCTACGATTCGGAAGAAGCAGGAAATGCAGAAGAAGAACGTGGTGAAGCAGACGAAGAAGACCTCGGCGTCAGCCGCAGCGGCGGCTCCGCTGGCGCAGTTGATGCGCGCTAACGCAGTTGCCAAGATTTCTCTTCCCAACGTCACCAAGACCAGCAAGGGACCTCTAGGGATCGGAGACGCCGACTTCGGAGGAGGAGGATTCGGTTCCGGTGGAGGAGGAATGGGGAGCGGGGCATCCTTTTTTGGCGGTTCCTCAACGGGGCGTCGATTTCTCTTCGTGCTCGACCATTCGATTTCGATGAAACCGAATCAGATCAAGCTGAGGAATGATGAGTTGGAGAAAACTCTCAAGGGACTGAAAGGCGTGGATTACCACGTCATGCTCTTTGCCGGGGGTGCCTACTATGTGGACAAAGGGTGGCAGGCCGCAAGACAGCAACCTACCCGGTATCCGACCGTTTTTGAGAGTCCGGGGGGCGAATATCGATTCAAGAGCAATGGGCTTTTCGATTTTAAACTGGTGGGAGATGAAGGGAAATTTCGGTCCCCGAAGTGGCTCTCAGCGAACTCGTCGAATATTCGTCGTTCAATCGACCAGGTGAATCAGGCACCCCAGTTCGGCGGGACCGACTGGGATACGGCCCTGCAGATCGCTCACCTGATGAATCCGTCTCCCGATGTTATCTTTTTCATGACGGATGGGATTGATAAGGAGATCAATGTTTCGGAGATCCTTCGTCACAGCCAACGGAATGGCCGACCGAAAATCAATTGCATCGCAATGCAGACATCGGCTGCCCAGGAAGAGTTCGCCGAAATCGCCAAGGGGACGGGCGGGGAATACTTCATTGTCGACAAGGATGGGAAACCGATCAACGGAGTCGATTTCATGAAGAATCCCGGCAAATACAGAGGACGTCTCTAGGGCCGTGTTTCAGTAGTTCGAAAGGGCTTTCTTTGTTGTCATGAAGAGAAAGGATTGTGAGTCGTTCTGCGGTCTCAGCTGCCTCGAAAGAGGCTGAGGTCACGGATCCTTGATCCGGGTGACAGTGGGGAATGGCGCTGCATTAAGCCGATTGTTCGATGACCCCGGTTTGATCGGCATTGTTCCCAACGCCGCTACTAGCCCTGAATGTAGCGGCACTTGGAAAAGTGCCGACCATGACGTGCCCTTTTGATGTTCCGCTAAACGCAGTGCCATTCAGGACAGCAGGTTTTTTCTTGTGGTGCAGGGGAGCCATTCAAGAATCTACTTGGCAGGGCGAAATTGAGAGGTATGATCATACTGTTCAAACGAGTATATTCATGTTTTTCAATCAGAGTGAAGTCGAGTTTCCCAATTGGTGGGACAATCTGGGTGCAAGAAATGACGACGACGACGAATCCGGAGAGATCGAATTTTCGGAAACGGGCGAAAACGGACTTCCCGAGCGGGAAGAGAATCGAGGAGATTCACCCGATCCTCCCTCTTGGTCGAATGGGGCAAATGGGGGTAGTGGAACTGGGGGGGGACGAGTTGGCGAGGGGGATCTCGCTCCCTACTCCGTAAAGTCACGAAGCTTTGACCAGGAAATTCTCCGAAGTGTATGGGAGTACGGCGAGATCATTCCGGGGAATGATTCCGATCTTTGGCGGAAGGACGAAGGCGGGAACTGGATCTACCGCCTTGATTATGGCAATCGAAACTCGGAATTCGGCTGGGAAGTTTTCGACCCCGGAGTCGGTCGGCAGAGGCAGGGAATCTTCGTGATGCGCCCGCTGCAGTGGCAGAGCTACCTGCGGTCCTGCGATTATTTGGGATCCTAGTGGTATACCCTGATTCGTGCAGCGACGTCATGATTTCAATCGGGCGGGCAGCCGGAGGCTTCTGCCTCATTCCGCAGTGCAAGTGGGGAGCGAATAAGAAACCTTAAGCCAAGCAGAAACCTACCCTGGCGTGTCATTTCGCTCCGAGTGTATGCACACTGGGATCCGTCAGTCTGACTGTGGCCCCTTTTCGTCATCGGGATGCGGCTCGATTCTACGGCAAGGGTGGAGGGACGCTTTCGATGAGTTTGAGGTGCCATTCAAGCGCCTTTGATGGTATCCATTCATTCGTGCTTCTCTTCGATGAGGAGGACCAAGCGGATCGTATTCAGGAAGCTGGCTCAGACTGGAACGCCCGTACTACGAAATCGGAATTTCTATTTCAGGGGAGAAAGCATGTTAGAAACCGCTTTGAATTGGTCTGCCAAGGATGGCCTCGAATTTTCCGGAACGATCTGGAGACCCGAGGAACAAGCTGTCGCTACCGTTTACCTTGTTCACGGGTTCGGCGAGCATCATGGGCGTTACCAGGAGATGGCGGAGTTGTTTGTTCAGTCAGGGTTTTCTGTGGCTGCCTACGACCAGCGAGGGCACGGAAAGTCGGGAGGTCCCAGGGGGCATACGCCGGACTACGAAACGATGTTGGCGGATCTTCGACAGTTTCTCGAACTGGCGGAGATTCAAACCGAGGGCCCACAGTTTCTTTACGGACACAGCTTTGGCGGAGGATTGGTCCTCAACTATCTCCTGCGTGAAAAGCCCGATCTCGATGGCGCTGTGGTCAGTTCTCCACTGATCGAACCGGCCTTCAAGCCTTCATCATGGAAAAGCGGTCTCGCGAAGGGCTTCAGCCGATTATTTCCCGCGGTTTCTGTCGATCCCGGGATCGATCCCAAAGGAATGTCGAGGGATCCAAGGGAAGTGGAGCAATACGAAACGGATGAGCTCAATCATCATCGTATTTCGTTGAAACTCGCCAGCGCCATCTTCGAGTCGGGGAGCTACATCCTTGAAAATGCAGGTGAACTGAACTTGCCGCTCCTGCTGATGCATGGTGATGCCGATCCCGTGACATCCTGCGAATCCAGTAAGGAGTTTGCGGCAAAGGTCGGGTCTCTTTGCGAGATTCGGATCTGGGAAGAATGTCTCCACGAACTTCACCATGAGGTGAATCGCGAAGAAGTCATGAACTGGGCCTTGAGTTGGATGAAAGACCGGATCAAAGCGCAATAGCCAATTCTTCCGGAATTGGGAGAAACCCTTCGAGGAAAAAACTTCAAGACCTCGACGTCAGGGACACTTTTTGATCGGTGTCTTTTCGGCGGTTCGAACCCTCAGCCGGCAAGAGCCTTCTCCTGGCGAGCCGGGAGATGTTTGAGCGCCTTCTTGACCGCGTCTTCGACGGTCAGTCCGTGGTTTTCCCGGAGGATGGGAACCTTGCCGTGCTCGACGAATTGATCGGGCCACCCGATACGCTCGACGGGAGTCTGGATTCCGGCATCGTTGAGGTGCTCGATGATCGCTGCTCCGAAACCGTTGTGGAGGACATGGTCCTCGAAGCTCAAGAGGACCGGGCATTGTTTCGCATACTTTTCGATACAGACGGTATCGAGAGGCTTGATCCAGCGAGGATTGATCAGGGCGACGGAATATCCCATTTCCTCCAGGCGAGCCTTGGTTTCTTCGGCCATTTCGAAGAGGTGACCCAATCCAAAGAGAGCGATGTCGGTTCCATCCGAGAGAACCTCGGCTTTTCCAATTTCGAGAAGCTTGGGCTCGGCTTTGGGAGTGGCTCCGGTGCCGGCCCCGCGAGGGTAGCGAATCGCGATCGGACCCTCGTCATAGTTCGCCATGGTCCAGAGCATGTCGACGAACTCGTCCTCGTCCTTCGGCTGCATGAAGACCCAGTTGGGAATATGACGCATATAGCCGATATCGAAGAGGCCGTGGTGGGTTGGTCCATCATCTCCACTGAGTCCGGCTCGGTCCATGCAGAGACGCACGGGAAGATTCTGGATCCCGATGTCGTGCACGGCCATATCGTAGGCCCGCTGGAAAAAGGTGGAGTAGATGGTGAGAAAGGGTTTCAGCCCCTGGACGGCCTGCCCGCAGGCAAAAAGAGCGGCGTGTTCTTCGGCGATTCCCACATCGAAGTATCGCTCAGGTACGACTTTCTGGAATTCGACGAGACCGGTTCCGTTGGGCATCGCAGCAGTGACCGCGACGATCTTCTCATCCTTCTCGGCGAATTTTCCGAGATGCTGGCCGTAGAGCTGGGAATAGGTGGGGGTCCCGCCAGCCGGGGTTTCTCCGGTTTCCGTCTTGTAGGGACCGAGACCGTGGAACTTCATCGGGTTGGCCTTGGCCGGTTCGTAGCCGCGTCCTTTCTCGGTGATGATGTGAAGAACGACAGGCTCGTCCTGGTCTTTCAGGAAGTCGAAAGTCTTCACGAGGAGGTCGAGATCGTGCCCATCGATGGGACCATAGTAGTGCATCCCGAATTTTTCGAAGAGCACGTTGGGAAAGAGGAGATTTTTCGCGCCGCGTTCGACCTTTTGGGCGAGGTCTCGACCGGTCTTTCCGGCGATCCGCTCGACAAAGTCAGCGGCCTTCTCGTGAATGTGGGAGTAGGTCGAGCTGGTCTGGAGAGCGTGGAAATACTTGGCGATGGCCCCGACGTTCCGATCGATCGACCACTCATTGTCGTTGAGGACGAGGATGAATTTTTTCGTCGTCGAAGCGATGTTGTTCAGCGCCTCGAAAGTCGGTCCACAGGTGAAAGCCGCGTCGCCTGCCACGGCGACGACGTGATCGTCCTTACCGAGGGTGTCTCTCGCCGAAGCCATCCCGAGCGCGGCCGAGACGGCGGTTCCGGCATGACCGGCGCCATAGCAGTCGTGTTCGCTCTCGGATCGAAGGAGGAAGCCATTCAATCCCTCATACTGCCGAATTGTGTGGATTTCATCCCAACGGCCCGTCAGCATCTTGTGAACGTAGCCCTGGTGACTGACATCGAAGACGAACTTGTCGTCCGGGGTATTGAAGATCCGATGCAACGCGATCGACAACTCCACCACGCCCAGGTTGGGTCCAAGGTGTCCACCCGTCTTGGCGAGGGACTGAATCAGGGTCCGCCGAATGTTCTCGGCGAGCTTAGGCAGATCCTCGAGAGGAAGGTTCTTCAGATCATCGGCATTGTCGACCTTGGGCAGGTCTTCGGTGGCGATGTCGGGAAATTCAAAATAGTTCTCCATGCTCCTGTGATTCCTTGGGGGTGTCGGACGACTCCGAGCCGCTTTCTGCTTGGCTGGGAGAGTTTTCATCGAACGCCTCCACTACGGTCTCTCCGTTACGCTTCTTTCTTATGATTTCGATGCGTCCTTCCGCTTCATCGAGCCTTTTTTCGCACAGTTGAAACAGCTGGGTTCCCTCTTCGTAATTCTGGATCAGGCTTTCAAGAGGCATCTGCTCCGATTCCATTTCGCGGACGAGCTCCTCGAGCTTGGCGAGGGCTTCTTCGAATGGAGGCTCTTCTGGATCGGTGACAGCTTTCTGCGGGGATTTCGGCATGTTCAGGAAAAACGCGAAGGGAGGATCGCAACCCTATCTTTCCGCCCGGAAAGGGTGGGTTTCAAGCCGTTTTGCCATCCTGTTCAAGATAGTGAAGTGGCTAGTTTTTCGCGGTCGTGAGCGGTTTCGCGTTTTCGACGCTTCCGGGAGCGCGAAGATCACTCCCGGGAGTATTCGTGGCGTCGTCCCCGAGATCTTTTCGAGCTGCCTGGGCAAGTTTCTGAAGTTTCTTCACGATTTCGGGGTTGGCTTCCGCCACATTCGTCGTTTCGCCGACATCTTTTTCGAGGTGAAATAGTCGCAAAGGAAGCTGCTGCTTCCCTGATTTTCGGGCGAAATGCATTTTCCAGGGCCCTGATCGGATCGCCTGCAGGGACCCGCGAAAGTAGTAGAGGAAGGACTCGTAAGGAGACTCCTGGTCTCCTTTTCCAAGGAGAAGCGAAGAGATGTCGTAGCCGTCGAGAGTGCGATCCGTTGGGGCCTCCGCCCCCGCGAGGCCGGCAAAGGTGGGGAGCACATCGAGGGTCGAAGCCAGCGCGTCCGAAGTGGTGCCTTCGGGGATCGTTCCGGGCCAGGAAGCGATCATGGGGATTCGCTGGCCTCCTTCCATGGTGGAACCCTTGGCACCCGAGAGCGGAAAGTTGGATGCCCCGTGTCTCGTGGCGCCTCCATTGTCCGAAGTGAAAAGGATCAGGGTGTTCTCCCGGAGCCCGAGGGATTCCAGCTCGTCGAGGATGGCCCCCGTCGACCAGTCGATTTCCTCGACGGTATCTCCCCAGGCCCCATTTGCGGAACGCCCCGCAAACTGGGGACTCGAATACTGGGGCCAGTGCGGCATGGTGTGCGGCAGGTAGAGAAAGAAGGGCTTGTCCTCATTTTCGCGAATGAATCGGATCGCTTCTTCGGTGTATCGTTTCGTCACGAAGTGCTGGTCGGGTTCTTCTTCGATCACTTCTTCATCTCTCAGGAAAGGAAGGGGAGGATACATCCCCTTAGGGCGATCGAGTTCTCCCATGTCATTCGAAAAGGGGATGCCGTAGTAGCGATCGAAACCCTGCCGAGTGGGAAGGAATGAAGGTTGGTCTCCCAGGTGCCACTTTCCAACGCATGCTGTCGCATAGCCTTCTTCCTTGAGAATTTCGGCAATGGTGACCTCATCGGGATTCAAGCCCTGGCTGTCGCCCGGAAAAAGAACCCAGCGCCCTTCCTGGTTCTGATGCATGCCGATGCGTTTGGGGTAGGCTCCGGTGAGAAGGGACGCTCGTGAGGGACTGCAGACTCCGCAGGTCGAATAAAACTGGGTGAAGGTGCGGCCCTCCTCCGCCATCCGATCGAGATTCGGGGTGCGGTGAAGTTTCGATCCGAACGGACCGATGTCGTTGTAGCCGAGATCGTCACAGAAGATGACGATGAAGTTCGGCTTGTCCGCCGCCGAGGAGAAGGATCCGGCAAAGGAGAGGACAAAGAGGCAGAGCCCGAGGAGAAACTGATGCATGCTATCGGAGTGTTTGGATGTAGAGGAGGATGGAGTCGATTTCGTGATCCTTGAGGACACCGAGATAGGAAGGCATCCCGACGCCGGTTTTTTCCGTCTCGTATCCTTCCGCGACCCGTCGTCCCGGATCGAGGATAGATTCCCGGAGGTAGGTCTCGTCCACGGATTTGATGAAGGATCCGTCGGTAAAAGTGCGCCTTGATTTCCAGAGTCCTTTCCATGCCGGGCCCACCGCGACCTGGGCACCTGCCGCACCGTCGGCGGGAAGCGCCCCGGTGAGCTGCGCAGTGTCTTTTTCGCCCGTTTCATGACAGGCAATACAGCCATACCGCAGCGCGACCGCTTTGCCGAGCTTGGCAGTGGGCTCGACATTCTCGGGGGTATTTCCGACAAGTTCCTTGGGCGAGAGATCGACCTTGTTGCTTTCAAATCCTCGGGTGGTCAGGTCGACAGGCTGCAGTTCAAGCACCGTCAGGTAGACACTCTCAACTTCCGTGACCTCGGGGGCAGGCACACGATAGGTGACACGGAGGGAGTGACTCGGCTGCATGTCGGGGATCCCGAGGAACAAGGATTTCCCATCGCGAGAAACTGTTGCACTGGCGACGGGGACGGATTCCTGACCGGGTTCGTCGTTGAGCTGAAAGTTTCCCGAACCGTAATTGTGAGTTTGCCGATAGTTCCATCGATCGACCGAATACCTTCCCAGTTCGCTGGCGAGTTCGGGAGAGAGTTTCTGCTCGAAGGAAAGCAGGACGCCTCGGCGACTGGCTCGGACTTCTTTCGGAATCCAGTTTTCTCCTTCCTCGGGGCGCACTCGAAAGAGACCGCTGATCCGCGAACCCGAGGTCCCCCAGATTTCGAATCCGGAAAGATAGAGGCGACCATCGACGGGGTGGATTGCCCCTTTGAGGATTCCGGAGGGGAACCCGGAAAGGAGTGGGAAGACGGCCCCCTGTTTTCGATTCTCATCGAGGTAAACGCGAAACAATTCGGGGCGATTGTAGCCGATGTGGATGAGTTCTCCGTTGAGTGGTCCCATGTCTGCAGGCGAGCCATCTCTCTGCTTCATCCAAACCTGGGAGGCGCCCGACTGATTGATGAAATGGGGAATCCAGATCTCGGAAGGGGCGATCGGTGCCGGATGCACTGCCTTGTCCTTGAGCTTGGCGGGTTGGAAACCGTAGTATTTCCCCTGCTCGATTCGATAGATGGGAGTCGCAGGCTTCCAGTGTCCCTGCTGGTCGCTGGAGGTCAGGATTCCGGTTTCCGGGTCGTAGCCGATGTAGGGTTGTCGAAGACCGGTGGCCACAATCGTATAGGAGTTTCCGTCCGGCGCGACATGGGCAATCGTTCCGTTGGCGCGGCCTTTTGTGGATCCGACCTGGCCTCCTTTGGCGAGAAAGAATCCGCCTTTCCGATCCGAGATCATATCCATCGCAAACTCGCGCGTCTCGGCGGTCTGGGGGACGACGTTGGAAAAATTAGCATACCAGTCGGCCTCGCCATTTCCATCTTCGTCGTCGAGACGGACAATCCCATTTCGATCAAAGACGTAGATTGCTCCTTCGACGATGGATACCGATTTCGGTTCGTGCAGACCCGAGGCAAATCGTGTCCAGGTCTGCCCCTGGCTTCCCTCTTCGATTCCATCCACGACCCAAACATCCCCGTCGAAAGTGCAGAAGATAGCCCGGCCATCGGGAAAGAAATCAATCCCGGCGAGGCGGACGTTTCTCTCCCACGGATTGGGCACGGGAAGGGAGAGGTCATCGAAAACGAGACCTTTGCCAGACGGATGGCCCGCCTCGGGGCCGCCGGTGGTCTCGACCGATTCCTTCCAGAATCGATCAGGAGTCGCGACTGCATCGGAGGTGGAGGAAATCGAAATGCGATAGCCAGGGGCGACCGTGATCACTTTCCCTCGTTCCAAGGCGCTGGAAACCTCGAGGGCCCTGATACCTTCCTCGGACGGGAGTGAGAGAAAAAGGGTGCCTCGGTCTTCCGGAGGAGAGGTCACCGAGACATGGCGGAGGACTCCGGAGTCATCGGTTTCGACACGCTCGATGATCTGGGTAGACCCGATGCGGTACTCGATCTGGACTCCGCTCTTGGTTAGCCGAAGTCCCTCGAATCTTCCCAGCGAAACAGGGAGAGGGCCGAGCCCGATTTCTTTCTCATCGGCTCCGTCGCGGAGGCGGGGATCATCCTGCAAGCCTTCCTTCGAGAGAGCCCAACCAGGCAAGGCAGCTGTCGATGCAATCTCGGTTCCAAGAGGGCGGGGGAGACTGCCCTGGCCACTGGATGCTTTTCGATTGGGGAGGCGATAGCTGCCCGGTGCCATCCCGTCCATGGTTAGGTATTCTCCCTCTTCGTTTTCACTCCAGAAGAGCGACCATCGCAAGAGGTCGGGATCAAAGCACCCCTTCACTCCATTTCCGATCGGAACGATGATACCTCGGGGAGTCAGGTTCGAATCGTGAGGGTTCTTTCCGAACTTGCGAGCATCGAGAGTCTGGGAAAAGAAGGGGAAATCCTCTTCTACGAACGAACCGAAAGGAGATTCGAGATCGAGATGAACCTTCTGTTGCGCTTCAACGACGAAAACGCTGGAGAACAGCAGGGCAGAGAAGATCAGTAGGCGAAGTTTCCGCATAGAAAAGGGAGATTGTGGGAAATCCACCTCGAGAGCAATAGCGCAATTCTCGGGGACGGGCTGAGGGCTCTTTGTGAAGCCGTGATCGAGGTTTGGAAAATCGCCTGAATCCTTTCGGTATTTCTCCCGGTTCTTGACAATTTCCGGTGCGAAGTCCCGGCGGATCCTTTGAGATCCATCCGCTTTCTAACCCCTGGTGGGCAGAGTCCGTTTCTCGATGGGAAGGTCGTACTTTGCCGATAGGAAGTGAGCGAGCCATTCGACGTTTCTTGGATTTGTTTCGTCGTTCAAGAGGGTGATCGATTTGTCACTGTGCAAGACCAGGCGCCAATACTTGACACGATGAGAAATCGCGTCGGACCGATCCAAAATGTGAGTCCACTGCAACTGCTCGAGACTTTTCATTTTGGCTCGCGGCATGGAGGCCCGGGTTCCAAGGCCAAGGATCCCTTTTTTGATTTCGAATGACTGGGTATCAACCTTCATTCGGAGAGTTCCCAGGACCATGAATGCGATTCTGAGGATGAGGAAAGTGAAGATTGCAATGACGACATACTTCATGACCTCCGACCAGAGAGGGTGGTCACCCGCGGCTTTGATGAGATCGGGAATCACACCCTCGGAAGTACCTGACATCAGGGAAGCCCCGATCACAGTTACGATGATACCGCCGATGATCAAAGGTGCTATTCGAGCCGTCAAACCAACCCCGTAGTCGATTTGTGTTCGAGAGCCTCCCGCTCGTTGAACGACTCGAAAGTTTTCGGGTGGATCGAAATCAAAATTATTCGGAGATTCCGAGTTGGAAACGCCATTGGGGTCCAAATCAAAAATCTGGATGAGCGCGCTTTGCAGCCAATCATCGTCACCTGGTTCCAGCGCTCCGGTCAGGATTTGGGTCCTAGATTCGTCTTCTCCAGGACAGGCGAGTTCGGCAACATGATCGCCCTCCGCCGAGCGATAGATGCGCTTCAATTCCCTCCGATGAAAATGATCATCGCTCTTTGGAGCTCCCGTGGAGAGGGTGACATGACCTCCGGAAACCTCGATGGACCAATCGAAATCCTGTCGGGCGAGCAAACTTTCGATGTCGTCCCCCGATGATGATCCGCTCAGCTTTTCCTTGAGCCGAAGAGCCTTCTCGACGGTTTCCAGCTCCTCGGGGGAGAACAGCGAAATGGGAATGCCCTTCGATTCTCCCGAGATCCGATACGAATCGCCCTCGGTTTTCAGCGAGATATCGTTATCGAGAGGTGGAGGCTGGATGGGGGCTTTTTGTTCGGTCACCCGGTACAGGTCTCACAGATTCCAGATTGTTCAAACTGCCAGGAAATCGCTTTTTTCCCTCGGGCGCCTTCGCCGTGCTGCCTCCCGACTTGGAGGGGATGCTCACGGTCTGTCCATTTGGAATCAGGAGAACAGCCCCATGATCACATTGGGGGCAATCCCAGCCACGATGATCGCGACCATGAGGATCACCATGATCGTTTTTGTCAGCATGGTGGCCTGCAAGGGCTCGGTCGACGCGTCCTTCGCCGGAGTTGCGAGATACATCGAAGCGGCGATCTTGAGATAGTAGTAGAAGCCTGCGGCCGCACCAATGAGGCCGACGACGAGGAGGAACCACTGCTCCTGCTCGATCGCGAGTTTGAAGACGAGAAACTTGCCCACAAAACCCGCCGTCAACGGGATGCCCGCGAGGGAGGCCATCGCAAAAAGGAGGGCGAGGGAGAGGAAGGGAGAACGCTTGGCCAGTCCGCGAAAGGCATCGACTTCTTCGCTGACCATCTGGCTGCGAATGACGGTGACCACGAGGAAAGCGAGGAGCGTCATGAGGAGATAGGCTCCCAGGTAGAACGCGATGACCTGCGCCGGGGAAGTCCCTGCTGCGGTTTCGCTGGCTCGTGGGGTGCAGGCCAGGGCCATGAGGAGGAATCCTGCGTGGGCGACGCTGGAGTAGGCGAGCAGGCGCTTGAAATTTTTCTGCGGCAAGGCGGCGAGGTTTCCGATGAGAAGGGTCAGGAAAGCGATCGCGCCAAGAACGACAGTCACCTTTCCGACGAGGGCATCACTGGCCAGAAACGGAGAAATGAGGCGCAGGAGGACAAGAAACCCCGCGGCCTTGGAACCAACGGAAAGGAATGCCGTAATCGGGGTCGGAGCGCCTTGGTAGACATCCGGAATCCAGAAGTGAAACGGAGCTCCACCCACTTTGAAGGCGAGGGAGACAAGGATGAGCGCAAACGCGAAGAGGGCGGCCGTGACATTCACGTCGGAAGAGGTGAGCGCTTCCTTGATGCCATCGAGCTGCATCGTTCCCGTGATTCCGAAAAGCCAGGCAAAACCGTAGACAAGAAAGGCGGTCGAGAGAGCGCCGAGGATGAGATACTTCACTCCGGCTTCCAGAGATCCCACATTCCTACGGAGATAGGCCACCATGATGTAGAAGGAAATCGTGACGGTTTCCAGAGAGACGAAGATGCTGACAAGGTTGTTGGCCGAAGCCATCCACATGAGGCCGGCGCAGGCGAACATGGGGAGCGCAAAAAATTCGCCCAGACCCGACTGCGGATGGGCATCCTTCTCGGGGCGCGCCGTCTGCGCGACCACGATCGGGGTGTAGATCGTCGCCATGAGGAGGACCAGGAAGGTTGCGACGATCGCGATCCCCTTGAAGTAGAGCGAGAAGCTGTCCCCCGACTCGTAGAACTGCCAGAAGACTCCGTCCGTCGACTCGGGCCATTTTACCGCGAAGAGAAGCCCAAAGACCACGGCGAGACCGATCATTCCGAGCCAGGCGATGGACCGCTTGTCTTCGAGTTTCACGAAGGCATCGATCATCAACATGACGAGACCGAGAGCGACAACGATGATTTCTAGGAAGTAGACCGGCATGAGATCGGAAAGTCAGAAAGAAAGCGAGTAAGGGCGAGTCAACAGGGTTGGGTCAGGGAGTCAACAGGGTCAGCCCGCTACCGCAGGGAGAAGTCCATCGACACCGGGGCGAATGAACTGATTGAGGAGTTCCGGGACAAAGCCCACTGCGACGAGGGCCGCGAGAAGAAGAAGCAGGGGCAGGCGAGTCGACCACGAAAGGTCGGTGGGGATCTCCATTTTCGGAGCGACCGGTCCCATGAATAGATTCCGGTAGGCGCGGAGCATGTAGACGGCCGAGATGACGACTCCCCAGAGGGCAATGATCGTCGTCCACTGGATCCAACCGAGCTGGTCCCCCATCCCGGAGAAGGCTCCAAAGAAGACGGCGACTTCTGCCGCGAAGTTGGCGAACCCGGGAAGACCCGCCGCAGCGAATGCCGCGAAACCGAAGAGGAGACCCAGCTTGGGAAGCTTGCTCGCGATCCCGCCGAGTTCCTCGAACTTGACGGTGCCGAAGTGATCCCGCATCCATCCGCAGAGTGCGAAGAGCAGGGCGATGGAGACTCCGTGGGCAAACATCAGGAGCACGGCGCCGGAAACCCCGATGCTGTTGGCGGCGACGATTCCAAGGAAGACGTAGCCCATGTGCATTACGCTCGAGTAGCCGAGCATGCGATCGAGACTCTTCTGGGCGATCGTGACGAGCCCGAGATAGATGATGTTTCCGAGGAGAAGAATGAGGACGACGTTGGCGAGAGATTCTGCTCCCGCCGGGAGAATAGGGAGGGCGATCCGGATCAGCCCGTAGAGACCGAATTTCTTCAGTACTCCGGCGTGCAGCATTGCGACCGGTGTCGGTGCCTGCGAGTAGGCCGGAGCGGCCCAGCTGTGGAAAGGGAAGAGGGAAACGAGAATTCCGAATCCGATGAGGAGCAGGAGATAGATCCAGGTCTGGTCTCCGGCAGCGATTCCCGATTCGGGATCTTCCGCGATGGCGATCAGCTCTGCGATCTGGAAGGTCGTTCCGCCCAGGCCGACGACAGCCATAATCAGGCCGACGAGGAGGATGAGGCTACCGACTCCAAGATAGATCGTAATCGTCCATGCGGTTTTGACTCGGTCTTCTCCTTTTCCGAAAATCCCGATCATGAGGAAGGTCGGAATCAGGGCGAGCTCGTGGAAGGCGTAGAGGAAGAAAAGATCGGTCGAAAGAAAGGCCCCGATCGCGCCGCCACCGATGAGGAGGAGAGACGAGTAGTAGAGCTTGGAACTCCCCTTGATTTCGGATTCCTGCGGAGAAACGAGAACCGCCGCGACGAGCACGAGGGTCGAGAGGAGAAGGAGGACGAGGCTGATCCCGTCCACTCCGAAAGAAAGGCTCAGCGTGGGAAACCCATCCATGACCAGGAGAGGTCGGTCGGATCCCATCTGGAACATGCCTTCGACGTTGGATTCGAACTGGATCGCAGCGACGAGGCTGAGAATCAGGGTGATGACTGCTGCACCGAGGGCGGTGAAGCGAGCGGGCGCACCCAGACCGATCGCCAGGGCGGCGAGGATTGGGAGAAAGACGATGATTTCGAGCATGCTCACAGGAATGACCGGGAAAAGGGTGAATCTAGAGAATGAGATAGAAGATCAGGGCCAGCACGGCGACCCCGAAGAAGTAGGCGTAGGCCTGAACGTTTCCAACTTGGAAGACACGAAGGAATTGACCCGCTGCCATGGCGCTGAGCGCAGGAAAGCGGGCGACGATGGGATCGACGATGAAGCGATCCGCGATGTCGAGGAAAGCAGCCACCGCATCCTGGAAGACGCGGACGAGGACAATGTAGAACTCATCGATCTTGAAACGATTCGCGAAGATCGGGATGTTGATGGGGTCGCTGTCCTTGCCCTTGTAGAAGAAGATCGCTCCGGCCACGCCGACGATGAGAGCGATGATGGAAAGGATCGCGGTGAGTCCAAAGTGCTCGACGAGGTGCCCGAAGCTTCCGTAGCCGTTGGCGAGGAGCAATCCCGAGATCGGCTTGTAGGCCGAGAAGATCGCCATGAACGCGAGAATCGCGAGCGGCACCCACATGATCGGTCCGACCTCCTTGGCATGATCGGCGTTGTCGCTGCGATTCTTTCCAAAGAAAGCCACGATGACGAGTCTCGTCATGTAGAACGGAGTCAGGAAAGCGACGATGATCGCGAGGACGTAGGGGCCATGCATGCCTTCGTGAAGAGCTTCCTCGAGGATGAGCTCTTTACTCCAGAATCCACTGGTGAAGGGAACTGCGATGAGGGCAGCGGTTCCGAGAGCAAAGGTCCAGAAGGTGATCGGCATCTTCTTGCGAAGGCCTCCCATCTTCCAGATGTCCTGCTCGTGATGGCAGGCATAGATCACGGCCCCGGATCCGAGGAATAGCAGGGCCTTGAAGAAAGCGTGGGTGTAGAGGTGAAACATCCCGGCATCCGAGCCCTCTGGTGTTCCGATTCCCTGTGCCATGACCATGTAACCGAGTTGGGACAGGGTCGAGTAGGCGAGAATGCGTTTGATGTCATTCTGCTGCAGGGCCATGAGCGCCGCGACAAGCGCGGTGACGGCCCCGATCCAGGCGATGACCTGGGCGGCCATCTCGGCGGCCTCGATCAGGAAGACGACTCGTGCCAGCATGAAGACACCGGCAGCGACCATGGTGGCCGCGTGAATGAGAGCCGATACCGGAGTGGGGCCTTCCATCGCGTCGGGAAGCCAGACGTGGAGAGGAAGTTGGGCGGATTTCCCGATCGCTCCGCAAAAGACGAGGAGCACCGCGATGTTGAGCAGGGTCATGTTGAGGCCACCGCCGACCGCTTCCTTGATTTCCTCGAAGTAGATCGAACCCGTCAGAATCCAAACCATGAGGATTCCGATCATGAATCCAAAGTCACCAATCTTGTTGGTGAGAAAGGCTTTCTTCGCAGCATCGGCAGCGGATTCTTTGTGGAACCAGTGACCGATGAGGATGTAGGAGCTGACACCGACCAGCTCCCAAAAGATGAACATCATTACGAAGTTGTCGGCGAGGACGATCCCGGTCATCGAGAACATGAAGAGGGAAAGGCCGGCAAAGTAGCGGGACTTCCCATTGTCGTCCTTCATGTAGGCGAGCGAGAAGAGATGCACGAGGAAGCCGATCGAGGTCACGATCAGCATCATGCCCTTGCTGAGATGGTCGAGTTGGAACCCGATGTCGACACGGAAGGTTCCCAGTTCGATCCAGGGAAAGGCTTTCGCATCGCCTTCCGCTCCAGCCATCAAGGCGCAGCAGATCAGGGTGATGAGGGCCGAACCGGTGGAAACGAGAGAACTGAGGCCCGACCAGCGTTTCAGGCCAACGACGATCGAGACGGCCACGAAGAGCGGCAGCAGGAGAACAGTCCAGGCGAGGGTATTTACATCCATGAAACAGGCGGTCGAAAAACTAGTATTTCATCGAGTTGATCTTCGTGACATCCGTCGTCTCACGAGAACGGAAGAGTGCCACGATGATGGCGAGTCCCACCGCAACCTCGGCTGCGGCAACGGTGATGATGAAAAAGAGCAAAACGTGACCCTCGTAGTTGGGCTGGCCATCCACGGGATTGAAGCGGGAGAAGGCGACCAAAGTGAGGTTGGCGGCCGCGAGCATAAGCTCGAGACACATGAAAATGACGATGAGATTTCGTCGCACGAGGACCCCAGCGAGTCCGATCGCAAACAGAATGCCGCTGACGAGCAGGAAGTGGTTGAGTGTGATGGCGGATTCCATGGAGGTCACAAAACAAATAGCAGTCTATCGCAGTTCCTTCTTACTCAGGACAATGACACCGACCGTGGCCACGAGGAGAAGGACGCCGACGATCTGAATGGGGAACCAGTATTGGCTGAAGAGCATTTCACCGATGCGGTGCACGTCGGAGGAGCCGGGCCCACTGACCTCAGCCAGCTTGGGCAGGGGCTTGGCTCCGATTTCGCTTCGCTTGAGAATGACGCTCACGAGCAGCGTGAAAGCGATCGCGACACCAAAAGAAGAGGTAATTCCGATGATGGGGAAACGCCTTTTTTCTTCTTCTTCCACATCGAGAAGCATGATGATGAAAACGAAAAGCACCATGATCGCTCCTGCGTAGACCAGGATCTGGAGAATACCGACGAGATAGGCATCGAGCTGGATGAAAAGAGCAGCCAGTCCCAGGAACGAAACAATCATCGCAAAGGCTGCGGAGACCGGATTCCGGTTCACGACCACGCCAATTCCGCCGATCAAGGCAAGGGCAGCGAAGATGTAGAAAAGAAATGTCATGGGTTCAGAGATCTTTGATCTTGGATTTTGGGATTCTCAGGAAGGGATACTCAATAGCTGGCCAATATCAAAAATCTAAAATCCAATATCCTCCGAGGCGGCTTGCCGCCCTACTTCAGCTCGTTCCACTTGTTGACGAGACCGACGCGGACGCCACCGATCTCGTAGAGTTTCTCTTTGTCGTGCACCATTTCCTCGCGGCTGGTGCCGGTGATCGCGTAGTCCTTGCGGAGAAAGATGGCCTGCTCCGGGCAGACTTCTTCGCAGAGTCCGCAATAAATACAGCGGATCATGTCGATGTCGAACGCTTTGGGGCGCTTCTCCACCTTGGCCCACTGATCATCACTGGGGATCTCTTCAGGCTTGATCGTGATCGCGCGTGGCGGACAGATAAATTCGCAGAGCTGGCAGGCGACGCAGCGCTCGCGGTCCTGTTCGTCGGTCACGAGCGCAGGAGCCCCGCGGTAGTGCTCGGGAAGATGTTCATCCCATTTCTCTTCGGGATACTGCATCGTGACCTTCTTTTTTCCGGACACGATTTTGAAGAAGTGACCGAGGGTCACCCGCATACCTTTTGCGATTGCGGGAAGGTAGAGTTGTTCCCACAATTTGAGTTTGGGACGTTTAACGACGATTGCCATGAGTAAGGGGAGGAGGAGGTTCAGGATTTAGCTCAGCCACCAGAGGAGGAGAGCGGTCAGCACCACGTTAAACAAAGCGATTTCAAAGAAGAAGACCCAGCCGAGTCGCATGAGCTGGTCATAGCGGAAGCGGGGAAGGGTCCAGCGGATCACGATAAAGAAAAGGATGAGGCCAATGACCTTGGCGAAGAAGGTGCCGATGTGGATCAGGCCATGCCACCAGGGGACGGCGGCCTCGGTGCTCTCGGGAGTCAGCCAACCGAAGGGGAGGCTCCAGCCACCGAGGAAAAGAGTCACGGCAAGTCCGGAGCCGATGATCATCGCGGCGTATTCTCCGAGGAAGAAGAGCGCGAACTTCATCGAGCTGTATTCGGTGTGATAACCGGCGACAAGCTCGGTTTCACACTCGGGAAGGTCGAAAGGAAGGCGGTTCGTCTCGGCGAACATCGAGGTCATGAAGATGATGAAGGACACGAAAACCGGCACGGCCAGAATCCAGCCTTTCGCGCTGAGACCTTCGCCCCAGAGAGGGAGAAGCGCCCATCCGTTTTCGGCCTGGTATTGGACAATGCTGCCGAGATTCAGCTCCCCGTAGATCATGAGGAGCGGCACGATGGAGAGACCCAGTGAAATCTCGTAGGAGATCATCTGACTCGTCGAGCGAACGCCTCCGAGGAAGGGATACTTGGAATTCGAAGCCCAACCCGCAAGGACGATGCCGTAGACCGAAAGAGAAGCCACGGCGAAGACGAAGAGTGGACCGACATCGAGATCGGCGATGACCATCTTCTCTCCGAAAAGCTTGCTGCCGAAGGGGAGTACCGCGCAGGTCATCAGGGCCGGGACCATGACCAGTGCGGGGGCGAGCCAGAAGTAGCCTTTGCGGACATGGTTTGGAGTGAAGTCCTCCTTGAGGAGGAACTTGATTCCATCGGCGACGGCCTGGAGCAGGCCGAAGGGTCCGACTCGGTTGGGTCCGACTCGATCCTGGATCGCGGCACTGACGCGACGTTCGGCCCATACGGACATGGCGACCAAAGGAAGTGTCGTGAGAAACACGAACACGATGATCTTGATCGTTGCTGCAATGATGATTTGCCACTCCATGTTCAGAAAAGTCAGCCGACGATAAGGCCTTTAGCGATGCGCTCTTTTTCGCGCTCGAGAAGGGGGATGGTTTCTCCGGTTTCGATCAGGGGGATTCCCAGATCACCGATACGACCCCAGGTGAGGCCTTCGAATTCAGAAACTTCCGCAGCGAGCTGCTGGAAGAGGTCATTGACCGAGTAGATGCCGTTGCCACCGCCCGTGGCCTGGATGAGATCGCGAACGATTTCCCAGGGTTCGAGGGTCAGGCCTGGACCGTCGACCGCCTTGTTGAGGCGCTGAAGACGACCCGTGATGTTGAGCATGGTTCCCGATTTCTCGGCCCAGGCCGCGCCGGGAAGAACGACATCGGCGAGATCGGCGGTCGGATTCGCGAGCGGATAGCTCACGAGGAGGAAATCGAGTTTTTTGAGCGTGTCGGCACTGAAGCCGGCGTCTTCGATGAGGTTTTCCTGGAGGCTGATGACCGCCTTGATCCGGCCCTGCTCGATGCCTTCCTGGATCGCAGAAAGCTGTGAGCCGGGATCGTCGAGACCGAGAACCGTCTTCACGCCGAGTGTGTTCGGGTTGCGGTCGGCAGAGATCAGGTAGCCGTCGGCTTCCCCCGTGCGGGGCACGGTATCGACGTGGCCTGCCTCGAGATGTTTCACAAAGCGATTGGTGATGAGCAACTCTTCATTGGTCATCCGAGCGGAGGCAATCACTGCGATTTCAGAACCTTCGAGACCAGCCAGCTTGTCTGCCGTGGTCGCGAGGGCTTCCTGCCAGGAGGCGGAGCGATGCTGATCGCCATCCTTGACGAGCGGTTCGGTGAGGCGGGCCTCGCTCTCGATCCAGTGGAAATTGAGACGGTGCGAGTCAGGCATCCAGTCGGAGTTCACATCGTTGTTCTGACGAGGCGTGATCCGATAGATCTTGTCTTCGCGACTGTAGACCGTGATATTCGCACCAGTTGCGCAATTGGTGTCGATCGTCTTGACCTCTTTCATGAACCAGACTCGCATCTGGAATCGGAAGTCGTTGGAAGTCAACGCTCCCACCGGACAGATGTCGACGGTGTTGAGAGAGTAGTTGTTCGCCAGTTCCTTCCCGGGATAGACCGTGAGAACCGTGTGGCTGCCTCGATCGGTGAACCCGAGAACGGGATCGTCCGCGATCTCGTCGGTGAAGCGAATACAGCGGCTGCACATGATGCAACGCTCGTCGTCGAGACGGATCCGAGGACCGACATCGACGTTTTTCGGCTTCTTCACTTTCTGTTCACGGAAGCGGGACTCGCCGTTTCCGTGTTCGACGCTGAATTCCTGGAGAGAACACTCACCGGCCTGGTCACAGATGGGGCAATCGAGAGGGTGGTTCGCAAGGAGGAGTTCCATGACTCCTTTGCGACACTCTTCGGTCATCTCGCTCTCGGTGCGGATTCCCATGTTCGGGGCAATCGTGTTCGCACAGGCGATCGCAGGGCGGGGAATCCAGGAAATGGGAAGATGGCCATCCTCGTCCGGCTCGGGTGGATCGTCACCGGGGCGTGGCCGTGGTGGCATCCCCATCTCGACGAGACACATCCGGCAGTTGCCGGGGGAGGTCAGCTTGGGATGGTAGCAGTAATGGGGCACTTCGACGCCGACCTGGCGGCAGGCTTCGATCATGCGTGTCCCCTTGGGGAAGGAATGCCATTCCCCATTGATCTGGACGTCGATTAAATCTGGTTTTTCTTCGCTCATCCCAAATTGGCAGCCGCCGTGATTGCTTCGGCGTTGAGAAAGTCATCCTCTAGCTCAGGATCGGTGTCCGCGACAAGTTCATCGCGAAATTTTTCCACAAAACTTTCGGTCGGCCACGAGGCCGCTTCGCCGAAAGCGCAAATGGTGCGGCCGTCGATGTTCCGAGCCACTCCGTCGAGGGTGTCGATGTCGGAAGGCGAGGCTTTGCCCGCAACGACTCGATCGGTGATCTTTTTCATCCAGAGCGAACCTTCCCGACAGGGGGTGCACTGTCCGCAGGACTCGTGAGCGTAGAAATTGTTGATGTTGTTCAGCACCCAACTGATCGAGCGACTGTCGTCGATGACGATGACACCGCCGGAACCGGCCATCGACCCGCAGGCGGCGAGGGTATCGAAATCCATCGGGATATCCCAGATCGTCAGCTCTCGAGCATCGTCTCCCTTTCCAACCGAGAAAACTTCATCGGCTCGGAGAACTTTCGCGGAGGAACCTCCGGGAATGACAGCCTTGAGCTCGCGTCCTTCCTTGAGGCCGCCGCACATATCGTTGATCAACTCGCCCATGGTCACCTTGCCGACTTCGACTTCGAAGTAGCCGGGTTTCTGGACGTCTCCGCTGACGCAGAGGATTCGGGTGCCGGTGTTGTTCGGAGTTCCCGTCTCGGACCACTTTTCTCCTCCGACTTCAAGGATGTGTTTCACGTGGCAAAGGGTTTCCACGTTGTTCACGATCGTGGGGCAGAGGTAAAGCCCCATTGCCGCCGGGAAATAGGGAGGCTTGATTCGCGGGTAAGGGCGTTTTCCTTCGAGAGACTCGATCAAACCGGTTTCTTCCCCACAGATGTAGGCTCCGGCTCCCCGGTGAACATAGATCTCAAGATCAAACCCGCTTCCCTGGATGTCCTTGCCAAGGTAGCCTTTTTCGTGGGCTTCTGCGATCGCCTTCTCAAGGATCTCGGCGCCCTCAGGAAACTCTTCCCGGATATAAATGTAGGCAAGATGGGCACCCGTGGCGAAACAAGAGATCGCCATCCCTTCGATCAGCTGATGTGGATCCTGGTGGATGATGTAACGATCCTTGAAAGTGCCTGGCTCGGACTCGTCCGCGTTGCAGATCAGGTAGACCGGTTTCTCGTTGTTCGGCGGGAGAAATCCCCACTTCACTCCAGCTGGGAATCCTGCCCCGCCGCGGCCTCGAAGACCGGCTTTCTTCACCTCGTCGGTGATGGCCGAAGGCTCCATGCCGAAAGCCTTCTTGAGTTGCTCGTAACCTCCCTCGCTCTCATACGTCGCGATCGACGTATCCCAACCTTCGCGGTCCACGTTTTTAAAGACCACGCGATGCTCTTTCGGATGCGGTTCCTTTCCACTTCGATATGATATCGCGCTCATAAATTACTTGTACTGCTTGAGAAGCCCTTCGACGTTCTTGACCTCTTCATGAAAATCGTCTCCGACGAGACAAACCGGTCCGGTCCCGCAGCTGGCGAGACACTCGGCAAATTCGATGCTGAACTTTCCATCCTTGCTCACGGCGATGGGATCGTGATGGGTTACCCCCGATCGATCGATGTCGGCCTTTTCGCAGATCTCTTCCATCAATTCGTAGCTGCCTGCCATGGCACAACTGAGGGTACGGCAGACGCGGATGTGATATTTCCCGGGCGCTGACTGGCGGAATCCGGGGTAGAACGTGACAACCTCGAGGACCTTGATCGGCTCCAGGTCGAGCTTGGCCGCAGTCCATTCGATCGCTTCTTCTTCAATGAAGCCGAAGTGATGCTGGAGGGCGTGGAGCACGGGAAGAACGGCGGAGCGTTTGCTCACCGGATAGTGAGTGACGCGCTCGTCGATCTCCTTTTCCAGTTCGGTTGGGACTTTGAAAGACATGGTGTGAGTTGCCGCAAAGAGGCGCAAAAGGCTCAAAAATTTAGGTCAGGACGAACTTTCGGATTTCGAGTTTCGGGGCACCCAAATTGATTAAGAGACCGTGTTCCGTATTCGTCGCTCGGAGGTATCCGAGAAGTTGAGCCACATGAGCCTCCGCCAACGCTTTGACCGCCTTCAATTCGATAATCAATTGGTTTTCAACAAAGAGGTCGGCAAAGAAATTTCCGAGAACGGTTCCGTCTTCGTCTTCTACGTTCAGGGGTAGTTGCTGCTCCACTTTCAGATCGAGCTTTTCGAGGCGGTGTTTCAATCCGTTTTCGTAAACGTTTTCGAGATGTCCGTGCCTCAAATAACGATGCAACGAAAAGCTGGCCTCGCGGATGAGGTCGCAGAGTTCGAAAATCGTCTGGTAGGGTTTCTCCATTTTGCGTTTCTTGTGCTTCTTTGCGGCAGTTTCCTCAGCGATCGCACTCGCCCATCACGAAGTCGAGACTCCCGAGGATGGCTACGGTGTCACTCATCATGCAGCCCTCCAGGAGTTGGGGCAGGATGCTGAGATTGACGAATGAGGGGGCGCGGATCTTGAGGCGATAAGGAACGCCTCCGCCCTTCGAGTGAATGTAGAATCCAAGCTCGCCCTTCGGGTTTTCGGCTCCGAAATAAACTTCTCCTTCCGGTGCGTCGAGTCCCTCGGTGACGAGAATGAAGTGGTGGATCAGCTCCTCCATGCTTATGAGCACCCGCTCTTTCTCAGGGAGCTTCTGCTTGCTGTCGGCCACATTGATCGGGCCATCGGGAAGATCCTTGATCGCCTGTTTGAGAATGCGGACACTCTGGCGCATCTCCTCCATGCGGACAAGGTAGCGGTCGTAGCAATCGCCGACCGTGCCAATGGGAATGTCGAAATCAAAGCGCTCGTAGTCGAGATAAGGGTTCGCTTTTCGGAGATCGTGCTCGATTCCCGAACCACGGAGATTCGGGCCGCTGAGACCGTAGCTGATGGCGTCTTCCTTGCTGATCACACCGACGTCGCGGGTCCGATCGAGGAAAATCTTGTTCCGGGTCAGAAGAGTGTCGATCTCGTCGAGCGCAGGAAGGAATTCGTCGCAGAACTTGTCCAGCTGATCGATGAATCCCTCGGGGAGATCACGGATCTGTCCGCCAACTCTCGTGAAGCTGGTCGTAAAGCGGGCTCCGGTGAGAAGCTCGCAGAGATCGTAAATCGATTCTCGCTGTGTGAAGGTGTAAAGAAAGACGGTCATCGCGCCCACATCCATCGCGTAGGCGCCGACACCGAGCAGGTGGGCGGAAATTCGTGCCATCTCGCAGGAAATGGTCCGGATGGTCTGGCCGCGAGCAGGCAACTCCCATCCCATCAGTTTTTCGACGGCGAGAGCGTAGGCAACGTTATTCGCAAGCGGAGCGAGGTAATCCAGTCGATCCGTGTAGGGGACGAACTGGTTGTATTGCATGTTCTCTGCAATCTTTTCGTCTCCACGGTGGAGATAGCCGACATCGGGATCTGCCTTGGTGATGACTTCACCATCCAGCTCGAGAATGATTCGAAGCACTCCGTGGGTCGCGGGGTGGGAAGGCCCCATGTTCAGCACGAGCTTCTCTCCGACAAGATCGTCGGTGGTCTGCTGGTAGCCCTGTAACTCCGCAGCCGATGCCGCCCGCGCTGCGGTATCCTGGATTTCGAGTTCTTTTGTCGTGTTCGCCATGGCAGTTCTGTGTCGGGAGGGCGGTTCAGGCTCTTCGAGTCGACACCCAGGATTTTCGAGTATCGGTGCGCCGTTTTGCAGTTTCAAGGGGACTTTGTGAAAAATTTCACAAAGTCCTTCAGCCATTTATACGTTATAAAAGCAGGAGCGGATTGTAGTCGTCCGTTTCACGAAATTCCTGAATTATTTACCCATGGAAAAAGAAGAAACCTTTCAAGGCGAGGTGAAGGAGAAACGAAATATCTTTTCTTCCATCATCGTTGCCGGCCTCGGCGCTTTCAGTGCCTTTTACCTGTTCAACCCCGGGGCGGGGGTGATCGAACTCATCCCGGACAATATCCCGTTCATCGGAAACCTCGATGAGGCGGCCGCGGCGGGTCTGCTCATCAGCTGTCTCGCCTATTTTGGCGTCGACCTCGGTGGAATGTTCGGCCGGAAAGACAAGAAAGAAGACGATGGGATTATCGACGTGGAAGTCGAGGATCGATAATCCCGTTCCGCGAACTATGAATATCTGAGCCAATAGGGTGGGGTCGGTGACTCGACCCTGTCGAGCCTTCCGGTTGCGATTGCCATGGAGGGACATCGTCCCCGATGTCCGCATGTCGCCCCCTTTTTCCTCCGCAGCCGACGATTTTCGTCGCGCCCCGCGCTTTTATCCGGGTCAGGTTACCACCCCGAGTTCACCGCTTCGCCGCGCGCTTTGGCTTCTGCAGCCGCAACGATCCGAGGCATGTAGGGCAGGGGATTGGTATCGAATGCTTTGACACAGGGGGTGCAGCAGAATAGGACCTCCTGGCCCTGGTAGACCCGCCGATACTTGGGTTTTCCATTCAGCTCCTTTCGGATCACGGCGCAGGTGGTGAAGGGGTAGGGAGTGATCTCCTGTCCCGACCGATCCGCTTCCTTGGTTTCCTCGAAGGAGGAACCGCTTCCGCTCGGAGCAGCTGCATTTCCCCCTCCGGAGGGAGTGCATGCCGGAAAAAAAGCGAGCAGGATCAGGGTGGCCAGGAGGAGGGGGAGCGATCTCATCTTCACGAGGAACTTGCTTCTCCTGGGACTTCCTTTCAAGAGGTTTCCCAAACCGAACTGCGAACGAATTTTGTTTGCAGACCCGCTCGATTCCGCTTTTCTATTCAACAGCCCGGAGCTTGAACACGAATCCGGAGACCTCATTATTTCATGGCGACAGTAAAGGTGGCATGCCCCAAGTGCGGACAAAAGGTCTCGGGAGACGAGAACTTCTACGGTACCGTGGTCGAGTGCCCGATTTGCTCGGCCAGCATCCAGTTCCCGGGAGAGCGACGCATCTCTCCGGAAGGAGAGGGCGGGGAGACCTTCGACGAAGATCGGGATTTTGAGAAAGAGCCAATTCGTGCTTCCGAAACCCAGGGGCTGCAGTGGGAGGAGCCGCCTGCCCAGAGTATCCAGGAGCCTGTCGAGGCGGAGAAAACTTCCAGCGAAGAAGGCGACGAGGATGAGGACTACGAAGAAGTCGTGCCCTCTCCGCTCTTCGGTGCAATATCCATTGTTTCTTCGGTTCTCGGATTGGTGACCTGCGTGGGAGCCATCATTTTTGCCCCGGTGGCGATTATCTTCGGGCACGCTGCCCTGGCCAAGGCGCGCCGGAGTCCGGTGCAACCCGCTCCCGGTCAGACCCTTGGGGCAATCGGGCTCATGATCGGATACATCTGCCTGGTTCTCGTCATCCTTTTCCTGGCAATCGCAGTGCTCTTTGGAGACCCGATCCGCGAGTTCTTTGCCAACCAATCCGAGTAGCCCGCTACCGGGCCTCCAGTACTGCCGAGCCTCCCTTTCCTTCCGAGGTTGATGCTTGCATTTCAGCTGATTCCGGTTACCGGTGCGCGAACGAATAGATTGGAATGGCTATAATTTCAGTCTTTTTGATATTGAAGATTTCTTAAATAATAGGAAACTAACCGAAGAATCAGTCATGCTTGAAACGACGATCACTAATGTAAGGGGCCGCGAAATCGTGGATTCCCGAGGAAATCCCACTGTTGAGGTGGATGTTGAACTCGAAGGCGGAGCCATCGGGCGTGCCGCGGTCCCCAGTGGAGCCAGCACCGGAGAACACGAAGCCTGGGAGCTGCGCGACGGAGATGACAGCCGCTATCTTGGAAAGGGCGTCCTCAAGGCTGTGGAAGCAGTGAACGACAAGATTTCTGCAGAGCTGATCGGTATCGACGCCACGGAGCAGACTGCGGTCGACAAGACGATGTTCGAGCTCGACGGCACTGCGAACAAGAAGGAGCTTGGAGCCAATGCGGTCCTCGGTGTTTCTCTTGCCACCGCTCACGCCGCTGCAAACCAGCTCGGACTGCCTCTTTACAAGTACCTCGGTGGCCCTAACGCGAAAGTGCTTCCCGTTCCGATGATGAATATCATCAACGGTGGATCCCACTCGGACGCCCCGATTGATTTCCAGGAGTTCATGATCATGCCCAAGGGGGCGCCTACGTTTCGTGAGGCACTTCGCCAGGGTGCAGAGATCTTTCACGCACTGAAGAAGGTGCTCAAGGATCGCGGTCTTTCCACGGCCGTGGGTGACGAGGGGGGATTCGCTCCGAATCTCGATTCTGCGGACGATGCGCTCAAGGTCATCGAGCAGGCCGTCGACAAGGCAGGCTACAAGTTTGGTGAAGAGATCTTCATCGCTCTCGACGTGGCGTCTTCCGAGTTCTATGACAAGGAGAAGGGCAAGTATGTCTTCCACAAGTCGGACAACTCCGAGAAGTCGGCTGAAGAACTGGTCGATTACTACCTCGATCTCCAGTCCCGGTATCCCATCATCTCCATCGAGGATGGTTGTGACGAGAACGACTGGGACGGTTGGAAAGTCATCACCGAGAAAATGGGTGAGAAGACTCAGCTCGTCGGAGACGATCTTTTCGTGACCAACACCGACTTCCTCCAGAAGGGAATCGACCTCGGAGTGGCCAATTCCATCCTCGTGAAGGTGAACCAGATTGGTTCGCTCACGGAAACTTTCGACGCCGTTGAACTGGCCAAGGAGAACCGCTACACCAGCGTGATCAGTCACCGTTCAGGTGAAACGGAGGACAGCACGATTGCTGACATCGCCGTAGCGACCAACGCCGGACAAATCAAAACAGGATCGCTAAGCCGTTCCGACCGGATCGCCAAGTACAACCAGCTTCTCCGCATCGAGGAAGAGCTGGGAGAAGATGCGATCTACGGCGGCAAAATGCGCGTCTAGCAAGCCCGCCCCGCTCCAGGGGCACCCAACCATCATGCGTGACCCGGAATTTCAAGACCGCCCCGAACTTCCTCTCCACATCAAGGGAGAGGAAGGGAAGCCGCGCTTATTATTCTGGCAACGCATGTCGCGGGGAATGGAGGTGGTCATCTATCTCCTCCTTCTTCTCGCGGTCCTCAAGATCTTTGGCCCAGAGTTGGATCGACAGGCCGAGTTGAAAGCCGAGGCCACCCGTCTTACCCAGATTCAGGCCGACAAGGAAGAACAGGTTGCTCGCCTTCGACAGGAGCACCGGCTCCTCAAAACCGACAAGGAATACCTGGAGTCGATCGCCCGAGACCGCCTCAATCTTCAGCGCGAAGGCGAATACGTGATTCGTCTCCAGCGGGAGGAAGAGGAGTAATCGTCCTGCCTTTCTGCGCACTCGTTCACCGGACTGATCGGGTGAGTCGTAGTCTCTTGGAGAGGGACATGTTTTCTTCCTGCTTGTTGGGAGCAGGTTTCCAGAGTCCCTTGACTCGACTGTTTTGAATCTACTCGCGCATCTTCATTTATCTCAGGGTTGCCCTCCGGATGTGCTGACGGCAAATGTTCTGGCCGACTACCTGGGGCGCTACGATCCTGTTCGGAAGATGCCCGAGCCGATGGCGGAGCGCATGATGCCGGGAGTCCGGCTTCACAACGAGATTGATCAGTTTACCGATCAGCATCCGGTGGTTGCGGAGGCTCGAGGTCTCGTGTCTGAGGAGCGGAAGATACTCGGAGGCATCATTGTCGATATTGCTTTCGACTACTACCTGTCGAGACACTGGGAGGAATTTTCCGACGAATCCCTCGAGTCCACGATCTCCCGCGGCTACGCCACGATGGCTATGGTGGCTTCCACGGGCTTGAGCCGGAGAACCCTGAGTCTCGTTTCAAAGATGAGGATGAAAAATTGGCTGCGTGCCTACGGGACCCTGGAGGGGCAGGCGCTTACTTTTCGAAGGGTCAGCCGAATGACCCCCGCAGTGGCGAAACTGATTGGCGCGGAAGAAGACATCGTGAAAAAGGATCGCGAGTTCGACGCCTGCTTCCTGGCTTTCTATCCCGAATTGCAAAACCACGTTTCGGAATGGTTGGAGAAGGAGATTCCATCCTGAAGGAACTCGCCCATTGCATTCCTCCCGTAAGCCGTGGCAGAAACGAATCGGGGTCTCAGAAGAGGCAGCCGTTTTGAAGGAAACCCCTGGTTCAATCCATTTCCTTTCAGGAATCCCGAGGCTCGAGTCTTCTCTTTCGAAGATAGTCGAATGCGTCGTTTCTCTCCTTCTCGAGATCGGCTTTGCTCTTCTTGATGGAAGAAGGCTCCCCCGGTTTCTTCAATCGGATGACGGTGCGCTTTTGATTCTTCTTTTTGTTTTTTCCTCGGTTCCTTCTGCGTCGTCTTGCCTCTCCGTCGGTGGGAGCGAGGAGAATCGCGCCCAAGGCAAGAAAGGGTGCGGTGCGAAGGAATTGGGAACGTTTCATGAGAGCAAGACGCGAAGCTTGCGAAATAGAGAGCTTCGAGTCAAGGCCGGGGAATCCCCTCGAATTTCCTTTTTCGCCTTTCCTGCTCTTTTATTTTCTTCCGAAAATCACTAGTCTCGACGGATGAGAATTCCTTTTGTTGGCCCCATCGTCGTCGTAGGTCTCCTGCAGCTGCTGACCTGGGGAGGAGGATTTCTCATCATGGCGATGATGATCAAGGCGTATGAACGAGCGGGGGGGACGCCTGGGGAGGTCGCGTTGGGACGGTTCTCGAGAATGGGTATTTCTTTGCCGGAATCTCGATGGCCTGGATTCTCTGGGCTTCTTGGGATCTCGAAGTCAACGAGGCGTCGAATCGATCCTTGAAATTTCATGTCTGGACCGGGGTGGGGATGCTCGTGGTTATTTACGGCTACCTGGATCATCTTCTCGCGTAGATCTTCTTCTTTCTGATTGGGACGAGATTGCGAGGCCGGCGAGATGCAGAGGAATAAGCTCACTTTCGCAAGAGAAACTCTGCAGGGGCTCTCTGTGGGCGATGCCATCGGCGAGGCCCTGAACTACCGCTATGAAGAAGTAAGAGAACGAGCGGACTTCTCTCTCTTCCGGGATGGGACGGTTCGCTATACGGATGACACCGAGATGGCCCTCGCCATCTTCAAAGTTCTCGAACTGACTCAATCGATCGACGAAGACTCCCTCGCGCTCGCCTTTGCCTCCCGCTTCCGCAGGGATCCCGATCGAGGATATGGGCGCATGGCTCGAAGGATCCTTCGAGAAATTTCCCAGGGAGAGCCTTGGGAGCCATTGTCGAGGAATGCCTTCGGCGGTGGGTCCTTCGGAAATGGAGCGGCGATGCGGGTCGCCCCCATCGGGAGCTACTTTGTTGAGGACCTCGAGAGGGTCGTCGAAATGGCGGAACGGTCGGCCCGAGTGACACATTATCATGCGGAGGGGATTGCCGGAGCGATTGCGGTGGCTGTCGCGGTAGCGGTTGCCACGGAGTTGCGGGACCAAACTCCTCGACTCGTTTCCACGAAGATCTGGGATGAGGTTTTGGTGAGAACTCCCTCCGGAGAAGTTCGAGACCGGATCGGTGTTGCTCGGGGGTTGGAGACTGCGGGAGCTGCAGATGCCGCGCGTCGGCTGGGGAACGGCTCCCAGATTTCGGCGCCTGATACCGTCCCATTCTGTCTCTGGAGTGCCTGCCGTTGCCTGGAGGACTACCGGGAAGCGATCCTTTCCACGATCGAAGTGGGAGGCGACTGCGACACCAATGCGGCCATCGTTGGAGCCATCGTCGCTGCGTACCGGGGAGAGGAAGCGATCCCTGCCGATTGGCTTCGGGTTCGCGAGCCGCTCGATTTTCGTCTGTAGTCCTCGGAATCCGGCGATCGAGCCCTCAGCGATAGATCCGCCTTTTTCGATCAATTGTTCACCTCATGCGAAGAGGCGAGAAACCCCGGGTGGACTCGGAAGACAGGGTGGAAATCGATCAGGCCGGATAGCTTCCCAGCACCTTCACGAAAGAGCAGTGTTTTTCCAGTTGCTGAATGACCTGGGCAAAGTCTTCGTCCTCACAATGACCGGCCAGGTCGACGAAGAAATAGTATTCCCACGCTCTCCGTTTCGAGGGGCGGCTTTCGATCTTGGACATATTGATCGAGAACTTTTCGAAGGGTTCGAGTGCCTTGTGAAGGGAGCCCGGCTCGTCACGAACCGAGAACATGACCGAGGAACGGTCGTTCCCCGTGGGCGGACAGGTCTTGGGACTGATGACGAGAAACCGAGTCGTGTTGTGGGCAATGTCCTGGATCGATTGCTCGAGGATCTTGAGGCCATACATCTCGGCGAGGAGGGAGCCTCCGAGTACCGCGGAGTTGGGTTCGCTGGCTGCGACCTCGGCGGCAACGGCGGAACTCGATTTTTCGACGGGTTGGATCTGGTGAAAATTAGCCCCGAGCCAGGCACGACACTGAGCAATGATCTGGGGATGACTGTAGATGTGCTCGATCTCGTCTCGCTCGCAGTTGGCCATGAGGTTGTTCTCGATCGGCATCATGACCTGCCCGTAGATTTTCAGGGGAGAATCCGCGAAAAGATCGAGAGTGTGGGTGACAGCGCCTTCCGTGGAATTCTCGATCGGAACGACCCCATAGTCGGCAATTCGTCTTTCGACCTGATCGAATACATCGGCGAAGCTGGGTTGGGGGAGGTACTTGACGCTGTGACCAAATTTCCCAATCGCGGCCTGATGGGTCCAGGTGCCGGCAGGTCCGAGATAGGCGATCTTGAGATCTTCCTCAAGGGCGAGCGCCGCCGACATGACCTCGCGATAGATGGCCCGGATCGACTCTTCGGGCAGCCGCCCTCCTTCGCCTTTGGCAACGAGGCTACGGAGGAGTTTTTCTTCCCTTTCCGGAGCGTAAATCTCCAGCCCATTCTCCTTCTTGATCATTCCAATCTCGTGAACGATATCGGCGCGCTCGTTGAGGAGGCGGATGATATCGGTGTCGATCGCATCGATCTTCTGGCGGTGATCTTCGAGGCTCATGATTCTGGGGTGGGGAGATTTTCCGACTCGTCTTGCTCTTGCTCGTCAGGATCAGGATCAGGATCAGGATCAGGATCAGGATCAGGATCAGGATCAGGATCAGGATCAGCGGACTCGGACTCGGACTCGGACTCGGACTCGGACTCGGACTCGGACTCGGACTCGGACTC